>NZ_CP134706.1:5707500-6377174 GCF_038246755.1 Micromonospora sp. FIMYZ51 | reverse complement strand
GGTCTGCACGTCCAGCAGCCGGACATGGGTCGGGTCGGCGACCGCGTTGACATGGCCCCACCAGGGGCTCATCACGTGCAGTACGCCGCCGGGCCGGAGCACCCGGTGGCACTCGTCGAGCAGCGGCAGGAAATCGATCAGGTGCTCCAGGATGTGCACCGCGAACAGTACGTCCACCGAGTCGTCGGCGAGCGGCAGGGAACCGGACAGGTCGGCCACCGCATCCACCCCCGGTGCGGGGAAGATGTCCAACCCGAGGTTGCCCGGCCACTGTTTGGTGGCACCACAGCCGAGATCGATCACCACCGGGTCGCGCCCGCCGACCCGCACCCGGCACCAGACGCCGAAGACGCCCGCCAGTCGCCCCAGGTGCTCGCGGACCAGTCGCAACTGTGCCGGCTCGTCCACCTCACCGGTCAGGTGGGCGACGCCCCGGTCGAACCTGACCTCGACCGCCAGCGGACGCAGCCGGTCGTCGTGTCGAACCTGGTCCGTCCACGCTTCAGCGAGGAACCCGTCCACCGCCCGCAGCCGCTCGGCGGAGGGCGGAGTAGTTGCAAACCCGACCATACCGGCCACCTCCGGCCCCGCCGTTACCCGAATCAGCGCCCGCTATGCGGGCAAGGAAGGGCCCCTTGTTAACGCCTGAGGTAGCGGAAGGGCCCCCTATTAACATTCGCTGATCTGCCCGGCCGCCACCCGCAGCCGGCGGTTGACCTGTACCGCGTCGAGCATCCGCCGGTCGTGGGTCACCAACAGCAGCGTGCCCGGATAGCTGGCCAGCGCCGACTCCAGCTGCTCGATGGCCGGCAGGTCGAGGTGGTTTGTCGGCTCGTCCAGCACCAGCAGGTTCACCCCGCGCCCCTGCAACAGCGCCAGCGCGGCCCGGGTCCGCTCGCCGGGCGAGAGCGTCGCCGCCGGCCGCAGCACGTGCTGGGCGCGCAGGTTGAACTTGGCCAGCAGCGTACGCACGTCCGCGGGCGACAGGTCCGGTACGGCGACCCGGAAGGCGTCGAGCAGCGGCGCGTCCCCGAGAAAGTGCCCGCGAGCCTGGTCCACCTCGCCGACCACCACCGCAGCGCCGAGCGTGGCCTGACCCGCGTCAAGTGGCAGCCGGCCGAGCAGGGCACCCAGCAGGGTCGACTTGCCGGACCCGTTCGCCCCGGTCACCGCCACCCGATCGGCCCAGTCGAGCTGGAAGTTGACCGGCCCGAGGGTGAAGTCGCCCCGGCGTACCACGGCGTCGCGAAGGGTGGCCACGACGGCGCCGGCGCGGGGCGCGGCACCGATCTCCATCCGCAGCTCCCACTCCTTGCGCGGCTCCTCGACGACCTCCAGCCGCTCGATCAGCCGCTCGGTCTGGCGGGCCTTGGCGGCCTGCTTCTCGGTCGACTCGGCGCGGAACTTGCGGCCGATCTTGTCGTTGTCGGTCGCCTTGCGGCGGGCGTTACGGACCCCCTTCTCCAGCCAGCCGCGCTGGGTCCGGGCGCGAGCTTCCAGACCGGCCTTCGTCTCGGCGTACTCCTCGAATTCCGCGCGTGCCTGGCGGCGGGCCACCTCCCGCTCCTCCAGATACGCGCCGTAGCCCCCACCGAAGTGGTTGACCTGCTGCTGGTGCAGGTCCAGTTCCAGCACCCGGGTCACCGTGCGGGCCAGGAACTCGCGGTCGTGGCTGACAAGTACGGTGCCGGCGCGCAGCCCGGTCACGAAGCGTTCGAGCCGATCCAGGCCGGCCAGGTCCAGGTCGTTTGTGGGCTCGTCGAGCAGGAAGATGTCGTACCGGCTGAGCAGCAGGGAGGCCAGCCCGGCGCGGGCGGCCTGGCCGCCGGAGAGCCCGACCATCTCCTGGTCGAGGTCGACGGCGAGGCCCAGCTCGGCGGCCACCTCCCCGGCCCGCTCGTCGAGATCGGCGCCACCCAGACCGAGCCAGCTCTCCAACGCGCCGGAGTAGGCGTCGTCCGCGCCGGTCACCCCGGCGGTCAGCGCCTCGGTCGCCGCGTCCAGGGTGGCCTGCGCGTCGGCCACCCCGGTCCGCCGGTGCAGGAAGGCCCGGATCGTCTCGCCGGGACGCCGCTCCGGCTCCTGCGGCAGGTGCCCGATGCTCGCGGTGGGCGGGCTCACCGTGACGTTGCCGGTCTCGATCGGGAGCAACCCGGCGAGGGTACGCAGCAGCGTCGACTTGCCCGCCCCGTTCGGCCCGACCAGGCCGACCACGTCGCCGGGCGCGACCACCAGGTCCAGCCCGGTGAACAGGCTCCGGTCACCGTGCCCCGCGGCAAGGTTCTTGGCGATCAACGTGGCGCTCACAAGCAGGCGAGCCTACCCGCCGCCGCGTTCGCGGTCCGCCGGTTATTCCCGGCGGTGGCGGCGCGCCTGTCGGAGTGGTTGCGGTGGCCTGCCGTGCCTGCGCAGGGATCACGAGGCAGACTCACCGTCGTGCAGACCACTCTGGCGATCGACTGCGGGGGCGGCGGGATCAAGGCGTCCGTCCTGGACGGGGCGGGCACCATGCGGGCCCAACCGCTGCGGGTGCCCACGCCGTACCCCCTGCCGCCGGAGCTGTTCGTGAAGACCCTGCTGGAGCTGGGTGGCCGGTTGCCGGCGGCGGACCGGGTGACGGTCGGGATGCCGGGCATGATCCGGCACGGCGTGGTGGTCGCCACCCCGCATTACGTGACCCGCTCCGGTCCCCGCAGCCGGGTGGATCCAGGGCTGCTCGCCAAGTGGTCGGGCTACGACGCCCGTAGTGCTCTCGCCGCCGCGTTCGGCCTGCCCACACTTGTGCTCAACGATGCCGAAGTGCACGGCGCCGGGGTGGTCGCGGGCACCGGCTGCGAACTGGTGTTGACGCTCGGCACCGGGCTGGGCAGCGCACTCTTCGACGGTGGCGTGCTCGCTCCGCACCTGGAGCTGTCGCACGCCCCGGTCCGCTGGGGCACCACCTACGACACGTACGTGGGCGAGCCGGAACGCCGCCGGCTGGGCGACGCATTCTGGTCCCGCCGGATCCGGCAGGTGGTCGACGGGCTGCGTCCGGTGTTCCGTTGGGACCGGCTCTACCTGGGTGGCGGCAACTCCCGCTTGATCCGCCCCGAGCAGCTCGCCCGGATGGGCGACGACGTCGTGGTGGTCCCCAACAGCGCCGGCATCGTCGGCGGCGTCCGCGCCTGGGACCTCGCCGCCGTGTAAGGAAGGGCCCCTTCTTAACGCCTGCGGTAGAGGAAGGGCCCCTTCTTAACAGCCGAGCAGCCGAGCCGCCGTTCTCTTACAGCCGAGCCGCCGCCGCACGACCGAAGCCGGGCCGCCGCACGACCGAAGCCGGGCCGCCGCACGACCGAAGCCGGGCCGCCGCACGGCGGAAGCCGGGTCGGGCCGCAGAAGCGCCCGGGAACAGTCGCGGTACCGCCGGTGTTGTGCCAGCGTCGGTTGAGTGGTGCGATACGGAGGGGGTGGACGGAATGGATCTTCTGGCCGAGTACCGGCGGGCGACTCTGTTCTTCGAGTCCGGAGACCCGAGCAGCGCGGCCCGACTGCTCGAACCGATCGTCGCGGCCGAGCCCGACAACTCCGCCGTGCGTCAGCTGCTGGCTCGCGCGTACTTCCAGTCGGCCCAGCTCACCCGGGCTGAGGAGCAGTTGCGGGAGTTGGTGGACCGCAACCCCAGCGACCACTACGCCCACCACGTGCTGGGCCGGACGCTGGAGCGGCTGAACCGGCACAACGAGGCCCTGCGTCACCTGCGCATCGCGGCGGCGATGCACGCCACGAACAACGACTACACGACCGCCCTGCGTCGGGTGGAGACCCGCGTCGGCGGCGGTCGCTGAGGCGGGACGCCGAACCAGCCGACGGTGGGCTGGCGACGTACCCGGAACGAGCCGAAGGGGCAGCCCGACAGGGCTGCCCTTCGGCGTCCTCGGAGGGCGGCGACTCACCTGCCTACCATGGCCGCATGGCAGCCGACCGGACGGTGGACATGGCATGAAGCTGAAGCTGGACCTGCACGACATCTTCAACAAGGGCCACGACATCGACCGGGCGCTGCGCGGGATCATGGACGAGGCGGTGGCGAAGAAGGCCACCCTCGTCGAGATCATCCCCGGCAAGGGCTCCGGCCAGCTCAAGAAGCGCGTGCTGCGCTTCCTGGACCAGAAGGACGTCAAACAGCTCTACCACCGGGTCGAGAAGGACTCCAAGAACTTCGGTCGCCTCTTCGTCCACTTCCGCTGGAAATAACCCCACCCCTCCCACCCCACCCCACCCCCACCCTCACCCTCACCCTCAACCCACCCCGAAACCCCGCCGATCTTGCACTTTTGGTCACTGGTATGCCCCGGTAGGGAGGCATTTGTCGCGACAGAAAGTGCAAGATCGGCAAGCGCGGAGGTGGGGTGGGGGTGGGGGTTAGAGGGTGGGGGTTAGAGGGGGTGGGTACGGGCTATGGCGAGCATTTCGGAGGTGTGTGAGCCGGCGATGCCTACGCCGGGTGGGCGAGGGCGGAAGCCGGGCAGGTCGGCCAGGCCGTCGCTGGCGTCCATCGCGCGTAGCTCGATCCGTTCCGCCTTCGGTTCGACGGTCAGCGTGATCTCGACTCCCTCGGGTGGCGGGGCGTGGAAGACCAGGCCGAAGCCCCACCGCCCGGAGCGTTCCTCGATCGGCACCGGCCGGCCGGCCACCTGAGCGCCGCGTACCGTCGCGGTGGTCGTGTCGACGTGCAGGGTGACCAGGCGTACCTGGCGTTGCGGGGTGAGCCGGAGCCGCAGCGTGCGCTCGCCGGCCGTGGTGGTGTCGGCAAGCACGTCCAGCCGGGGCGCGGGTAGGTCGGCGGCGGGTGCCGGGCCGCCCAGCAGGTCGGTGGGGCCGATGCCGGGGAACTCGTCGGCGACGGAGACCGGCCCGTCGACGTACCCGTCGGTCCAGGGCTGTGGCGCGGACTCGCGGCTGAGCCAGCGGGCCTGGCCGGTGTCGGTGTCCAGCGCGTACATCAGGTGGGTGGGCGCGGGATGCGCGGCGTCCAGCCGGTCGACGGCGAGGCCGACCCCGGCGCACACCACCACCGCCAGCGCGGCGGCGCCGGCCGGCAGCACGCCGAGCCGGCGGGCCCGCAGCGCCAGCATGCCCCGTTGGCCGCCGGCCTGCGGGTGCAGCAGGTCGACCACCGGCAGCGCGGCCAGACCGAGCAGTACCGCGAAGAGCGCCGCGACGCCGCCCATCGCCATGCCCAGCGCCGGGAAGAGCAGCACCACTGTCGGCAGCAGCACGACCACCGCCACCGCGGCGGCGGCGGTCACCGCGATCACCGGCACCGGGCCGTCGAGGCGGCTGGCCACCGCCGCCAGCCCGGCCAGCGCGCCGGCCAGCGCCGGCAGGGTCGCCAGGTACGCCCCGCCGGGCATCAGAACCGCCAGCAGTACGCCGAACAGCGCGAGCCAGCCCAGCCCACCGATGGCCAGCGCGGCCGGACCGATCGACCGGCGGGTAAGCGCGTACCAGGCGAACAGCACTGCGGCGGCGATCGCCAGCACGGCCAGCCGGTACCAGGTGGGCCGGTACGGGTCGAGCAGTTCCGCGTAGCCCGGCCGGATGGCGGTGATCACCCACCAGAGCAGCTGCGCGCCGAGCGGCGCCACCACGATCGGCACCAGGGTCAGCACGAAGCCGGCGACCAGCCGGCCGGCGCTCGCCCGACCTCGATGCCACGCCAACCAGCCGAGCAGGACCACACCGGCCAGCGCCAGCAGCGCCAACGGCAGCACCAGGGTGCCGGGGTAGCGGGCCAGGCCACCGGGGAGCGGGAAGTAGGTGGCGTCGTGCCCGGCGCGCAGGCTGTCCAGCTCGATCCGGCCGAACTCGCGTACCAGGCCCAGCGCGTTCTCGCCGTGGTGCTGGAGGCTGGCCCGGTCCATCGATTCCGGGGTGTCCAGCGGGGTGTGGTAGATCGCCCCACCGTCGAGGTACGCCGAGTTGAGCCCGACGAAGCCGGCGTCCAGGAAGGCGGTGAAGTCGGTGTCGTTGGGCAGTGCGCGGTAGACCTCCACCGCGAACGAGGTGCCCACCGGGTGCGGTGCGGCCCGGCCGAAGACGTCGACGAGCGCCGCGTTCTGCGGCGACGTCTCGAACATGATCACCGGCCCGGTACGCCCCCGCGCCTCCAGGTTGAGCACCACGCCCTTGCCGGCGGCGAGTGGATGGTCGGTGGCGAAGGCCGACGCGCCGCAGAGGCAGGCCTCCTCGGCGTCGGTGAGCAGCAGTACGACGTCGTTGCGGAGGCGGGGACCGTCGGCCAGCGCCCGCGCCACCTCCAGGATGGTGCCCACCCCGGCACCGTCGTCGTTACCGCCCGGCCCGCTCTGCACCGAGTCGTAGTGCGCGACCAGGAACACCGTGCCGGTGGGATCGGTGCCGGGCACCCGGGTCACCAGGTTGCGGACCCGGGCCAGGGTGGCGCCGCCGGCCGCGCCGCTGAGCTGGCCGGCCTCCTCGGCGATGGTGTCCTGCACCTCGGGCTCCAGCCCGAGCTCGCGTAGCACAGTTTCCAGGTGGGCCCGGACCGCGTCGTTCGCCGGGCTGCCGGCGGCGTGGGACCGTCCGGCGATCTGCTGGACGTGCGCGTACGCTCGCAGAGCGCTGAACTCCTCGGCCGGGGCGTCGGCCGGCCGGGGTGCCGGCGGGCGCAGGTCGAGCAGCACACCCGCGCCGATGGCGGCGAGTGCCGCCAGCGCCACCAGCGCGGCGAGGGGGCGTCGGCGAGGCCGGGCGAGGGCTCGGTCGGCGGGCGTGCGGGCACGCTTGGTGGCGGGGCTGGGGGGTGCGCCCACGGGTGGCTCCTCGGAGGGGTGGGACCAGGGGTAGGTCATCATCCACCATGCTGTGCCAGGGCACCCCGTCGTGTTGTGTGCGAACGTTGTCTAATACAGGATCAGCGGGACAGTCGGAAGGAGCCCGACATCAGCAGCGATCTCCCGCCCGTCGCGGCGGTGACCCGGCCACACCGGGGGACCGGGATGACCGGTCCCTCCGTCGTGTCGTGGCCGTACCCCCAGGGTGGCCTGGGCGGTAACCCGAACCTGCCGCCGGGTGAGCGGCTGCGGGTGCTGCTGGTCGAGGACGACGAGGGTGACGCCTTCCTCGTCGGTGAACTGCTGGCCGAGACGAACTCGGGGATCGAGCTGCTGGTCGCCACCAGCCTGAGCGAGGCCCGCCAGCGGATCGCCGGCGTGGACTGCGTCCTGCTCGACCTCGGCTTGCCGGACGCGCAGGGGCTGGACGGCCTGCGGCAGGTGCTGGAGATGTCCGGCAGCGCTGCGGTCTGCGTGCTCACCGGCCGCTCCGACGAGCACCTGGGCATCGTCGCGGTCGCCGAGGGGGCCCAGGACTACCTGGTCAAGGGCCAGGTTGACGGCGTGTTGCTGACCCGGGCGCTGCGCTACGCGGTGGAGCGTAAGCGGGCCGACGAGAACGCCCGCCGGCTGCGCGAGGTGGAGCTGCGTCAGGCCGAGTCGGCCCGCCTGGAGCGCGGTCTGCTGCCCCAGCCGTTGATGTCCACCGAGCAGATCGCGGTGCACACCTTCTACCGGCCGGGCCGACACGCCGCGCTTATCGGCGGGGACTTCTACGACGTGGTGCAGACCAGTCCCGACCGGGTCGACCTGATCGTCGGCGACGTTTGCGGCCACGGCGTGGACGAGGCGGCACTCGGCGTCGAGCTCCGGGTGGCCTGGCGGGCCCTGGTCCTCGCCGGGGTCCCTGACGACGAGGTGCTGCCCGCGTTGGAACAGGTGCTGATGAGTGAGCGCCGGCTCCGGGAGATCTTCGCCACGGTCGCGACCACCCGGCTGGACCTGAACGCCAACCGGGCGACCGTACGGCTGGCCGGCCACCCACCACCGGTCCTGCTCGCCAATGGCCGGGTGGCTCCGGTGCCGGCACCGGGTGGCCTGCTGCTCGGCGTACGACCCCGCCGGCCCGTCGCCTTCGATCTGGAGTTCGAGACCGATGACTGGTCCCTGCTGATGTACACCGACGGCGTGATCGAGGGTCGGATCGGTGCCGGTGACGAGCGGCTCGACGTGCCCGGCCTGACCCGCCTGCTCGACGAACCGGCCAGCCGGAGCGTCCCGCTGCCCGAGCTGCCGGCCTGGCTGGTCGGGCGGGCCGAGGAACTCAACGGCGGCCCGTTCGCCGACGATGTGGCGATGCTGCTGGTCACCCGGGGCGGTGGCCGATGAACCCCAGGGTCTGGACGCTGCGCGGTCGGGTGCTGGCGTTGCTCGGCATCGTCGGCGCGCTGCTGTTCAGCGTCGCGGTGGCCGAGGCGGTCGTGGCCACCAAGAACCGCGAGTACACCGACGTGCTGCTGATGGAGGTCGGCCCGCTGCGGGTGCAGGGCGAGGAGATGCTCAGCGCGCTGCTCGACCAGGAGACCGGCATGCGCGGCTACGCGGTGAGCGCCGACCGCGAGGACCTCGCCCCGTACGAGCGGGGCCTGGCGCGGGAGCGGACGACCGCGGCGCAGATCCGGGAGCTGTCCGGCAGCTATCCCGGCATCGAGGCGGAACTGCTGAGCGTCGAGCAGCAGGCGGACGAGTGGCGGCGCACCGTCGCCCAGCCGGTGATCGACGCCACCAGCACGAATGGCGCGGCTGCCGGGCAGGCGCTGTTGACCGACGAGAGCCGGCAGCGCTTCGACGAGTTGCGGACGACGGTCTCCGCGCTACAGGAGGAGATCCTGACCGCCCGGGAGGCCACCGCCCGGGACGTCGAGCGGACCGGGAACCTCCTGGTCGTCCTGCTCGTCGTGGCCGGTCTGGTGGTCGCGCTGGCCGGCATCGCGCTGCTGCTCTCGCTGGACCGGATGGTGCTGCGACCGCTGACCGCCCTGGCCGGGCAGGTCCGCGAGGTCGCCACCGGCGACTACGGTCAGCGGATCTCCGGTGCCGGCCCGCCGGAGTTCCAGCGTCTCGGCGAGGACGTGGACGCGATGCGCCAGAAGATCGCGGCGGATCTGGCCGAGGTACGCGAGGCGCGGGAGCGGATCGAGTGGGTGAACTCCCAGTTGCAGAAGCAGGCCGAGGAGCTGACCCGGTCCAACCGTGACCTGGAGCAGTTCGCCTACGTCGCCTCGCACGACCTTCAGGAGCCGCTGCGCAAGGTGGCCAGCTTCTGTCAGCTGCTGCAACGCCGCTACGCCGGCCGGCTCGACGAGCGGGCCGACCAGTACATCGCCTTCGCGGTGGACGGGGCGCAGCGGATGCAGCGGTTGATCAACGATCTGCTTGCCTTCTCCCGGATCGGCCGGATCACCGCTGGCTTCACCGATGTCGACCTCAACCAGCTGATGGCGGAGGTCGCCGAGCAGACCGAGCCGGCCCGGCAGTACGCCGACGCCGAGCTGACCTGGGGCGAGCTGCCGACGATCCGGGGCGAGGAACCGCTGCTGACGAACCTGCTGGTGAATCTGGTCAGCAACTCGGTCAAGTTCCGCCGGCCCGACGTGCCGCCGAAGGTGCACGTCTCCGCCCGGTTGGTGGGCGAGGAGTGGGAGATCACCTGCCAGGACAACGGCATCGGGATCGAGCCGGAGTTCGCCGACAAGATTTTCGTGATCTTCCAGCGGTTGCACGCCAAGGACGCCTACCCGGGTACCGGGATCGGGCTGGCCATCGTGAAGAAGATCGTGGAGTACCACGGTGGCCGGGTCTGGGTGGACACCGACGTACCCGAGGGCACCGCGATCCGGTTCACCCTGCCGGCGCTGCCCGCCGACGTCGAGGCCGCGACGGCCGCCAGCGCAACGGACGGTCCGGCCGCCGACGCCGATACCGACGGTGCGCGGGACGGCACCGACGGTGCGGCGGACGATGCGCCCAGCGGCGACGGTGCAGCGGCCGGTGAGAGCCGCTCGACCAGCGAAGGTACGGTCGGTGCGGTGGCTGTCGCCGCGCGCCAGGGCGGCGAGGCATCCGCTGGCGGTGGCACGCCGGACAGCGGTGGCACAGGTGGCATGAAGGAGGCGGTGGGATGACTGCGCCGGCGGACGGCAACAGCCCGATCGAGGTCCTGTTGGTCGAGGACGACCCGGGTGATGTGCTGATGACCCAGGAGGCCTTCGAGGAGCACAAGCTGCGCAACCGGCTGAACGTCGTCTCCGACGGCGCCGAGGCGCTCGCCTACCTGCGCCGCGAGGGCCAGTACGCGGACGCGGTGCTGCCGGACCTGATCCTGCTCGACCTGAACCTGCCGCGCCGGGACGGCCGGGAGGTGCTCGAAGAGATCAAGCGGGACGACGAGCTCTGCCGGATCCCGGTGGTGGTGCTCACCACTTCGCAGGCCGACGAGGACATTCTGCGCAGCTACCAGTTGCACGCGAACGCGTACGTGACCAAGCCGGTGGACTTCGAGCAGTTCATCTCGGTGGTCCGGCAGATCGACGAGTTCTTCGTCAGCGTGGTGAAGCTGCCGCCACGTGGCTGACACCCTGCTCGACGAGGTCGCCGGGCTGCTGCGGGAAACTGCGGACCGGGTCGTACTGCCGTCCTTCCGTCACCTCGGTGCGGGCGACGTGACCGAGAAGGCCCCCGGTGAGCTGGTCACCGTCGCCGACCGCAAGGCCGAGGATGTGATCGCGGCCGGATTGCGCCAGCTGCGGCCGGGCTCGGTCGTGGTCGGTGAGGAGGCGGTGGCGGACGATCCGGAGCTGCTGCGCCACCTGGCTGGCGCGGGCGACGTGTGGCTTGTCGATCCGATCGACGGCACCGCGAACTTCGCGGCGGGCCGCCGCCCGTTCGCACTGATGATCTCCCTGCACACCGACGGTGAGCCGGTGGCCGCCTGGGTGTTCGACCCGCTGGCCGGGACGCTTGCCACCGCCCAGCTTGGCGAGGGCACGTACCTGGACGGTCGGCCGGTGCGGCTGCCGTCGACGGCACCGCCGGTGGGCGAGCTGCGCGGTGCCGCGATGACCAAGTTCCTGCCGCCGGCCGCGCGCCGCCGCGCCGAGTCGGGTGGGGCGCGGGTCGGGCAGTTGCTGCCGGGCCAGCACTGCGCCGGTCGGGAGTACCTCGACCTGCTCACCGGTCGGCAGCAGTTCGTGCTCTTCTGGCGCACCCTGCCCTGGGACCACGGCCCGGGCACCCTGCTGGTGCGGGCGGCAGGTGGGGTGGCGCGCCGGTTCGACGGTACGGACTACCACCCGGCCGGCACCGATCACGGCCTCCTGGTGGCCGTCAACGACCAGGTCTGGACCGAGGTCCACCAGGCCCTCCTCGTCAATGAGTGAGGTCGTTGTCACGTTGTGTTGACAATCGATGGGGTGTGGGGGTCGGGGCACTGGTTTGCGGGGGTGCTTCCGGTATCGTGGCCCGCGGTCTCCGCCAGCAGGCCGCCGACCGGCGCCGGTGGAGGTTGCCGCCGCGCAGTGTGATCACCGGGGGCCGGCGGCCGACGGAAGGATGCTTTCGTGCGCAGGTCCATGCCCAACCGGCGGCGGGTGCACCGGCCGCTGATCGCCCTGCTCGCCGCCGTGGCGCTGCTGCTCGGCGTAGGTGTCGTGCCGGCGTACGCCGAACCCAACGAGGGCGGTAGCAAGAAGCTGCGGGATGCCCTGGAGGCCACCGCCAAGGCGCACATCGAGGCCAAGCGGAAGCTGGACACCTCGAAGAAGCGGCAGCAGCAGCTCGGTGCCGAACTGGCCGAGGTGGAGGGTCGGCTGGCCGAGCTGACCGTCTTGGTCGGCGAGGTGGCGGCCCAGTCCTACCGGGTCGGCCGGCTCAGCGCCGCCGCCGCGCTGTTGGACAGCGGCACCCCGGAAGCCTTCGTGCAGCGGGCCGCCAGCCTCGACATGATGGCGCAGCGGGACGGCCGCCGGGTGCGTGAGCTGACCGAGGCCCGCGAGCAGGCCCGGCAGGCCAAGCTGGCGATCAACGCCGAGGTCCGCGAGCAGCAGAAGCAGGTCGCGGTGATGGCGAAGAAGAAGAAAGAGGCCGAGGCGGCCCTGGCGTCGGTCAGCTCGGGCAGCAGCAGTGGGTTCAGCGGCGGCAACTCCAGCTCGGCGGCGCCGGCCCCACGCAACTCCGACGGGTCGTGGCCGAGCGAGTCGTGCTCGGTGAACGACCCGACCACCTCCGGCTGCATCACGCCACGCACCCTGCACGCGCTCAAGCAGACCCAGGCCGCCGGATACAAGCGGCACGTCTCCTGCTACCGCAGCGGCGGGTCGGGCGAGCACCCGAAGGGCCGCGCCTGTGACTTCTCCGCCGCCACGAACGGCTTCGAGGACCGCACGGCCACCGGCGGGGACAAGGCGTACGGGGACAGTCTGGCCGCCTGGCACGTGCGCAACGCGGACCGGCTCGGCGTGCTGTACGTGATCTGGTACCGGCAGATCTGGCACCCGGGCACGGGCTGGCGGGCGTACAGCGGCAGCGGCAGCCCGGCCGCCGATCACACGAACCACGTTCATCTCTCGATGCATTGACCCGCGACCCCCGGGTCGCTGCGTACCATCGCCACGATGAACTCTCCAACGCCTGAGGTGTCGGCACCAGCGGCACCGGCTCGACCAGAGGACGCGCGGGCCCTGCCCAACGGGCTCGCCGCGTTCCTGGTCTTCTACTCCAGCGGTGCCGTCCTGGTCCTGGAGACCGCCGCGCTGCGGCTGGTCGGGCCGTACGTGGGGGTCACCCTCCAGGTGACCAGCTCGGTCATCGGCATCGCGCTGGCCGCGATCGCGTACGGGGCGTGGGCCGGCGGCTGGCTGGCCGACCGGCGCAACCCGCGTACCCTGCTGGCTCCGGCGTTGGTGCTCTCCGGCATCGCCACCGCGATCACCCTGCCCGCCGTCCGCTACGCCGGTGAGGTGCTGCGCGGCGGTGCGGCCAGCGCCATTCTGCTGCTGGTCGCGGTCGCCGTCTTCGCGCCCGCGATGCTGCTCTCCGCAGTCAGCCCGCTGGTGATCAAGCTTCAGTTGGCCGATCTGCGCCGCACCGGTCAGGTGGTGGGCCGGCTGTCCAGCATCGGCACGCTGGGTGCCGTCACGGCCACCCTGGTCACCGGCTTCGTGCTGGTCGCCGCCCTGCCCAGCACCGTCATCCTGTTCGGGCTGGCCGCCTCGCTCGGCATCACCGGCATCGCGCTCTGGGTCTACCTGCGCCGGCAGGATCGCGCCACGCTGCCCGGTCCGGCCCGGGTCAAGGCCGCCCTGGCGGCGCTCGGTCTGGTCGGGGTCGGGCTGACCGTGGTGGCACCGGATCCGTGCGACGTGGAGACGGCGTACCACTGCGCCCGGGTCGAGGCGGATCCGGGCCGGTCCAGCGGGCGTACGCTGCTGCTGAACTCGGCCCAGCATTCGTACGTGGATCTGGCGGACCCGACCCACCTGGAGTACGCGTACACCCGGTGGATCGGTGCGGCGGCCGACGTGATCGCCCCGCCGGGGCACCGGCTCGACGCGCTGCACCTGGGCGGCGGCGGTTTCACCGTGCCCCGCTACCTGACCGCCACCCGGCCTGGCACCGACAACCTGGTCTTCGAAATCGACGGCGGGCTGGTCGAGTTGGGCGAGCGGGAACTCGGCGTGGCGCAGGGGCCGGATCTGCGGGCGGTGGTGGGCGACGCCCGGATGCTTGTGGCCGCCGAGGCGACTGACAGCCGCGACTTCGTGGTCGGCGACGCGTTCGGGCACCTGGTGGTGCCCTGGCACCTGGCCACCCGGGAGATGGCCGCGGAGATTCGGCGGGTCACCCGGCCCGGCGGCGTGTACGTGCAGAACGTCATCGACTACCCGCCGCTGCGCTTCATCACCAGCGAGGTGGCCACCGTCGCCGCCGAGTTCCGGCACGTGGCACTGATCGCCCCACCGGCGGCGCTGGCCGGGGAGCGGGGCGCGAACTTCCTGATCGTCGCCTCCGACGCGCCGCTGCCGCTGGCGGCGCTGCGGGTCCGCCTGGACGCCGAGAACGAGCCGGCCAGCCTGCTCTCCGGCGGTGAGCTGACCGACTTCGTCGGCGCCGCGTTGGTGCTCACCGACGACTACGCGCCGGTGGACCAACTGCTGGCCACCGCCTGATCGGGTGACATCGCTGACCGAATCCGACCAGAAAGGTGTAACGACCCTCACGTCGGGCAACAACGCCGACCATGGGTGCAGAGGTACGCAGGGGCGCGCAGCTGCTCGGTGAGCGTTACCGGCTGGTCGAGCAACTCGGCGCGGGCGGCATGTCGGTGGTGTGGCGCGGCTACGACGAGGTGCTCGGCCGCCAGGTCGCGGTCAAGGTCCTCGCCTCGCGGCTGGCCAGCGACCGGGCCTTCCGGCACCGGATCCGCAGCGAGGCCCAGGCGTCCGCGCGGCTCTGCCACCCGAACATCACGAACGTGTACGACTACGGGGAGTCCGACCAGGTCGGGCTGACCGTGCCGTACGTGGTGATGGAACTGATCGACGGTGTTCCGCTTACCGCGCGGCTGGCCCGCGACCGGCAGCTGCCGTGGCGGGAGGCGGTGACGGTCGCCGCGGAGGTCGCCTCCGCACTGGCTGCCGCGCACGCCCGTGGGGTGGTGCACCGTGATGTGACACCCGGCAACGTGATGCTCACCGCGACCGGGGTGAAGGTGGTCGACTTCGGCATCTCGGCGCTTGTCGGCGAGAGCGAGAAGGGTCCGGACGGCACGCTGCTCGGCACGCCCGCCTACCTCGCTCCGGAACGGCTGGACAACGGCCAGGTCAGCCCGGCGACCGACGTGTACGCGGTGGGCCTGCTGCTCTACCGGATGCTCACCGGACGGCTGCCCTGGCAGGCCGACACCACCACCGGGATGCTGCGGGCGCACATGTACCACGAGCCCGAGCCGATGCCGGCGGTGCCGGGGCTGCCCGCCGATGTCGTCGGCCTGGTCGGCCGCTGCCTGGCGAAGCGGCCGGCGGATCGCCCGGCCACCACCGAGCTGGCCCGGGCCCTCGCGGCGGCTGCCGGTCGGGCACCGGCCGTGCCCGTCGGCGACGGGCGGACCGACCCGCTGCGGCTGGCCAGCATCAACACCACGATCCTGCCCTGGTCGGCGGCGACCGACGCGCTGCCGCTCGCCGGCCTGCGGACCCGCCGGACGATGGACCGTCGGCGTCGGGTCGAGGCGGCGGTGGCTGCCGCCGCGCTGATGGCGGTGACGGCGGCGGTCTGGGGGGTCACCTCGCACAGCCCGGCCAGCGGGGGCATCGACCAGCCGACCGAGGCTCGCATCGGCGGTGCCCAGCAGCAGCCTTGCCAGGTCTCGTACGCGCTGCACAAGGACTCCGGCAAGGACTTCACCGCCGAGGTGAAGCTGACCAACACCGGCAACCGTGAGCTGCGTGACTGGACGATGCGCTTCGCCTTCCCGGGTGAGCAGCAGGTGACCCGGGCGACTCCGGGACCGGTGCGTCAGCAGGGACGTGCGGTCGTCGTGCAGCCCGCCCCGCAGCGACCCGCCCTGGCCCCGGGTGCCACCGAGAAGTTGACCCTCACCGGCACGTACACCGGGTCGAATCCGCTGCCGCTGGAGTTCCGGGTGGGCGACGACCTGTGCGGCGTGCAGGTCTCGGGGGTGGCCGGTGCCGCGCCGAGCACCAAGCCGGCCCCGAAGCCGGTGCGCGCCGAGACCGGCAAGGCCGGTTCGGGTGGCGCCGGTGGGGCCAAGGCAAAGTCGGAGTCGAAGAAGGCGCAGCCCAAGAAGGGCAAGCCGGGCAAGGGCAAGCCGAAGAAGGGCAAGCCGGAGCACGCCCAGCTGGCGAAGGGTACGTCCGGAAAGGGCAAGTCGGAGAAGGCCAGGGCCGGCAAGAAGGGCAAGCCGGGTGGCGGGCCGCCGAAGCACGCCAAGGGCGGCTGACCGCTTCGGGTCAGGACAGCGTGGCTGACCGCTTCGGGTCAGGACAGCATGGAGAAGCGCTGGACCTGCTCGATGGTGCCTTCCACGATGATGATGTCGTCCCGGCTGAGATCCAGCCCCTCGGAGACGTAGCGGTAGCGGGTCTCGCCGGCCCGCTTGATTCCGACCACCCGTACGCCGTGCCGCGCCACCAGCCAGGCCTGGCTGATCGAGCGGGCGACCAACGGCCCGGGTACCCGCATCTTCGCGATGGCGAAGGCACCCTCGATCTCCACGAAGTCGAGCATCCGGCTGACGATCAGATGGGCCAGCCGCTCGCCCGTCTCCGCCTCGGGAAAGATCACGTGTTGGGCGCCGACCGCTTCGAGGATCTTCGCGTGCTGGGTGGAGGTGGCCCGTGCCCAGATCTGCGGCACGTTCAGCTCGACAAGGGCGAGCACGGTGAGCACGCTGGCCTCCACCGAGGCGCCGATGGCCACCACCACCCGTTGCAGCTCCGCCACGCCGAGTTGGCGCAGCGCCTCCCCGTTTGTGGAGTCGGCCTGCGCCACCTGGGGCAGCTGCGCCGACCACCGCTGCACCTGCTGCGGGTTGGAGTCGATCGCCAGCACCTCGTGGCCGAGCGCGGTGAGCGACCCGGCGAGGTGGCAACCGAATCGGCCGAGCCCGATCACGGCGATAGCGCCGAAGTCAGCTTTCCTATCCGACAATGGGTTGCTCCTCTGGGTAGCGGTAGAGCCGATGCCGGGTGTTCAGGGCGATCGCCGAGCCGAGGGTGAGTGGCCCGATCCGGCCGACGTACATCAGCACGATCAGCAGCAGGCGACCGGCGTCGGAGAGTCCCTCCGTCACGCCCACCGTGAGTCCGGTGGTGCTGAAGGCCGAGGTGATCTCGAAGAGGGCCGCCTGGAACGGCAGGTGGTTGGTCATCGCGATGAGCAGGCTCGCGGCTGCCGCCACGATCGCGACGCTCAGCAGGGCGACGGTGAGCGCCTGCCGCTGGCTGGCGGTGGCGACCCGGCGCTGCCCGACCGTCACGTCCGGCTCGCCGCGAATCTCGGCCCAGATGACGAAGGCCAGCAGGAAGAAGGTGGCGACCTTGATCCCGCCAGCGGTGCTGGCACTGCCGCCGCCGATGAACATCAACCAGATCAGCAGCGGGTAGCTCTCCTCCCGGATCGCGCCGGCCGGCACCACCTCCATCCCGCCGGTGCGGGCGAGCGCGATCTGGCCGAACGCGGCGAGCACCTTGTCCGCGGCGGCGTACTGCCCGAGCGTGCCCCGGTTGGCCCACTCGATGGCCAGGAAGACCGTGGTGCCGACGACCACCAGCACGACACTGCCCCAGATGGTCAGCTTGGTGGCGACCGCCCAGCGGTTGGGCTGTCGCCAGTGGCGGACCGCCTCGAACAGCGCCGGGAAGCCGAGCCCGCCGATGATGCTGCCGAGCGCCAGCGGCAGGGTGACCCAGGGATCCCGGGAGAAGGCCAGCAGCCCGTCGGGGTAGAGCGAGAAGCCGGAGTTGTTGAAGGCTTGCACGGCGTGGAAGCCGGCCGACCAGAGCGCGCGACCCAGCGAGTAGTCGTAGGCCAGCCAGAGCCGCCCGGTGACGACGATCGTCATCAGCACCTCGCAGGCCAGCACCGTGGCCCCGATGTGCAGCAGCAACCGGCCGACGTTGCCGATCCCGTACTCCAGGGTCTCGGCCTGCACCAACAGCCGGTTGTGCAGGCCGAGCCGCCGGGAGACGGTCAGGATCACCAGCGCCGCGCCGGTCAGGATGCCGAGGCCACCGAGTTGGGTGAGCACGGTGAGCACCACCAGGCCGAGGGTGGACCAGTAGCTCGGCGTTTCGACGACGGCCAGCCCGGTGACCGAGATCGCCGAGGTGCTGGTGAAGAGCGCGGTGAGGAAGGACGGGTGTCGGTCCTCGATCGCCATCGGCGGCAGCATCAGCAGCACGGTGCCGAGCAGGATCGCCACCAGGAAGCTGATCGGCACCAGCCGGACGGGGTGACGAAAGAACCGGCGCACACGACAATCTTCCGATTTCACCCGTTTCTTTGGAGTCGAATACCGAGGATTCAACGCCTGGCCAGGCGCGGACCAACTGGCGGTCAGCCCGGCCGGATGTGCTGAGGCGGTTCCCCTCGACGAAGGAGACCGCGTTGCGACGACGTATTCTTTCCGCCCTCGGCGCTTCGGTGGCCCTGCTCGCCGCCGGTCTGGTCACGCCCGGCGTGGTCGCCTCGGCGAAGCCGACAGGTGGCGCGGATCCGGTCCGGGCCGGCGACCAGCCCGTCGTGATCGGCCACCGGGGCGCGAGTGGCTACCGGCCGGAGCACACGATCGAGGCGTACCAGCTGGCGATCCGGATGGGCGCCGACTACATCGAACCGGACCTGGTCGCGACCGCCGACGGCGTGCTTGTCGCCCGGCACGAGAACGAGATCAGCGGTACGACGGACGTGGCGACCCGGCCCGAGTTCGCCGACCGCCGGACGACGAAGAGCATCGACGGTACCTCGGTGACCGGCTGGTTCACCGAGGACTTCACCCTGGCCGAACTGCGCACGCTGCGGGCCGTCGAGCGGCTGCCGCAGGTACGGGTGACCAACACCGCCTACGATGGGCGGTACCAGGTGCCTACCTTCCAGGAGGTGATCGACCTGGCCCGGACCGAGGGGAAGGCGCGGGGGCGGGTGATCGGGGTGTACCCGGAGACCAAGCACCCCAGCTACTTCGCCTCGATCGGGCTGCCGCTGGAGGAGCCGCTGGTCGAGGTGCTGCGGCGCAACGGTTGGACGAAGCGGTCCGCCCCGGTGATCGTCCAGTCCTTCGAGACGGCGAACCTGCGGCGGCTGGACCGGATGACCGACGTACGGTTGGCCCAGCTGCTGGACGCCGCCGGCCGCCCGTACGACTTCACCGTCTCCGGCGACGCCCGCACCTACCGCGACCTGGCCACGCCGGCCGGTCTGAAGTGGATCGCCAGGTACGCCGACGGAATCGGCGCGCACAAGAACCTGATCGTGCCGCGCGACTCCGCCGGTAGGCTGCTCGCACCGACCACGCTGATCCGCGACGCGCACCGGGAAAAGCTGATCGTGCACGCCTGGACCTTCCGGGCCGAGAACCAGTTCCTGCCGGTCGACTTTCGGCTCGGCACCGACCCGAACGCCCGTGGCGACATCCAGGCCGAGTACGAGCTGTTCTACTCCCTCGGCCTCGACGGCGTCTTCACCGACCACCCGGACACCGCCGTGGCCGCCCGCGCCGGCCTTTCCCGCCGCTGACCCACCGCAATAGACCCACCGGCCCGCCACCCCGCCCAGGGTGGCGGGCCGTTCGATGCGCTGACGGATATGTTCCGACACGCGCGGCGATCCTTCACACACGTACGGTTGTTCGACAGTATTGGCGCTTCGAGCGGGAGGAGAAGCGCGTGGCGGACAAGAGCGCCATCGAGTGGACCGAGGCGACCTGGAATCCCACCACAGGTTGCGATCGCATCTCGACCGGCTGCGACAACTGCTACGCGATGACGCTCGCGAAGCGCTTGAAGGCCATGGGCTCGACGAAGTACCAGACCGACGGCGATCCGCGTACGTCTGGGCCGGGATTCGGTGTGGCCCTGCACCCGGAGGCGCTCGACGTGCCCCGTCGCTGGCGCGAGTCTCGCACGATCTTCGTCAACTCGATGTCCGACCTGTTCCACGCCCGGGTGCCGCTCAGTCACGTGCAGCGGGTGTTCGAAGTCATGCGTGAAACGCCCTGGCATACCTACCAGGTCCTCACCAAACGCGCCGCTCGGCTGGCGAAGCTGGCGCCGCACATCGACTGGCCGCCGAACGTCTGGATGGGCGTGAGCGTCGAAGACGACAGCCAACGGGCTCGCGTCGACCATTTGCGTGCGGTGCCGGCGGTGGTGCGCTTCATCTCGGCCGAGCCGCTGCTGGGCCCGCTGCCGAGCCTCGATCTCGACGGGATCGACTGGTTGATCGCGGGCGGCGAGTCGGGGTCGGGCTGCCGGCCGATGGAACCGGCCTGGGTGGCGGACCTGCGCGACCAGTGCAGCGGCTCCGGTACGGCGTTCTTCTTCAAGCAGTGGGGTGGGCGGACACCGAAGGCAGGTGGCCGAATCCTCGACGGCCGTACCTGGGACGAACTGCCCGAGCCACGCCTACCGGTGCTCGCATAACGACTGATCGGGCGCAGGCGCTCAGAGTCGGCAGATCGACGATTTCCAGAAGTCGCCGATGCCCTTGTGGTCGATCAGGCCGCGCTTGTGCAACGACTTGACGGCGTGCCGAGCATGCCTCTCCCACGCCTGTCCCAGGACGTCCGCGTACACCTCGGACACGTGATCGGCGAGCCGTACCTGCCGCATCTCTTTCAGGAGGCGGAGGATGTTGCCTTCGATGATCGCGGAGATGCGGGGCATGGTCGCTCTGATGTGGCGTTCCCGGTCGAAGGGCGTCATCCCCCCGAAGAGCGTGTCCGGGCCCATCCGGCTGTTGTAGTGCTCCTCCTCCAGATCGAGCCCGGCCTGCCCGAGCGCGTTGACGAAGTGCCAGGCACCGTCGGAATGCGTGGTGAAAAGGGTCAGGACATATTTTGGAGCCAGTTCGGGGCGGGGGCGGACGGGCATGGCGATCGCCTTGAACGCGCTGCCTGCGGTGAGCCGCTTGTCGTACTCAGCGCCGACCCGCAGCGCGATATCGGTCGCGCGTTCGTGATCGTTCTCCCGGCCCACGGTGGCGAAGTGCTCCTGCCACCAGTCGCCACCGAGAAACCTGGTCAGGTGACTGGCCGTCCTGTGATGATCCGGCGCGAGATGGCCGCTGCGGCTACGGGCGGTCTGGACCGCCCGACCCATCCGAGCCACCGCTGACACGCTGAGGTGCAGGAGCACTTCGGTGGGTCGACCGGCTGCCCGGCCGAGCAGCTTCGAGCGCACCAGGTCGAAGTCGAGGGCGAGCCCGAACGGGTCCAGGAACGCGAAGAGGGAGGCACCACGGGCAACGGTCAGCACCTCGGGCAGATGATCTGCGACATCTCCCTGTCGCAGGATGCGCTTGGTCGTGCCGCCCTTCGCCGCGAGCACCTGTTGCAGGTTGGCGAAGTGGTCCGGATTCTGCTCCACGAAGAAGAGCGTCACGTTGCGGAAGTCCCGCACCGTGTCCGCGCAACGAGACAGGAGAAGTGGCGAGCCCGCCTCTTTGCCGTCGTCGTATTCGCCGCGTCCGGCGTAGCCGTCGAGAAAGACGACGGGGTTGCCCTGGCCGGTCTTCGAGGCGAAGACGACCGGGTAGCGCTTGAGGATGCCGTGTTTCAGCACGGCGGCGGCCTTCCGAGTGGCGAAGAACTCCTCGTTCGCGGCCACCGCACCCTCCCTCGCCGCATCACCAAAGGGTGAGGTGACAGTAGCGGAGAGTGTGAATGAATGTAGTTCTCTCGTCCCGCCCGGTGTGTCGCGTCGTCCTGCCCGCTGCTCTCGAAGGCAAGTACGATCGACTTCAGCGTCACGAGCTGAGCCGGGCAGGAGAGCCGATGACCCCCGATGCAACGATGACCCGCATCAATCAAGGAGTGCAGTTGCATCACCACCAAGGCCAGCGGGACGCTGCTCGCGACCTGTTCGCGCAGATCTGGGCTGAGATCGGCGGGGAGCGGGGCGATCCGCTGCACGTTTGCGTTCTCGCCCACTCGATGGCGGATGTGCAGGACGACGTACGCCAGGAGTTGCTCTGGGACCAGCGGGCGCTGGCGGCGGCCGACCTGCTCACCGAAGCCCGGGTAGCCGAGGCCGGCGTGGCGTTGCCGCTGGCTGGCCTGTATCCGTCGCTGCACCTAAACCTGGGCGAGTGCTACCGCAAGCTCGGCGACCTCGACCGGGCGCGCGAGCACCTCCGGCGCGCGGAGGCGGGCATCGGCGCGCTCGGCGACGACGAGTACGGGCGGCTGATCAAGGGCGGCCTCGACCGGCTGACCCGGCAACTGGCTCCCGAGTAGTCACCTACCGTTGTCGCGTTGATCATGAGGTTAGCGGCACTTTGAAGATCAACTACTGCCGCTAACTTCATGATCAACGGTGGAGCAGCGACAGGGTTCCGCTCGGTGCGGCGCGGGATCGACCCGGACGAGGTGTACGCCTACCTGCACCGGGTCGCCGCGGGAACCATGGTCTCCGAGGAGGAGGCTCAGTTCGTACACCACTGGGTGTTCTGCGACCGGCGCAACGCGGGCGGCCGGTGCCCACGCCTGGCCGACCACGACGGACCCTGCCACGCCTCCGGGCGGAGGGCCCGGCCAGGCCGGCGGTGATCGACACCAGATCGGCGGCATGGCGATATCCGGGGGCGGCTGATGCCGCCATGCCGGCGGAACGGAGTTGATCAAGGGGCGTGGGGCATCGACACAGGGGTGGGGGTGGGGGTGGCGGTGGTCGCTGCCGGGAGGCGGTGGGGTGGTCGGCGCGGGCCGGTGTTTGTAAAGGCCGGCCACTCCATCCTGGTTACTTGTGTGTTTCCGCCACATAGCCCGTGGGTGACGTCACTTCTAGCGTGAGCCGACACATAAGGTTTCCTCTCCCTCTGAGTCCTCACGTGGAGTCGCTATGACGGTTCGGACGACACGACGGGTGTTCCTGTCCACCGCCACGATGATGGCCGCGGCGCTCGCGGCCACGGCGTGTGGCAGTCCGCAGGACACTGCCAGCGGCGGTGGCGACAGCGCCGCGCCGGTGAAGGTTGGGCTGGTCTACTCCCAGTCGGGAGCGCTTGCCAGTTACGGAAAGCAGTACATCGAAGGGTTCCGGGCCGGCCTGGACTTCGCCACCAACGGCACCAACAAGGTGGGCGACCGGGCGATCGAGATCACCGAGGTCGACGACGCCGGTGACCCGGCGAAGGCGGTCTCCGCGGCCAAGGACCTGATCGGCAAGGGCAGCAAGATCATTGCTGGCTCGACGGCGTCCGGCGTGGCGCTCCAGGTGGCCCCGATCGCGGCCCAGAACAAGGTGCTCTTCATCTCCGGGCCGGCCGCCACCGACGCGGTGACCGGCGCGAACAAGTACACGTTCCGCTCCGGCCGGCAGTCGTACCAGGACGTGGTGACCGCCCGGTCGTTCATCGGCGACCCGACCGGCAAGAAGGTGGTGGTCTTCGCCCAGGACGGTGCCTTCGGCGACGCCAACGAGGCGGCGGTGAAGGAGGTCATCGGCGGTGCCGGGGCGACCGTCAGCGCGGTCCGGGCACCGGCCAGCGCCACCGAGTTCACCCCGTTCGCCAGCCAGATCAAGGCCGCCAAGCCGGACCTGCTCTTCGTCGCCTGGGCCGGTGCCACCGCCCCGGCGATGTGGCAGACTCTCGACCAGCAGGGGGTGCTGACCTCCACCACGGTCGTCACCGGCCTGGACATCCGCGCCTCCTGGCCCACCTTCGGCGCGGCCGGCAGCAAGATCTCCTTCCTGTCGCACTACTTCGACGGGGCCAGCGACACCGAGGCGGCCAAGGCCGCCAAGGCCAAGGTTCCCGGCGGCACCCTCGACCTGTTCCACCCGGACGGCTTCGCCGCCGCGCAGATGGTGGTCCGGGCCGTGCAGGAGGGCGGCGACGACGTCGACAAGATGGTCGCCGCGCTGGAGGGGTGGAGCTTCGAGGGCGTGAAGGGCACCATGACCATCCGCGCCGAGGACCACGCCCTGCTCCAGCCGATGTACCAGGCGAGCCTGACCGGCAGCGGGGAGAACTTCACCGCCGCCGCGCAGAAGGCGCTCACCGGCGAGGAGAGCGCGCCCCCGGTCCAGGCGATGAAGGGCTGAGGCAAGCATGCTCGCCACCCGCGGTCTGACCTGGCGGATCGGTGAGGTCGCCATCGTCGACTCCGTCCACCTCGACCTGGCGCCCGGGGAGTTCCTCGGCGTGATCGGGCCCAACGGCGCCGGCAAGACCTCACTGTTCAACCTGATCACCGGCCTGCGCCGGGCCACCGAGGGGAAGGTCACCCTGGACGGGCGGGACATCTCCGCCCTGCCGCCGTACCGGCGGGCCCGGCTCGGGTTGGGGCGTACCTTCCAGGCGTCCTCGGTCTTCGGCTCGCTGAGCGTGCGGGAGAACGTCCGGCTCGCCGTGCAGGCGCACCGCGGGGGATCGATGAAGCTGTGGCGGCGGGCGGCGGCCGACCGGGAGGTGGCCGCCGCCGCCGACGCGGCGCTCGACCAGGTCGGCCTGGCCCACCGGGGTACGGCGTTGGCCGGCACCCTCGCCCACGGCGAGAAACGCAAGCTGGAGATCGCGCTGCTGCTGGCCGGCGAACCGAGGGTGATGCTGCTGGACGAGCCGATGGCCGGGGTCAGCGCCGAGGACGTGCCGGAACTGATCCGGGTGATCCGGTCGCTGACCGGCGACAGCGGCCGGTCGGTGCTGATGGTCGAGCACCACATGGACGTGATCCTGGAACTGGCCGACCGGATCGCCGTGATGCACCACGGCGCCCTGCTGGCCTGCGACACCCCGGAGACGGTGATGGCCAACCCGACCGTGCAAGAGGCGTACCTGGGGGAGGAGCTGTGACCGCGAGCAGTGAGCCGGATCTGCGCGCCGCGCAGCCGCGACCGGACGGCGGCTCCGGAACCGAGCCGGTACTCGCCGTGGACGACCTGTCGGTGCGGATCGCCGGGCTGCACATCCTCCAGGGGGTGTCCTTCACGGTGGCGCCGACCGGGGTGACCGTGCTGCTCGGCCGCAACGGCGTCGGCAAGACCACCACCCTGCGCGCGGTGGTCGGCCTGACACCCCGCAACGGCGAGGTCGGCGGCACGGTCCGGATGGGCGACCAGTCGCTGTTGGACCGGCCGACCCACCGCCTGGTCCGCGGCGGGCTCGGCTACGTGCCGGAGGACCGGTGCGTCTTCGCCGGCCTCACCGTCGCGGAGAACCTGCGGCTCGCCGAGCGGCGCGGCAGCACTCCGGCGTACGACCGGGTGTTCGCGCTCTTTCCCGAACTGGACCGACGCTCCCGGCAGCGGGCCGGCTCACTCTCCGGCGGGCAGCAGCAGATGCTCGCCATCGGCCGGGTGCTGCTCAACGACAACCGGCTGTTGCTTGTCGACGAGCCGACCAAGGGGTTGGCGCCGAAGGTGGTGACCGAGGTGGCCGAGGTGCTGGAACGGGTCGCCGAATCCGTGCCGGTGCTGCTGGTCGAGCAGAACCTGGCCGTGGTCCGGCGGCTGGCCCGGGACGCGGTGGTGCTCGCCGCCGGCAAGGTGGCCTGGACCGGCGACGCCCAGGAACTGCTCTCGGCGACCGGGCTGACGAAGTCGCTGCTCGGGGTCGGCTCGGCGGAGGTGCAGCACTAGTGGACGCGATCATCCTGCTCACGCTGACCGGGCTCGGCCTGGCGGCACTGTACTTCCTGGTGGCCTCCGGGCTGTCGCTGGTCTTCGGCCTGGCCGACGTGCTCAACTTCGCGCACGGGCTGTTCCTCGGCGTCGGCGCGTACGCCACCTGGTGGGCGGCCGGGAACCTGCCCGGTGCCGGGGCCGACGGCCTCGGTTTCGTGCTCGCGGTCGCCTTCGGGGTGGCCGCCGGGACGTTGATGGCGGTGCTTGTCGAGCTGGTGCTGATCCGCCCGCTCTACTCCCGCACCATCGAACAGGTGCTGGTCACCGTGGGGCTCTCGCTGGCCGGGGTGGCGCTGTTGCAGGCCACCTGGGGCGCGGACGCCCGACCGTTCCCGCGCCCGGAGTGGACCCGCCAGGTGACCTCGATCCTCGGCGCGCAGGTGCCCAACGGCGGCCTGCTGCTGATCATCGCGGCGGTGCTGGTGCTCGCCGCGATCCTGGCCTTCCTCCAGTGGACCCGCTACGGCCTGATCATCCGGGCCGGGGTGGAGAACCGGGAGATGGTCACCGCGCTGGGCATCGACGTACGCAAGGCGTTCACCCTGGTCTTCGCCATCGGCGGGGCGGCTGCCGCGTTGGCCGGCGCGCTTGGCAGCGTCTACTTCGGCACCGTCTCGCCGCAGCAGGGCGGCTCGCTGCTGATCTTCGCGTTCATCGTGGTGGTCATCGGCGGCATGGGCTCGGTGGTCGGGTCGGCGTACGCGGCGGTCGCGGTCGGGCTGCTGCAACAGTTCGTGAACTACTACGGCACCTCCGGGCTGGGCGACATCTGCGTGGTCGCGCTGCTCGCCGTGGTGCTGCTGCTGCGCCCGCAGGGCATTGCCGGAAAGGCGGCTATCGCATGACCGAGGTCTCCAGCCCCGAGGTTCCCGCGCCCCCGGCGGCGGTGCCGGCCGAGCTGACCCCGGGTCGCGCCTCCCGGCTGCGTCCCTTCCTGCCGCTTGTCGTGCTGGCCGTGGCGCTGATCCTGCCGTACTCGACGCTGCACCTGCCGGGCATCTTCGAGGGCGCGCTGAACTCGCCCGGCACCCTGCAACTGCTCGCCGTCTGCCTGGTCTTCGGCGGTCTGGCGGCCGGCTACGACCTGCTGTTCGGGCGGACCGGGATGCTCTCCTTCGGGCACGCCCTCTACTTCGCCGCCGGGGTGTACGGCACCGACATCCTGATCACCCGGGCCGGGCTGCCGCTCTGGCAGGCCGCGCCGCTGGCGATCGTCGGCGGGACGATCCTCGCCGGCCTGATCGGTGCGGTGGCGTTGCGTACCGTCGGGATCGCCTTCGCCATGGTGACGCTCGCCTTCGCCCAGGTCGGGGCGATCCTGGTGGCCCGCGACTTCGGCGGGCTGACCGGCGGCGAGGAAGGGTTGCCGCTGGACGTCTCCGGACTGCCCGCCGGGCTGGTCGGGGTCACCAACACGGTGAACCTGTACTGGCTGGCCCTGGCCTACCTGGTCGTGGTGGTGCTTGTGGTGCACCGGGTCAGCGGCTCGCCGACCGGGCGGGTGCTGGCCGGGCTGCGCGACGACGAGCGCCGCATCGGGGTGCTCGGGCTGGACCCGTACCGCTTCAAGTTGATCGCCTTCACCCTGGCCGGCGGCCTGGCGGCGGCCGGCGGGGTGGTCTACTGCCTGATCGTCGGCGGCGCCTCGCCGCACATCACAAGCAGTGAGCTGACCCTGTCGCTGCTGGTGATGGTGGTGCTCGGCGGGCCCGGCACCCGCTGGGGGCCGGTGCTTGGCGGCATCCTCTACATGTACCTGGACCACCGGCTGGTGTCGTTCGGCAGCTCCGGCGCGGTGGACGCGCTGCCGGCCTTCCTCAGCCGGCCGCTCTCCGAGCCGCTCTTCGTGCTGGGCACCGTCTTCATCCTGGCGGTCTACTTCTTCCCCGGCGGCCTGGCCAGCCTGGCGCCCCGGCTGGCTCTGCTCCGCAACTCCCTGCGGCTGGGCCCGCGCCGGGAGGGCTGATCGCGTGGCGCGGGCGGGCGGCACAACGGCGTGCCGCCCGCCCGCCGTCTCCGGTCAGCCGTTGAGCATGTCGTACGCCGACTTCGGTGCCGGCTTCGCCTCGTCACCGACGAATGCGACGATCTGCGGGGCGGTGCCGAAGTCGGAGTACTCCACCACGTACTTCGACGCCTTCTGCTTACCGATGGCCGGGATCGCCAGGGTCAGCGAGGTGAGGTTGCCGTCCGGGCCGACGACGGCGGTGAGCGGAATCGGCGCGGTGGCCTTGTCGAGGGGTGCCACGCCCTCCATCGCCTCCACCAGGTCCGGCTGGCTGGAGAAGTCGACCACACCGGTGTACGTCCCGCCCTCGCCGGCCTGGACGTCGGTGGCCGCGCGAATGATCACCTCGGCGTTGCCCGGATCGGTGCCCTCGTACGCGGGCACCGGCTCCGACCCCGCCATCTTGGCCGGGTCCAACTCCATCCAGGTGGTGGGCAGCTTCATCAGCTTCTGGAGGTCCTGCTCGCCCTTGAAGTTCACCTTCATCCAGGTGCGGGTCTCGACGATCCGGAAGGACATCTCCAGGGTGAAGTCCTTCTCCTTGCCGACGACCTGCATCTCCATGCCCCGGTTCACCGGGTCGACCACGCCGGACACGTCGCCCGAGGCGTCGCTCGTGCTGAAGCGGAAGGCCGGGTCGTCGGTGCCCGGCACCGCCGCCAGCAGTTCCTGCTTGGGGTCGGGAGGTGGCGGTGGGGCAGCCTGTGGGCTGGCATCCTTGCCGTCGCAGCCGGCCACCAGAGCCGCCGCCAGCAGGGCGACCGCAGTGGCCGCGAACCGCCGGGTGACGGCGGTGGTGCCGGTTCGCTGAATCATCTCGTCTCTATTCTCCGGGAACGAACGGGAATCCTATGCCAGACTCCGCGCGGTCGCGGGCTGACTCGGTAGGGCGCCGGCTGCGACGCTGGTTGCCGGGGTCGCGGGCTGACTCGGTAGGGCGCCGGCTGCGACGCTGGTTGCCGGGGTCGCGGGCCGACTCGTCCGCCGATGACAGGCCGCGCTGGTAGAAAGGCCGGATGAGCGAGGAAGCGACGGCGGGCCCAGGTTCGGCCGGTTCAGCCGGCCGTGACAGCGTCCGGCAGCGGGCCGAGGCGGTGCTGCGCCGGCTGGCCGGCGACCACGCCCGGCTGCGCGAGGACCAGTGGCGGGCGATCGAGGCGCTTGTGGTCGACCGGCGGCGGGTGCTCTGCGTACAACGCACCGGGTGGGGCAAGTCGGCCGTCTACTTCGTGGCCACCGCGCTGTTGCGCGAACGCGAGGAGCCGAGCGGGCCGACGGTGATCGTGTCGCCGCTGCTGGCGTTGATGCGTAACCAGGTCGAGGCGGCCGGCCGGGCCGGAATCCGGGCCCGGACCATCAACTCGGCAAACCTCGACGAGTGGGCGGAGATCACCGACGAGATCCACGCCGGTTCGGTGGACGTGCTGCTGATCAGCCCCGAACGGCTCAACAATCCGGAGTTCCGCGACGGCGTACTGCCGAAACTGGCCGCGACCACCGGCCTGCTCGTGGTCGACGAGGCGCACTGCGTGTCGGACTGGGGGCACGACTTCCGGCCGGACTACCGCCGGCTGCGTACCTTCCTCGGCAACCTGCCGGAGCAGACCCCGGTGCTGGCCACCACCGCCACCGCCAACGCCCGGGTCACCCGGGACGTGGCCGAGCAACTCGGCACCGAGCCGACCGACCCGACCGTGGCGCGGGCCGACGTGCTGGTGCTGCGCGGCAGTCTGGACCGTGAGTCGCTGCGGTTGGGCGTACTCGAACTGCCCAGCCCGGCGCACCGGCTCGGCTGGCTCGCCGACCACCTGGACCGGCTTCCCGGCTCCGGGATCGTCTACACGCTCACCGTCGCGTCGGCCACCGAGACCGCCGAGTTCCTACGCTCGCGGGGCTGGTCGGTGGCCGCGTACACCGGGCAGGCCGAGGACGCCGACCGGCGCGCGGCCGAGCAGGACCTGCTGGACAACAAGATCAAGGCGTTGGTCGCCACCAGCGCGCTCGGGATGGGCTTCGACAAGCCGGATCTCGGGTTCGTGGTGCACCTTGGCGCGCCACCCTCGCCGATCGCGTACTACCAGCAGGTCGGCCGGGCCGGTCGGGCCGTCGAGCACGCCGAGGTGTTGCTGCTGCCCGGTGCCGAGGACGCCGCCATCTGGCGGTACTTCGCCTCGCTCGCCTTCCCACCCGAGGAGCAGGTACGCGCCGTGCTCGCCGCCCTGCACACCGACCGGCCGCTCTCCACCCAGGCCCTGGAACCCCTGGTCGACCTGCGCCGGGCCCGGTTGGAACTGATGCTCAAGGTGCTCGACGTCGACGGCGCGGTCCGCCGGGTACGCGGCGGCTGGCTCGCCACCGGCGAGCCCTGGGTCTACGACGAGGCCCGGCTGCGCCGCGTCGCCGCCGCCCGCACCGCCGAGCAGCAGGCCATGCTCGGGTACGCGGCGACGACCGGTTGCCGGATGCGTTACCTGCGCGAGTGCCTGGACGACGCGGCGGCGGCCGACTGCGGCCGGTGCGACAGTTGCGCCGAAGCACTGTTCACGCCGGAGGTGTCCACGGCTGCACTGACCGCCGCGCAGAGCTTCCTCGGCCGCCCCGGCGTCCAGATCGCGCCGAAGAAGCTCTGGCCGACCGGGCTGGCGGCGGTCGGCGTACCGCTGAAGGGACGGATCGTCCCGGCCGAGCAGGCGCTGCCCGGCCGCGCGGTCGGCCGGCTCTCCGACCTCGGTTGGGGTGGCCGGCTGCGGAACCTGGTCGGGCCCGGTACGCCGGACGGCCCGGTGCCCGACGACGTGGCCGCCGCCGTCGTCGAGGTGCTCAAGTCCTGGGCGCACGGCGACGACCCGTGGCCCAGCCGCCCGGCCGGTGTGGTCACCATCGACTCGCAGAGCCACCAGGTGCTCATCGGTTCGCTGGCCGAGCGGATCGCCACCGTCGGGCGGCTACCGCTGCTCGGCCAGGTCACCCTGGCCGGGCCGACCGGCGGCGACGCGCCGCGCGGCAACAGCGCCCAACGGGTCCGCACCCTGCACGGCAACCTGGTCGTCGCCGAGGAACTGGCCGACACCCTGGCCGGCCTGGACGGCCCGGTGCTCCTCGTCGACGACCTGGTCGACTCCGGCTGGACCATGACCATGGCGGCCCGCGCGCTCCGCCAAGCCGGCGCCCCCGCCATCCTCCCCCTAACCCTCGCCACCACCTCCTAACCCTGACCCCGGGCTCCCCTTCCCCTCCCCCACCCCTCCCCCAACCCCTCGTTACCTTTTGATCGTCCCCAGCCGGGGACTCCTCGGTCGCCCGGCCCGGTATGACTTCCTGCCCCTGTCGTAGGCATGATCCGGGGGGTGTTGTCGCCGGGTCGGGTGGCGTCGGCGGACCGCTGATAGGGACACGGCCGCCCTGTTTGGGGTTGGTCTCTTCGTAACGTGGGTGCCGGCAGTCCGACGCCTGGACCTGTGGCCGAGGCCACGGACGATGCGTGGAGGCGGGTGTGGTGCACGGCGGATACGGCGTCTACCTCGGGTTGGATGTCGGTAAGGGTGATCATCACGCGGTCGGGTTGGCGCCGGACGGCAAGCGGCTGCACGACGCACCGTTGCCGAACACCGAGGCTCGGCTGAGGCAGTTGTTCGACAAACTCGCCGGCCACGGTCGGGTGCTGGTGGTGGTCGACCAGCCCGCCTCGATCGGCGCCCTGCCGGTCGCGGTGGCTCGGGCATGCGGTCATCAGGTGGCCTACCTGCCCGGCCTGGCGATGCGCCGGATCGCCGATCTGCACCCCGGAAGCGCGAAGACCGACGCCCGCGACGCCTATGTCATCGCTGATGCCGCCCGCACCCTGCCGCACACGCTGCGGCGGGTCGACGTCGGAGATGAGGCTCTGGCCGAGTTGGAGGTCCTCGTCGGCTTCGACGACGACCTCGCTGGCGAGGCCACGCGCGTGTCGAACCGTATCCGGGGACTACTCACCCAGATTCATCCCGCCCTGGAACGGGTTCTCGGCCCGAAGGTGCACCACAAGGCCGTGCTGGAGTTGCTGTCGCGCTGCGGCGGACCGGCCGGACTCCGCAAAGCCGGTCGCCGCAAACTACTCTCGATCGCCGCCGTCCACGCACCCCGCATGGGTGAACGGCTCATCGAACAGCTCATGGCAGCCCTCGACGAACAGACCGTCACCGTCCCCGGCACCCAAGCAGCCGAGACGATCCTGCCCCGTCTCGCCGACAGCCTCCGCGACGTCCTACACCAACGCGACCAAGTCGCCGACCAGGTCGAGAGGATGCTTGATGCACACCCTCTTGCCCCGGTCCTGACATCGATGCCCGGCATCGGCGTCAGGACCGCCGCCCGATCCTGCTCGAAGTCGGCGACGGCACCGCCTTCGCCACCCCGGCCACCTCGCCGCCTACGCCGGCCTCGCCCCCGTCACCCGACGCTCCGGCACCAGCATCCGCGGCGAGCACCCACCCCGAGGCGGCAACAAGAACCTCAAACGCGCGTTCTTCCTCGCCGCGTTCGCATCCCTCGCAGACCCCGTCAGCCGCGCCTACTACGACCGCAAACGCGCCGAAGGTAAACGCCACAACGCCGCCCTCATCTGCCTCGCCCGACGCCGCTGCGACGTCCTATACGCCATGCTCCGCGACAAGATCCCTACCAACCCCGCCCGACCAGCCCCGTCCCCGCTTGACGAAACCCATAGGGACACCCCCACCCTCCCCGCCCCGCCGATCTTGCACTTTCGGTCGGGGTAAAGGGGTGAATGCCTTGTATCGGCGACACAAAGTGCAAGATCGGCGAGGCGGGGCGAGGCGGGGCGAGGCGGGGACGGGGGTGGGGTGGGGACGGGGGCGGGGCGGGGGTGGGGCGGGGGTGGGGCGGGGTGGGGTGGGGAGGGCGGGGGTGGGGGTGGGGAGGGCGGCGGTACGGTGGGGAGCATGGGTGAGCAGGGCCTCGACGGGGTGGCGCTCGGGTCGGTGCGGAGCGCCGAGCGGCCGGCGGCGGGGCCGGCACCGGCCCCGAAGGGGCTCCGCGGTGCCGGATCGGGCCACCGTCCGGCTGGCGCTGGTGGTCGGCGGGCTGGTCCTCGCCGTGCTGCTCGGCTTCGGGCTCGGCCGGATCAACGGCGGTGGGCCGGCGTCGGCGATGGGCGGCTCCGACAGCGCGTTGGCCGACCACACCCATGCGCCCGGTGCCGGCGCACACTCGCACGGCACGGGACAGGCCGAGGCGGCCGAGGCGGGGGGCCTGGCGGTCAGCCGGGACGGCTACACCCTCGCCCCGCGCAGCGGCGACTTCACCGCAGGGCAGGCCGGCGAGCTGCGTTTCCAGATCCGGGACGGGCAACGCCGGGCAGTGACCCGCTTCGCGGTCGTGCACGACAAGCCAATGCATCTGATCGTGGTGCGCCGGGACCTGACCGGTTACCAGCACCTGCATCCGACCATGGCGGCGGACGGGACCTGGTCGGTGCCGCTCACGCTGCCGGAGCCGGGCATCTGGCGGGCGTACGCCGACTTCACGGCGCTCGCCGACGACGGCCGGCAGACGGCCACCACCCTCGGTGTGGACCTGGTCGCACCGGGCCGGTACGTGCCTCGGGCCCTGCCCGCGCCGACGGCCACCGCCACGGTCGACGGGTTCACGGTCGGCTACCAGGGCACCTTCGACCCTGGCCTGACCACCCCGCTGTCGTTCCGGGTCAGCGCGGCGGACGGCACCGTGCCGCCGCTGGAGCACTACCTCGGGGCGTACGGCCACCTCGTCGTGCTGCGCGAGGGGGATCTCGGCTATCTGCACGTGCATCCGGAGCCGGAGCTGGTGGACGGTGCGATCCAGTTCTGGTTGACCACGCCCGGGCCGGGGCGGTACCGCCTCTACCTGGACTTCGCCACCGGCGGCGAGGTGCGGACCGCCGAGTTCACCGTCACCGTGCCGTAGCCCAGTCAGCGCAGCAGAGCCCCGGCCCGGCCAGCCCGGGCCAGCTCAGCCCCGGCCCGCCCAGCCCAGCCCAGCCCCGGCCCAGCCCCGGCCGGCCCAGCCCAGCCCCGGCCCAGCCCAGCCCAGGCCGGCCCAGCCCAGCCCCGGCCCAGCCCCGGCCCAGCCCAGCCCCGGCCGGCCCAGCCCAGCCCCGGCCAGCCAGCCCAGCCCCGGCCAGCCCCGGGCCAGCTCAGCTGGTCAGCCGGCGCGGCGGATCGGGCGGCGGGCGAGGTAGCGCAGCAGGTCGCGGATGTGATGCTTCTCCTCGGCCGGCACGGTCGGATCCGCCAGCCGTTGCAGGATCACCCGAACGTCCGCTTCGACCGGGCTGTCGTCGCCACGCCGCAGCGGCCCTGCCCCGGCGTCGGGCAGGCCGAGCGCGCGGAAGGCGGCGGCCACCGGCAGCTCCAGCGCGGCACAGAAGCCGCGGACCTTGGCCAGCTCGGGATAGTCGTGCCAGTCGCCGGCGAGCCAGCGGAAGACGGTGGAACGACCGACACCGGTGTGCGTCGCCAGGTCGCTGACCGTCCAGCCACGCTCTTCACGGGCCTCGTCGATGGCCTGGCGCACGAAGCGCGCGAATGCCATCTGTGGCGAAACCTCTGCCGATCCCATCCGGTGGGTGTTACCTCCCGACCGGCACCCCCGCGGTGCGCACTTCGAGAGTAGTACGACCGGCGGGAGATACAACTGACTGACCGAACAGACAGTCCCGGCGGCGAGACCCGATGCGGTCACCCGGCCAGGTCGGACCGGTCGAGCAGGCTCTCCAGCCGGGGAGTGAGCTGCCACTGCCCGACCAGCTCGCGGTACTCCGTGCGCTGTCGGTCCGTGGGCGCGGCCTCCGTACGCCGGGCCCGGATCAGCAGGTTGCGTGGGGTGTGTGCGGAGTCGACGAACTCGACCACCTCGGCCCGGTAGCCGTGCAACCGCAACAGTGCGGCGCGCAGCGCGTCGGTGAGGACGTCCGCGAAGCGCTCGCGGAGGATGCCCTGCCGGGTGAGCAGCTCGTACGCTCCGGGCGCCGGTCGGGCGCGCAACTGCGCGGCGATGTCGTGGTGGCAGCAGGGCGCGGCGAGTACCCAGCGGGCACCCCAGTGCACCGCTCGGGCCAACGCCTCGTCGGTGGCGGTGTCGCAGGCGTGCAACGCGAGCACCAGGTCGGGGGCCGGCTCGACCACGGCGTCGGCGATGGTGCCGGCCACGAACCGTACCCGGTCGGCCCACCCCAACCGCTCGGCCAGCTCGGTGTTGCGGCGGCGCTGGTCGTCGCGGACATCCACGCCGACCAACTCGACGTCGAGGCCAAGCTGCGCGAGATAGCGGTACGCGGCGAAGGTCAGGTACGCGTTTCCGCAGCCCAGGTCCACCACGCGCAGCGGGCCGCTCAGGTTGCGGGCCGGCTCGTCCGGCAGGGTGGCCGCCAACGCCCGCAGGAACGCGTCGACCTGCCGCCGCTTCGCCGCCGACCCGCCGATCTCGGCGAAGATCGGGTCGCCGGGGTCGAGCAGGTACTCCTTGGCCCGGTCGTGTCCGGTCGGTGCAGTGGCCGGGCGAGTGGCGGCCGTCCGGTGCACCTGTGCCTCGCCCGACTTGGTGACCCGCAGTTGCAAGGTGCGGTCGGCGGTCTCCACGTGCCAGTTGCCGAACGGCTCGGCGAGCAGCGCCTCGACCGCCGCGACCGCCTCGGGACCGGGTGCGAGGTTGCGGGTGTACGGCCGGGCACCGTCCGAGGTGGCGATCTGTAGTCGCGGACCGGCCTTCAACGCGACCGACCGCAGTTCGGCCCGGACCACCGACGGGCGCTGGCCGCGCCGCCGACCCGCGGCCACGGCCCGGGTCAGCGCGGAACCGAGCAGCATCGAGCGCACCTCGGCCAGGGCCGAGTCCAAGGATTCGGGCATCGTTCCATCTTCCATGTCCACCCGGCGCGCACTGCCGCCACCCGACCCGTACCGGCACCGCGAGCAGCGGCAGGTGGCGGCGGGTGAGTCGGACGACGGCGACGAGCGGCGGACGGCCGCAGGTAAGGGTGTGCCCCCGTCGCGGGGCGGCGGGGGCGGGGGCGGGGCTGACCGTGCCGCACCGGCCCGTCATGCGCGGGGCGCACCGGCCCGTCATGCGCGGGGCCGGTGGGGTGCCGCCACCTGACGGCACCTCGATCCGTGGTCAGTCGGTGGACACCTCGGCCGGCGTACCGCTCGGGCTGCCGGCGCCACCACGGCGGCGGCGCCGCCGCGGGCGCGGGGCCTCACCGGTGGCGGCCGGTGCGCTCTCGGCTGGCGTGCCGTCGCCTGTCGTCGCGGTCGCGTTGGCGGTCACCACCTCGCCGGCCCGGCGACGCCGACGGCGACGGGGGGTACGGGTACCTTCGTCGGCCGTGCTCTCGGTGGCCTCCGGCGCGGGGTCGTCGGCCCGCGCGCCAGTGCTCTCGCCGCGTCCCCGTCCGCGACCGCGTCCGCCCTCGTCCCGGCCACGGCCCCGGCGCGCGGAACCGCGCTGCTCGCCCCGGCGGGAGCGACCGCCGCCCAGATCCTCCTCGACCTCGGCGGACAGGCCGGCGCGGGTGCGCTCGGCGGTCGGCAGGGTGCCGGTGACACCCGTCGGGATGTGCAGGTCGGTGTAGAGGTGTGCGGAGGTGTGGTACGTCTCCGGCGGCTCCGGCATGTCCAGCCCGAGCGTCTTGTCGATGATCCGCCAACGCGGCATGTCGTCCCAGTCGACGAAGGTCACCGCCACGCCGCTCGCGCCGGCCCGACCGGTACGGCCGATCCGGTGGGTGTAGGTGTCCTGGTCTTCCGGACAGTCGTAGTTGATGACGTGGGTGACGCCGGTGACGTCGATGCCCCGGGCGGCGACGTCGGTGGCGACCAGGGTGTCGATCTTGCCGGCCCGGAATGCCCGCAGCGCCCGCTCGCGTGCGCCCTGGCCGAGGTCACCGTGTACCGCCGCGACCGCGAAGCCACGGAAGTCGAGATCCTCGGAGACCCGGTCGGCGGCGCGCTTGGTGCGCGTGAAGATCATGGTCAGGCCACGGCTCTCCGCCTGGAGGATCCGGGCCACGATCTCGATCTTGTTCATCGAGTGGGTGCGGTAGACCAGTTGCTCGGTCTGCGGCGACGGGCCGGTCTCCGCCGTGTGGCCGGCGTGGATCGTGATCGGGTGGCGCAGGAACCGCCGGGACAGCGTCACGATCGGGTCCGGCATGGTCGCGGAGAATAGCATCGTCTGCCGGTCCTCCGGCAGCATCGCCAGGATTCGCTCGACGTCGTCGAGGAAGCCCAGGTCGAGCATGCGGTCGGCCTCGTCCAGCACCAGCGCGCGTACGCCGTGCAGGCGCAGTTGCTTCTGCTTGGCCAGGTCGAGCAGCCGGCCCGGCGTGCCGACCAGGATCTCCACGCCCTTGCGCAGCGCATCGACCTGCGGCTCGTACGCCACGCCGCCGTAGATCGGCAGCACGCGTACGCCCCGGGTGCGGCCGGCTGCCGCGATGTCCTTGGCGACCTGGATGCCCAGTTCACGGGTTGGTACGACGACAAGTGCCTGGGGCAGGCCGTCGCCACCCTCGCCGGGTGCGAGGACCCGCTCCAGCAGCGGTACGCCGAAGCCGAGGGTCTTGCCGGTGCCGGTCGGGGCCTGCCCGATCAGGTCGGCGCCGCGCAGCGCGATCGGCAGCGCGTACTCCTGGATGGCGAAGGCGCGGGTGATGCCGGCCGCAGCCAGCGCCTCGACCGTCTCGGCGCGTGCACCGAGCTCGGCGAAGGTCGGCGCCTCCGGTCGGACCGGGGCGGTCGGGGCCAGTTCCTGGCCGTCTGTGAGGTCTTGAATCAGCTCACTCATGTGGATTTGGGGGTGCCCTCTCGTGGGTGCGCCCCGTCATGTCCTCAGGGCGCGTTCGGTATGGCGCGGGCCACACGGTCGGCGGCAGATTGCCGGGCGGACCGGGCCGCACGCGCGCCGCGGGTCGGACTTCGACCGGAACCCGGATGGGCTCCCGGCCGGCTCGACACCTACGGCAACTCCTCCATGCTACCCGAACGGGCCATACGCCGTCCCGATTCCCGAGCAAGTGAACGCTACGGGGAGGGCAAAAATGTGACGTGTATCACCGCTGAGCGCTTACCGGCCTGGTGAGCGGCGGTGTGACGGGCTCGGCCGGCGGTTCACCGCGCGTGGCGGTCAACCGCCGGCCGGCTACGACTGAGCGTCAGCGAACGGTGAAGCCGACCGCCCGGGGAGACGCCTCCGCGATCTCGACATAGGCGACCTTGCCAACCGGCACGATGATCCGCCGGCCCTTCTCGTCGGTCAGGGAAAGGGTGCCCTCGCCCCTGGCGACGGCGTCGGTCACGATCCGCTCGATCTCGGCCGGCGACTGCGCGCTCTCCAGGACCAGCTCGCGCGGTGCGTACTGCACGCCGATCTTGACCTCCACTTTGCCTCCTCCGTCGGGCGAAATTGCCGCCGTTGCGAAGGCTATCGGATCACAAGGTGTCGGTTCAGGCTGACTCACCTTGCAACGGGAAGCTGGCGATGCCCCGCCAGGACAGCGCGGCGACAAGTGCCTCCGCCTCCGCCTTGGGCACCTGCCGCCCCCCGGCCAGCCAGAACTGCGCGGCGGTCTCGGCCGCGCCCACCAGACCGGAGGCGAGCAACTCGGCGTGCGCCCGGCTGACCCCGGTGTCGGAGATGATGGTGTCGGTGATGGCCGCGATGCAGCCCTGCTCGACCCGCTCCACGCGCTGCCGCACGGCCGGGTCGTTGCGCAGGTCCGACTCGAAGACCAGCCGGAAGGCCTCACTCTCGTGGTCGACGAAGTCGAAGTACGCCCGCACGGACGCGCTTACCCGTTCCTTGTTGTCGGTGGTGCTCGCCATGGCGTCGTGCACCTTTGCGACGATCGCGTCACAGTGCGTGTCAAGTAGCGCCAGGTAGAGCTCCATCTTGCCGGGGAAGTGCTGGTACAGCACGGGCTTGGAGACCCCGGCCCGCTCGGCGATGTCGTCCATCGCCGCGGCGTGGTAGCCGTGCGCGACAAACACCTCCTGAGCTGCGGCGAGCAGCTGCTTGCGGCGCGCCGACCGGGGAAGTCGGGTGGGCCGGCCGGCGGTCTGGGCGCCGTTCCCAACAGTGGTCATGGGAACCTCCGAGGTTGTCGTACGGGCCGGCATTTCGCCCGAACCGGTCGGGGCCCGGAGGCTCCGCACGGAATTGGCCCGCCGCTGTAACTTATCGCCACTGTCGCCACACGGTAGCCTCAGCGGGGGCGACCAAGGAGCGCGCGGTGAGTGAAACAGGGCAACCCGGTGCCGCCACCCCGGGAGAGCACGGCGACGGTGCGGGTCAGCGGGATGACCTGGCCCGTTCCGGCAACGGGTGGGCCCCGTCGGCTGCCGACTGGTCCTGGAACGCAGACGACTCCGCCGCCACCTGGCGTCAGTCTGAGCCGCCCCCGGGTTGGGCCGCCGCCGCGCCGCGCTACGCCGATCTGCCCGCGCCACTTGGCGAGTCGGCCCGGCCCGAGCAGCCGGCCCGGGTCAACGGGCACCACGTCAACGGCGTGCACCACCCGGAGGAGCCGTCCGGCGGCCAGTACGCCCCGGTGAGCGCCCCACCCGGGCCACGTGAGGCTGGCCGCGATCCGGGTCGGGACCGACTCGTGGTGCCGGCGCCGCGGCCCGGCTCCGCAAGCGAACCGGCCGGATCCGGGGCCGCCGGGCTGCCGACCTCCGCGCCGCCTGCCGTGCAGGTGCCGCCCGTCGGCACCGCCGCCTCCGGCTTCGAGGTGCCGCCCGGTCTGCACGCCCCCACCGCCGAGCGCTCCGGTGACCTGCCGACGTCCGGCCCGCCCGCCGCCTGGGACGTCGCCTTTCCGCCCGAGTCGACCCCGCAGACCCGAACCGCGCCGCCCGACAGTGGTCGTGCGGCCGGCCCGGGTGCCGCCGACCGGCCGCCGGCACCCGGCCCCGAGGCCGCCGGGCAGTCCCCGGCCGAGCCGCCACCGGTCGAGCCGCCACCGGCCGAGCCCGAGCGGCCGAGCTGGGCCCGGTCCGGCACGGCCAACGACTGGGCACCTTCCTGGGCCCGGGGTGACGCGCCGTCATGGGCGCACGGCGACGGCGAATCGACCGACCGGCGGTCGCGCGAAGCGCCGGCACCGAGTTGGGTAAGCGAGCCCAGCCGGCCGTACGAGCCGGTGCGCGCCGAACCGACGCGGCCCTACCAGGCGATACCCGTCGAGCGCCCCCGCCCGTACGAGCCCTCCCGAGCGGAGGCTGCCCGCCCCGACCCGGGGCAGGGACGCGCCGCCGAGCCCGAGCCGGCGGCCGACCGGCCGTCGTGGGCGGCCGAGCCGCAGAACGCCCCGCCGGAGCCGGACCGGCCCTCGTGGCGAGCCGAGTCACCGAATGCGCCGTCGGCGCACCGGCCGTCCTGGGCGGCCGGTCCGTCGAGCGATCCGCCGAGCCCGGAACATCCGCCGTGGGCCGCCCGGTCGACTAGCGAGCCACCCGCCGGCGAGTACCCGTCCTGGGGCGGCCCGCCGGTCAGCGGTGCACCGGCCGACGACGCGCTGCCGTGGGGCGCGCGACTCGACGAGGGCCAGTCGTGGGGTGGCCGCGCCTCCGGTCAGCCGGCGGGTGAGGAGCGCCTGCCGTGGGCGCTCGGCCCGGCCAGCGCCCCGCCCGCAAGTACCCCGCCGACCAGTACCCCGCCCGCCAGTACCCCGCCGACCAGTGCTCCGCCGGCCGCTCGGGACACCCCGCCCGAGCCGGGATCGGCGCTGCCGGTGGCCGAGGTCGGCCCGGCCGCCGATCCGCCGGCCTACCGGCCGTTCCGGCTCCGTCCGGTGCCCGACGAGCCGGCACCTCCCCAGCCCGCTCCGGATTCGGCCGCGACCCGGCCGACCTCGGCGTCGACCGATCCGGCGGATGGTGCGTCCGCCAGCGGAACGGGCCGCCGTGAGCGCATCCCCGCCGCGCCCGTTCCGACGAGCGCAGTCCCCTACGCGGCACGTCGATCCGCGCCTGATCCGGAGTTGTCCGGCGAGGGGTCGCCGGACAGCACGTCGGCGGTGTTGCCGCAGCGCGTCCCCGCCGAACCGGACGTGCCCGTCGTGCCGGAGCCGCCAGCCGTGGACCCACCCGCCGAAACTCCGGAACTCGCCCGGACCGCCACCCACCTCCGTCGGGACGACGAGCCGGCGCCGTTGCGTGAACGGCCCGAGGGCTTCGACGTCAACGCGATCCTCGATGCCGTACGCGGCGTCGAGGGGGTGCGGGACGCGTCCCTGCGTCGTACCCCTGCCGGTGCCCACAGCCTGCGCCTGGACCTTTCCGACGGTGCCGACCCGGCCGAGGTGAGCCGGCACGTCGCCCGCCTGCTCCAGGAGCGGATGGGGCTGGCCGCCGCGCCGCACGGCGTACCGGAGACACCAGTCGCGCCGCCGGTGCGCCGACGCTCCGTCGAGAACCGGGGCGGCGACGGCGGCGAGGCCCGGACCGCCGGTGAGCCCCGCCGGCCGGCCAATCGACCCGCCGCCGCCCGGGCGGAGGCCATCGCCGCCCGGACCGAGCAGGTGCCGGAGACCTCCCGGCGCCGCCGGCCGAGCCCGCCCGCCGGCCGGGGTCGGGCCACCGTGGAAGAGGTGAGCCCGCCGGGCAGCCCGGCCACCCTTGGCGCCTCCTACTCCGGTGGGCAGCTGACCACCACCGAGTCCGCGCCGTCCCGGCCACTCAACACCGGCGGTACGCCCGGACCCCGGGTGGTGCTCGACCACGTCCAGGTGAGCACCTTCGGGCTCGAAGGCACAGTCGAGGTACGGCTGGTCGCCGGCGAGCAGAACTCGGCGGGTTACGCCACCGGACCCGCCGTGGACGGGTACGTGCTGCGCCTCTGTGCGGTGGCCGCCGCCGCCGCGATCGACGAGTTGCTGCGCGGCACCGGCGCGACCGCCGACCGGGGACGCTGCTTCGTGGAGCACGCCGCCGTGGTGCCGTTCGGCAACTGTGAGGTGGCTACCGTCGTGGTGCTGCTGGTCTGCGACGGCTGGGTCGAGCAGCTCGCCGGCTCCGCCCTGGTCGCGGGTGACCCTCGACAGGCGGTGGTACGGGCCACACTGGCTGCGGTGAATCGGCGGCTGGAGGCGCTGCTGGCCTGAGCCGTCGGCAGGCAGACTGGAACGGTGAAGCCTGCGACCCTCTGGCCAGATCAGCTGCTCCCCGCACACTCGGTCCCGCCGCCCTGGCCCGGCCGGGAGGTCCGCCTCGACGGCCTGGTCACCTATGTGCGGGACACACCGGCCACCGGGCCGGACGCGGAACCGGCGCTCTACGTGCACGGCCTGGGTGGCTCGTCGCAGAACTGGACCGACCTGGCCGGTCTGCTCGCCGACCGGCTGGACGGTCAGGCGATCGACCTGCCGGGCTTCGGCCGCAGCGCGCCGGGCCAGCGCTACACGGTGCCGGTCTTCGCGCAGCGGGTGATCCGCTGGATCGAGCACTCGGGTCGAGGTCCGGTGCACCTGTTCGGCAATTCGCTGGGCGGCGCGATCTCGGTGCGGGTGGCGGCGCTGCGGCCGGACCTGGTCCGGACGCTGACCCTGGTGTCGCCGGCCCTGCCGTTCCTCGACTTCCGGCGGTCGTTGCAGGGCCGGATGCTGCCCCTGTTGGCGGTCCCCCGGGGCGAGCGGCTGGCCGCCTGGCGGCTGGCCCAGCTGGCACCGGAGGTGATGGCCCAGCAGGTGATGGAGGCGTGCGTGGCCGACCTCAGTCGAATCTGTGACCAGCGCCGACGGGAGGCGCTGGAGGAGATCCGGGTGCGCTACCAGGCGGAGCACTACGCGGCGGCGTACGTCCGGACGTTCCGCGGCCTGGTCTCCAGCTTCCTCCGGTCGTACCTACCGGGCTCGGACTCGCTGTGGCGGATGGCCGCATCGGTGCAGGCGCCGACGCTTGTCGTCGGGGGACGGCAGGATCGGCTGGTCGACGTGCGGGTGGCGCCGCAGACCGCCCGGGTCATCCCGGACAGCCGGCTGCTGATGCTCGACGGCGTCGGGCACGTGGCGCAGCTTGAGGTACCACGCCTGGTGGCCCGGGCCGTGGTCGGACTGCTCACCGAATCGGGGGACCACGGTCGCCGGACCGACCTGGCAGGATGAGCCGGGTGTCGCTTCCCCGTAGCCATCGCCGGCAACCCGGCCGGCATGTCCGGCCGTCGAAGTCGGCGGCGCCGGTCGCCGGTGCGACGCGCGGGAGCATGCCCCGGCGGCGGCCTGCGGTCGTCGCCCGGGCGGCGGTGGTGCTGGCTGCGGTCGGCGCGGCGGTGACGCTTGTCGCGGGAGGCACCGGCTGGCTGCGCGGCGCGGCCGGGGCCAACGAGGTGGCCGGTGCAACGCCGTCGTCGCCCGCGATGGCGGTCGCCCCGCCGCCGGTGACCCCGTCGCCCGCACCGACCTCGGCGAGCCCCTCGCCCAAGCCGCCGGTGCTGCGGGAACCCGGGCCGGTTCCGTCCGCCGGACGGGGCAACTTCGTGATCGACGACCGCACCGGACCGGTGCTCGGCACGGGCGGCCGAATGCAGGGCTACCGGGTCGCGGTGGAGGCCGGTTCGGGGGTGGACGCCGGTGAGTTCGCGCTGGCCGTGCAGACGGCGCTGACCGGCCCGGGTAGCTGGGTGGACAGCGGTCGCCTGCGGCTGCGGCAGGTCGACCGGGACGCCGGGTACGACTTCACGGTCTACCTGGCGACGCCGCGCACAGCGGGCCGGATGTGTGCCGCCGGAGGTGTGGACATCCGGGTCGGCGGGCGGCCCTACACCTCCTGCCGGGCCCCCGGAAAAGTGATCATCAACTTGGAGCGCTGGCGGTTGTCGGTGCCGCACTACGTCGACGCGAAGGTGCCGCTCTCGGTCTACCGCAACTACGTGGTCAACCACGAGGTCGGGCACCAGTTGGGTAACCGGCACGAGCGCTGTCCGGGCAAGGGCAAGCCGGCGCCGGTGATGATGCAGCAGACGCTCTTTCTCAACGGCTGCGTGGCCAATCCCTGGCCGTACCTTGACGGCCGGCGATACGCCGGTCCGCGGCTCTGAGAGAGCCGCCCGTCGGCGGCGATCGGCCCGACTTGCCGGGATGCATCTGAAAGACCTGCCGTCGGCGGCGATCGGTCCAAGTTGCCGGGATGCGCCTGATTGCGGTGCAATGATAGATCTATGCCCGCTTCGCCCCTTCCTGGGATACCGTCGGCCGATCTACCGGCGAGCCGGTCGAGGCGGCGTAAGCCCACGGTGATCCTGCTCGCCAGGGTGACCCTGGTGCTGGCGTTCGCGATCATGGCCACGGTCTCCGTGGTCCGGGCCGCCGAGCAGCCGACCGTCCCGGACCGGAGCGCGGCCCGCGTCGCTACGGACGGGCCGACCCCGCCCAGCGCCGTGCCGAGCAGCGGCACCGGCAGCTTCCTGGTGGCCGACCAGGACTCGCCGGTACGCGGGGTGGCCGGGCCGGTCGTCCGATACCGGGTCGCCGTGGAGCAGGGCGCCGGGCAGGACCCGGCCGAGTTCGCGACCGAGGTCGACGCGGTACTGGCCGACCCGCGTAGCTGGATCGGCTCCGCCGAGCTGCGGATGCAACGGGTCGCCGAGGCCGATCGGGCCGATTTCACCGTCTACCTGGCCACCCCGACCACCTCGACGGCGATGTGTGCCGAGGGCGGGCTGCACACCGAGGGCTACGCCTCCTGCCAGCTGCCCGGACAGGTGGTCATCAACCTGGCCCGCTGGCTGACGGCGGTACCGGACTACGGGGCGCCGGTGGCGGTGTACCGGGCGTACGTGCTCAACCACGAGATCGGCCACGAGTTCGGGGAGTCCCACGAGGCGTGCCCGGGTCCCGGCCGCCCCGCGCCGGTGATGCAGCAGCAGACGTACGGTCTGGCGGGCTGCGTGGCGAACGCCTGGCCCTTCCTCGACGGGCACCGGTACGCCGGTGACCTCGTGCCCTGAGCCCGCTGCTCCGGTCCGTCTTATTCCCGCTCCCGCATGCCGGGCGACGTGTCCCTGCTCATGGTCGATGGGCGCCTCGGCGAGCGACAATGGCTCGGTTGCCCGCCACATCGATCCCGGGGAGTTCACCGTGTCGCTGCCCCCGCTCGTCGAACCCGCCGCCGAGCTGACCGTTGACGAGATCCGCCGCTACTCGCGTCACCTGATCATTCCTGACGTCGGGGTGACCGGCCAGAAGCGGCTGAAGAACGCCCGGGTGCTCTGTGTCGGCGCCGGTGGCCTCGGTTCTCCTGGGCTGCTGTACCTGGCCGCGGCCGGGGTCGGCACCCTCGGCATCATCGACTTCGACGTCGTCGACGAGTCCAACCTCCAGCGCCAGGTCATCCACGGCGTCTCCGACGTGGGCCGCCCCAAGGCCGAGTCGGCGGCGGCAAGCGTCCGCGAGATCAACCCGCTGGTCGAGGTGGTGATTCACAACACCGCGCTGGACCGGGAGAACGTCCGCGAGATCTTCGCCCAGTACGACCTGATCGTCGACGGCACGGACAACTTCGCCACCCGGTACATGGTCAACGACGCGGCGGTGCTGCTCGGCAAGCCGTACGTCTGGGGGTCGATCTACCGCTTCGACGGCCAGGCGTCGGTGTTCTGGGCCGAGCACGGTCCCTGCTACCGCTGCCTCTACCCGGAGCCCCCGCCGCCCGGCATGGTCCCCTCCTGCGCCGAGGGTGGCGTGCTCGGTGTGCTCTGCGCCTCGATCGGTTCGATCCAGGTCAACGAGGCGATCAAGCTGCTCACCGGCATCGGCGAGCCGCTGGTCGGCCGGCTGATGGTCTACGACGCCCTGGAGATGAGCTACCGCAAGATCAAGGTTCGCAAGGACCCGAACTGCGTGCTCTGCGGCGAGAACGCGACCCTGACCGACCTGATGGAGGACTACGAGGACTTCTGCGGTGCGGTCTCGGTCGAGGCGCAGGAGGCGGTGGTCGACGCCACCATCACCGCGACCGAGCTGAAGGAGTGGCAGGACGCCGGCAAGGACATCTTCCTCGTCGACGTGCGGGAGCCGGCCGAGTACGAGATCGTCCGGATCCCCGGCGCAACGCTGATCCCCAAGGGGGAGATCCTCTCCGGCGAGGCGCTGTCCAGGCTGCCGCAGGACAAGCAGGTCGTGCTGCACTGCAAGTCCGGCGTCCGGTCCGCCGAGGCGCTGGCCGCGCTGAAGGCGGCCGGCTTCCGTGACGCCGTCCACGTACAGGGCGGGGTGCTCTCCTGGATCAAGCAGATCGACCCCGCCCTCCCCACGTACTGAAGTAAGGAAGGGCCCCTTCTTAACGCCTGGTGTAGAGGAGGGGCCCCCTATTAACAGTTCGCAACGAACACCCAGCTCACCCCGCCGTCGGGCAGGTCCACCTGCCCGAAGAACCGAGGCGCAATCATCTTCCCGCCGGTAGCCTGACCGCCGTGGTCGACATCGACGCCGCGATCGGGTTCGTGGTGGCGCACGGGGACGCCGTGGAGCGTGCCCGGCTCTCCTGGTTGCGCACCGGCACCCCGCCGCCTCCCGAGGTGCTCGACAGCGCCGAGATCGGCCAGACCCTGGGTGGCGGCTGGCCGGCTACCTGGGGTGACGAGGTCGCTTCCGTCGACGCGACCTGTTTCCGGCTGACCGAGTTGGACGATCTCGGCGCGCTGGGCCGGCCGGCCGCCCGCCGGGCGCTGGACTGGCTGGCCGCCGCCCAGCAGCGCGACGGCTGCTGGGAAGAGGACCAGGCGCTCGCCGACAGCGCTCCCGAGTGGGCCCGTCCGGGTAGCCCGGAGGCGCGACTCTATCTGACCGCCAACGCCGCGTTCTGGCTCACCGTGGCCGGCCTGGACGCCCGGGCCGCCGGCCCGCTCGACCATCGCGTCGGCGGGGCGTACGCCGGTGTGGTGCAGGCCGCGGGCCAGGCGCTCGCCGCCCAGCTGCACCCCGACGGCAGTTGGCCGTCCTTCCTGGCCGCCGGCTGGCTGAGCGCGGCGGTGCTGCACCGGCAGCAGATGTTCTACGAGTCGGCGCGGATCAAGGCGGTGCTCGCCGAGCGGCTACCGCAGGCGGCGCCAGCCGACGCCGCGTGGTTGGCTTCGACGCTGCGTCGGGTCGGCGTCGACGAGCAGGAGTGGACGCTTGTGGCGGCCCGCCGCCGGCTGACCGAGACGCAGCGTACGGACGGCGGTTGGAGCAGCGACGACGGCCACCAGTTCGACGTACACGCCACTCTGGCCGTGATCCGCGCCTTCCGCTGATCCTCGGCCGCCACCTGCCACCGCTGGCCGTCCGCCACCGCTGGCGTAACCGCCTGTCGCCGCCGGCCGTTCGCCGCCTGCCGCCGCCGGCCGTTCGCCGCCACTGGTGTACCCGCCTGCCACCTCGTTCCGGTTGGATGGGTAAAAGGGTGAAATGATGTAAAACTAGTTTCTACCTGGCGAACATGGGCGAATGAGGTGGACCGAACCTGCGCGGGGCGGGAGCATTCTGCGCGGCGAGGAGGACGCTCGGCAGGCCAACTTTCTCGAGCTGTTCTTCGACCTGGTTCTGGTCTTTGCTCTGAACGGGGTCGTCACCCGGGTGGTGCAGGATCTTCTTTCCGGCAACTCGGGGCAACGCTGGCTGGCACTGCTGTACCTGGTTGTCCTGGCCCTGCCGCTGCTCTGGCTGTGGACGACCACTACGCACATCACCAGCCGGTTCGATCACCGGTCCCGCCGGATCCAGCTGATCGTCCTGGCCAGTACGTTCGGTCTGCTGATCATGGCGGCGTCCCTGCCGTACGCCTTCGTCGCGCGCGGTGCCGCCTTCGCCGTGCCGTACGTGCTGCTGCACGCCGGACGGCCCCTGTTGCTCCGGCCGCTGCTGCGTGACCACCAAGCGTTGCGTCTGCTCTACACCCGCAAGGCCATCTGGTTCGGCGCCTCGAGCGTGCTCTGGTTCTCCGGCGCGTTCGTACGCGATGAGCAGCGCGTCGCAGTGTGGTCGATCGCCATCACCGTGGACCTGACCGTCGGACGGTTCGGCTGGCCGGTGCCCGGTATGCGCCGGTTCTCCGCCAGCGCATGGTCAATGACCAGTAGTACCCATCTGCCCGAGCGGTACGAGCAACTGCTCTTGATCGCACTCGGCGAGACGATGCTGGCGGTGGGTCTCTCCTACATCAGTCACGCTGCCACGCCCGCCGCATCGGCGACCCTGGTGATCACGTTCCTGGCGACCGTACTGATGTGGCGGATCTACTTCTACCGCGCCGGCCAGGTGCTTGCGGAGGCTCTCGCACTGTCGCCGAACCGGGCGATCGCCGGTCGGACCGTTGGCACGGCTCATGTGCTGATGGTGATCGGTACCCTCGGCGTCGCGGCGGGCTCGAAGATCGTGCTGGAGCATCCGGGCGGGCACACTCAGCCGGCCTGGTTGGCCATGATCCTCGGCGGGCCAGCAGTCTTTCTGCTCGGCCGCATGCGACTGGAACGTATCGTCTTCGACCGGCTCTCATGGCGCCGGGTCGTGGCCATCGGCACCCTGGTCCTGCTGGCGCCGCCGCTGGTCCTGGGCCCGCCATTGCTGGCCGCCGTAGCGGCCGTCGTCGTGCTGCTCGGCGTTGCCGTAGCGGACGCCCTGAACGCCGCCGGCCGCCCACCGGAGGCGCCATCCCCTCCGGCATAGCTCGACCCCGCGGAGCCGCCGTCACTCACCCGCCGCCGCCACCCACCCACCCACCCACCCAGCGCTGTCGCCCGTTCGCCGCTGTCGCCCGCTGCCCGCTGCCCCGCCGCCCGCTGCCCGCTGCCCCGCCGCCCGCTGCCCCGCCGCCCGCTGCCCGCCGGCCGCTGCCCGCCGGCCGCCGGGATCTTGTTAACCGGGGGCCCCTGCTATGCACCAGGCGTTAATAAGGTGCCCTTCCTTGCACGTCAGCCGCGCAGGTGGCCGGTGCCGGTGACCACGTACTTGGTGCTGGTCAGCTCGGGCAGCCCCATCGGGCCGCGGGCGTGCAGCTTCTGGGTGGAGATGCCGATCTCGGCACCGAAGCCGAACTCGCCGCCGTCGGTGAACCGGGTCGAGGCGTTCACCATGACCGCCGCCGAGTCCACCCGGGCCACGAACTCCCGGGCCGCCGACTGCGAGTCGGTGACGATCGCCTCGGTGTGGCCGCTGCCGTACCGCCGAATGTGCGCGACCGCCGCGTCGAGCGACTCGACGACGGCGACCGAGATGTCCGCCGAGAGGTATTCGGTGGCGAAGTCCTCGTCGGTGGCCGCAACCACGGCGTCGGAGTACCGGGCCACCTCGGCGGAACCGTGCACGGTAACCCCGGCCTCGGCGAAGGCGGCCAGCATCGCGGGCAGGAAGTCGTCCGCGATCGCGGCGTGCACCAGCAGCGACTCAGCGGTGTTGCAGGTGGACAGTCGCTGGGTCTTGGCGTTCAACGCGATCGACACCGCCATCGACAGGTCGGCGGCGGCGTCCACGTAGACGTGGCAGTTGCCCACCCCGGTCTCGATCACGGGTACGGTCGACTCCTCGACCACGGTCCGGATCAGCGAGGCGCCACCGCGCGGGATCAGCACGTCGACCAGGCCCCGGGCCCGCATCAGCTCCTTGACCGAGTCGCGGGTGCTGGCGTCGAGCAGTTGCACCGCGTCCGCCGGCAGGCCGGCGTCGGCGATGGCGTCACGCAGCACCGCCACCAGCGCCGCGTTGGAGTGCGCGGCCGACGAGGAGCCGCGCAGCAGCGCCGCGTTGCCGGACTTCAGGCAGATGCCGGCGGCGTCCACGGTCACGTTCGGTCGCCCCTCGTAGACGATGCCGACCACGCCGAACGGTACCCGGATCTGCCGCAGTTCCAGCCCGTTGGGCAACGTCGAGCCGCGAACCACCTCGCCCACCGGGTCCGGTAGCGCAGCCATCTGGCGCAGCGCGTCGGCGATGCCGGCCACCCGGCCCTCGTCGAGGGCGAGCCGGTCCAGCACGGCCGCGCTCAGCCCGGCCTCGCGCCCGGCCGCCAGGTCCGCGCCGTTCGCGGCCAGAATCTCCGGGGTACGCGCCACCAGCGCGTCGGCCATCGCGTGCAGCGCGGCATCCTTGGCGGTACGCGTCGACACGGCCAACACCTCCGCTGCGGTACGCGCCCGCCGGGCCTGCTCGCTCACGCTCATCCCATGCTCCTCACAGTGTTAGGAAGGGGCCCTTTATATACACCAGGCGTTAATAAGGGGCCCTTCCTTACCAGCATCTACAGCAGGACCAGGTCGTCGCGGTGGACGACCTCTCGTTCGTACGCCGGGCCGAGTGCCGCGGCGAGGTCGGTGGTGGAGCGCCCCAGCAGGCTGGGCAACTCGACCGCGTCGTAGTTGACCAGACCACGGGCGACCGGTGCCCCGGAGGTGTCGACCAGGTCGACCGGGTCCCCGGCGGTGAACGCCCCGTCGACGGCGGTGATCCCGGCCGGCAGCAGCGACTTGCGTCGGCCCACCACGGCGGCGACCGCGCCGGGATCGAGGTGCAGGCGGCCCCGGGGCGAGGTGGCGTGGGCGAGCCAGAACAGCCGGGCGGCCGGGCGGCGCAGGCTGGGGTGGAAGTAGGTGCCGACCGGTTCGCCGGCCAGCGCGGGGACGGCCTGGGCGGCGGAGGTGAGCACGACCGGGATGCCGAATCCGGTGGCGATCCGGGCCGCCTCGACCTTTGTCACCATGCCGCCGGTGCCGACTCCCGAGCGTCCGGTGCCGCCGATGTCGACGCCGGCCAGGTCGGTCTCGTCGCGTACCTCGGCGATGCGGCGGGAGCCGGGGCGAGCCGGGTTGCCGGTCCAGAGGGCGTCGACGTCGGAGAGGAGCACCAGCAGATCGGCGTCGACCAGGGCGGCCACCAGGGCGGCCAGCCGGTCGTTGTCGCCGAACCGGATCTCCTCGGTGGCGACCGTGTCGTTCTCGTTGACGATCGGCACCGCCCGCAGGTCGAGCAGCTTGCGCAGGGTCCGGTAGGCATTGCGGTAGTGCGCCCGCCGGGTCACGTCGTCGACGGTGAGCAGCACCTGGCCGACGGTGTGACCGTGCCGGGCGAAGGCTGCGGCGTACCGCCCGATCAGCAGGCCCTGGCCGACGCTGGCGGCGGCCTGCTGGGTGGCCAGGTCGCGTGGTCGCCGGGTCAACCCGAGTGGGGCCAGCCCGGCGGCGATCGCGCCGGAGGAGACGAGCACCACCTCCCGACCGTCGGCGGTGCGGAGGCCGAGTGCGTCGACCAACGCGTCGAGCCGCTCGTCGTCCAGGCCGCCGGAGGCGGTGGTCAACGAGGATGATCCGATCTTGACGACGACCCGCCGGGCCGCCGTGACTGCGTCACGCACCCGCCTATTCTGCGTGGTCGTCGCAGCGACCTCGGCCGCCGTTCCCATAGTCTGGCCGGTTGTGACACCTGACGAGTACGTCGAGGCGGTGCTGGAACTGGTCGACCGGATCCCGCCGGGCCGGGTGATGTCGTACGGCGCGGTGGCCGACGCGCTCACCGAGCGCTCCGGTCGCGCCTCCGCCCGGCTGGTCGGGGCGATCATGGCCCGGCATGGTGGCGGCGTGCCCTGGCACCGGGTGGTGAACGCTTCGGGCGGCATGCCACCCGGGCTCGCGGCCGAGGCGCGGGCACGCTGGCTCGCCGAAAGTACGCCGCTGCGCCAGGACCGGGTGGACATGCGCGCGGCGGCCTGGTGGCCCGGAGAGGGGATGTGACCGGGCGGCAAACGTGAGTAGCATTCGGCGTCATGAGCGCGTCGCCGGGCGCAGCCGGCTCACCACCCGATGCCGGCCCGCCGGGCGAGGCCCCCGCTGGCCTGCCGCGCAGGGTGCATGCCGACCGGCCGGGTGCGGCGCGTCCCGGCTCGTCGCCGGAGGCGACCACCGGCGCCTCGCGCGCGGCGCACCCCGGACTGCCGCGCAAGGTGCATGCCGGTTACGCCCTCGGTTCGCTGGCCACCGGGGCGTTCGGCACGGTGCCGGGGCTGCTGCTGTTGCCGTACCTCACCGACACCCTCGGCGTGGCCGCCGGGGTGGCGGCCCTGCTGGTGCTGCTGCCGAAGGCGTGGGACGTGCTTGTCAACCCGGTGGCCGGGCGGATCTCCGATCGCACCCGGTCCCGCTGGGGTGCGCGCCGGCCGTACCTGCTCTTCGGTGGGCTGGCGCTGGCCGTGCTGTTCGGGTCGATCTTCGCCGCGCCGTTCGGCACCGGACCCGCCGCCGGGGCGTACGTCGCGATCGCCTTCCTGGCCACCGCGACCGCGTTCGCCTTCTTCCAGGTGCCGTACGTGGCGATGCCGGCCGAGTTGACCGACGACTACGCCGAACGTACCCGGCTGATGACCTGGCGGGTCGCGGTGCTGGCGCTGGCCATCCTGGTCGCCGGGGCGGTGGCCCCGCTGGTGCGCGACGCGGGCGGCGGCGCGGTTCCCGGGCACCGCTGGATGGGTCTGTTCGTCGCGGCGCTTATCGCGCTCGGTGCGGTCGGTGCCTTCCTCGGCACCCGGTCCGCCCCGCAGGGCGCGATCGGGGAGAGCGAGCCCAGCCTGCGCGCCCAACTCGCTGTCGCGGGCCGCAACCGGCCGTTCCGGGCGCTGCTGCTCTGCTTCGTGGTGCAGTCCGCCGGGGTGGCGACGATCCTCGCCGGAGTCCAGTACTTCGCCGACCAGGTCCTGCGCGATTCGACTACCGGGCCGACCCTGCTCTTCGTCTGTTTCGTCGGCCCGGCCCTGGTGGTGATGCCGATCTGGTCCCGGGTAGGCGCCCGGCTGGGCAAGCTCGCCGGCCTGGTCGCCGCGTCGCTGATCCTGGCGGCCGGCGGGCTGGCGCTGATCGCCGCGCCGGTGTTGCCCGCCGCCGTGATCTACCTGCTGGTCGCGCTGATCGGGGTCGGGTACGCCGGGCAGCAGGTCTTCGCGATGGCGATGCTGCCGGACTGCATCGCGTACGACACCGCGCGCACCGGCCGTCGACAGGCGGGTGTGTTCACCGGCCTGTGGACCGCCGGCGAGACCTTCGGCCTGGCCCTCGGCCCCGGCATCTACGGCCTGGTGCTCGCCGTCACCGGCTACGTCTCCTCCACCACCGGCACCGCCGCCCCCCAACCCGACACCGCTCGCCTCGGTGTCCTCCTAGGCTTCACCCTCCTCCCCGCCCTCCTGATCGCCCTCGCCACCCTCCTGCTGCGCCCCTACAACCTCACCGAGGCCCGCCTCACCGCCCTTACCACCCGGCCGGCCACCGCCGATCATGGAGTTGTCGTCGGGGCGCGAGCCGCGAACCACCACGAAAAGGGGACCACAAGTCCATGATCGACGAGAGCAGGGCGGCGCTGCCCGCGCACGGGGTGCCGGCGGAGCGGGTGTTGGCGGAGATCCGGGAGCTGCGGGGGGCGGATCGGCCTACGCATGGGGGGCGGTTGTTCGCGTACGTGTACGACGCGGGGGTGGCCGGACTGGAGGAGTTGGCCGCCGCGGCGTACGCCGAGAGCGCGCACGTCAACGGGCTCGACCCGACCGCCTTCCCCTCCCTGCTGGCGATGGAGAACGCGCTTGTCGGTGCGGCGGCGCGGCTGCTCGGCGGCGGGCCCGGCACGAGCGCACCGGAGGCGGTCGGCAGCGTCACCAGCGGTGGCACCGAGTCGCTCATCCTGGCCGTCAAGGCCGCCCGGGACGCCCGACCGGAGATCGACACGCCCCGGATCGTGGTGCCGGCCAGCGCGCACGCCGCCTTCGCCAAGGCCGCGCACTACCTGCGGGTGGAACTCGACACGGTGCCGCTCGACCCGGCCACCCTGCGGCCGGCGGTCGCTGATGTGGCCGCCGCGATCCGGCCGGAGACGGTGCTGGTGGTCTGCTCCGCCCCGTCGTACGCACACGGCGTCATCGACCCGGTCGAACAGATCGCCCAGGTAGCCGCCGAGGCCGGGGTGCGGTGTCACGTGGACGCCTGCTTCGGCGGTTGGACCCTGCCCTACCTGCGCCGCCTCGGCGTGCCGGTGCCGCCCTTCGACTTCACGGTCGACGGGGTCACCTCGATCTCCGTCGACCTGCACAAGTACGCGTACGCCCCGAAGGGTGTCTCGGTGCTGTTGCACCGCGACCCCGGGCTGCGTACGCCGCAGTACTTCGGGTACGCCGACTGGCCCGGCTACACCATGGTCAATCCGGTGCTCTCCTCGACCCGCTCCGGTGGCCCGATCGCCGCCGCGTACGCCACCCTGCGCCACCTCGGCGACGACGGCTACCTGGAACTGACCGACCGGACCTGGGCGGCGGTGCGGGCCCTGGCCGACGCGGTACGGGGCGTCGACGGCCTGCGGCTGGTCGCCGAGCCGGAGTCGACAGTGGTCTGTCTCACCTCGACCGATCCGGCGCTTGACCTCTTCGTGCTTGTCGACGAGCTGACCGCGCGTGGCTGGCACACCCAGCCCCAGCTCGGGTACGCCGGCCTGCCGCGCAGCGTGCACCTGACGGTGACCGCGGCGGTGACGCCCCGGGTGGCGGAGTTCGGGCCGGCGCTTACCGACGCGGCGGCTGCGGCACGGACCCACGGCCCGGTGGTGATGCCACCGCACCTGCTGGCGCTCGCCGGCAGCCTCACCCCGGAGGCGCTCACCCCGGAGCTGGTCGCCGGGCTGGCCGACGGGCTCGGTCTGGCCGGTCAGGCCGGCCCGCCGGACCGGATGGCGGTGGTGAACACGCTGCTCGACGCCGCGCCGGTGCGGTTGCGGGAACGACTGCTTGTGGAGTTCGTCGGCCTGCTGCAACGCCCGACCTGGTAGGTCGGGCGCGCAGCCGCCGCCGCAGACTCGACGGTCGGCAGGTGCGGCGGCCCTGGTGACACCGGGACCGCCGCACCCACCGGTCAGCGACTGGTGCGCAGCTCGACGGAGTTGTCCTTCGGCTTCAGGTCCTTCCAGTCCCGATCCTGGTCGTCGACGTGGGCGAGCAGCAGACTCGGTGCCGGCTCTCCCAGGTCCTTATTGATCAGGAATCGGAAGGTGTAGCTCCGCTGCGCGCCGGGCCGTAGGCCGTCCAGCAGGCAGGCATCGCCCCCTTCTGTGCTCACCATCCGGCACCCGGACAGGTCCCGCCCGGCCGGCTCGCCGATCGTGTAGAAGTAGCTGAACCGGAGCTGGGGCACGTCCACCGGGCCCTTGTTGGTGACCGTGACGGTGACCGAACCGGTCCGATTGCCGTCCCCGTCGGCCGGATCGAGCACCAGCTCACCCGCGCTCAGGGCGAGATCGGTCAGTCGGGGGTCGATCCCGAACTCTGTCGGCCCGGCCGTCTGCTCGAAGCGGCTGTCGTGCCAGGCGTACGTCCGCCACTGCTGCCGCACCCACCAGGTGGGGGTGCCGCAGCAGGGCTGGATGTCGGCCACCTCCACCCGGATCGCGCCGTTGGCGGCCAGGGCGACGTCCTTGATGTCGTCAAGCCCTTCGTGGGTGCCGATCACCCGGCCCAGGGTGACGATCTGGCCGGTGCCGTCCCGGGAGAAGGCGAGCACCTGCTTGGCCAACGCCTCCCCGTACCGGCAGGCGACCAGGGCGACCGTGTCGGTGCGACCGTCGCCGTCGACATCGCCGTAGTGGAGTTCGCCCCACAGCTCCGGCAGACTTTCCAACTGCTTCTCGCGCAGCCGGACGCCGTCGGTGATGCAGCCGGTGGGGACGTACGGCGGCCAGGCGGGTAGGTCGACGCGGGCCGCGAGAAGCTGCGCCCGGCTGATCCGACCGTCCGGCCCGCCGAGGGTGGGACTGGACGCGTCTGGCGTCGCTGTCGGCGATGCCGTCGGTGTCGGCGTACCAGTCGGGGTTGGCGCTCCCGTCGGCGTCGGCTCGCCGGTCTGTGCCGGCAGCGGCGCGTCGGTGCGGTTCAGGTGGGCGTGTGCGGTCATCGGCACCACGACGGCGAGCACCACGGCCGCCGCGACGGCCACCGTCGCCCGCTGCCGCCGCCGGCGCACCGTGTGCCGTACGGCCTGCGTCCCCGCCGGCCGCACCGCCGGTCCGTACGCCTCCCGAAACGCGGCGAACTCGCCGCTGACCAGGATGTCCTCGGGCTCAGTCATGGTCGTCCACCCCTCGGGTGCCGGTCAGTTGTGCGGCCAGTGCCACTCGACCCCGGTGCAGCCAGGACTTGACCGTGCCCGCCGGCACACCTTCCTGCTCCGCGATCTGGGTGACACTGAGATCCGCCAGGTAATGCAGCACCACCGCCCGGCGCTGGGCGGCGGGCAGCTGGGCCAGGGCGGCGGTCAGCGCCACCCGGTCCGGTCCCGGCCCCGCCACGTGCTCCGGCCGCTGCCGGCGCAGCCAGGACTGTGCGGTGCGCATCCGCCGCCAGCGGCTGGTGGCGAGGTTCCAGGCGACCCGGCGTACCCAGCGCACCGGGTCGTCGTACCGGGACACCCGTGACCAGCGGGCGAACGCCCGACAGAACGCCTCCTGGACCAGGTCCTGAGCCTGCGACAGGTCGCCGCAGTACGCGGCGAGCTGGAGCGTCAGGGACCGGAAATGCGTGTGGTAGAGCCCGTCGAAGTCGATCCCCTCGGCCGCTGCCGGCAGTTCTGTCGCCTCGTCCGGAGGCGGCTCCCCGAGCCGTGGTTTTCTGGTCACCATCATCTGTCCTCCCCGTCTGCGCGCCAGCGTCGCGCGAATCGACGCGGATCACACGCCTCGACCCGGGCGAGGGTTGCGGGGGTGGGCAACTGCGGTGCTGTGGTTGACTGTCACATCGGGGACAGACGAGGGAGGCCGAGGTGCAGCTGCCGGCGGTGCTCGGCGAGCCGATCCGGTTCGTGCTCAACTGGGGTCGGCGTTACTCGCTCTGGGTCTTCAACTTCGGGCTGGCCTGCTGCGCCATCGAGTTCATCGCGACAAGCATGTCCCGGCACGACTTCATGCGACTCGGCGTGATCCCGTTCGCGCACGGCCCCCGGCAGGCCGACCTGATGGTGGTCTCCGGCACGGTCACCGACAAGATGGCCCCGGCGATCAAGCGGCTCTACGACCAGATGCCCGAGCCGAAGTACGTCATCTCGTTCGGCGCCTGCTCCAACTGCGGCGGCCCGTACTGGGACTCGTACTCGGTGACCAAGGGCGTCGACCAGCTCATCCCGGTCGACGTCTACGTGCCCGGCTGCCCGCCCCGACCGGAGGCGCTGCTGCACGGCATCCTCCGCCTCCAGGAGAAGATCGCCGCCGAGCAGTCCGGCATCGGTGGCGTACCCCGCCCGGACGTGCTCGCCCCGCCGGTCGACGCGCCGCCCAGCGACGGGCGACCGCCGCGCTCCGCCGCCTCGCTCACCGCCCCGCCGGTCCGTCCGCCGACCCCCTGACCGCCGCGCCGGCCCGCGCCGGTCGGTCCAGCTTCCGGTGGCAACGGCTCAGCCGGTGAAGTCGATGATCACCTTGATGTCCTGCGGGCCGGGAGAGTAGGCGGAGGCGTACTCGGCCAGCGGCACCCGGCGGGTGATCAGCGAGCCGAGCCAGGCGTGGTCGGCTCGGGCGAGTGCCTCGGCGGCGGCGTCCCAGTGCCGCCGGTTGGCGTTGACCGAGCCGAAGACCACGTTGTTCTCCAGCACCAGGGTGCGGTTCAGCGCGCCCGCGTCGAGGTCGATCGTCCGCCCGCCACTGGAGACGCCGGCCAGGCAGACGATCCCGGTCGGGGCGACCCGGTACATCGACTCCAGCACGACGACCGGTGCCCCGGTGCACTCGATGATGATGTCCGGTTCGAAGTCGAGCTGATCGAGCGGCCCGGAGTGGTACGTCGCGCCGAGCGCACCGACCAGCGCCGGCTTCGGGCCCTCGGTGGCCAGGTCGAGCACGTGCACGGCGAGCCCGCGCTGGCTGGCCAGCAGCGCGGCCAGCAGGCCGATCGGCCCGGCACCGGTGATCAGGGCGGTACGCGGCTGCCACTCCGCCCGCAGGCCGATCCGGTCGATGTGGTCCCACGCCTTGGCCACCACACTTGTCGGTTCGAGCAGCACACCGACCTCGCCCAGCCCGGGGTGCAACCCGACGGCGAAGCGCGGCTGGAGCCGCCACCGCTGGCGGGCGAAGCCCGGCAGCGCCTTGATGCCGTGCTCGGTGAACATGCCGTTGCGGCACATGTCCCACTCGTCGACCGCGCAGTTCGGGCAGGGCAGCGGGTCCGGGTGCCGGACGATCCCGGCCACCAGATCGCCCGGCTGCAAGGTGCCGGTCGGGTCCTCCACGACCCGGCCCAGCGACTCGTGCCCGAGCACCAGGTGATCGGTGCCGGGTGGGGCCTCGCCGTACTGCCCCTCGATGATCTCGATGTCGGTGCCGCAGATGCCCACCGCGACCGCCTCCACCAGGATCGCGCCCTCGTCGGTGGCCGGCTCCGGGTAGTCCTCGAGCAGCCGCAGCGAACCCGGTACTCCGGGGATGACAGTCACAGCGCGCACGGCCCCATCCTGACGACCGCTGCCGGGCACCGCCGGCAAAGCCCGGATCTCCACCCGGCCGCGTACCGCCACCGGTTGGGTGCCGTCCGCCGCGTCCACTCGCGTGCCCGGGGCGACGCGCTCGGCCGTGGTCGGCCATAGGATCAGCGGCATGACACCGGAAGAGGTCGGCCAGCGGCTCGTCGCGCTGCTCGCGCCCGTCGAGGCCACCGCGACGGTCTCCGGCGGTCAGGCGTACGCCCGGGCCACCGTCGACGTACCCCCGCACGGGTGGCGTGCGGCGTTGCTGGCCGCCCGCGACGACGCCGAGCTGGGCTGCGACTACTTCGACTGGCTCTCCGCGGTGGACGAGTTGGCCGACGGCTTCGACGTGGTCGCCCACCTCTGGTCCACCCGACAGCGGCACGGGGTGCTGCTGCGCGCCCGGATCCCGCGCGAGACACCGACTGTCGAGTCCGTGGTGGACGTGTTCCCGGGTGCCGCCTGGCACGAGCGGGAAACCCACGAAATGTTCGGCATCGACTTCGCCGGGCACGCCGACCTGCGGCCGTTGCTGCTGCCGCCGGAATTCGAGGGACATCCGCTGCGCAAGGAGTTCGTGCTCGCCTCGCGGGTGGCCAAGCCCTGGCCGGGGGCGAAGGAACCGGGCGAGTCGGAGGCCGGCGGTGGCCGTCGGCCGATCCGGCCGCCGGGCGTACCCGCGCCGGGGGAGTGGGGCACCACCCCGACCCCGGCCGGCGCGGGCGGAGCCGGCGAGGGACCGCGCGGCGGCACCCCGGCCCGACCTGCCCGGGAGCGCCCCGCCCGCCCGGCTCCGGGCGCACGCGACCCCCGCCGCACCGACGCCGACGAGGGGGAGACGAGCTGATGCCACTCTGGCTGGAGCTGGTGATCCGGATCGGCGGCGTGCTTGTCGCCTTCCTCGTCCTCCCGTTGCTGGTCGGGCAGGCCGAGCACAAGGTGATGGCGCACATGCAGGGCCGGCTCGGCCCGATGTACGCGGGCGGCTTCCACGGCTGGGCCCAGTTGATCGCTGACGGGGTGAAGTTCGTCCAGAAGGAGGACGTCACACCACGGTCGGCGGACCGGCAGGTGTTCCGGCTGGCTCCGGCGGTGGCGCTGCTGCCGTACCTGCTGGCGTTGCTGGTCATCCCGCTCGGCCCGAACGACCTGGTCGGCCAGCCGCTGGACATCGGCCTCTTCTTCGTGCTGGCGGTGGTCGGCGTCGGCGTCTTGGCGGTGCTGATGTCGGCCTGGGCCTCGGCCAACAAGTACAGCCTGCTCGGCGGGCTGCGGGGCGCGGCCCAGCTGCTCGGCTACGAGCTGCCGCTGGTGCTGGCCGCCGCGTCGGTGGCGATGGCCGCCGGCACGCTCAGCCTCTCCGGCATCGTCGAGGCGTGGCAGCCCTGGTGGCTGCTCTGGCAGGCCCCGGCGATGGTGGTCTTCTTCCTGGCCGGCCTGGCCGAGATCCGCCGGCCGCCGTTCGACATGCCGGTGGCCGACTCGGAGCTGGTCTTCGGGTACATGACCGAGTACACCGGCCTGCGTTTCGCGTTCCTGCTGCTGGCCGAGTACGTCGGCATCGTGGTGATCGCCGCGCTGACCACTGTGCTCTTCCTCGGCGGCTGGCAGGGCCCGTTCGCCGACGCGCAACTCGGTTGGCTCTGGACCCTGCTCAAGGTGGCCGCCGTCAGCTTCCTGATCATCTGGTTCCGGGTCTCCTACCCCCGGCTCCGTGCGGACCAACTACAACGCCTCTGCTGGCTGGTCCTCGTCCCCACCGCCCTCGCCCAGCTGGTCCTGACCGCCGCCGTCCGCATCGCGCTGTAAGGATGCAAGGAAGGGCCCCCTGTTAACGCCTCCGGTATAGGAAGGGCCCCCTCTTAACAAACCACCCGCGCTTTTAACAAACCACCCGCGCCGCCAGGTCAGCGCAGCGGGGTGTGCGCCGGGTCGACGCGCTCGGCCGGGCTGGGAGGCGGCGGCGGGGTGCCGTCGCCGAACGGCCGGCCGCCGAGGCGGTCCCGGTCGTGCGGGGTGAGCCAGTTCGACAGGTCGGGGCCGAGGGGTACGATTCCGGTCGGGTTGATGTCCCGGTGCACCTCGTAGTAATGCCGCTTGATGTGGTCGAAGTCGATCGTGTCGCCGAAGCCGGGGGTCTGGAACAGATCCCGGGCGTACGCCCACAGCACCGGCATCTCGGTCAGCTTGCTCCGGTTGCACTTGAAGTGGCCGTGGTAGACCGGGTCGAAGCGGACCAACGTGGTGAAGAGCCGTACGTCGGCCTCGGTGATCGTGTCACCGACCAGGTACCGCTGCCCCGCGAGCCGCTCGCTGAGCCAGTCCAGCCGGTCGAACAGCCGACGGTACGCCTCGTCGTACGCCTCCTGGCTGCCGGCGAAGCCGCACCGGTAGACGCCGTTGTTGACGTCGCCGAACACCGCCGCATTCACCTCGTCGATCTCGGCGCGCAGGTGCTCCGGATACAGGTCCGGTGCGCCGGGCCGGTGGTACGCCGTCCACTCGGCGGAGAGGTCCAGGCTCATCTGGGAGAAGTCGTTGGTGGCGACCTGGCCCGTCGGCACGTCGACGATCGCCGGCACGGTGATGCCCCGCGGATAGTCGGGGTAGCGGGCGAAGTACGCCTCCTGGAGCCGCTCGATGCCGAGCACCGGGTCCCGTCCGTCCGGGTCGAGATCGAAGGTCCAGCTCCGTGCGTCGTGCGTCGGGCCGGCGACGCCCATCGAGATCGCGTCCTCCAGGCCCAGCAGCCGGCGTACGATGATCAGCCGGTTCGCCCAGGGGCAGGCGCGGCTGACCACCAACCGGTACCGACCCGGCTCGACCGGATAGCCGTCCCGCCCGTCGGCGGTGATCCTCGTGGTGATGTACCGCTGATCCCGGTTGAACTCACCACCCGGCTCGACGTACTTCCCGCCGCTCTGTGCCCGGTCCGCGCCGTTGTTCTCGGTCATTGCCTCGCCCTCTGCCCGTGCCAGCTGCCCGTTCGGGTCCCATCATGGCTGATGCTCCGCCCACCGGCTCGGTGACAGCCCGGCTCAGGGCCGCCCACCGGCTCGGTGACCGCCCGGCTCAGGGCCGGTTGCCGACTCGGTGGGAAGCCGGCTGACGGGCCAGCTGCCGGCTCGGTGGAAGCCCGGCTGACGGCCAGTCTGTTGCTCAGGCGGCCTGGGCGGCGAAGGCGAGTACGACCAGGGCGCCGTTGCTCACCGCGTGGGCCACGATCGGTACCCAGAGGTTCCGGTGGCGGTGCAGCAGCCAGGCGAAGAGCAGGCCGGCGGTGAACGCGCTGATGGTGTTGAAGCCCCGGGGCAGGTGCATCACCGCGAAGAAGGCGGCGGAGGTCACGATCGCGGCGACGGCGGGGAGTCGGGCGGCCAGCCCCTGGAAGAAGACGCCCCGGTAGAGCACTTCCTCGTAGATCGGGGAGGCGACGGCCGCGAAGAAGAGGGCGAAGGTGAACTGGGCCAGCAGCGGGCCGGCCGGGTAACCGCCCTCACCGCCACCGTCGGCGGTCAGCGCCGCCGGTAGCACGAGTAGCAGGACGAGGGTGAACGCCGCCTTCGCCAGGCCCCAGCCGCCGGCTGCGCGCAGTTGGGCGGGTCGGGGCCGGTGCAGCAGGAGCGGTGCGCGTACCGCGCCGAACCGGTGGTACGTGACGGCGAGGCCGACCAGCAGCTGGGCCCCGTTGATCAGGAACCAGGCGATGCTCATGGCGACCACCTCGGCGGCGCCGAGCGCGGCCGGTCCTCGGGCGAGCAGGTCGGCCACCGTGGCGTTGGCCAGGCCGAAGCCGACCACGAGGACGATCACCAGGTCGAGCCAGCTGAACCGGGTCGCGGGCGGCGACGGGGTGGGGCGGGCCGGAGCGGTAGGCGTACTCATCGCGCCAATGTTAGTCACGCGACCTATTTAGGTCAACCGACCGATAAAGTATCATCGGCGCATGCCGAAGGTGGTCGATCACGAGGAACGCCGACGACGACTCGGTGCCGCCGCATGCGCCGTGCTGAGCCGTACCGGAGCGGCCGGGACGACCGTGCGGGCCGTCGCGGGCGAGGCGGGCATGCCGCTGGCCACCGCCCAGCACTACCTACCGACCCGGGAGCTGATGGTCCGGGCCGCGATGGCGCACCTGGCCGACCGGGTGGTCAACCGGGCCCGGATGATCCCGACCGGGCCGACCGCGCTGGACACGCTGCGGCTCGCCGTGCTGGAACTCGTACCCCTGGACGCCGACCGGATCTTCGAGGCGCGGGTCTGGCTGGTGCTGACCGCCGAGTCCCTGATCGACGAGCGGATCGCGGGCGTGCTGCGGGACAGCGCCGTCGAGCTGCGCGGCAACCTCGAACGCCTGGTCGCCCAGGCCCGCGCGGACGGCAGCATCGCCGCGGACGTCGATGTGCCGGCGGCGGCGAGCGGGCTCGCCACGCTGCTGGACGGGCTCACCGTCCGGCTGCTGTCGACCGCACTCACGCCCGCCGAGGCTCGCGCCGAGGTGGACGCCCACTTCGCCCACCTGGCAACGTCAGCGGGCCGGTCGCAGCAGGTCAGCGGGAGCGCGGGGTGATGCGCTCCAGCGGGATGTCCATCTCCCACGGGTCGGCCAGCAGAATGCCGTCGGACATCCGGACGTGCTCGACGTAGACGCGCTTCACCGGGTCGAGCCGGTGGGCGTGCACCACGATGCCCGACTCCGTCTCGATCCGCCAGAAGAACGGGATGTCCGCCTCGGCGTACAGCGCGGGCTTGAGCACCCGGTCGATGCTGCGGGTCCGCTCCGAGACGATCTCGACCACCAGCAGGACTTCGCTCGGCAGGTAGGACGAGGGATTGCGGGCGGCGGCGTCCAGCTCGGTGACCAGCACGTCCGGGATGAAGGCTCGGGTGCGGGACATCCGCACCGACACCCCCTGGGTTACGTCGAACTCGGCGGGGCAGGTCTCCATCAGGGCGGCGCCGAGCCGCAGTGCGATGGATTGGTGCAGTCGCGTGGGGGAGGGCGACACGATCAGTTGTCCGTCCAGGAGTTCACGGCGGTGGCCGTCGTCGGGCAGGCGGTCGAGGTCGTCCGTCGTCCACTCGCCCGGCGCCGGGTAGTCGTCGTGCAGCGCGGCGGTCATTGACGGGTCCTTTCCGGTGCGCCGTTCTCCCCACAGCCACCGTACTCTCACCAACCCCCGGGTGGTGGTCGCGCACGCCGTGCGCACAGGGCAGGATGTTCGGCATGAGCGAGCGAAGCGAGCCGGCCGGGATGCCGGGCAGCGGCCTGGTGAAGGGGCTGGCGGTCACGCTCAAGACGATGACGAAGCGGTCCACCACCCAGCAGTACCCGGACGTCGCTCCCGATCTGCCGCCGCGCTCGCGCGGGGTGATCGCCCTGCTGGAGGAGAACTGCACGGTCTGCATGCTCTGCGCACGCGAGTGTCCGGACTGGTGCATCTACATCGACTCGCACAAGGAGGAGGTGGCGGTGCCCGGCGCCGCCCGCCCCCGCCAGCGCAACGTGCTCGACCGGTTCGACATCGACTTCTCGCTCTGCATGTACTGCGGCATCTGCATCGAGGTCTGCCCCTTCGACGCGCTCTACTGGTCGCCGGAGTTCGAGTACGCCGAGTACGACATCAAGGACCTGCTGCACGACAAGGACCACCTGGGCGAGTGGATGGTCACCGTGCCGCCGCCGCCCGCGCACGACCGCAACGGCGAGCCGGCCAAGGAGGAGACCGCCGCCGCGCGCAAGGCCACGGTCCCGGCCGCCTCCGCCGCCCGACCGACCACCCCGGCGGTACGCCCCGAACGCCGCCCCGCCCCACCCCGCGCCAACCCCGGCGGCCCCACGCCCACAAGCGGCGACGGCAAAGCCACCCCGGCCAGTGACCCGCCTGCGTCCGCCCCCGACAGTGGCCCGACTGCCTCCGACCGGGGCCCGGCCGCGCCCGGTGACGCCGCGCCCGGTGACGCCGGGGCCGGCGACGACGAAGGTACGACCGCGTGACCGGCGTGGACGTGCTGCTGCTCGCCCTCGGCGCGGTGGCCGTCGGTGCGGGCGTGCTGGTGGTGGCGACGCGACACCTGGTCCGGGCCGGGCTCTACCTGGTGGTCTGCCTCGGTGCCCTGGCCGGCATGTACCTGGTCCTCACCGCCGAACTGGTGACCTGGGTGCAGGTGCTGATCTACGTCGGCGCGGTCGTGGTGCTGCTGCTCTTCGCGGTGATGCTTACTCGCGCGCCGATCGGTCCCTCTGACGACCTGGACCGTCCCGGTTGGCCGGCCGCACTGATCGGCGGCGGGGTCGGGTTGGGCCTGGCGGCGCTGCTTGTCGACGCGTACCGCTGGACGAGGGTGGAACTGCCGGAAGCGGGCACCGCCGAACGCATCGGCGAGCAGGTCTTCGGCGCCTGGGTGCTGCCGTTCGAGCTGCTCTCGGTGCTGCTGTTGGCGGCCCTGGTCGGCGCCATCGTGCTCTCCCGCCCCGACATCGGCCGCCCCGACATCGGCCGCCCCGACGTCGGGGGGCCGGACGTCGGGGGGCGCGCCCCGACCGACAACGCGGAAAGTGGACGGGAGCCGCTGCGGTGAGACCGGTCATCCCGTACGTCACCGCCGCCCTGCTCTTCGGCCTCGGCGTGTACGGCGTACTGCGCCGACGCAACGCGGTGCTGGTGCTGATGTCCGTCGAGCTGATGCTCAACGCGGTGAACCTGATTCTGATCACGGCGGACACCACGGCGAAGGCGATGCTGCCGCACGGCGGCCAGGTCTTCGCGCTCTTCGTGATCGTGCTGGCCGCCGCCGAGATCGGGGTCGGCCTGGCGATCGTGCTCCAGCTCTACCGGATGCGGGCAACTGTCGCCGTCGACGAGGTACCGCTGGAGGGTGAGCGGTGAACGGCGTGACGCTGCTCGGTGTGCTGCTGCCGGCCGTACCCCTGGTCGCCGGTCTGATCGGCCTGCTGCTGCCGCCCTCGTCGCGCAGCGCTGGCACGGTGCCCGACGCCGGCCGACGGGGTGCCATCGCCGGCTCCGGGCCCGATGTCGCCCGGCGGGTCGCCATCGGTCTCGGCGTGGCCGGCGCGGCCGGTGCGCTCGGCCTGGCGCTGGCCCTGCTGGTCACCCTGGACGGCCCGGCGGAGGTGTCGACCACCTGGATCCGGTTCGGCGGGCTCACCGTCACCCTCGGGGTACGCCTCGACGGTGCCGCCGCCCTGGTCGCGGTCGCGGTGGCGGCGGTCGCGCTGGCCGTGCAGGTCTACTCGATCGGTTACCTCAAGCGCGGCCCGCACGACGACCTGGACGTCGATCATCGCTACCCGCCGTACGCGGCGCAGATCAGCCTCTTCACCGCCGCCATGCTGCTGGTGGTGGTCTCCGGTGACCTGATCTTGCTGCTGGTCGGCTGGGAGGTGATGGGGATCTGCTCGTACCTGCTGATCGCCCACGACCGGCGGCTGCCGGAGGCGCCGACCGCCGCGATGAAGGCGTTTCTGGTGACCCGGGTCGGTGACGTCGGCTTCCTGCTCGGCATCGCGCTGCTCGGTGTCTCGGCGGGCAGCTTCCGGATCGCCGACGTGCTCGCCCACGACCACAGCGCGACCACGCTCACCGCCGCCGGCCTGCTGCTGCTCGCCGGGGTCGCCGGCAAGAGCGCCCAGTTCCCGCTGCACACCTGGCTGCCGGACGCGATGGCGGGCCCGACGCCGATCTCCGCGCTGATCCACGCCGCGACCATGGTGGCCGCCGGCGTGTACGCGGTCACCCGGCTCTGGCCGATCTTCGCGGCCACCCCGGCCGTGCTTGCGGTACTCGGGGTGATGGCCTCGGTGACCCTGCTGCTCGGCGCGTTCGCCGCCACCGCGCAGGACGACATCAAGCGGGTGCTCGCCTGGTCCACGGTCTCCCAGATCGGCTACATGACCGGCGCGCTCGCCGTCGGCGCCCCGGCCGCCGCGCTGTTCCACCTGCTCACCCACGCCGCGTTCAAGGCGCTGCTCTTCCTCGCCGCCGGTGCGGTGATCCACGCCGTCGGCACCACGCTGATGTCCCGGATGGGCGGGCTGCGGCACAGCATGCCGGTCACCTTCTGGTGCACGCTGATCGGGCTGGGCGCGCTGGCCGGCGTACCGCCGCTGGCCGGTTTCTGGAGCAAGGAGGGCGTGCTCGCCGCCGCCGAGGAGGCGCTGCACGGCGGCGGTCCGGCCCCGGTCTGGGTCGGCTGGCTGGTGTTCCTCGCCGGCCTGGTCGGGGTCGCCGTCACCGCCTGGTACGCCACCCGGCTGCTGCTGCGTACCTTCTTCGGCACCGCCCGCGATCCGTTGGTCGAGCCGCACGACCCGCCGGCGGTGTTGCGCTGGCCGGTGCTGCTGCTGGCCGTCCCGGCCGCGCTGCTCGGCCTGGCCGGGTTCTGGCCCGCCTTCACCGATCGGCTGGTGTCGAATGGTCCCGGTGAGCTGGGGATGCACATCGGGCCGCTGATGCTGCTACCGCTGGCGCTGCTGCTGCTCGGTGCCGCACTGGCCTGGGCCGGCTGGCGGCGGGACACCGCCGCCGATCCGGCGGCGGCGCTGGGTCCGCTGCGGCCGGTCTTCGCCCGCGCGTTCCGCCTCGACGACGTCCAGCACGCCCTGGTGGTACGCCCGACGAGCGCGCTCGGGCGGGCGGCGCGGGTGGCCGACGAGCGGGTGGTGGACGGGGCGGTCACCGGGACCGGGCGGGGTGCCCGCGCCCTCGGTGGTGGGCTCGGCGCCCTGCACCGGGCGGCGCTGCCCCGCGCCGCCGCCGCGCTGCTCGCCGGTGTGCTGCTGATCGGGCTGGCCGCCGTCCTGATCGGAGCCACCGCATGAGCCTGGACCGGGCGGTACCGCGCAATCGGAGTCACCGCATGAGCCTCGACCGGGTGGCAGCGCGCAATCGGAGTCACCGCATGAGCTTCGACCGGGCGGTACCGCGCAATCGGAGTCACCGCATGAGCCTCGGCAGACCGGCAGCGCGCAGGACCGGAGGGGCGGCATGAGTCTCGGGCAGTTCCTGCTGGTCGCGGTACTCGCGGTGCCGGCCCTCGGTGCGCTCGCGGTGGCGGCCACGCCACGCGACCGGGCCGCCCGGCTGGTGGGTACGATCGCCGCCGCGCTTACCCTCGTCGCGGCGCTCGCGCTGGTCGTTGACCGGGCCGGCTCCTGGACGGCCTACCGGCCGACCCCGCCGGCCGTACGGCCCTGGCACGCGCTCGACCTGCCCTGGGTGCCGGGGCTGGACCTGCGGTTCCACCTCGGGGTGGACGGCATCTCCTGGCCCCTGGTGGTGCTGACCGCCCTGCTCACGTTGCTCTGCTGCGGCTACAGCCTCTGGCGGGTGCCGGCCGGCGGCAGCGGGCGGGCGCTGGTGGCGCTGCTGCTGGTGGTCGAGGTCGGCATCCTCGGCACCTTCCTCGCCCTGGACCTGGTCCTCTTCTTCCTCTTCTTCGAGGTCGTCCTGCTGCCGATGTACGCGATCATCGTCGGCTGGGGCGGCGACGGCACCGATCCGGCGGCGGTGGCGGCGCGCCGCCGGGCCGGGCGGAAGTTCGCCCTCTACACCCTCTTCGGGTCGGTGCTGCTGCTGGTCGGGGTCTACGTCGTGGTGGCCGCCGCAGGCACCGCCGACATCGTCGCGCTCACCGGTGGCACCGGGCTGTCCCGCAGCACCCAACTTGTCGCGTTCACGCTGCTCGCGCTGGCCTTCGCGGTGAAGAGCCCGCTCTGGCCGCTGCATTCCTGGCTGCCGGACGCGCACACCCAGGCACCCACCGTCGGCAGCGTGCTGCTCGCCGGGGTGCTGCTCAAGATGGGCACGTACGGCTTGATCCGGGTCGCCGTCGGGGTGGCCCCCGAAGGTGCCCGCTGGGCGGCGCCGGTGCTCGGCGTGCTCGCCGTCGCGGCCATCCTGGTCGGCTCGCTGGTCTGCCTGGCACAGACCGAGCTGAAACGGCTTATCGCGTACTCCAGCGTGGGGCACATGGGCTTCGTGCTGCTCGGGATCGCCACGCTCACCACCACCGGCATCCAGGCGGCGCTGATCGGCAACGTCGCGCACGGCATCATCACCGGCCTGCTCTTCTTCCTGGCCGGCGCGATCAAGGACCGGACCCACACCGGGGCGCTGCGCGAGCTGTCCGGGTTGCGGGAGACCGCACCCCGGCTCTCCGGGCTGCTCGCCTTCGCGGCGGTCGCCTCGCTGGGCCTGCCAGGACTGGCCGGCTTCTGGGGTGAGGCGTTCGCCGTGGTCGCCGCCGTCGAGGTGGGCGGGGCCCTCTGGACCACGCTTGCGGTGCTGGCCGCGCTCGGCGGGGCGCTGACGGCCGCGTACCTGCTGCGGTTGCTGCGGCGGGTGACCCACGGCCGGCCGAGCGCGGCCGTCGCGGCGTTGCGGCGGGAACCGGCGGCGGCCCCGGCAGCCACCGGCCCGCAGCCTGCCGTTGCCGGGCCGGGAGTCGAGTCGGCCGGTCCCGTCGTCGCCCGACCCGGATCGGGGCTGGCCGGTGCGGAGTTGGTCGCCTGGGCGCCGCTGGTGTTGCTGGCGCTGGCCGTCGGGCTGGCGCCGACCCTGGTGCTGGGCGTGGCCGAGGCACCGGTGGCCGCCCTGGTGGAGGTGCTGCGATGACCGGGACCGCCGACGGAAGGTGGGCGTGAGCATGGTGGCGCAGAGCGTCGACAACGTGGCGCTGCTGCCGGCGTACCTGGCCGCCGGGACGGCGGTGTTGGTGCTCCTGGTCGACCTGCTGCTGGCCCGGCCGGCGGCGACCGTGTTCGCGGCGGTCACCGGTGCGGTCGCCACCGCGATCGGCGCGGTGGCGGTCGGCGCGGCCGGCGAGCGGCGTACCTTCTGCGTCGGCACCGACTGCTCGTACCTGTTCGGTGGCCGGGCGGCGCTTGTCGCCGCGCTGGTGCCGCTGCTGGTGCTGGGCGTGCTCGCGCTCTCCGGGCCGCTGCTGCGGTCCGGCGCGACCCCGGTGGGAGAGTACTGCTTCCTGCTCGCCTGCTCGATGACCGGCGGCGTGGTGCTCGGCGCGGCCGGCGACCTGATCACCCTGATCGTGGCGGTGGAGACCCTCACCCTGCCGCTCTACATCCTGGTCGGGCTCCGCCGGGGCAGCCTGGCCAGCGCCGAGGCGGCGCTCACCTTCTTCGTGGTGAGCGTGATCGCCACCACGATCACCCTGCTCGGTGCCGCGCTGCTCTACGCGAGCACCGGTGCGCTGCACCTCAACAGGTTGGGGGTGGCGCTGGCCGACCGCTCGGACCTGCTCGACCTGCCGCTGACCGGGGTGGCGGTGACCCTGCTGGTGGCCGGGCTGGCGTTCAAGGTGGCGGCGGTGCCGTTCCATGCCTGGGCGCCGGCCACCTACGACGGCGCACCGCTGCCGGTGGCCGCGTACCTGTCGACCGCGTCGAAGTTCGGCGGGGTGGTCGCCCTGCTCGCGGTGGTGCAGTACGCGCTGCCCCAGGGCGTGACCGGGCCGATCCTGGCTCTGGTCGCCGCGCTGACCATGACCGTGGGCAACCTGGTGGCGCTGCGCCAGCGGCGTACCGTCCGGCTGCTGGCCTGGTCATCGGTGGCCCAGGCCGGCTACATCCTCGCCCCGCTCGGTGCCCTGGCGCTTGCCGACGCCGACGCCCGTTCCGGCGTGTACGCCGCAGCTCTGGCGTACGCCGTCTTCTTCGTGCTGCTGGAGTTGGCGGCCTTCGCCGGTGTGGTGGCCCTGCGCCCGGCGGGCGCGGACGGCGGTCGCCTGGACGACCTGCGGGGGGCCGCCCGCCGGCAGCCCTGGATCGGTGCCGCGCTGGCGTTCGCGCTTGTCGGGTTGGCCGGTCTACCGCCCGCCCTGGCCGGGCTCTTCGCCAAGGTGACGGTGGTCCGGTCGCTGCTCGACGGCGGGGCCGGCTGGCTGGCCCTGGTGGTGGCGGTGAACGCGGTGATCGGTCTGGCCTACTACCTGCGTTTCGCCGCGCTGCTGTACGCGCCGACCGGCGACGCCGTGGCCCCGCTCGCCCGGCCGGGCCGCGTGGTGGCCGGGGCGCTGGCGGTGGCCACCCTGGTCGCCCTGATCGTCGGCTTCGCTCCGCAGTTGGTGCTCGACCTCGCCGGAAGCTGAGCGCCCGCCGGAAGCTGGGGGCCGCCGGTAGGTAGCTGAGCGCCCGCCGGAAGTTGAGTCACTGTCACTCAGGTAACTCTCAGTCATGAGACGGATGGTTGACGGGTACCGGTGTGTTGTACCGGTCAGCGGATCCCGGCATCCGTGCACCGAAGGAGTGATTCGTGCACCACAACCGTCTCAAGACCGCCGCACTGCTCGGCCTGCTCACCTCGTTGATCCTGGCGGTGGGCTACTGGTTCGGTGGCAGTGGCGGACTGGTCATCGCCGTACTCGTGTCGCTGGTGATGAACGGCGTCACCTACTTCTACTCCGACAAGCTGGCACTGCGCTCGATGCGGGCGCAACCGGTAAGCGAGGCACAGTTCCCCGAGCTGTACCACATGGTGCGGGAGTTGGCCGCCGAAGCCCGGCAGCCGATGCCGCGCCTCTACATCAGCCCGACCGCTCAGCCCAACGCGTTCGCCACCGGCCGCAACCCGCAGCACGCGGCGGTCTGCGTGACGCAGGGGATCGTCGAGCTGCTCGACTACCGTGAGTTGCGGGGCGTCATCGGGCACGAGCTGTCGCACGTCTACAACCGGGACATCCTCATCTCCAGCGTGGCGGCGGGTCTGGCCGGCATCATCACGATGATCGCGAACCTGGCCCTGTTCATTCCGCTGGGCGGCAACGACGAGGACGGCCCGAACCCGCTGGTGCTGCTGCTCACCATCATCCTGGGCCCGATCGCCGCGTCCGTCATCCAGCTGGCGATCAGCCGGAGCCGGGAGTTCCAGGCGGACGCCTCCGGCGCCGAGCTGACCCGTGACCCGCTGGCCCTGGCCAGCGCTCTGCGGAAGATCCATATGGGTGCCCAGCGTCGGCCGCTGCCGGCCGAGGGGCAGCTCACCAGCACCGCCCACCTGATGATCGCCAACCCGTTCAAGGGCGGCGGAGTGGCCGCGCTCTTCGCCACGCACCCGCCGATGGAGCAGCGGGTGGCCCGGCTGGAGCAGTTGGCCGCCCAGCAGGGCCCGGTCCGCTTCCAGCGCTGACCTCGCACCAACCCCTTGCGCCGCCCGGACCGGTTCATCACCGGTCCGGGCGGCGTTTTGTACGGTTCGTCACCTGCGGCGGTTCGTCACCTCATCGCGAGCCGGCGTCGGGCAACTCGGCCTCGATCAGATCAGCGGCGCGGTCAGCGCCGCCCTGGCTGCGCGAAGGTCAAGACGAGACGTATTGTCTCGTGGCGATATAGTGATCCCGTGCCGACACCCGATCCCAGCCGCCGCAACGAACGCGCCCGCCGCGCGATCCTCGACGCTGCCCTCGACCTGCTCACCGAGGCCGGCTACACCGAGCTGACCGTCGAGGCGATCGCCGCCCGCGCCGGAGTGGGCAAACAGACCATCTACCGCTGGTGGCGCGGTAAGGGAGGGGTGATCCTGGACGCACTCGTGGAAGCCGTCGCTGCCGGCGGCATGGTCCTGCCGGACACCGGCGACCTGCGGGCCGACCTGCGTACCGTCCTGCGGGGCACCGTCGCGGAATTCGCCGACCCGAAGTTGTCTGCGAGCACCCGCGCGTTGACCATCGAGACGCTCGCCGACGACGAACTCGCCGTGCAGGTCCGCGACCGGCTGCTGAGGCCCCAGCTGGCTGCGGTCCGGGATCGCCTCCGCGCCGGTCAGCGCGCCGGGCAGGTGCGTACCGATGTCGATCTCGACCAGGCGGTCGAGTTGCTCTTCGGCCCGGTCTACCACCGGTGGCTGCTGCGCACCGGGCCGCTCACCGAGGAGTACGCCGACCAGCTCGTGGACCTCACGCTGGCCGCCATCAGTAAATAGTTTGCCCAGCTCAGTGGCGGACGCGACGCAGCGCACAGCGCGGTGCCGGGCGGTAGCGGGCCCGAGGAAACAAATCTGATGAGTTAGGGTCTAAACGGGTCTCACTCATTACATTCCTGGAGGTCGGTCGTGGCTGGGCTGCGCCCTTACCTGGCCGTCTGGCAGCTCCCTGGCGCTCCGACACTGCTGGTCACCGGCATCATCGGCCGGCTCGGCATCGGCATGACGCCGCTGGCGTTGCTGCTCGTCATCGAGCAGGTCACCGGGCGGTACTCGCTGGCCGCCCTGGCCGGTGCCGCGTACGCCCTCTCCGGTGCCGCGCTCAGCCCGGTGGCCGGCCGGATCGCCGACCGGATCGGCCCCACCCCGGTGCTGCTCGCCACCGCGGTCGCCCACCCGCTGGCCCTGGTCGGCCTGCTCTGGGCGGCCCGCTCCGACTCCGCACCCTTCGCCGTGGTCATGCTGGCCGCCGCGTTGGCCGGTGGGTCGTACCCGCCGATGACCGCCGCGATCCGGGGTGCCTGGCACGACCTGACCAGCCTCGCCTCCGGCCGGTACCACCTGCGCAACACCGCGCTCGCCGCCGAGACCACCCTGTTCGAACTCGTCTTCGTGCTCGGTCCACTGCTGGTGGCCGGCTTCGTCCTGGTCGCCGACGCCAGCGCGGCGCTCATCGGTGCGGCGGTGGTGACCCTGGCCGGCACCGTCGCGGTGGCCCTCGGCCAGGCGATGCGCGGCCGGCAGCCGCACGCCCGCGAACACCACGCGCGCGGGCTGGGCCCGCTCCGGGTCGGTGGCTTCCCGGCGCTGCTGCTCTGCGTGGCCGGCATCGGCATCGCCTTCGGGGCGGCCGGGGTGACCGTCCCAGCCTTCGCCACCCGCTACACCCCGGACGACCCGGACAGCCTCGCCGGCGTACTCCTGGCCGTCTGGGGCGTCGGCAGCGCGATCGGTGGCGTCTGGTTCGGCACGCGGCGACCGGCTCGCAACATGACCCGCCAGTTCGCCTGGCTGCTCGCCGCGCTGGCGGGCACCTTCGCCATCTTCGCCGTGATGCCCACCCCGGCCGCGCTCGGTGTCGCCCTGGTGATCGGCGGGGCCACCATCGCGCCCGCGCTGATCCTGGAGAACACCCTGGTCGGGCGGATCTCGCCGACCGCCATGATGAACGAGGCGTACACCTGGGTGGTGACCATGTCGGTCGGTGCCAGCGCCGTCGGCGGCGCGGTCGCCGGCCTGATCGTCGACCACGGTGGCGTGCCCTGGGCCTTCCTCTTCGCCGGGGCCGCGGTCGCCGTCGGGGCCGGGGTCGCCGCCCTGCCCGCCGGCCCCATCGCCCGCGCGGAAGCCGCCGCCGTACGCACCGAACAGCAGCCCGTCCCGGTCTGACCAGCATCATCCTGGGTACGCCGACCGGATGTTCCTCTTCTTCACCAACCGGATCGGCTGCCTCGGCTCGATTCTGATCAGCGCCATCCTGACCGTGGTGCTGCTGCTGATCTTCAACCGCTGACCCGGTGCTCGTCTCGCGGGTCGCTACCGGCGACCGGCAGTGGATCGACGCCGCCGTGGCCCGACCCGTAGGGACGTAGCGCGCGGAGGCTTGTGCTGCCTTGTCGTTCGACCTGCCGGTGTGCCAGTCTGGGATCATGTCGAGACGGCCCGTCTCGTCTCATCTGAGGATCGAGGAATGATCGTGACTGCCCAATCCCGCGTGTGGTTCATCACCGGGGCGACCCGTGGACTCGGCCGCGCGGTCACCGAGGCGGCCCTGGCCGCCGGAGAGCGCGTCGTCGGCGCGGCGCGCGACCTCGGCCCGCTCGCCGAGCTGACCGAGCGCTACCCGGACACCCTGGTCACCCTGCCGCTCGACGTGGCCGACCGCGCCGCCGTCACCGACGCGGTGGAGCGCGCGGCAGCGGCGTTCGGCCGGCTCGACATCGTGCTCAACAACGCCGGTGGCCTGCTGCTCGGCATGCTCGAAGAGGCCAGCGAGGAGCAGATTCGGCGGCACTTCGACGTCAACTTCTTCGGCGCCGTCTGGGTCACCCAGGCCGTCATCCCACACCTGCGCGCCCAGGGCACCGGCCGCCTGCTCCAGGTCACCTCCATGGGCAGCGGCGGCGGCGTGGCCTCCGTCGGCTGCTACGCGGCCGGCAAGGCGGCGCTCGACGCGCTCAGCCAGTCCGTCGCGATGGAGCTCGCACCCTTCGGCATCAAGGTCACCATCGTGCAGCCCGGCGGCTACGACACCGGCCTCTACACAGTGGGCACCACGGCAACCGAGCCGGACCCGGCGTACGCCCCGCTGCGCGCCAAACTTGCCGAACTCTGGGGCGACGACGCTGGCCCCGCACCCGACACCGCCGCACCGGTCATCATGGCCCTGGCCGAGCTACCCGACCCGCCCCTGCGCCTGATCGTCGGCAGCAACTCGTACGACATCGTGCAGCAGATGGAGCAGGCGAGAGTGGCGGAATACCGCGCCTGGGAGCACCTGAGCCGCCAGGCACCCGGCTGAGCCGCCGGACAGGTGCCTCAGCGGCGGGCCCCGCCGTCACGCAGCTCTCATGGCTTCGGGGCGGCGCGGGCCCGGCTGAGTCCTCAGCGATAGTCGGTGAAGGCGCCGGCTCGGCGCTCGTTTCAGCGGTAGTTAGGGAACCCCCGGGCCCGGCCCCAGCTCAGCGGTAGTTGGTGAACTGGAGGGCGACGCCGAAGTCCTCGCTCTTGAGCAGGGTGATGACGGCCTGGAGATCGTCCTTCTTCTTGCCGGTCACCCGCAGCTGGTCGCCCTGGATCTGGGCCTGGACGCCCTTCGGGCCCTCGTCGCGGATCTTCTTGCTGATCGCCTTGGCCTTCTCCTGGTTGATGCCCTGCACCACCTTGGCGTCGATCTTGAAGACCTTGCCCGAGGCGCGCGGGTCGCCCGCGTCCAGTGACTTCATCGAGATGTTGCGCTTGACCAGCTTCTCCTTGAACACTTCCAGCGCCGCCCGTACGCGCTCCTCCGTCTCGGCCTGGAGGCTGATCGCCTCCTCACCCGACCAGGAGATCTCCGCACCGGTGCCCCGAAAGTCGAACCGCGTCGCGAGCTCCTTCTCCGCCTGGCGGAGGGCGTTGTCGACCTCCTGGCGGTCGACCTTGCTCACGATGTCGAACGACGGGTTCGCTGCCATGCTCATGCTCCTGCTGTCCGGCGAGTTTGTGATCCTTTGCCCCTGGATGCCCAGGGGTACGACACCCTGACGGTACCCGGTTGCGGCGGAGCCCGGGGATGCCGCTATCCTTGCTTCGCTGCCGCGCCACGGCGTGGCGGTACGCCCTGGCGGGTTGCCCGAGCGGCCAATGGGAGCGGACTGTAAATCCGTCGCGAAAGCTACAGAGGTTCGAATCCTCTACCCGCCACCAGGTGTACAAAGAGGCCCCTGACCAGCGAGAACGCCGGTCAGGGGCCTCTTCTGTGAGTCCCACTCAGTCCCGCTCCAGCCCGCTCGATCTCGCTGGCTGTGTCACATGCGTGTCACCGAGATCATCGGGTGACGGAAGCCGCCAGGCGGGTTTGCGTCAGGCGCTCAGCCGGCCGCCGCCGCGGTGGATTCGTCAGCAGCCGGCGGGGTTGCGTCAGAGGCCGGCGGCAGGCCGAGCGCCGCCTCCACGCGGCGGCGGGCGGCTTCCTCCTGGCCGTAGACGCACTTCGCGTAGACCCGCATGAGGACGTGCACGCTGTGCCCTGCCCACTCCGCGACCTGGGTAGCCGGCACCCCGGCATTGAGCCACAGCGACACGGCGGCGTGTCGCAGGTCGTACGGACGCCGGGCCAGGGGCGAGCGCTGCTGTGCCGGCGTGAGCACCCTTGCCCGCGCGTCGCGCCACGCCTTCCCGTACGTGTTGTTCGGGATCGGCTGGCCAGCCGTGGGCACGTACCGGCCACCGGGGCCGCGCCGGGTAACGAACAGTTTGCCGTTCGATCCGGGCGGATACTCCTTGACATGGCGGTCGAGCAGCCGCACGAGCGGCGGCGGTACGGGCACATCCCGCGTGGCCGACTTCGCCCGGTGCTTTAACCCGCGATCCTCGGCGGTGTCGTCGCCGTCGCCCCAGCCTCGCCCGACGGCAACCGTTGAGCCGGTCAGGTGCAGCACGCCCCACCCCCCACGCTGGGCGGGCCGCTCGTACTCGTCCTCGCGCAGGTGAAGCACCTCTTCGGGGCGCAGCGCGGCGTAGTACATGCATCCGAAGAACGCCTCCAGCTCGGGTACAGCCCGCCCTACCTCGGCGAGCAGTGCGCGTGCCTGATCAGGATTGACCACCGATCCCCGGTCGATCTCGTCGGCCATCTTCGGCGCGGTCCAGCTCACGAGAGACATCGGGTGAGCATCGAGTAGCCGCAGCTCGACGGCGTACTTGAGTACACCCGAGAAGACGGCTCGCTTGCGGGCGATCGTGCTGGGCGACGCGGGAGCGCCGTCCATCCGTAGGGCCAGCGTGTCGAGAGCCTTGCGGACCAACGCGGCATCAGTGAGCGCGGCCAGGTCGACGGTGTTGGCCTTGAGCCAGCGCGCGGCGGGGGCGAGATGAGCGGGTGGCTCTCCCGCATCACGGCGTGTCTTGTTGAACGCCCACCCGTAGAGCACGGCGCGTAGCGCCTTGTCGCTGGGTGCGCCCCGCTCCGTCGCCAGCAGCGCCGGGGTGACCGTGGCCAGCGTCTCGGCGATGCCCTTGCGGTGCTTCGCCGACGCGCGCGGCCACTTCATGTCGACGTAGGCCACCGCGTGCTCGTACCACGAACGGGCGTTGAGCGCGCGCGCCATCGGCTCCGGTAGGCCGCTCGCCTCATCGAACGCGACGCCTTCCCGCTGAGACACCACCAGCTTTGACCGGAAGCTCTCGGCCAGCGCTCGTGTGGCGAAGGTGTCGCGGAACGGCCTGCCGGCCACCTTCCAGCGCACGCCGTATGAGAAACCCTTGGTGAGCTGGCGTTTCTGGATGCTGTAGACCCGCACGTCGTAGGTGCTCATGCTGCCTCTTCATGGTCGTTGAGCCAGTGGTCCAGGTCGCGGCGGCGGACATACAGGCTGCCGTTGGGGTACTTGATGGTTCGGGGGGCGCGGCCGGTGGCCTTCCAGCGGAAGAAGGTCGAGCGGGGTACGCGTAGTTCGTCCAGGACTTCGGCGAGGGTGAGCAGGTTCCCGGTGGGGGTGCGGCGGGCGGTCGTCATGGGCTGGTGTCCTCTCTCGGGGTGGCGTGGAGGTAGATGCGCTGGAACAGCGGGGGGTCGGCGGTCGGGGTAGGGCCGGCTGACCTGCTGGATGTGCAGCACTCTGGCGATGCGGCGAGCGCTGCGGCTGTTTCAGCGGGTGTGCCGTGCAGCCTGATTCGCACGGTGAGCGCCTTTCAGTCGGTGCGGGTCGCGTGTGGAGGGCCGGTCTGGCAGCGCGGGAGAACGGCGTAGATCGGCCCGCTGAGGGCGCCGTAGACGCGTGATCGCGGATGGGTCGCTGTAAGGCATAGGGCCGATCTGTATCCGTGGCTCTCAGCGGGCGGTGTCGGAAGCCCGCCGGCGGCGGGATGCCGTGACGGAAGCGACCTGGCGGGCGTCGGTGCCGGGCGGCGGGGCCAGGGGCGGTGACACGGTGACAGTCGGGTGGTCGACGGCTGTTTGCGCTGGTGAGAAGGGGTTTGGTGCTGTCACCGGGCGGTGGTGACAGGTGGTGACAGCGGTGACAGCCGGCGGGGCGTGTCACCGCTGTCACCGCCCTGTCACCGAGGGGTGGTGACAGCAGTTCAGGTGCTCTGAGCTGCTGAAATGCTCCCGACGGGCGGGGTTGTCACCGTGTCACCGCTGTCACCGCCCCCGCCGGTAGTGAGGTCGTTGGCGCGGGGGTGAACTTCGTAGCCGCCGGCCTCGGTGGCGCGGATCCAGCCGTGGGCGGTGAGCACGTCCAGGACGGCGGTGACGTCGGCGGCGCGGGGTAGTTGCCGGTGGCAGCGGCGGTGCAGCTCCCGGCGGGTGAAGGTGCTCATGCCCTTGGCGGTGACGACCGCGAGGACGCGGCGGGCGGTTTCGGTGGTGGCGTCGGCGGTGATGGTGGCGGCGGCGGCCCGGTAGTGGGCGGCGAAGAACTCGGCCAGGCGTACGGCGTCGGCCATGCGGTCGGCGTCGATGGGGCGTCGCCATGCGTCGGCGGGGTGGTGGGCGACGTGCAGCAGCCCGGCCAGCCGCAGCGTTGCGCCGGCCAGTTTGTTGCCCCATTCCCGCATGTCGTGCAGGTTGCCGCCGGGGCGTAGCTCGGCTTCCACCTGCTCGGCGGCGGCCCGCCGGACTTTGCCGGCGTCCTCGGTCAGCGTGACGACGGCGGGGTCTTCCCACTCGGCGAAGGTGGCGGCCAGGTCGTGCACGCGGTGCCGGTAGCCGGCGGTCACCTGCTCGGGCACCGGGGGCGTGTCCACGGGTCGGTAGCCGGCCATCGAGGCGGGCAGCGCGAACAGGAATCGGGCTGGCAGTCCTCGGCCGGCGAGGCCGGCGTTACCGCCGAACTGGCGCAGCACCACCGGTTGCGCCATCACGCACACGGTCAGCGCGGGCTTGTCGATCGACGCGCCTTCGCGGGTCTGCCGTTCGTTGCTCATCGGCTGGCCCGCGTGGCCCTTGAGGTAGGGGTCGAGGTTGGGTGCGCCGGAGTAGCGGCCGGCGAGGGTGTCGAAGATGCCGCCCTCATCGCTGATGATCGCCATGCGTCCGCCGTTGGCGGCCATCAGCCCTATCAGGGCTTCGGGGGTGGCGTCGTCCACGATCAGGCGGGGCAGGCCGGGCACGGTGATGGCCTCGGCGGCGATGGCGGCGGCCACCGCCTCGGCCGCCGCCTCGTCGCGCTTGCCGGGGTCGGTGGCTTTCGCGGCTTGGGCCTTGGCCTGTTCGGCCTGCCGGTCGGCGATGTCGCGCAGCGCGGCGGCCTCGGCGATCCTCGGGCGCATCGCCTCGGACAGCGTGGACTGCGCGGCGAACAGTGGTGCGGTCATCGCCCGGTGAACGGGGCTCTTGCGTTCGCCGGGGCCGGCGATGACGGCGGCGAAGATGTTCACCGGCTCCCGCCATCCGGGCACCGGCTCGACTTCCAGCCGCCCGCCCGCGCATGCGGACAGCACGGCGACGGCGAGGGTGCCGGCCATGGCCGGGTCGGTGGCGGTGAACCGGGCGACGCCGGTGGCCATGTCGCCGAGCCAGCGCGGGAACACATCGAGGGGGAACGGTGGGGTTGCGGTGGCGGCCCCGGTCAGGGGCACTGGAACATCCCACAGCGGGCCGCCGCTGGCCGGTGGTGCGTCGGTGTCGTGCGGGTCGTCGGTGGTTACGAGGTGCAGGCGGGCAGGCGTCATGCGGCCTCTCCGTTCTGTGCGGTGGTGCGGTTGCGGTAGGCGGCTTGGCGGCAGGCGTGGGAGCAGTGGCGCGGCCACCGGCCGGTGGCGGGGCGGCGTAGCGGCTTGCCGCAGTGGCAGTGACGCAACCCGGCCGGCGGGGTTACGTCAGCGGCGGGGACGACGGCCAGGCGGCTTCCGTCATCGACGCTCGCCGTCCGGCGCCCGGGTTGCGTCACGGAGTCCGCAGGGCATCCGTCATCGGCCGCCGCGGTGGATGCGTCACGGCCAGGTGGCATCCGTCGTCGGGTGGCGTCGGCGGCGCGGTGGCGCATGAGTTGCACGCCGATCCAGTGGGTGTAGGCGGGTGGGATGGCCTGGGTGAGGTTGGGCCAGGGCATCCAGTCGATGCCCATCGCGGCGCGGGCGGCGTCGGTGTTCGGTGACGCTTCGCCATCGACGATGGGCTTTCGTCCCGCGCGCTGGCCGTAGCTGCCGTACACGGGCACGGGTGGCGTTTGCCGGTCGTGCCAGCAGGGCGTGCCGACCAGCGGCACGTTCGATTCGAACAGGCGGTGCCGGCGCACCCCGAGGCGCAGGCTGTCGCCGCAGATGGTGATCGGGTCGAGCAGGGGTGCTCCGGGCACGTTCTCGATGACGTACGCCCACGGCCCGCCCGGCTCGGCCACCGCTGCCCGCAACCGTTCGCGGGTCGGCTCGATCAGGTCGGGGTGCTCATCGCGGCGGTGCGCGGGAGTGGCGGCGCTGAACCGCTGGCACGGCGGCGACGCGGCGATCACGTCGAAGCCGGCCAGGTCCACGGTGAGCGCGTCGGCCTGGATGAAGGGGAACGGGTAGTGCGGCTGCGGTCGGATGTCCACGCCCACCACGTCGAAGCCAGCGGCGTAGTAGCCGGCCGACGCGCCGCCCGCGCAGCAGAACAGGTCCAGCAGCCGCAGGCGGCGACTCATGCGGCCACCGTCCGGGGCCGCATGCTGCCGGCGGTGAGGCCGGATCGGACGGTGCGGTACGCCTCGGCGGTGCGCAGCCCGGCCGTCACGCCTGCCTGTTCCAGCACGCTTTGGGCGTCGTCCTCGCCGAGCGCCCCACCGGCCACGAGTTGGCCGAGGGCCACGGCGGCGATGTACAGCGCCCGGTTGCGTTCGCCGTTGGCGGCGGTGGTGACCCGGTCGATCTCGCGGGCGACGGCGGCCTGTACGTACCCGCCGGCCCGTCCGGTGCCGAGGTCGACCACCACCGGCCGTTGCGGCGGCAGTGGGGCCGGGGCGAGCAGCGCGGCGAGCCAGGCGGGCAGCGGAGCGGGGTCGGTATCTAGATCGACGGTGTAGGGCCGACCGGCGACCGTGGAACCGGCGGCGACGACGTATCCCCCCTGGCCGCGCGTGTCGACCATCGGCCCGAGCGTGCCGGCGGTGTTGCGTAACGCCGGCCCGGCCTCGGGGTGCCGGTAGTACAGGTGGGTGCCGCCGCGCCCGGTGGTCACGGTGTAGGTGGCGTCGATGCCGGCCCCGTGCTGCCGAGCGAGGGTGGTGAGGGTGTCCAGCCCGGTCGGGCCGGCGCTGCCGTCCTTCGGCCTGTCGAGGTCGACCACCACGAGGCGGGACGGCCCGCACGCCAGCCCGATGCCGTACGGGCGGGCGGTCCATGCCCGGCGGATGCGGTCGGGGTCGGTGGTGGCGCGGGCCTCCCACCCGACGTGCCCCGTACGGCAGCGTGGGTCGCGGCCGATGCAGTCGTCGGCGGTGTGGTCGGGGAAGGCGGGTCGCTTGTCGTCGGGGCGCAGCGGGAAGACGTGCCAGCCGCGTTCGGCGTGGCCGAGGGCGGCGGTCAACAGCGGGTTGTCCGACATGGTGCCGGTCCTCTCCATCGGAGCGGGCGAGGTGTCGGGGGCGTGATCGGGTCGGCGGCGTTCGTGCCGGCCGTGGGCGCAGGCGGCGCAGTCACGGCGTTGCAGCAGCACGGGCCGCCCGTTGAGGGCGTGGTCGGCGGGAAGCAGCCGGCCGCAGATGTGCGGGTACGGCTCGGCGTCGGTCACCGATCGGCCGAGCACCGTGGACGCGGCGAGCCACCGGGTGGCCATCGGGTCACCGTGTCGGGCGGGGACGGGCGGCGATGGCGGCGCGGGTGACGGCTTGGCGCACGTCGCCGAGCAGCCCCACCAACTGGCGGCGGGCGGCCACCTCGCGGGAGGCGAGAGCGACCCTGAGCCGTACCTCGGCGTGCTCCCGCCCGGAATCGGTACGGACGCGCACGAGGACGGCGCGGGCGCGGCCGGGCAGGTCGACCACGATCTCTGGGGATCGGTGCTCGCCGAGGCCGCAGCGGTGGTCGCGTCCGCACCAGTCGGTGTGCTCGGGGCGGGTCATCGCTTGGCCGCCTGGTACTCGTCCTTGATGTGGTTGATGGCGTGCCGGCCGACGCGCAGCCGCAGGCCGGTGCCGGCGCAGCGGCGGCATTCCCGGCCGGCGCGGTTGAGCGGGGAGCGCTTGCGGCCGGTGCCGTGGCAGGTGCGGCAGCGTCCGAACGGGTCGACCACGCAGAGTGCGAGGTAACCGAGCGTGAGCAGGAGGATGGTGAGGCAGGGTGCGGCGGCTAGCAGGTCGCGGGGGGTCATGACAGCCTCCAGGGCCGGTTTTCGGGTGTGGTCGGGGGAGGCCGCTAGATTCCTAGCGTCCTGATCAGGGTTCGGATTGGTTCCTAGGGGCGGTCCTAGGTCTAGGAGGTGCCTGCTCCTAGACCTAGGACCAATCCGGGGTCAGCTCGCGTCCCGCTTCCGGTTACGCTCCGCGATGGCGGCGATGATCGCAGCGCGTTCGAAGCCGCCCCGGTTCGCGCCCTTGCCGGTGTCCGGGTCGGTGCCCCACGTCTGCCCGACCTTCACCCCGAACGGCTTGAGCGCGACCGTGACCCGCTCGGCGTCCCACCCGTCGTAGACCTCGGGCCGCAGCTCGGCCAGCCGGGCCGCGACGGTGCGGCACCACACCTTGGCCTCACTGGCCGGCACCACGGCGGCGATGTCCTCCAGCAGGTGGAACGACAGCGCCGGGGCGGTGGCGGGCTGCTCGCCGAGGGCGTGCCCGGTGAGCCGTCCGGCGGCCTCCCGGGCGGCGCGGGCGCGGGCGGCGATCCGCTCGGCCAGGGGGCCGTCGATGTTGACGGTGGTGGTGATCCTCGCGTCGGCGCCCTCGCCGACGAAGTAGCCGGTGCCCTTGTCCGTCCAGGCGAACATCGTCGCCCGGATGCCCTGCTTGTACTGCGAGGTGCCCAGCACCATGTCGTTCTCGGTCTGCCCCATCACCTTGAGGCAGAACCGGGTCGACGCGTTCGCGCTGATGTCGGTGGGCAGGCTCTTGGCGTCCGGCCGCTGGGTGGCGAAGACGGGGATGATGCCCAGCGCTGGCCCGCGCTTGACAAGGTCGGTGCTGATGGCTTCCAGTTCCTTGCCGTACTCGGGGTGCTCGAACCACTTCTGGCACTCGTCCACCCCGATGACCAGCGGGTGCAGACCCAAGCTCTTCTTGGACGCCAGCTCGGGGGTGACCTTGTTTTCCGGGCAGAGGTCGCGGGGGAGGTCGCGGATCACCTTGGCGCGGCGGCGCAGTTCCTCGCGCAGCTCCCGCATGCCGGCCACCGCGTACTCGATGTCCTCGTCCTCCTCACCGGCGCGGTAGCGGTGGGTGACCTGCTCCAGGGCGGACAGGTCGCCGGTGCCCTTGAGGTCGTAGGCGTGGATCTCCGCACGCGGGTCGAGCGCGGCGATGAGCAGTACCTCCCGCAGCGTGAACGTCTTGCCCATGCGGGGGATGGAGCCGATGACCATCGCCATGAACATCAGGGTCAGCTCGACCCACCGGCCGCGCGGGTCGGTGCCGAACGGCTGCGGCCGGAACAGGTCCACGGTGCCGCCCTTGAGCAGCGGCCACACGGGCTTGCGGGCCTTGGACATGTCCTGATCGCCCACCCACAGCACGAGCCGGCCGGGGTGCACCTCCGGCTGCCCCTCGGGCCACACACAGCCGAGGGGGCGGCTGAGGCCGGCGGCCAGCTTCTCGCGCTTCTCGATGACCTCGGTGGCGGTGACGCCGTTCGGCAGCTCCACATCGGCGCGCCAGCCGGGGCCGTCACGGGTGATCGGGGCGGGGAACCAGTCCTTGCCCCGGTCTCCCTTGGACAGCGCCTGGTTGATGCCGGTGATGCCGAGGTTGCCCAACGCCCGAACCACCACATCCGAGGTCAGCTTCTGCACCTTGGGCACCATGACGGCGGTGTCGAGCAGCGGCTTGTCCGCCGGCCGTCCGAGCGCGCCGAGGGCCGCGAGGAGGGCGGCGAGGGTGGCGTAGCGGGCACCCGCCGGGGCGAGCGCGTAGGCGATACCCAGCGCCGGGAGCACGCCGAGGACGACGGCGGCGGTGACGAAGCCCCGCCACCTGACGCGCTGGTCGCGCAGCTTGGACGCCTTGAGGTACATCTCCGCGTCGCCCTTGTCGGCCATGAGCTGGCGGACGTGCTCGCCCTGGAGGTCGAACAGCCAGCGGCCCCACCCGGTCAGCAGCCGACCCGCGCCGCGCGGTGCCCGCCACGCGAGCTTGCCGGCGTACTTCGGGGAGCGGGTGAGGTGGTAGGCGCCGGCGTGGAACAGGTGCCCGACCGTCCAGCGGGCGGCGTCGCGCAGCTCGGCGCGCGAGCGCAGCCACGCCGGCACGATCGGCCGCCGCTTCGCGTCCTGCAACGCGGCGACGGTGAAGCGCGGGGACCGCTGCGCCGCCGGGGAGTCGACCAACCGCCGGGGGGCGTCGGCCAGGTCGCTTCCGTCATCGTCGGGCGTGACGGAAGCCTGCCGGCGGGACCGGGCGGCGTCCAGGTCCACCACCTCGGCATCCGGGCCGGCGGTGGTCGGGTCGGTCAGGTCGGCCTCAGCGGCCTGCCAGTCGAAACGGTCGTCATCTCGGGGGGACGTCATGATGGGGTTTCCTCCAACGGTCCTCAGATCGGAAGGGGGACCGGCGGCGCGGCACGGTTCCTAGGCCGAAGGGCCGCGCCGCCGGGCGGAACTAGTCGTGCGTACGGACGAGGTGCGCGAGCGCCGCGCCCATGCCGAGCACCGCCACCGGCAGGCAGGACACGAGGGTGGTGATCCACCACGGGGCGGCGGTGACGTCGTAGGCGGTGAGCAGGTGGTAGGCGACCTGGCCCAGCGCGCCGACGGCGAGGGAGGCCAACGCCGACCACTTGGCGAACGTGCGCGCCCGGGTCGGCACCCGACCGGACAGCCACACGTAGAGGGCATAGGCGGCGTACGCCTCCACCCCGATCGGAAGCGTGATCGCGGAGTCGATCGTGGCCCACGAACCCGGCTCCACGATCCCGGGCAGCAGGTCCACCTTCCCGAACCCGGTGAGCTTCCCGAGCCCCACCCATCCGGACCAAACGGCCACGAACGCGCCGAGGGCCATCAGCACCACCGGCCACACCACCGGCTGGTGAGCCGGGCCGGTCGGGGTGGGCGTGTCCGGGCGACTGACCGCGCTGGCCTCGGCCGGCGGCTCGGCCGTCGTGATCTCCGGCGTGGGCGTCGGGTCCGGCTCGGCCAGCGGGGCGGGCTCGGGTGCGGCCGGCGCGGGGGCCGGGTCCAGGGTGTCCGGCTCGGCGGTGTCGGCCGGCGGCGCGGTGGCCTCGGCCTTGAGCAGCGCGAGGAGTTCACCGGCCTTGGGTGCGCCGATGCGGAACTCGCGCATGAGCCGGTTGCGGGACGGGAACGTCTCGCCGTCGGGCAGGTCCAGGTCCCGGGCGGCGGGCAACAGGTCTTCGATGGGCTGCGGGTAGCGGGTGCCGTTGATCGTGGGGGCGGTCATGCTGCGTCCTCCAGCGGGTAGGCGCACGCGAGGCATTCGCCGAGCGAGCGCGGGATGTAGTAGGGCCGCACCTGGCCGCAGACGCGGCACGTACGGCGGGCGGTCAACGCTTTGCCGATGGCGACGCGTTGGGCGGGGGTGGCGGTGCGCTTCGGTTGGGCCAGGTCGACCCGGTACAGGTAGGCGGCGCGGGTGCCGCCGACGCCGCGCCAGAGGATCTGAGCGGCGATCGGCTGACCGGCAGGCCGTAGGCCGGCGGCGGTCAGTTGGCGGCGGGTGGCGTAGCCGGGCGGGGCACCTCGCCACCAGTAGGTCGGGATGCCGTACCGCCCCCCGTCCGGATCGTGAAAGGCGGCGCGGATGCGGGACATCAGGCCGCGCGGCGCGGGTCGGTGCGGGTGCTCAGGTCGGCGGCGGCGCGGGTGACGCGGGCCTCGGCCCGGCGCAGCCGCCGCCAGTCCAGCGGCGACGGGCCGCCGTGGTCCTCGGCGTAGAGCATCGTGATCTCGGCGTCGAGCACGTCCAGCTCGGCCGCGATCAGCGGCCACTCCGTCTCGATCGCGGCCAGGTCGGCGGCGGTCGGCTCGGTGGCGATGAGAGCGAGGTGCTTCCTCACGGGAACCTCCGGTATGGGTCGTTGCAGCGGGGGAATCCTCGGAGCCGGGTGGTGACGCAAGGCCGCCGGCGGGGTTGCGTCAGCAGTCCGTGACGCAAGCCGCCAGGCGGGAATACGTCTCGTCGATGGGCATCCGTCACCGGTCGCCGCGGTGAATGCGTCACCCACCCCCGGCTCCGAGGTCGTACAGCGCGGACGCCTTCCTTGCCTGACACCTGCTCGCCCCGGCTCTGCACCGGGGGTCGGCCACCATGTGACTCAAGGCGGGGGTCTACCGAGGACGGCTCGTCCGCGCATTCCGTCGCTGTGTAGTTCTGAATGAACGACCACACGAACGGCCCGTGGGCGCGCAGCGCAGTCGCTGCCTTCCCCGGCTTCCGCTCGGCTTGTCGTACCTGGCTAGCCAGGTTCAACGGGACGAACGTAAGCCGGCTTGGCTAGTCAGGTCAAGGGGTTGCGGCGCACTTTCCTAACTTGGCTAGTCAGCGCTACCGTGAGCGGGTGAGTGACAACCTCGACTTCCTCGGCGAGCTAGATCCCGACGACCCCAAACAGGCCTCGCAGCAGATCGCGAACAAGCTGCGGGCGGCCATCCTCACGCGTCGACTCGCACCCGGTGACAAGCTGCCGTCGCAGCCCGACCTAGCCGCCCGCTACGGCGTGGCGCGGGAAACGGTCAAGCGAGCCTTGGACCTGCTCCGGGCAGAGCGGCTGATCGTGTCCCGGCAGGGCAGCGGGGCGTTCGTCCGCGCGCAGACGCAGCGGGCCGTGGAGCTGCGGCCACACATCGAAGCCTCATTCGAGAGGCCGCACGTCACTATCGACTTCGCCGGATTCTCCGGCGAGACGCTGCGAGATGCGCTCGCCGAGGCACTCGACAAGGTGCGAGTTGGCAGGCTCGCGCCGGAGACAATCGCGGTGCGGGTCCTGATCTCCGACATGACGGCGCCCATGGCCCTGCCGGCTCGGGCCGAGACTCAGGCGGATGATCCGGCGGTGCGAGAGCGGGCCGAGCGCATCACGCGCCGGGCGGCTGACGGGATCATCGACCAGGTAGCCGAACTGGGCGACCTCGGTCTGATCCGCTCGACCACCGTAGAGGTGCGGATGCATAGGGCGTCGCCCCTGTTCAAGCTCTACATCCTCAACGGCGAAGAGGTCTTCTACGGCTTTTATCCGGTCGTTGAGCGCACCGTTTCGATTAAGGGTGAGCCCATGGCGATCTACGATCTAATGGGCAAGGACGTGCCGCTGTTCCACTACGCCGTGACCGATGACGACACGTCTCACGGCACGCAGTTCGTAGAGGCGTCCCGCCAGTGGTTCGACTCGGTGTGGTCGACCATCGCCTACCGGTATGACGGATGAGCGCCGACCTGGGCCACCTGTTTGGCGAGATCGGCGCGGTGCTGCTCGACTTCGACGGACCGGTGTGCAGCATCTTCGCCGGGTATCCCGCGCCGCAGGTCGCGGCCGAACTGGTGGACGTACTGCGGCGGCGCGGGGTCGACGTGCCACCGGACCTCGCCAGCGAGCCGGACCCGCTCGAAGTGCTACGCCGCACGGGCGCGGCCGGCGACCACGGCGTCACGCGGGCGGTAGAGGATGTGCTCTGCGAGGCCGAGCGCCGAGCCGTCGAGACTGCGGTGCCGACACCGTACGGCCGGGAGGTCATCGTGGCGGCCCGGCAGGCCGGGATGCCGGTGGCGGCAGTGAGTAACAACTCGGCCGGCGCGGTGACCGCCTACCTCGCGGCGCACCGGCTCGCCGAGCACGTCTCGCCGGTCATCGGCCGGGCGTACGCCGAGCCGGGCCGCATGAAACCCAACCCGGAACCGATCCTGCAAGCCGTGCGCTCCGTCGGCGAGCCGGCGGGGCGGTGTGTGCTGATCGGTGACTCGATCTCGGATATCGAGGGAGCGCGGGCCGCCGGGGTCGCGGTGATCGGCTACGCGAATCGACCCGCGAAGGTCGACGCCTTCCGGCTCGCCGGGGCGGATGCGGTGGTCACCAGCATGAGCGAGATAGCCGCAGCGTTGATCGACCGGGGGAGCGGCGGGGCCGACGGTGGGTTGGTCTGACCGGATGGCCGTTGGCGGGATCGGCGCGTCTGGCGTGCGGATGGGCAAACGTGATACAAGATCTCTCCATGCGCGTCAAGACAGTCCGGCGATCCCGTCGGCCGCAGTGGAGAGGCGAACGAGAGGCCATCTTGATTCGCCTACCGAAGCAGCAGGCGGAGCGACTCAAGGCTGAGGCGCAACGTCGCGGGGCTTCCGTCTCTGATCTTGCAGGCGGTCTGATCTTGGCGGGGATGAATGAGGAGGGGTGGCCAGCGTGACGAAGCCTCGACGGCGGCCCTCCGTGGTCAGTCTCTTCAGCGGAGCCGGAGGGCTCGACATCGGGCTGGAGCGAGCCGGTTGGGATGTTGTGACAGCGACGGATCTGTCCAAACCCAGCATGGAAACGCTCAGGCGCAGCCAAGCGGCACAGGTACCGATTCGTGGGCGGCGTAGCGGCACCCACCTCGACGGAACGCGGCTGATCGAGGCGGACGTGCAGGACCTCAAGGCCTCTGACTTGCGACCGCCACGAGCCGCGAGTGGATGGCGACCGGACCTCCTTGCTGGTGGACCGCCGTGCCAACCGTGGTCATCAGCCGGGCACCAGAAAGGCTTGAGTGACCCTCGTGGAAAGCTGATCGAGCACATGCTGCGGCTGATCGAAGAGTCGCAACCGCGTTTCGTCCTCTTCGAGAACGTGCGCGGCTTGGTCACAGCAGTTGGGGCAACCCAGACGCCGGGTGAGGTGCTCCGAAGCATTCAAGAGGACTTGGCAGGGATGGGTTACGCGAGCCGCATCGCGACTCTGAATGCTGCTGACTACGGGGCAGCTCAGCGTCGCGTACGCCTTCTGCTGATGGCGACGAGCGACCACGCGCTTCCCGTGTTTCCCGAGCCCACCCACGATAAGGCTGCCAAGGATGGGCGTAAGCCATGGGTGACGCTGGGTGAACTGCTCGCCAGTCTCCCCAAGCCCGATGCGAAGGATGTTGTTCGGCCAACAGGAGAGAGGGCTGAACTGCTCCGCGCTCTGAGCCCGGGAACGGGACTCAAGACGGGAGGGCGGGTGATGAACAACCGGCCCAGCGGGCAATGGGGCTACAGGCAGGACAGCTTCCTTGCCGATCTGGCGCTGCCCTCAAGGACAATCCGTGCAGCAAGCACGCCCGACTGGCTGCGGCTGCCAAGCGAGGATGATCTACGTCGGCTCACATGGGCAGAATGTGCGGCGTTGCAGGGCTTTCCGCGCGGCTGGCAGTTCGCGGGCACCCGTGCGTCCGTCTTCCAGCAGATCGGCAATGCGGTCCAGGTCGACATGGCCGAGGCCCTTGGCGAGGCGCTCCTTGCATCGTTCCGCGCCGGCCCTGTCAGTGAGCCCCCGGTGACGCCGCCTTGGCCGCCTGAGCTTGTGAAGCGAGTGAAGTACACGGAGGCGGAGCATCGGGTCAATGGCGTACTGCGGGTCAGAGTGCGAGCAAAGGCGGTAGACACGCCGGGCTGAACCGGGGCATCGGCGAATGACTGTCGACGGCAGACTGCCCCCATGCCCCTCGCGTTCTATCAGCCTCCAAGTTGGACAGAAGAGGCCCTGAAGGCTGCTCGCGACCATGCTGAGAGCCTCTTCACCGCCCACCGCCGGGAGGAAGGGCCACGGTCCTTCGCCCGCATGTATGACAGCCTGAGGCCTCAGGTTGAGCAGCTCTTTGCCGCGTCCAAAGACCTGCTCGACCTGACAGGGGAGGTCTTCATCGCCGACCCGTCCGCCTGGCAGGCAGGCCGTTACGTGTGCGGACCACCGATCAGCCAAGAAGACCTGTGGACCTTGGTGGGATCCTCGAAGTTTCGAAAAGTTCCCCCAGGGCTTGCCGAGGCGACTGCGGATGCCATCCGCGTCGTCATCGACCCCGTCCGGTTCCCGTGGGTCGAGCAGAGGCGCTACCCGCGCGACGACGAGAGGGAGGCCGCCATCCTGGCGACCTCTGTGCTGTGGGCAGCGCAGCAACTCGCCACCGAGCGGAGAGGTGAGGCATCCACTCGCCAGGAAGCACTGACGGGTGAAACCCTCAGTCGAGCCGGGTTGGTGCTCGACCCCTCCCGCTCTCCCATTCACTTCTTCGACGACATGCAGCGTGGCACCTACAGCCGTGAGCGACACATCGCGGGCGCCAAGTGCGACGTACCCATTCGGTTGCCGGACGGCCGGCTCCTGGCACTTGAGTGCAAAGTCTCGAACGGCCCCAAGAACGGCTGGAAACGGGTGAACCGCGAGGTGGTCGGCAAGGCGGAGGCTTGGCGGTCCCACTTCGGAGTTCAGCTCATAACGGGGGTTGTGCTGGCGGGAGTCTTTGACATGTCTTGCCTACGGACTGCACAGCAGGCGGGCGTGATCTTGTTCTGGGAACACGACCTCACGCCGCTGCATGAGTTCGTGTCAGGCACGAACGGCTGAACCGGGCCGCAGGGGTGGGGGGTGCACCCCTGGTGTGCCGGTGTTCTGCGATGGTCGGTGGACACGAGGTGTGGGCCGGCGGGGCGTCATGCGGGGGGCGGTGACGCGGCCATCGGCCGGTCGCAGGGCAACGAAGTGGCTCGCCGCAGTGGCAGTGACGCAAGGCCGCCGGCTGCGGCGTGCGTCAGGCGGCGGGTGACGGAAGCCACCAGGCGGGAAACGTCAACTCGCCCCAGGGGGCTTCCGCCGACCGCCGCGGTGGATGCGTCACGGCTAGGTGGGCTTCCGCCGCGCCCCTTTCTGGCGGCGCCCGTTTGCCTTGAGGGCTGGGGCGCCGGAGCGAGAGTGAAGCGAGCGTAGGATGAAAAGGGCGGACAGGTGTGAAGCGGACTGCCCACCGCCGAAAACTGAGGTGGTGCCAGTGCTGCGCTCAGATGCTCTGAGTCGTCCGCCCCGGCGTCCGTGCGCTGCCCGCTGGGTCTTGTCTCCGCCTGTCTTGGTCCTCGGCATGGTCCTCGGCACTTGGTACTCGGCATAGGGATATTGGCATTGGTAATCGGCATAGCACCCGCTGCGGCGTGCCGCTTGCTGACACCTCGTCCGCTGGATTTTCACTGGGCTGTACGGCGAGGATTGCCGGCATGTCGAAGCAAACAACGCGCGGCTCGCTCAGCGCGAAACCACTGGATGTCACCGGCGGTGAAACCCGAGCAGAGTTGATCAAAAGGGCCAAAAGGTCGGCAGTCCCCCTGCGGAGGGCGTTCGTCCAGCTAGCGCAGGACAAGCCAATGCGCCACGGCGTGCTCGCTTCGTTCGTGCAGAAGGGTGACCTTCGCGCGCTGCGCGCCTACCTGATGGTGCTGGCTGCAAGCAGCGGGCAGGACGAGCGCGGCAAGACCACCGAACTGGATAGCCTGGTTTGGGGAAGGCTGTTCGATGCCGATCAGTACACCGCAGACGACGCAGGCACTCGGACTGCGGCGTGGCGGACCCTGATCCGGCTGCAGAAGAAGCAGCTGATCTCCTGCGCTCGGACCCCGGGGAGCCGGAAGATCAAGGTAACCCTGCTCCGTGAGGACGGATCTGGGCAGCCGTACACTCGGCCGGGTCTGAATAACAATGACGCCTACCTCCAGATCCCCACCGCCTTCTGGTTAAGGGGATTCGATGGGAAGGTGTCGATGCCCGGCCTCGCCATGCTGCTGGCCATCTGCAACGAGCGGAACTGGGCTGCGTTCCCGGCGGAGCGGATGCCTGAGGATCGGTGGTACGGCTGGTCGGCCGACACGACCGAGCGCGGGTTGAAGGAGTTGCTCAAGCTGGGCCTGATCGAGCGGCGGGAGCGTTACAAGCGGGCGCCGTTGACGCCAGCCGGCTCAACCATGTTCTACCAATACCGCCCGACGCGAGTCATGCGCGCAGCGAGCAAGCCGCGAGCCGCTGCGGCGGCGACCGAATGAGCCAGCAAGAGATGAACCAGGACCGAGAGCCGGTGCTGCGGGTGCAGGTCAGCATGCCGCGCTGGCTGTTCTGGATGCTGGTCGGAGTAGCGCTGGGAAACATCAACGACGTCGATGCAATGCTCAGTGTGCTGAGCCGACTGTTGACGTGATTTTGAAGGACGGCTGTGGGGCACCCCGCTTGGAGTGCCCCACAGAGAAACTACTGTAGCGCCGACGCAGCGTTGTCCCGGCTGGCCTACTTCATTCCCGCTAATGCCGCCTGGATGCGTCGGCGTGCGGCTTCCTCTTGGCCGTAGACGCACTTCGCGTAGACCCCCATGAGGACGTGCACGCTGTGCCCGGCCCACTCGGCGACCTAGGTAGCCGCCATCCCTGCCAGGACCGGTCTAGACGGTGGCGCCAACCTGTCGCCTTGGGGGCAGCGCCGTGCGAGCTCCGTCCTCTATGGTGCGAGGGGCTCAGGTTCAGTGAGGGAAGCAGCTCGGTGAGAGCGGTTCTGCTCGCGGCTCTCGTATTCAAGGAGCGATTCGACGTATGGCGTACTGGTGGTCAGACGATCCCACGCAGCGTTATTGGGTCGAGATCAGGAAGCGGCCCGGCATAGGTACACAACTCTGGGCGCCGACTCGGGACGAAGACGGCGGAGTGGATGGTTGGTATAACCTCGTAAGCTCGGTGGCTGCGGGAGACACTATCTACCATTGGAATGCCGTCGAGAGTCGTTTCGTCGGCAGGAGCTTTGCCGCACTGGACGCACGAATTGATGCGCAGAATGACGCTTTTGTAGTCGACCTAACAAATTTCACGCCGCTTCGGGCTGACCTGTCGCTCGAATTTCTCCGCTCGCGCGCCGATCGGCTTTATGTGCTGCGAGACGAGCTTCGAAATTTGTTCGGCGATCCGCTCTACCTGCCTTGGCAGTTCAAGGAGGACCGTTCTAAGTTCAGCTCTATGTCAAACTACTTTGCCAAATTACCCAAGCAGGCGGTCCCTATACTCTTTGGCAAAGACGGCCTAGGGGGCGGCCAAGTGGAGAGCGCGCCGACAGCGGACGTTCCCGCAGCTAATTCCGTACCCCTGGACAGCCCGCAAGCTGACCAAGGATGGGCCTTCCTAGACCCATTTAAGCCGAAGGCGGATGCTGACTACTTTTCCAAGATGGTCGGCGGTTCTGCCAGGAGGGGCCGCAGGCATGAGACGCTTGTGAACGCTTGTGCGAAGTGGCTGGCGGATAATGGATTCGTTCCGGGGCGGAACGCTGCCATCGATCTGGGGGTGGCCGAACTCGGTGTCATCATCGAGGCGAAGGTTGTGCAGAAGTCTTGGGCAAAGGCGATACGCGAGGCGGTAGGGCAACTGTACGAATATCGCTACTTCCGTGTGGCCGATCCGGAATCCAGTCTGATTTTCATGGCCGATCGTCCTGTCCCTCAGATGTGGACCGACTACCTGGAGAAGGACCGAGGGATCGGGGCAATGTGGCCGGACGGTGATGGCTTCGCCATGTCTAAGATCGCGGCGCGGGCTTTGACTATGCATTGACGAGCCGAAAGGGCGGAAGGCGGTCAAGCGTTGAAGAACTTGAGGAAGATTGGAAATGGGGCGTGACGCTTCTTACGGAGATAATTGACGGCGCCAGTGGGGAAGCGTCCGTGGCGAGACTGCTTCGGCAGCTAAAGGTCGTGGCCGCCAGGACGGGAACTGGTCGGCTGGCCGAATGGGTTGACCACGAGCTCTCCGGATACCCGGATTCGGCGCCATTGCCCGACTATAGAGGTCCCTTTAGGCCGCCGATTCTTGGGCACTTCATTGGTCCGTTCAATACCGAAGCTCGGAATATGCCAATTCCGGAGATCTCATTTCCGGAAGATATGAGGAAATCCGCCCTTTTCGAGGTCGGCTTCACCCAGCCAGTTGCGGAGCTGGAGGAATTGGCTTCGAAGGAATCGGTGAACATGGGGTGGTCGGCGGATGCGGTCGAATACTATAACTGGGGTGTGGCGCAAGGAAAGATCCGGCGAATCATGCATCCGGGCATGGGATTGGTTAACGCATCGCGTCCCTTCCCGCGTCAGATATTCGTCGGCATCCTTGATGCTGTCCGGAACAGAGTTCTCGATTTGGCTCTTGAGCTGGAAAGAGTGGCGCCAGAGGCCGGGCAGCCTGACGCTCACCAAGACTCCAGGGATCGCGCTGCTCAGGTGATGAACACATACAACTTTTACGGCTCATCCAACAACGTTGCTATTGAAAGCTCGTCGTTTAGTCAAGTGGTGAACGTTACGCCGGGCGACGAGCCATCTCTGGTTCGGGCTCTCGAAGCGGCTGGTGTTTCCGAGGCCAGCATCCAAGAGCTCCGCACAGCGCTGGAGGAAGATCGTAGGGAGGCGGGTGGTGATCACCCTCGTGAGCCCGGTGCCAGAGTGCGGGGATGGCTAGCACGGACCACGACCCAGGTGGGCGTCGGTGCTGCTGGCGGCCTCATCACCGAGGCCGTGAAGGCATTCCTAGGTAGTTAGAGGAAGGATGGTCGTCATGCCTCGCACGCTGACCGGTGAGCCAGTCGAGGCAGCGGCGGTCAGCCGCGAGGCGACTGAGCTCCTGTTGAAGGCAGCCGGCGTTGTCCAGCGCGCTGCCGCTCGCGCATCCGGTAGCTAAGCGCTCGTACTCTCGCTCTCATGCCATGGCAGACCCTGCTCCCCGTCATCACCCTCGCTCTGGGTGCAATCCTTCAGTACCTCGGTCAGTGGGGTGCCGATGCCAGACAGCGCCGGGCTGCCCAAGAAGCACGCGACGCCGACCGTGACCGGGCGCGTCAGGAACGCCGGGAGACGTTTGAGCTCGATCACCTATTGCGGCTCAACGAGGCGCTATTGCGGTACGGCCGGGCGGCGGGCCGGGTGCACTTCCACGACGCGATGGTGGCCAAGCAGAGTGGTGAGTATGCGAGCCATCAGCTGCCGGAGGAGCTGAATGGCGAGCTGTACAACGCTGGCCGCGAGGTGCTGAGCCTGATGCACCTGGTGCTCGACGACAACCTGCGGGCGACGGTGGAGACGGTTCACCGCTCCTACGGCCGGATGACCAACCTCATGCGAACCACGGTTGAGGAGGCCGACGCGGCGATGGTGGCTGCCGCTGATGCGCAGGACGCGGCAATGCGGGGCATCGGCGCGAGGGTGCGGCAGATCTACCTCGACCAGGCGCAGGTTGCGGAGGATCGGCGGACTGTCGACCGCCAGGGGGGCTGACATCGAGCCCAGCTGAGGTTCCCCCGGTAGCTCGGAGGCTTTCGATCATGCTCTGATGGAGCTGAAGGGAGTCATCCGTGGCAGCACCGAAGAAGTACCCCGATGAGCTGCGTGAACGTGCGGTGCGCTTGTATCGGGAGTCGGACCCGAAGCCCGTGATCCGCCAGCTGGCCCGCCAGCTTGGGGTGCATCACGAGGCGTTGCGGAACTGGATCCGCCAGGACGAAGCCGACCGTGGGCAGCGTGACGACCGGCCCACGACCTCCGACTTGGAGGAGCTGCGCCGCCTGCGGCGGGAGAACGCCGAGCTGAAGCGCGCCAACGAGATACTGAAGGCCGCGTCGGCTTTTTTCGCCTCGGAACTCGACCCAACCCGGCGACGGTCGTGACGCTCGTCGGCGAGCTGCGCGATCGCTTCGGGGTCGAGCCCGTCCTCCGGGTCCTGGGCGTAGCCGTCTCCACCTACTACGGCTGGCTCGCCCAAGCCGCGAATCCGTCCGCTCGGCGCCGCGAGGACGCGGAACTGGCGGTCGAGATCGCCGAGATCCACGAGGTCTCCGGCGCCACCTACGGCAGTCCGCGGGTGCACGCCATGCTGCGCCGCCAAGGCCGCCAGGTGGGCCGCAAGCGGGTCGAGCGGTTGATGCGTACCGCCGGACTGCAAGGGGCGTTCCTGCGCAAGAAGTGGCGCATCCCCTCGACCCGGTCGAACCCAAAGGCGACACCGGCACCGGATTTGGTCAACCGGCAGTTCACCGCTGCGGCACCGAACCGGCTGTGGGTCGCCGACGCCACCCGCATCCCCTGCGGCGAGGGCGTGTTCTGGCTCGCCGCCGTGCGGGATGTCTTCTCCAACCGCATCGTGGGCTGGCGGTGTTCCGACCGCTGCGACACCGACCTGATCCTCGGCGCCCTCGAATACGGCATCTGGTCGCGTGACGTCCGCGACGGGCAACTGATCCACCACTCGGACAGGGGCTCGAACTACACGTCGTTCCGCTTCGCGCAACGCCTGGCTGACAACGGAATCTTGCCCTCGATGGGGTCGGTCGGCGACAGCTTCGACAACGCCCTGATGGAGAACTTCTGGTCGACGTTGAAGATCGAGTTGGTCTACCGCAACTCGTGGCGGACCCGCGACGAGGCGGAGAACGCGATCTTCAGCTACATCGACGGGTGGTACAACACCCGGCGCATCCAGAAAGACCTCGGCTGGCGATCCCCAGACGAGTACGAAGCCGCCTGGCACACCCGCCCGCAAGGCCCCGACGGTCACCAGGCCCAGCAGGACGAGGCAACTATCGTTCAGCCTGAGCCCACCGGCGCCAGGTAACCAACCCTCCGGCCAACCGGGGGAACCTCACAGCAGCGAGCAGGACGCTGCCCGCTCCGGTCAACTGGCGCCCCGTGTCATATCTGTGTCACGGGCTTGAACTGGGTGCATGTTTGCGCTGGTCAGGGGCTGGCGAGTGGCGCACTGTAAATCCGTCGCGAAAGCTACAGAGGTTCGAATCCTCTACCCGCCACCAGGGAACAGACCCCTGACCTGCGAAGACGCAAGTCAGGGGTCTGTTTTGCTTCCTGGCAGGTTGTCCACCAAGCGACCTTCGAACGGGCAGTAGGGGGCACGACGTGAGCGAGCCGACGCCGCCGGACGGGGCGGTAGCCAATTTCCCGACGAAGCCCTGCTTCGTCATCGCACCCATTGGTCCTGCCGGCGGGGAGATACGACGTCGGAGTAATCAGATCATGAAGTATCTAATTCGTCCGGTGCTGGGTAGGCATGGTTACGTGGCCGTCCGAGGCGATGAGATGGATCAAGGCGGCTTGATCACCAGCCACATTCTGACTCGAATTGCGAACGATCCGCTTGTGATCGCCGACCTAACGGACGCCAACCCCAACGTCTACTACGAACTGGCAGTGCGCCATGTGCTGCGGAAGCCATTTATTCAACTAATTGATTCCGCCCAGCGTCTGCCGTTCGACATTGCAGGTCTACGAACGATCCACGTCGACCATCGCGACTTGGACAGTGTAGAGGATGCGAAGGCGGCACTCTCGCGGGCGATTGAGAGTATTCACAAGGGTGAGCCGATCGAGACACCTATGTCCTTTGCAATCGAGTTGCAGGATCTGCGGACATCCGCTAACCCGGAGGAGCAGGGGCTTGCGCAAATATTGGAAGCCGTAAAACGAATTCAGCGAGACGTTCAGGTCAGCCGGACACGCGGCGCATCTGTTGAGGATTTCATGTCCCTTCGGTTGTTCGTTGAAAGGCTTGCGCAGGAAGGTCGCCTGACAGACGATGACATCGCCACTCTGGTCACTAGAACGACTGCCGGCCCTTTTGACGATTGGGCTAATTCACTCCCGATAAAGAGTGGGGCCTTCGAGGATCCATGGGCGAATACGCCCCCGCCCTCACCTCCGTCGGTTTCATCGAACTTCGATGAGGAGCCGCCGTTCTAGGCTAGGTGAGCGGTACGGTGGGGGTCGAGAAGGGGCAAGTTCCGAGCCCCGAGCACACCTGCATTCTAGCCCTCGGCCTCAACCGTGGTGGTGCTCGACGACTGCCAGCGTCTTGTCGTCGTGGCGCTTGGTGCGTGGCCACCGGATGCCGTCGGGGTCTTCGGCCTCAGCGTCGTGGACCAGATTTACAAGTCCAGCAGGATCGGCCATTGCGATCTCAACGGCCGATCTCCAGTCCGATGGCCGGCGGTAGCGACTTACGCCAACTGATACCCCGTCGGTCATCATCACCGTGGCGGCCACATCCTCAAGCTGCCATCGGCCGCTCACGGCCTGGGCTGCCGCTTCGGGCACCGCCTCGGCTATCCAATAGCCACCTGGCCGGTTGCGGTGGCTGCGCTCAGCATCAACGAGGGTTTGCCAGCGGTCGCGGTCGTCGAATCCGAACCCGTAGCCTGCCTGCCGCTTCAGTTGTTGACGCTGGTGGCTGGCGATTTGGTGTAGCCGGTCATCCCGTACCTGGTGTAACCCACCGTCACGATCCAGCAGGACGACGGGACTGTCACCAAGGACCAGAATGTCGACCACCTCATCGTTCCACCGGGCGATGCTGACAGTGGTCGAGGGAGCCGCGCCAGGTTTCAGGTCGTGTCGCTTGGCAACGGCTGCGATGGCGTCGGCGAGGATTTGACGTAGGTCATCGTGGGAATGGCTGAGTCGTTCGGCGACGTCCCGCCCGAGTGTGTCGGCCAGCCATCCTCCGTTGCGCTCGCCGGCTTCTGGCTGCGATGCGCCGTCGAGCACCACGACCGCGTTGGCGATGACGAAGACGCGATCCTCGCTGGGGCGGTCCGGACGAGGACGCTCTGCCGTTCGGATGGTGGCTAGCGGTGCGTTCGTGGCGGGCACAGGAGTTCGCTCCTTGTCACCGATTCGCCGTCATGATCGCTGGTAACGACCATCGAGAACGGACGTGTGCCGACCTGCTGGTAGAGGCCGGGGAGGTTGTGGGCCAGGTAGTCGACGGCGCCGACGGAGCCGAGCGCGTGGATACCTGCGATCACAAGCAGGTTCTGGTTGCAGGCTGGCAGTGGGAGTCGAGCGACGTACGCCACGTCAGACCATCGCTGCGCATCCTCGTCATCCATGGGGGACTCGTAAACCCGACTGCCGTCCCGCTCGCGGATCGTCCAGTTCCCTGACTCGTCCGGCTCGAACGCGAGGTAGGGGTCCCTGCTGATGGCCTCGGCAGTGATGGGCGATGACTTCGGACCGCAGATGGCGATGGCATCGGTCTTCGGTTGCCAGCGACCGTCTGGCGGGATGCGGAAGTGTTCCACCTGGAAGGACAGCTCGCTGAGTAGCTTGGCGAGCCGCTCGGCTGCCCGAGCATCCTCGGACGAGATGACCGGAAGTGCGCGGCCGGAGACCTCTCGCAATGGCACCGCGACGGTCACCGGGCCTACGCCGAAGAAGGCTCGCTCTGCGGGCGGTGCGGTCTGGCGTATCTGCGTGATCCGGCCACGGGTGAGCCCCAACTCGGCTGCGATGGCGCTGTAGGAGAGGTTCCGCTCGGATGCTGCGCGGTTGATCGCCTCCTTACGGAGTCGCGCGAGTTCTACCGATCGCTGCTGGTAGAGGGCGATGAGTTCGCTGGCGAGCTTCGCCTGGCGCAGCGGGTCAGTCTCGCCGCGCACGCGCTCGAATTGATCAACGGGCTGAGTCACTCATCAAAGTTTAGACCCCCTTGACAGGGCTCTTGCCACTGTTAATCTGCTTATACCCCCTAAACAGCACATCGCATTCCCTGATCTCACCACGTTTAGGGGCCTAAGCGCAGTGGTTGGCCTGGCTATCCGCTCTCCCTGTGGGACGGGTGCTGCCGGGCCCTCGGTCGGGCCGGCGACCGCAGTGCCCCTGATTGGTTGCCGGCTCTCCTACCTGTGGAGGTGTGATGCCTGACCCTAAGCGTCGAAGTTTCGCCACCTGTCCTCAGCGGCCCCACCGATCAGTGATCGGCGGCGTAAGGAGGTGGTTGCGGTGAGCCGACCAAGCCAACTGGCCAGGGTTCCGGTGCATCCGGACTGGTGTGTGTTGGATCGGTGTGGGCAGCTGGTGCCGCCGGTGCTGGCGCACCTGGAGCGGCGGCATCGAGGCGTACTGCTGAAGGTTGGTGCGGTGCGACCGTCCGGGGCGGTGGTGTCGTACCTGATCGGGGCCGATGGGCAGACGCCGAGCGTGCGGGTGCACGCGTCCTGCCGGGCCGGTACCGCCTGGGCCGAGTTGTCGTTGCCGCAGGCCGGGCAGTTGGTCGAGCAGCTGCGGTCGTTGCTGGCGCAGGCCGACGGCCAGGAAGCCAGCGTTCAGAACGCCGACGGTGAGGAGGGTGGTGAACATGGGGGCAGCTGACCGGCCGGCCGGCGCGCGGCGGGCGACGGTGGCGGCGGCGGACGTGGCGTGTCCGGACTGGTGTCGGGGCTGTGGCCCGAACGATCCGATGCACCGAGGGCTGCTCGCCACGGTCGGCACCGAGCGTAGCGGCTGGGTGAGTGTGCAACTGCTGCTGGATCGGTTCCGCCGCCGCGACGCGGTCGTCCGGGTCGACGCGAGTCGGTCCGGGGCGACGGAGTCGGTGCTGCTCTCGCGGGTGCAGCTCGATCGGCTCATCTACGAGCTGACCTACGTGCGGTGGCGGGTGATGACCAAGGGGCTGCCGCTGGAGGACCGCTACGACCCCGACTGAGCAGCTTGCCTACTTTACTGTCCGCATCGGCTGGTCGGTGAGAACGGTGTAGCTGAGGACAACCAGGAAGGTTAGGCCGACTGCGGCGAAGGCCGTGCCGATCACCCGTCCCAGCAGGACGAAGCGCGCCAGGTGTTGAACTGGTCGACGCCGTGACAGGTTCGTGGTGGCCATCGAGCGGCGTACGTGCCATTCGGTCACCCCGCGGACGTTGAGGGCCAGCGCCGCACCGACAAGTGTCATGGCCAGGCTCGCGATGCCACTCGCCAGGAAACGCCAGGTTTCCATCGGTCCTCCCTGCGGTCACCCGATGTTGCCGATCAAATTGGACAACCTCAGGAGGTGGGTGGGGCGGCGGAGCGGTTCTCCAGACCCGGGGTGATCGAGCAGACCACCCGGTCGAGGGCGAAGACCAGCACCGGGTCGAAAAAAGTCAGCACGATGCTGGACGCGGTGTCGGATGGTCGATGACCTGGTCCGCTAGATCCGGATATGGAGAGTATTGAGTGGTTGGCGTCTTCTTCCGACAATGCCCGTCGACTGCCCCTCCTGGCATGCCCGGACGTACATCTGTCGGCTACGGTCGGGCCACGGCGGACGACGACCGGTCCGACATCGGTCCCGTGAACTTTCCACCGGCTCAGCGGCTGTGGCACTATCGGGAGAACCTCCATCACGGTTGCGATCACCCCATCAGGAGCACAGATGTCTGCTCAACGTCTGGGCCGGCTGCTCGGCTCCCTCACGCTCATTCTTGGCCTGCTGTTCGCCTCCGGCGCGGCTGCTGAGCTCGAAGTGCGGACCTCCGGCATCGACTGGGCCTCGTCCACGCTGCCCTGACCGGTTGCTCCCGCTCGGCCATCAGACATAACCGACGAGGGGAGCCATGACGTCTCGTCCTCGCTCCGCCCGCCGACGAACCGAATACGCCTGGCTCATCACGGGCCCGCTGGCGCTCTGCGCGGTGCTTGTCTGCCTGCTGCTCGGCGTCACGGTCGACCCTTCGCTTGGGGAGCTGCCGCTCACTCTGCTGCTCACCGTGGCGATGGTCGTCGCCGCCATGCCGACCATCAACGTGGTGATCCGACGGCAGGCGTTCCTGGTTTCGCCGACCGAGATTCCGCTCGTCGTCGCGTTGTTCGTGCTGCCACCGCTGTCGGTGGTGCTGGCGTACACCGTCGCCAACCTGGTGATCCAGCTGCGCCGCAAGGTGTTGCCGGTGAAGCTCTGGTTCAACGTGGCCGGTGCGGCGGCGGCGACCGCTCTGGCCACGGCGGCTTATACCGTCATGCCGAAGTCCGGGAATGTCGGACCGGGCACCTGGGCGGTCCTGCTCGCCGCCATCGGCATCCACACCGTGGTCCAGCTTGCGGCGATGGTCGGGGTCTTCACCGTGGTGCAGAGCTGGCAGGCCGGCCGGGAGCTGATCCGGGCCGCCGGTCCGCCGATGCTGCTCGGGGTCATGATCAACCTCTCCATCGGACTGTTGATCATCATCGCCTGGCGGAGCACCCCGTGGGCCATCCTGATCTTCGCCGGGCTGGCCATGGCGTTCGCGCTGGTCTACCACTCCTACACGCAGTTCCTCCGGCAGCACCGGACCCTCTCCGAGATGTACGAGCTGACCAAGGCGATCACCGAGAGCGGGTCGGACGGAAACCTCATCGACGCGTTGCTGGTCCGGATCCGCAGCCTGATGCAGGCGGAGTCCGCCACCCTCTGGTTGCCCGCGCAGGGCCGTCACCCGGAGGTGCTGCTGACCGCCCAGGAGGGTAAGCCCGGGTTGCTGGACTCCACACCGAGCCCGGCGGCGCTGCGCGAGGCGGTACTGGCCCGCCAGGAGACGGTGGCGGTGAGCCACCGGCTCGGCGCCGACCCGGAGCTACGCGAGGCGTTGCGGCCGACCAGGGTCAAGGACGTGATCGTCGTGCCGCTGCGCTCGGGCAAGGCGGTCATCGGCACCCTGGAGGTGGCCAACCGGCTCGGCGACATCAACTTCTTCCGCGCCGAGGACGTCACCGTCTTCGAGACCGTGGCGGCGCACGCCGCGGTGGCGCTGGAGAACTCCCGCCTGGTCGACCGGCTGCGACACGACGCCTACCACGACGGCCTGACCAAGCTGCCCAACCGTCGCCGGATCCTCGGCGCGCTTGCCGAGGCGGTCCGGATCCGTGCGCCGGGCGAGGTGGTCGCGCTGCTGCTCTTCGACGTCGACCGGCTGCGGCAGGTCAACGAGTCCCTCGGCCATGCGGCGGGGGACAAGGTGCTGATCGAGGTCGCCGACCGGCTGCGTGGCTGCGCACCGTCGGCCGCGCTGGTCGGCCGGGTGGGCGGCGACGAGTTCCTGGTGACGCTGCGCCTGGAGAGCGCCGAGGCGGCGGTGGAGCTGGCCAGCCAGTTGCGGGAACAGATCCGGGACGAGATGGTCTTCGACGCGCTCACCCTGGACGTGGACACCGCCGTAGGGATCGTCGTACATCCGGATCACGGCAGCGATCCGGCGACCCTGCTGCAACGGGTGGACGTGGCGGCGATGGCGGCCAAGGCGGTCCCGGGAAGCGTGCAGCTCTACACGCCCGCCCTGGAATCGCGGGCGCTGCACCGGCTCGGCCTCGCCGGCGACCTGCGCAGCGCGCTCGACAGCGGCGAGCTGGAGATCTACTACCAACCCAAGGTGACGCTGCGGGGCCGCCGGCTGGTCGGGGTGGAGTGCCTGGCCCGCTGGGAGCACCCGACGCACGGCACGATCGCCCCGGCGGACTTCGTCCCGGTGGCCGAGCACACCGGCCAGCTCGGCCGGCTCACCGAGTTCGTGCTCCGGGAAGGGCTGCGGCACAGTCGCGACTGGGCGCTCGGCGGCCACCCGCTCGCCGTCGCGGTCAACCTCTCCGCGCGTACGCTCATCGACCCCGGCTTTCCCGAGCAGGTACGCGAGCTGCTGGAAGAGTACGGCGTTCCGGCGCAGCTGCTGACGCTGGAGATCACCGAGGCCGGGGTGCTGGACGGCACCGACCGGCTGATCCCGACCCTGCGTCGCCTGCGGGACCTCGGCGTACGGCTCTCCGTTGACGACTTCGGCACCGGCAACTCCTCCCTGGCCCACCTGCGTCGGTTGCCGGTCAACGAGGTCAAGGTGGACCGGTCGTTCGTGCAGGGCATGGCGACCGACCCGGGCGACCTGGCGATCGTCAACGCCGTGGTCACCCTCTCCCAGCAGTTCGGCCTGACCGTGGTGGCCGAGGGGGTGGAGAGCGAGCTGACCCTGGAGCTGCTCCAGGACATCGGCTGCGAGATCGGGCAGGGATTCCTGTTCAGCCGCCCGCTGCCGTACGAGCGGCTGGAGGCCTGGTTCGGCGCCCAGGTCGACCCCGATTCGATCTCCAACAACGAGCTGCCGCGCCTCCGTGTGGTGCCCTGAACAGGGCGTACGCGCAGTCGGGGGATCCGATTTCACCGGCGCGGCGGGGCCGTGTACTCTTACCTCTGCGCGGCCACCGAGTGATCGCGCAGGCCCCCTTAGCTCAGTCGGCAGAGCGTCTCCATGGTAAGGAGAAGGTCTACGGTTCGATTCCGTAAGGGGGCTCAGAGGGTCCGGCTGGGCCCACCACGGCGGTGTAGCTCAGATGGCAGAGCAAGCGGCTCATAATCGCTGTGTCGCCGGTTCAAGTCCGGCCACCGCTACTCTCGGCCGCCGGGGTTTCCGGTGGTTGTAGGACGGGCGCCAGGGGCGCCCGCTTTGCGTGTCCGCCCAGGCGGCGCGTAGGCTGTAGCGCTGTAGTTGTATCCGTTAGCGAGGAAGGCACTCCGCCGTGGCGAAGGCGACCGATGTCCGGCCGAAGATCACTTTGGCGTGTGTGGAGTGCAAGGAGCGCAACTACATCACGCGCAAGAACCGCCGCAACGACCCGGACCGCATTGAGATGAAGAAGTTCTGCCCCCGGGACGGGCGGCACACGGTTCACCGCGAGACGCGCTGACCCGTCCGGGCCCAACAACCGGCCCGGTTTCACACGTACCACGATCGCCGGTCCATGGTCGGCGCGACCCGTCGGGTCTGCGCGCTGACCGCTTGGATCGGCGATCGTGCTTTGCGTGTAGGTTCGCGGCATGTCCCTGGACCACTCCTTCGTCGGCCGGAGCTACCCGCCGACCGCGCCCTACCAGGTGGGCCGCGAGAAGATCCGCGAGTTCGCTGCGGCGATCGGTGCCACCGACCCCGCCCACCACGACCCGGAGGCGGCCCGTGCGCTGGGTCACCCGGACGTGGTCGCGCCGCCGACCTTTCCCATGGTGCTCACCATGGCCGCCAGCCGCCAGGTGATCGAGGACCCGGCCCTCGGCGTCGACTACAGCCGGGTCGTCCACGGCGACCAGCGGTTCGCGTACACCCGTCCGGTGGTGGCCGGCGACGAGCTGGTCTGCGTCAACACCGTGGAGGACGTGACCAGCCGCGGCGGTCACGATTTCCTGACCACCCGGACCGACGTCAACACCACCACCGGCGAGCTGGTGGTCACGGTCTGGTCCAAGCTCGTCGTACGCGGGGAGGCCTGACGTGGAGCTGCCCACCCAGACGTTCCGGGTGACCCGGGCGGACCTGGTCCGCTACGCCGGTGCCTCGGGCGACTTCAACCCGATCCACTGGAGTGACCGGTTCGCCACAAAGGTCGGCCTGCCCGGGGTGATCGCCCACGGCATGTTCACCATGGCGCTGGTCGGCCGGGCGGTCACCAGCTGGGCCGGCGCCGCCGACGCGGTGGTCGACTTCAACGTCCGGTTCACCCGCCCGGTGGTGGTACCCGACGACGACGCCGGCACCGAGATCGTGGTGAGCGCGGTGGTCCGCGAGGTGACCGAGGCGGGGCTGACCAGGCTCGACATCACCGCCACCTGCCACGGCGAGAAGGTGCTCTCGCAGGCCAGGGCCACCGTCCGGACGGCCGGCTGACCGCCGCCGGAGAGCGTGATCGGTAGACCGGTTGGGAAACTCGGGTCGGTACCCGTACACTGGTCCGCCGTGGGGCAAGTGACCCCTGCCTGGTCCTGATGACCTGGTGGGGCGAGCGTTGCCGCACAGGGGTGTAGCTCAATTGGCAGAGCAGCGGTCTCCAAAACCGCAGGCTGCAGGTTCAAGTCCTGTCACCCCTGCGCCTCAGGCCTGACCGTTCCGTGGGTCGCGCCACCTTCCGGTGGCGTCCGGCCCGTGGTGGTGGCATTGGCGGGGAGGTTCCGAGGCATCGGGCCTTCCGGTTGATCCGCCGGCCGCGGCCCGTCCCGGGACGGTTGGTCCGGCCGGCGTGACCAAGCGCCGCGCACGCGTACTGCGTGCGACCCGACATCCCGCGACGGAGGGCGAAGTGGCCGACAACAAGCGGCGCGGCGAGGACGCCGACGACGACCGCCTGAACGACGAGGTCGTCAGTGACGGCGCCGACGACGACGCCACCGACGGGGATGAGCCGGTTTCCCGGGGCGGCACCGCCACCCGGGAACGGGCCAAGGCGGAGTCCGCCGACAGCCGGTCGAAGACGCGTACCGATGCCGACAAGGTCGGGCTGTTCGGTCGCGTCGCGCGTTTCATCCGCGAGGTCGTGGCCGAACTGCGTAAGGTCATCTGGCCGACGCGCAAGGAGTTGCTGACCTACACGGCCGTGGTGATCGCGTTCGTCACGGTGATGCTGACGATCGTGGCCGTCCTCGACTACGGATTCGCCAAGGGCGTGCTGTGGGTCTTCGGCAACCCCAGCTGACCGGCTGACTGTGCCGATAGTGACGGAAGTGAGCGAGCGTGCCTGAGTACGACGAGACCGCCGAGACCCCGGACGAGCAGTCCACGGTGGCGACGGCGGCTGGTGACGAGTCGGTCGAGGCCGCCAGCGAGCCGGAGTTCGCGATGACTGAGCCAGCACCGGACGAGAGCTTCGACCCGGTCGCGGAGTTGCGGCAGAAGCTGCGCTACGCGCCGGGCGACTGGTACGTGGTGCACTCGTACGCCGGTTACGAGAACAAGGTCAAGACCAACCTCGAAACCCGGATCACCTCCCTCGACATGGAGGACTACATCTACCAGGTCGAGGTGCCGACCCGGGAAGAGGTCGAGGTCAAGAACGGCAAGCGCTCCCAGGTGCAGGCCAAGGTCTTCCCGGGCTACATCCTGGTCCGGATGGAGTTGACCGCCGAGTCCTACTCCTGCGTCCGCAACACCCCGGGCGTCACCGGTTTCGTGGGTGCCACGGACCGGGCCGACCGTCCGGCGCCGCTGAGCCTCGACGAGGTGCTCAAGTGGCTGGCGCCGGCCGTGGAGACCGAGCAGAAGAAGGCCAAGCCCGAGGTCAAGGTCCTCGACTTCGAGGTCGGCGACTCGGTGACCGTCACCGACGGTGCCTTCGCCTCGCTGCCGGCCACGATCAGCGAGATCAACGCCGACCAGCAGAAGCTCAAGGTGCTCGTCTCGATCTTCGGCCGGGAGACGCCGGTCGAGCTGAACTTCAACCAGGTCGCCAAGATCTGATTCACCAACCGCTGGCGACGGCGTCGGCCGTCGCCAGCGGCGTTTGTCCGGTTCGTTCGTCCGGCCAACCTCTGTGGGCGGGCGTTTCCAGGGCTGCGCTACCCTAGAACGTCGCTGCTGTCGAATCCGCGCTGACCGTGCGCGCCCCGACGGCGGCGTCGGTGCGAACCTTTCCCAGTTCAAGTCCCAGGAAGAGACATGCCTCCGAAGAAGAAGCTCGTCAAGACGTTCACGCTTCAGCTGCCGGCGGGCCAGGCCACCCCGGCGCCGCCGGTCGGCCCCGCGCTCGGTCAGCACGGCGTGAACATCATGGAGTTCTGCAAGTCCTACAACGCGCAGACCGAGTCGCAGCGGGGCGACATCGTCCCCGCCGAGATCAGCGTGTACGAGGACCGCACGTTCACCTTCGTGCTGAAGACCCCGCCCGCTGCCCGGCTGCTGATCAAGGCCGCCGGTGTGCAGAAGGGCTCGGGCGTCCCGCACACGCAGAAGGTCGGCTCGGTCACCCGCGCCCAGCTGCGCGAGATCGCCGAGAAGAAGATGGCCGACCTCAACGCCAACGACCTGGACCAGGCTGAGAAGATCATCGCCGGCACCGCCCGGTCGATGGGCCTGGACGTCACCGACTGACCTCGGCCACCACCGACCCGTACGGATCGTGGGAGGGCGCGCGAGCATCGCGGCCCGCCAAAGACCACAGGAGTAGACAGAACATGCAGCGCAGCAAGAGCTACCGCAAGGCCGCCGAGGCCATCGACCGGTCCAAGCTCTACACCCCCGCCGAGGCCGTCAAGCTGGCCAAGGAGAGCACCTCCACCAAGTTCGACGCCACGGTCGAGGTCGCGATGCGCCTCGGCGTCGACCCCCGCAAGGCGGACCAGATGGTCCGTGGCACGGTCAACCTGCCGCACGGCACCGGTAAGACCGCCCGCGTGATCGTCTTCGCCGCCGGCGCGAAGGCCGAGGAGGCCGTCGCCGCCGGTGCGGACGAGGTGGGCACCGACGAGTTGGTCGCCCGGATCCAGGGCGGCTGGCTGGACTTCGACGCGGCGATCGCCACGCCGGACCAGATGGCCAAGATCGGCCGGATCGCGCGGATCCTGGGCCCGCGCGGTCTCATGCCGAACCCGAAGACCGGCACCGTGACCATGGACGTCACCAAGGCGGTCTCCGACATCAAGGGCGGCAAGATCACCTTCCGGGTGGACAAGCACTCGAACCTGCACCTGATCATCGGTAAGGCCTCGTTCTCCGAGGCGCAGCTGGTCGACAACTACGCGGCCGTCCTCGACGAGGTGCTCCGGGCCAAGCCGTCGGCGGCGAAGGGCAAGTACCTGAAGAAGGTCACCCTCACCACCACCATGGGCCCGGGCGTCCCGGTCGACCCGAACCTGGTGAAGAACCTCCAGGACGCCTCGGCCGAGAGCTGAGCGGTACGCCTGCCGACGGGGCGTCGCCTACGGGCGGCGCCCCGTCGCCGTACCCGCGCTGGCTCTGAGCTGGCGGCTGCGCCTGCATCGGCGCGCATCTGCGATGCGTGGGCCGCGGCTGTTTCTGCGGTGGTGTGAGCCGGCCCACCAGCGCGGATTTGGTGGTGGTGCGGCAGGTCGCGTAGTCTTTGCACGTTGGCCACTTCGGGTGGCCGACGTTCCACCCAGAGACCGCTGGTCACCGTGCCTTGGCACGGTCGAAGGTCCCGCGATGACGGGCGACCCGCGTAGGGCGGCAAGCGAATACCGGCAGCATCCCGTGGTCCGCCGACCGCAGTGATCGCCGCCGACCTCGCCCCGTGCGCCCTGCGCCGGGGCTTTTCTGTTGCCGCGACCCTCCGCTCCTGTCGCAGTCATTCGCCTGCGCCGGTGACCAGCCTCGAAGCAACGAGAGAGGAGGGACATGGCGGACAAGCCGATCCGGGCCGACAAGGCCACGGCCGTTGCTGAGCTGACCGAGAGCTTCCGCAGCGCGGGTGCCACCGTGCTGACCGAGTACCGCGGTCTGACGGTTTCCCAGCTCACCCAGCTGCGGCGCTCGCTCGGCAAGGAGACCACCTACACGGTCGCCAAGAACACGCTGGCCAAGCGTGCTGCGGCGGACGCGGGCATCTCCGGCCTCGACGAGCTGTTCACCGGTCCTACCGCGCTGACTTTCGTTTCGGGCGACGTCGTCGAGGCGGCGAAGGGGCTTCGTGACTTCGCGAAGACCAACCCGAAGCTCGTCATCAAGGGTGGTGTCTTCGAGGGCAAGGCCATTTCCGCGGCCGAGGTCACGAAGCTCGCCGACCTGGAGTCCCGTGAGGTGCTGCTGGCCAAGCTGGCCGGCGCGATGAAGGGCAACCTGAGCAAGGCCGCGGCCCTGTTCCAGGCTCCGCTGTCGAAGACCGCCCGCCTGGCGGCTGCCCTGCAGGACAAGCGCGAGAAGGAAGGCGGCGCCGAGGCGGCCTGAGGCCGCGCGGCGCACCCACGTTCTTAGTTAAACCATTCAGGAAAGGACGCCAGACATGGCGAAGCTCAGCACCGAAGAGCTGCTCGACGCGTTCAAGGAGATGACGCTGATCGAGCTCTCGGAGTTCGTGAAGCAGTTCGAGGAGACCTTCGAGGTCACCGCCGCCGCGCCGGTTGCCGTCGCCGCGGGTGCCCCGGCCGGTGGTGGCGCCGCCGCCGAGGCCGAGCCGGAGAAGGACGAGTTCGACGTCATCCTCGACGCCGACGGTGGCAAGAAGATCCAGGTCATCAAGGTCGTGCGTGAGCTGACCGGCCTGGGCCTCAAGGAGGCCAAGGACCTGGTCGAGGCGGCCCCGAAGCCGGTTCTGGAGAAGGTCAACAAGGAGGCCGCCGACAAGGCCAAGGCCAAGCTGGAGGGCGAAGGCGCCAAGGTCACCCTCAAGTGATCTGAGCCTCACCTGGCTGTCCCGGCTCACCCGAGCGGGGGTAGTGCGACGTCGCGGCGGACGACGATCCGACACTCGGATCGTCGTCCGCCGTGCTCGTGGCGCTGCCGAACCCCGGGCGGGGGCAGGTCCGCGAGGTTCGGGCACCGGTCCGCGCCGCGCCCCGTCCGTGGGAAAGAGCATCGGATGGCGATGCCGCCCTTGACGCGGCCCCGGCAGCCAGGCACGCTGACATCAGCAAGACCTTCCGCGCTTGCGACGGCCACCGCACGGGTAGTGAAGCGGCACCAGCAACACGCCGCAGACACCCGAGCGGCCCAGCGGGAACGTTGCGTTCCGAGCGGTCCGGTGCGACCCGTGCCAGGGTCCCGAGGCCTAGTTCCGCAACGACCTGCGGGGTGGGCTGGACAGCGGTTAGCCTCTCGGCTACACTGCTAGTTTGCGCTGCCTTCCGACTTGACCCCTGCTCGGAAATGTCCGTTTGTGGATATTTTCTGGTGGGGTCATTGGAGTGCACGCGTACCAGCCGTTCTGCAGCACCGGTCCTCGGAAGGACGCATCTTGGCAGCTTCCCGCCCTGCGAAGACCAGTCGTACGTCGAGCGCATTCGCTCCCCGCCGAGTTTCCTTCGGTCGGATCACCGAACACCTCGAGGTCCCCAACCTCCTCGCCATCCAGAACGAGTCCTTCGACTGGCTCGTCGGCAACGAGGCTTGGCAGGGCCGGTCGGCGGACGACCCGCACGCACGCTCGGGTCTCGCGGAAATCCTCGACGAAATCAGTCCCATTGAGGACTTCTCCGGCACTATGTCGCTTTCCTTCTCCGCGCCGCGCTTCGACGAGGTCAAGGCCTCGATCGAGGAGTGCAAGGAGAAGGACCTCACCTACTGCGCGCCACTCTTCGTGACCGCGGAGTTCACCAACAACACCACCGGCGAGATCAAGAGCCAGACGGTGTTCATGGGTGACTTCCCGATGATGACGCCGAAGGGCACCTTCATCATCAACGGCACCGAGCGGGTGGTCGTCAGCCAGCTCGTCCGGTCGCCGGGTGTCTACTTCGACAAGCAGCCGGACAAGACCTCCGACCGTGACCTCTCCAGCGTCAAGGTCATTCCCAGCCGGGGTGCCTGGCTGGAGTTCGACATCGACAAGCGCGACACCGTCGGCGTCCGGATCGACCGCAAGCGGCGGCAGGCCGTCACGGTGCTGCTCAAGGCCGTCGGATGGTCGGCCGAGCGGATCCGGGAGAAGTTCGGCTGGTCCGAGCTGATGATGACCACGCTCGAGAAGGACCACATCGCCGGCCAGGACGAGGCGCTGCTAGACATCTACCGCAAGCTGCGCCCTGGCGAGCCGCCGACCCGCGAGAACGCCCAGACCCTGCTCGACAACCTCTTCTTCAACCCGAAGCGGTACGACGTCGCCAAGGTCGGTCGGTACAAGTTCAACAAGAAGCTCGAGCTGGACGTGCCGATCACCACCGGCACGCTCACCGAGGACGACATCGTCGCCACCGTGGAGTACCTCTGCCGGCTGCACGCCGGTGAGGAGGGCTACGAGGCCGACGACATCGACCACTTCGGCAACCGGCGCCTGCGTACGGTCGGCGAGCTGATCCAGAACCAGGTTCGGGTCGGCCTGTCCCGGATGGAGCGCGTCGTCCGTGAGCGGATGACCACGCAGGACGTCGAGGCGATCACGCCGCAGACCCTGATCAACATCCGTCCGGTGGTGGCGGCGATCCGGGAGTTCTTCGGCACCTCGCAGCTCTCCCAGTTCATGGACCAGACCAACCCGCTGGCGGGCCTGACCCACCGGCGTCGACTGAGCGCGCTCGGTCCGGGTGGTCTGTCTCGGGAGCGGGCGGGCTTCGAGGTCCGCGACGTGCACCCGTCCCACTACGGCCGGATGTGCCCGATCGAGACGCCGGAAGGCCCGAACATCGGCCTGATCGGCGCCCTGTCCACCTTCGCCCGGGTCAACCCGTTCGGCTTCATCGAGACGCCGTACCGGAAGGTCATCGACGGTCGGGTCACCGACCAGATCGACTACCTGACCGCAGACGAGGAGGACCGGTTCGTCAAGGCGCAGGCCAACGCGCCGCTGCGGGCCGACGGCACGTTCGCCGAGGATCGCGTCCTGGTCCGTCGTAAGGGCGGCGAGACCGAGGACGTCCCGCCGGCCGCGGTGGACTACATGGACGTGTCGCCGCGGCAGATGACCTCGGTCGCGACCGCGATGATCCCGTTCCTGGAGCACGACGACGCGAACCGGGCCCTGATGGGCGCGAACATGCAGCGTCAGGCGGTGCCGCTGGTCAAGGCCGAGTCCCCGCTCGTCGGCACCGGCATGGAGTACCGTGCCGCCGTCGACGCCGGTGACGTGGTGGTGGCCGAGGTCGGTGGCGTGGTCGAGGACCTCTGCGCCGACTACATCACGGTCCACCAGGACGACGGCCACCGCCGGACGTACCTGCTGCACAAGTTCCGTCGCTCCAACGCCGGCTCCTGCGTCAACCAGAAGCCGGTGGTCTTCGAGGGCGACCGGGTCGAGGCCGGCCAGGTCATCGCCGACGGTCCGTGCACCGACGAGGGCGAGATGGCGCTCGGGCGCAACCTGCTCGTGGCCTTCATGACCTGGGAGGGGCACAACTACGAGGACGCGATCATCCTGTCGCAGCGCCTCGTGCAGCAGGACGTGCTCACCTCGATCCACATCGAGGAGCACGAGGTCGACGCGCGGGACACCAAGCTCGGCCCGGAGGAGATCACCCGCGACATCCCGAACGTCAGCGAGGAAATGCTCGCCGACCTCGACGAGCGCGGCATCATCCGGATCGGCGCCGAGGTCGTTCCCGGTGACATCCTGGTCGGCAAGGTCACTCCGAAGGGTGAGACCGAGCTGACCCCGGAGGAGCGGCTGCTCCGCGCGATCTTCGGTGAGAAGGCGCGCGAGGTCCGGGACACCTCGCTGAAGGTGCCGCACGGTGAGACCGGCACGGTCATCGGCGTGCGTACCTTCTCCCGGGAGGACGGCGACGAGCTGCCGCCGGGCGTCAACGAGCTGGTCCGGGTCTACGTCGCCCAGAAGCGGAAGATCCAGGACGGCGACAAGCTCGCCGGCCGGCACGGCAACAAGGGCGTCATCTCCAAGATCCTGCCGGTCGAGGACATGCCGTTCCTGGAGGACGGCACCCCGGTCGACATCGTGCTCAACCCGCTGGGTGTGCCGAGCCGGATGAACATCGGCCAGGTGCTGGAGACCCACCTCGGGTGGGTGGCCAAGACCGGCTGGAGCGTGGACGGCGACGACGCGGAGTGGAAGCGACAGCTCCGCTCGATCGACGCGCACGAGTCCGAGCCGGACAGCAACGTGGCCACCCCGGTCTTCGACGGTGCCCGCGAGGAGGAGATCTCCGGTCTGCTCGCGTCGACCCTGCCCAACCGGGACGGCAAGCAGCTGATCGGTTCCTCCGGCAAGGCGCAGCTGTTCGACGGTCGCTCCGGCGAGCCGCTGCCGGACCCGATCGCCGTCGGCTACATCTACATCCTGAAGCTGAACCACCTGGTCGACGACAAGATCCACGCACGGTCGACCGGTCCGTACTCGATGATCACGCAGCAGCCGCTGGGTGGTAAGGCGCAGTTCGGTGGCCAGCGCTTCGGTGAGATGGAGTGCTGGGCGATGCAGGCCTACGGTGCCGCGTACGCCCTACAGGAGCTGCTGACGATCAAGTCCGACGACGTGCTCGGCCGGGTGAAGGTCTACGAGGCCATCGTCAAGGGCGAGAACATCCCGGAGCCGGGCATCCCGGAGTCGTTCAAGGTGCTGCTCAAGGAGCTTCAGTCGCTGTGCCTCAACGTTGAGGTGCTTTCCAGCGACGGTGTGGCCCTGGAGATGCGCGAGACCGACGACGAGGTGTTCCGGGCCGCGGAGGAGCTGGGTATCGACCTGTCCCGGCGCGAGCCGAGCTCGGTCGAAGAGGTGTGACGTTGGGTTCCGGGACGGGGTGACCCCCGTCCCGGGACCGAACCCCGATGAGCTGAGCTGCTGACGCAACAAGCGACGTGTGAGGGAATTGAACGTGCTCGACGTCAACTTTTTCGACGAGTTGCGAATTGGGCTGGCGACCGCAGACGACATCCGTCAGTGGTCGCACGGCGAGGTCAAGAAGCCCGAGACGATCAACTACCGCACTCTCAAGCCGGAGAAGGACGGGCTCTTCTGCGAGAAGATCTTCGGTCCGCAGCGCGACTGGGAGTGCTACTGCGGTAAGTACAAGCGGGTCCGCTTCAAGGGCATCATCTGCGAGCGCTGCGGCGTCGAGGTGACCCGCTCGAAGGTCCGCCGGGAGCGGATGGGCCACATCGAGCTCGCTGCCCCGGTGACCCACATCTGGTACTTCAAGGGCGTGCCGAGCCGGCTGGGCTACCTGCTGGACCTCGCCCCCAAGGACCTCGAAAAGATCATCTACTTCGCCTCGTACGTGGTGACGAGCGTGGACGCCGAGGCACGTCACCGTGACCTCTCGACGATCGAGAACGAGATCCTGGCCGAGAAGCGCCAGTCGGAGAACAGCCGCGACTCGGAGATCGAGAAGCGGGCCGCCAAGCTCGAGTCCGACCTGGCCGAGCTGGAGGCCGAGGGCGCGAAGGCGGACGTCCGGCGCAAGGTCAAGGAGGGCGGAGAGCGCGAGATGCGCCAGATCCGCGACCGGGCCCAGCGCGAGATCGACCGCCTGGACGAGGTGCTGGACACCTTCCGCAAGCTCGACGCGAAGCAGCTGGTCACCGACGAGCTGCTCTACCGCGAGCTGCGCGACCGGTTCGGCGAGTACTTCACCGGGGGCATGGGCGCCGAGGCGATCAAGGCCCTGGTGCAGAACATGGACCTCGACGCCGAGGCGGAGAGCCTGCGGGAGACCATCCGCACCGGCAAGGGCCAGCGGAAGATCCGGGCGCTCAAGCGGCTGAAGGTCGTGGCGGCGTTCCAGAACACCCGCAACTCGCCGCTCGGCATGGTGCTGGACTGCGTACCGGTCATCCCGCCGGACCTGCGTCCGATGGTGCAGCTGGACGGTGGCCGCTTCGCGACCAGCGACCTGAACGACCTGTACCGCCGGGTGATCAACCGGAACAACCGGCTCAAGCGACTGATCGACCTCGGCGCGCCCGAGATCATCGTCAACAACGAGAAGCGGATGCTCCAGGAGGCCGTCGACGCGCTGTTCGACAACGGCCGCCGCGGTCGGCCGGTCACCGGCCCGGGTAACCGCCCGCTGAAGTCGCTCTCCGACATGCTCAAGGGCAAGCAGGGCCGGTTCCGGCAGAACCTGCTTGGCAAGCGCGTCGACTACTCCGGCCGTTCGGTGATCGTGGTCGGCCCGAAGCTCAAGCTGCACCAGTGCGGCCTGCCCAAGCAGATGGCGCTGGAGCTGTTCAAGCCGTTCGTGATGAAGCGGCTGGTCGACCTCAACCACGCACAGAACATCAAGTCCGCCAAGCGGATGGTCGAGCGGCAGCGGCCGGTCGTGTGGGATGTGCTGGAAGAGGTCATCGGCGAGCACCCGGTGCTGCTCAACCGGGCGCCCACCCTGCACCGGCTGGGCATCCAGGCCTTCGAGCCGCAGCTGGTCGAGGGCAAGGCCATCCAGATCCACCCGCTGGTCTGCACCGCGTTCAACGCCGACTTCGACGGTGACCAGATGGCGGTGCACGTGCCGCTCTCCGCCGAGGCCCAGGCCGAGGCGCGGATCCTGATGCTGTCGTCGAACAACATCCTCAAGCCGGCCGACGGCAAGCCGGTCACCATGCCCACCCAGGACATGGTCATCGGGCTCTACCACCTGACCCACCTCACCACCGGTGAGCGCGGGGAGGGTCGGGCGTTCAGCTCGGACGCCGAGGCGCGGATGGCGTACGACAACGGCGAGCTGCACCTCCAGGCGCCGGTCAAGATCCGGCTGCGGGACGTGGTCGAGGTCGACAACGGTGCCGGTGGGCAGCCGTGGACCGCGCCCGAGGGCTGGGTTCCGGGTGAGCCGCTGACCGTGGAGACCACCCTCGGCCGGGTGCTGTTCAACGAGACCCTGCCGCAGGGCTACCGGTTCGTGAACTACGAGATCCGCAAGGGGCAGCTCTCCGCGATCGTCAACGATCTCGCCGAGCGGTTCCCGAAGGTGGCCCTCGCGGCCACCCTGGACGGGCTCAAGGAGGCCGGTTTCCACTGGGCCACCTGGTCCGGCGTCACCATCGGCATGGAGGACGTCATCGCTCCGCCGCGCAAGCGGGAGATCCTGGAGCGGTACGAGAAGGAAGCCGACCGGATCGACAAGCAGTACCAGCGTGGTCTGATGACCGCCGAGGAGCGTCGCGGCGAGCTCATCGAGATCTGGACCAAGGCGACCAACGAGGTCGCCAAGGAGATGGACACCGCGCTGCCGCAGGAGAACCCGCTGTGGAAGATGATCAACTCGGGTGCTCGCGGTAACCTGCTCCAGCTCCGGCAGATCGCGGCGATCCGTGGTCTGGTGGCCAACCCGAAGGGCGAGATCATCCCGCGGCCGATCAAGGCCAGCTACCGGGAGGGTCTGTCCGTGCTGGAGTACTTCATCTCCACGCACGGTGCCCGTAAGGGTCTCGCGGACACCGCCCTGCGTACCGCCGACTCGGGTTACCTGACCCGGCGTCTGGTGGACGTCTCGCAGGACGTCATCATCCGCGAGGAGGACTGCGGCACCGATCGGGCCATCCCGATGCAGATCGGTCAGCAGCTCGACGGCCGGCTCGTGGTGCACGAGCACGCCGAGACCAGCGTGCACGCCCGCACGCTGGCCGACGACATCAAGGGTCCGGACGGCACCGTCGTCGCCGAGCGGGGCGCCGACATCAACTCGATCCTGGTCGACCGGATCGTCGCCGCCGGGGTGGATACCGTCCGGGTACGCAGCGTGCTCACCTGCGAGTCGAAGCTGGGCGTCTGCGGTGCGTGCTACGGCCGCTCGCTGCCGACCGGCAAGATCGTGGACGTCGGCGAGGCGGTCGGCATCATCGCCGCCCAGTCGATCGGTGAGCCGGGTACGCAGCTGACGATGCGTACCTTCCACACCGGTGGCGTCGCGGGTGAGGACATCACCCAGGGTCTGCCCCGGGTCCAGGAGATCTTCGAGGCCCGGATCCCGAAGGGCAAGGCGCCGATCGCCGACACCCCGGGCCGGATCCGGATCGAGGACGGCGAGCGGTCGCGCAAGATCGTCGTGATCCCGGACGACGGCAGCGACGAGATCGTCTACGACAAGATCTCGAAGCGGGTCCGGCTGCGGGCACACGACGGCGACCACGTCGACGTCGGCGAGAAGCTCACCGAGGGCACCATCGACCCGCACGAGCTGCTGCGCATCCTCGGTCCGCGGGCGGTCCAGGTCCACCTGACCCAGGAGGTCCAGGAGGTCTACCGCTCGCAGGGCGTGCTCATCCACGACAAGCACATCGAGATCATCATCCGCCAGATGCTCAAGCGGGTGACGGTCATCGACTCCGGCTCGACCGAGTTCCTGCCGGGCGTGCTGGTCGACCGGGCGCTGTTCGAGTCGGAGAACCGCCGGCTCGTCGGCGAGGGTGGCGAGCCCGCCGCCGGTCGTCCGGTGCTGATGGGCATCACCAAGGCCTCGCTGGCCACCGACTCCTGGCTCTCGGCGGCCTCCTTCCAGGAGACCACCCGGGTGCTGACCGACGCGGCGATCCACGCCCGCAGCGACTCGCTGATCGGCCTCAAGGAGAACGTGATCATCGGTAAGCTCATCCCGGCCGGTACCGGCATCAGCAAGTACCGCAACGTCCGGGTCGAGCCGACCGAGGAGGCGAAGGCCAAGGTCTACTCGATGACCGGCTACCCGGAGACCGACTACGGCTTCGGGCCGGCCAGCGGCCAGGCGGTTCCGCTGGACGACTTCGACTTCGGGTCGTACCGCTGAGTTATCCGCTCTGACAAGTTATCCGCTCTGACAACGAGGCCCCCGGCATCCGCCGGGGGCCTCGTTCGTCGGTACCGGTCCGGTACGGCTGAGCGTCCGCTGCGCGAGGTCGACCCGCCCTGCGTCAGGGTGGACGACCCGCACGCCGTGGCTTTCGCCCCACAGGATCCGGGTCTCCGGCTCCGGCGACGGGGCATGATGGAGGCATGACGACCGCCGCCGGCCCCATGCCGGTCGCTCCACCACCGGAGCCGCCCCGGCATCCGCTCGACCCCGACCCGGTCCGGGCCACGAAGGCGAGGGCGGTCTTCGCGCTCGGTCTGATGGGCGCGCTTACCGGTCTGTTCATCGGGGGAGTGGTGCCGGCCACGGTGGCGCTCCAACTGTCCCGGCAGGCGCGCCGCGAGGCGTACGCCTCGGGAGGTTTTCTCACCGGCGCGGCCTGGCTGCGGCGCGGCGAGAGCCTGGCCTGGACGGGCCTGGTACTGGCCGCGGTGACTGTGGTCGCCGCGATTGTGGTCGGCGTGATCCGGCTCGCCGAGGTGCCCTACGGCCACGATTTCGCGCCGAACATCGACTGACCCGCCCCGGGGCCTGTCAGGGGCGGTGATCGGCTGCGTGCCGCCCGGACTGGGGTGTCCGGCCTGCCCGAACCCCGCCGTTGCGCCGAACTGGTGTCGATCAGGGCGGCATCTCCCGCGCCGCACGCCGATCAGCTGATCGGCGACGGTAGCCTGACGTTGTCCACCGCGCGGTGGTGGACGCGGCCGATGAGGAGGATCCTGTGACGGAACCGGCGCGTCCCGAGAGCGGTGAACCCGCTCGACCTACCGCCGGGCGCCCGGAGACCGAGACACCGGAACCGAGCGGGTGGGGGCCTCCGGCATCCCCGCCGGCACCCTTCCCCACGGGCTACCCACAGTCCTCGCCCGCACCCTCCGCGCCGGTGCCGCCCAACTCGTCCGTACCACCACCCGTGCCCTCCGCGCCGCCGCTCCCACCGGGCTCGCCGCCGCTCCCACCGGGGGCGTTCGCGCCGGTGCCGCCCGGCTGGCCGTCGTTCCCGCCGGGGCCGCCGGGGTTCGGGCCGCCGTCGTTTTCACCGGGGCCGTCGGGCTTCGAATCGCGACCGGGGCCGCCAGGGTCGCCGGGCTTCGGGCCGCCGTCGTTCTCGCCGGGGCCGTCGGGCTCCGAATCGCGACCGGGGTCGCCGGGCTTCGGGTCGCCGTCGTTCCCGCCCGGGCCGTCGGGCATCGGATCGTCGTCGTTCTCGCCCGAGCCGTCGGGCTTCGGGCCGCCGTCGGGGCCGCCGGGTGGGGGAGCGTCGGGCTGGCCGCCCGGTTCGGGCTGGGGAGGCGGCAACCCCGCGCCGCCGCAGGACCGGCCCCGGCCGCCGAAGCGGGTGGAGCAGGTGCCCGGCACTCCGTTCGCGATGGTGCACCTCGACGTGCCGCCGGTCACCTCGGGCCTGGCGGTCGGCTCGCTGGTGGCTGGAATCACCTCCATCCTGGTGTCGTTCCTGGTCATCTGCTTCGGTGCGGTCGCGGGAGGGACGGCCGGTGTGTGGGCCGCCGGCGCCTTCACCGCGCTCGGTGGGCTGACCGGCGCCGGTGCCGTCGTCGCGGGCCTGTTGGGCCAGCGCCAGATCCGGCGACCGGCGCCTCCGCCCGCGGTCCGGTTCACCGGTCGTGGTCTGGCGATCGCCGGGATCAGCTGTGGTGGCGCCGGGCTGTTGCTGAGCCTGCTGGGCATGGCTCTGGCGGTCCTGCTAGCGGTGGCCTGACCTGCCCTGACGCCCGGTCGGGGGCTCGGCGGGCGGTTTCCGGCGGAGCCGGTACACTTGTCTCCGTAGGTGCCCATCACGGGCGGGTGGAGTGACGGGACCGGTCGCCGCACGGTGTGCAGGCTGGCGGGTCTTCCGTTTTGACCTGCGCGGCTGTGGTAGGTACTCTTTCCCCTTGTGCCCGGGCCTGCCCGGGCAACTCGTGCGTGCGTTGGATCCGGTCATCCGGGATCCGAGTGGCGCCACGACTGAGCAAGATGATCCGGCCTGCGGCGACCCGTGTGCCGGTGACAGAACCCCGGGCCGCACGTGCATGTGTCGGAGCCGGGACCGTGAGACGGGCGACACGCCCGACCGCGGGTGCCGGGACCTCCGCGAGGTGGCCCTGGCCGGAATGTAGGAGAGTCGATCACCCGGTCGGCTACGGCAGACGGCGCGGCCGCGACGAGCGGCCGAAGGGAGCGGAGAAACCCGGTGCCCACGATCCAGCAGCTGGTCCGAAAGGGCCGCCAGGCAAAGACGAGTAAGACCAAGACCCCGGCGCTGAAGGGATCCCCTCAGCGGCGCGGCGTGTGCACCCGCGTGTACACCACCACCCCGAAGAAGCCGAACTCGGCGCTGCGCAAGGTCGCTCGTGTCAAGCTCAGCAGCCAGGTCGAGGTGACCGCCTACATCCCGGGTGTCGGACACAACCTGCAGGAGCACTCGATCGTGCTCGTCCGCGGTGGTCGTGTGAAGGACCTCCCCGGCGTGCGTTACAAGATCGTTCGCGGCTCGCTGGACACCCAGGGTGTCCGCAACCGCAAGCAGGCGCGCAGCCGTTACGGCGCGAAGAAGGAGAAGAGCTGACATGCCGCGTAAGGGACCCGCTCCGCGGCGGCCGCTGGTCGCTGACCCGGTGTACAACTCGCCGCTGGTCACTCAGTTGGTGAACAAGATCCTCCTGCGGGGCAAGCGTCAGCTGGCCGAGCGCGTCGTGTACGCGGCGCTTGAGGGCTGCCGGGAGAAGTCCGGCACCGACCCGGTCGTCACGCTCAAGCGGGCGATGGACAACGTCAAGCCGACGCTTGAGGTCCGCAGCCGCCGGGTTGGTGGCGCGACCTACCAGGTGCCGGTCGAGGTCCGCCCGGCCCGGGCGACCACGCTGGGCCTGCGCTGGCTGGTCACCTACTCCCGCGCCCGGCGCGAGAAGACCATGGTCGAGCGGCTGATGAACGAGCTGCTGGACGCGAGCAACGGCCTCGGTGCCGCCGTCAAGCGGCGCGAGGACACGCACAAGATGGCGGAGTCCAACAAGGCCTTCGCGCACTACCGCTGGTAACACCCTGGTCCCGGCGCCCAACCGGTGCCGGGACCGCCACCAGTTGTGTCGAGACGACGATAAGTAGGGATTGAAGTGGCCGCCGCAGACGCGCTCGCCAACGTACGCAATATCGGCATCATGGCGCACATCGATGCCGGTAAGACCACTACCACCGAGCGAATCCTGTTCTACACCGGTATCACGTACAAGATCGGTGAGGTCCACGAGGGCGCTGCCGTCATGGACTGGATGGAGCAGGAGCAGGAGCGCGGTATCACCATCACTTCCGCCGCCACGAAGTGCGAGTGGAAGGGCCACACGATCCAGATCATCGACACGCCCGGCCACGTCGACTTCACGGTCGAGGTGGAGCGGTCGCTGCGGGTGCTGGACGGTGCGGTCGCGGTCTACGACGGCGTGGCCGGCGTGGAGCCGCAGACGGAGAACGTCTGGCGCCAGGCGGACAAGTACAACGTCCCCCGGATGTGTTTCGTCAACAAGCTTGACCGCACCGGTGCGGACTTCTTCCGCTGCGTGCAGATGATGATCGACCGGCTGAACGCCACCCCGCTGGTGCTCCAGATCCCGATCGGCGCCGAGTCCGACTTCATCGGCGTGGTCGACCTGGTCGAGATGCGTGCCCTCACCTGGCGTGGCGAGACCCAGAAGGGTGAGGACTACGCGGTCGAGGAGATCCCGGCCGACCTCGCCGACGCCGCCGCGGAGTGGCGCGAGAAGCTGATGGAGACGCTTGCCGACGTCGACGACTCGGTGATGGAGAAGTACCTGGAGGGCGAGGAGATCTCCGCCGAGGAGATCAAGGCCGCCATCCGTCGCGCCACCATCGGCGGCAAGGCCAACCCGGTCCTCACCGGCACCGCCTTCAAGAACAAGGGCATCCAGCCGATGCTGGACGCGGTCGTCGCGTACCTGCCGTCGCCGCTGGACATCCCGGCGATCGAGGGTACGGCCACCGACGGCGAGACCCCGATGCAGCGTAAGCCGTCGGTGTCGGAGCCGTTCTCCGGTCTGGCCTTCAAGATCCAGACGGACAAGCACCTCGGCAAGCTCACCTACGTCCGGGTCTACTCCGGCACGCTCGAGTCGGGTTCCCAGGTGGTCAACTCCACCAAGGACCGCAAGGAGCGGATCGGCAAGATCTACCAGATGCACGCCAACAAGCGGGAAGAGCGCAGCACCGCCAAGGCTGGCGACATCATCGCGGTGCAGGGTCTGAAGCAGACCACCACCGGTGACACCCTCTGCGACCCGGCGAACCCGGTCATCCTGGAGTCGATGACCTTCCCGGAGCCGGTCATCGAGGTGGCCATCGAGCCGAAGACCAAGGCCGACCAGGAGAAGCTCAGCACCGCCATCCAGCGGCTGGCCGAGGAGGACCCGACCTTCCGCGTCAAGCTGGACGACCAGACCGGCCAGACGGTCATCTCCGGCATGGGCGAGCTGCACCTGGACATCCTGGTCGACCGGATGCGCCGCGAGTTCAACGTCGAGGCGAACATCGGTAAGCCGCAGGTGGCGTACCGCGAGACCATCCGCCGCAAGGTGGAGAAGGTCGAGTACACCCACAAGAAGCAGACCGGTGGTTCCGGCCAGTACGCCCGGGTGATCATCAGCCTGGAGCCGCTGCCGCTCGGGAACGACGCGCCGACGTACGAGTTCGCCAACGCCGTCACCGGTGGCCGCATCCCCCGGGAGTTCATCCCCTCGGTGGACGCGGGCGCGCAGGACGCCATGCAGTACGGCATCCTCGCCGGCTTCCCCCTGGTGGGCATCAAGCTCACCCTGGTGGACGGCCAGTACCACGAGGTCGACTCGTCGGAAATGGCGTTCAAGATCGCCGGCTCGATGGCGATGAAGGAGGCGGCCCGCAAGGCCGACCCCGCCCTCCTCGAGCCGATGATGGCCGTTGAGGTCACCACTCCTGAGGAGAACATGGGTGACGTCATCGGTGACCTCAACTCCCGCCGCGGCATCATCCAGGCGATGGAGGAGCGCAGCGGCGCCCGTGTCGTCCGGGCTCTGGTGCCGTTGTCGGAGATGTTCGGCTACGTCGGCGACCTGCGGTCGAAGACCCAGGGCCGGGCTAGCTACAGCATGCAGTTCGACTCCTACGCCGAGGTTCCGGCCTCGGTGGCCAAGGAGATCATCGCCAAGGCGACGGGTGAGTGACGCTCGCCTGAGCTGATCCGACGGTGGTCGCGGGAGGATTCCCCGACCGCGACCACCTCGGTCGGATTGGATGAATTCCGGGCCTGTAGGCTTCATCGCCGCAGAACCCACAAAGCTCTCCGGCCCCTCAGGCCGGAAAGGCTGTCGACAGAGTCCTAAGCGCCGACCTGGCGCACCGGGGCGAGAAGAACCAAGAAGTCCACAGGAGGACACCAGTGGCGAAGGCGAAGTTCGAGCGGACTAAGCCGCACGTCAACATCGGCACCATTGGTCACATCGACCACGGTAAGACGACGCTGACGGCGGCCATCACCAAGGTCCTGCACGACCAGTACCCGGACCTGAACCCGTACACGCCGTTCGACGAGATCGACAAGGCGCCGGAGGAGAAGGCTCGCGGCATCACGATCTCGATCTCGCACGTCGAGTACCAGACCGAGGCGCGGCACTACGCGCACGTCGACTGCCCCGGTCACGCCGACTACATCAAGAACATGATCACCGGTGCCGCGCAGATGGACGGCGCGATCCTGGTGGTCGCGGCGACCGACGGCCCGATGCCGCAGACCCGCGAGCACGTGCTGTTGGCCCGTCAGGTCGGCGTGCCGTACATCGTCGTGGCGCTCAACAAGAGCGACATGGTCGACGACGAGGAGCTGCTGGAGCTCGTCGAGCTCGAGGTCCGCGAGCTGCTCTCGTCGCAGGAGTACCCGGGCGACGACCTGCCGGTCGTGCGCGTCTCGGCGCTCAAGGCCCTTGAGGGTGACCCGGAGTGGACCGGTCGCCTGATGGAGCTGATGAACGCTGTCGACACCGCGATCCCGCAGCCGGAGCGCGAGACCGAGAAGCCGTTCCTGATGCCGATCGAGGACGTCTTCACGATCACCGGTCGGGGCACCGTCGTCACCGGTCGCGCGGAGCGCGGCGTCCTCAAGCCGAACGAGGAGGTGGAGATCGTCGGTATCCGCGAGAAGTCGCAGAAGACGGTCTGCACCGGCATCGAGATGTTCCGCAAGCTGCTCGACGAGGCCCGCGCGGGTGAGAACGTCGGTCTGCTGCTGCGGGGCATCAAGCGCGAGGACGTCGAGCGCGGCATGGTGGTCGTCAAGCCGGGCACCACGACCCCGCACACGGAGTTCGAGGCGACGGTCTACATCCTCTCCAAGGAGGAGGGCGGCCGGCACACCCCGTTCTTCCAGAACTACCGTCCGCAGTTCTACTTCCGGACCACGGACGTCACCGGTGTCGTCACCCTCCCCGAGGGCACCGAGATGGTCATGCCTGGCGACAACACCACGATGACCGTGAAGCTGATCCAGCCCATCGCGATGGAGGAAAACCTCAAGTTCGCGATCCGGGAGGGTGGCCGTACGGTCGGCGCTGGTCGCGTCACCAAGATCATCAAGTGAGCTGGGTAACCCCGATTAGACCCGCCGCCGGTCGTGCGGCATACTAGTCAGGTTGCGTAACGACAGTTCGCCTCCCGTGTTCGGCTCACGCTGAACCTCCGGGTGGGCAGAGCAGTCGGGCGTGGGGTGGTTGGCGGTCGCCCGCCAACCACCCTTGCGCGGCGTTCAGGTCGCGGTAGCGCGATCGGCGCCTGGACCCACCGCGGGTCAGGATCGCTCCGGTATCCCGGGGCGGAGCCTGGCCCAAGGGCGCGACACGCCCGACCGCGGGGGTGGGCGAAGAGGGCCTGTGCCAGCCGGTACAGGCACCCGCAACACAGCGGCATCGAGAGAAGGAACAGAAGCCACCATGGCGGGACAGAAGATCCGCATCCGGCTCAAGGCCTATGACCACGAGGTCGTCGACTCCTCGGCTCGGAAGATCGTCGAGACGGTGACGCGTACCGGGGCGCAGGTCGCGGGCCCGGTGCCGCTGCCCACGGAGATCAACCGTTTCTGCGTCATCCGCTCGCCGCACAAGTACAAGGACTCGCGCGAGCACTTCGAGATGCGTACGCACAAGCGGCTTATCGACATCATCGACCCGACCCCGAAGACGGTCGACTCGCTCATGCGCCTCGACCTGCCGGCTGGCGTCGACATCGAGATCAAGCTGTAGGGACCGGACACATGGACAGGCAAGTTAAGGGGATCCTGGGCGCGAAGCTCGGCATGACCCAGGTCTGGGACAACAACCGCGTTGTCCCGGTGACCGTGGTTCAGGCCGGCCCCTGCGTCATCACCCAGGTTCGTAACGCCGACAAGGACGGTTACTCCGCGGTCCAGCTGGCGTACGGCACGATCGACCCGCGCAAGGTCAAGCAGCCGCTCCGCGGGCACTACGCCAAGGCTGACGTGGCGCCGCGCCGGCACATCGTCGAGCTGCGCACCATCGACGCCGCGGACTACTCGCTCGGCCAGGAGATCACGGTCGAGGAGTTCCCGGTCGGCGTCTCGGTCGACGTCACCGGCAAGACCAAGGGCAAGGGCTACGCCGGCCCGATGAAGCGGCACGGCTTCCACGGTCTGCGCGCCAGCCACGGTGTCGAGCGCAAGCACCGCTCGCCGGGCTCCATCGGCGCCTGCGCCACCCCGGGTCGGGTCTTCAAGGGCACCCGGATGGCGGGCCGCATGGGTGGTGTGCGCTACACCGTGCAGAACCTGACCATCCAGGCGGTCGACACCGAGAACAACCTCCTGCTCGTCCGGGGTGCCATTCCGGGCCCCAAGGGCGCGCTGGTCCTGGTCCGCACCGCGGCCAAGGCGAAGAAGGGCGGTGTGGCCAAGTGACCACCGTTGACGTCCGTAACACCGAAGGCGCCACCACCGGCTCGGTCGAGCTGCCCGCCGACATCTTCGACGTGCAGGCCAACATCGCGCTGATGCACCAGGTCGTGGTGGCGCAGCTCGCGGCGGCCCGGCAGGGCACCCACAAGACCAAGACCCGTGGTGAGGTCTCCGGCGGCGGCAAGAAGCCGTACAAGCAGAAGGGCACCGGTCGGGCCCGGCAGGGTTCGATCCGCGCGCCGCAGTTCGCCGGTGGTGGCGTGGTGCACGGCCCGGTGCCGCGCGACTACAGCCAGCGCACCCCGAAGAAGATGAAGGCCGCTGCCCTGCGTGGCGCCCTGTCGGACCGGGCCCGCGCCGGCCAGGTGCACGTCGTCGAGGCGTTCGTCTCGGGCGAGAAGCCGTCGATCAAGGCCGCGCTGGCCACCCTCGCCAAGCTGACCGACGCCCGCCGGGTACTGGTCGTGCTGAGCAGCACCGACGAGCTGAACTGGCTGTCGCTGCGCAACGAGCCGCGGGTGCACCTGATCGAGGCCGGCCAGCTGAACACGTACGACGTGCTGGTGGCCGACGACGTGGTCTTCACCAAGGCGGCCCTGGACGAGTTCCTGGGCGTCCCCGCCGAGACCACCGAGGAGGGTGGCAAGTGAGCACGATCGCCGACCCGCGCGACATCATCGTGGCGCCGGTCGTCTCGGAGAAGAGCTACAGCGAGCTGAACCGCAACTGGTACACCTTCCTGGTGCACCCGGACGCGAACAAGACGGCGATCAAGATCGCCATCGAGCAGATCTTCAACGTCCGCGTCCTGACGGTCAACACGCTCAATCGCGAGGGCAAGCGCAAGCGGACCCGTACCGGGTTCGGCAAGCGCAAGAACACCAAGCGGGCGATGGTGAAGCTGGCTGAGGGCGACCGCATCGAGGCCTTCGGCGGCCCGGTCAGCTGAGGGGTGTAGACAATGGCTATCCGTAAGTACAAGCCGACGACGCCGGGCCGGCGTGGCTCGAGCGTCGCCGACTTCGCCGAGATCACCCGGTCGACGCCCGAGAAGTCGCTGCTGGCGCCGCTGCCGAAGAAGGGCGGTCGGAACGTCCACGGCCGGATCACCGCCCGGCACCAGGGTGGTGGCCACAAGCGCCAGTACCGGATCATCGACTTCAAGCGGGTCGACAAGGACGGCGTGCCGGCCAAGGTCGCGCACATCGAGTACGACCCGAACCGCACCGCGCGCATCGCGCTGCTGCACTACCTCGACGGCGAGAAGCGTTACATCATCGCGCCGAAGGACCTGAAGCAGGGCGACCGCGTCGAGTCTGGTCCGAGCGCCGACATCAAGCCGGGCAACAACCTGCCGCTGCGCAACATCCCGGTCGGTACCACGATCCACAACGTGGAGCTGCGGCCCGGTGGCGGGGCCAAGCTGGCCCGCTCGGCCGGCGTCGGCATCCAGCTGCTCGGCCGGGAGGGCGCGTACGCGACCCTGCGTATGCCGTCCGGCGAGATCCGGCGGGTCGACGTGCGCTGCCGCGCCAGCATCGGCGAGATCGGCAACGCCGACCAGTCAAACATCAACTGGGGCAAGGCCGGCCGGATGCGGTGGAAGGGCAAGCGCCCGACCGTCCGTGGTGTCGCCATGAACCCGGTCGACCACCCGCACGGTGGTGGCGAGGGCAAGACCTCCGGTGGTCGCCACCCGGTCAACCCGCAGGGTAAGCCCGAGGGCCGCACCCGTCGTAAGGGCCAGCCGAGTGACCGGCTGATCGTCCGCCGCCGCTACGCCACGCGTAAGCGCGGCTGAGGGAGATAAGACATGCCTCGCAGCCTGAAGAAGGGCCCGTTCATCGACGACCACCTGCTCAAGAAGGTGGAGACGCAGAACGAGAAGGGCTCGAAGAACGTCATCAAGACTTGGTCGCGCCGCTCGACGATCATCCCGGACATGCTCGGGCACACGATCGCGGTGCACGACGGACGTAAGCACGTCCCGGTGTTCGTGACCGAGGCGATGGTCGGGCACAAGCTCGGCGAGTTCGCGCTGACCCGCACGTTCAAGGGTCACGAGAAGGACGACCGGAAGAGCCGCCGGCGCTGACGCCGCGGGCATACGGATAGAGGATCAAGGGGTTACAGCGATGCCAGGAAAGGGCGACGCTCCGGTGCTTCCGGGCGCGCGGGCGGTTGCGCGGTATGTGCGCATCTCGCCGATGAAGGCGCGCCGGGTGGTCAACCTCGTCCGCGGCCTGCCCGCGAAGGAGGCGCTCACGGTGCTGCAGTTCGCGCCGCAGGCAGCGAGCGAGCAGGTATACAAGGTGCTCGCGAGCGCGATCGCCAACGCGGAGAACAACGAGCGGCTGGACCCCGACGCGCTGCTCGTCAGCGAGGCGTTCGTGGACGAGGGCCCGACCATGAAGCGGTTCCAGCCGCGGGCGCAGGGCCGGGCGTACCGGATCCGCAAGCGCACGTGCCACATCACCGTGGCGGTCGAGGCGGTGGCGCCGGCCGCGCCGAAGTCGGCGAAGAAGACGGCCCCGGCGAAGCAGACCGCGCCGGCTGAGACGCAGAGCAACACGGAGGGCGCCGAGTAATGGGTCAGAAGGTTCACCCGCACGGGTTCCGGCTCGGCATCTCGACCGACTGGAAGTCCCGCTGGTTCGCGGACAAGCTCTACAAGGACTACATCGGCGAGGATGTCAAGATCCGCCGGATGATGTCCAAGGGGCTGGAGCGCGCCGGCATCTCCAAGGTCGACATCGAGCGCACCCGCGACCGGGTCCGCGTCGACATCCACACCGCCCGGCCGGGCATCGTCATCGGCCGTAAGGGTGCCGAGGCCGACCGGATCCGCGGCGAGCTGGAGAAGCTCACCGGCAAGCAGGTGCAGCTGAACATCATCGAGGTGAAGAACCCCGAGTCGGACGCGCAGCTGGTTGCCCAGGGCGTGGCCGAGCAGCTCTCCAGCCGGGTCAGCTTCCGTCGGGCGATGCGCAAGGCGATGCAGTCGGCGATGAAGAACCCGATGTGCAAGGGCATCCGGGTGCAGGTCTCGGGTCGCCTCGGCGGCGCCGAGATGAGCCGTACGGAGTTCTACCGCGAGGGTCGGGTTCCGCTGCACACGCTGCGGGCCAACATCGAGTACGGCTTCTTCGAGGCGCGTACCACCTTCGGCCGCATCGGCGTGAAGGTCTGGATCTACAAGGGCGACGCGGTGCCGGGTCGGGAGACCCCGACCGAGGCTCCGTCGCGCCCGCGCCGGGAGCGCGGCGACCGCCCCGAGCGGCCGCGCCGTGGTCGCTCCGGTTCGTCCGGTACGACCTCCGGTGGCACCGAGGCCGGCCGGGCCGCCGCGACGACCGTCGGGCAGCAGGCCGAGACGCCGAGCGGTGAGCCGGTGGACGCTTCCGCCGTCGCCGCCGCGGCAGAAACGCAGCAGGAGGGCTGACAGATGCTGATGCCGCGCAAGCCCCCGAAGGGCTTCCGCAAGCCGCACCACCCGGACCGCAGTGGCGCGTCCAAGGGTGGCAACCGGGTGGTGTTCGGCGAGTTCGGGATCCAGGCTCTCGAGCCGGCGTACGTGACCAACCGGCAGATCGAGTCGGCGCGTATCGCGATGACCCGCCACATCAAGCGTGGTGGCAAGGTCTGGATCACCATCTTCCCGGACCAGGCCCTCACCAAGAAGCCGGCGGAAACCCGGATGGGTTCCGGTAAGGGCTCGCCCGAGTGGTGGGTCGCAAACGTCAAGCCGGGGCGGGTGCTCTTCGAGATGTCCTTCCCCAACGAGCAGATCGCGCGAGAGGCGATGCGTCGCGCGATTCACAAGCTCCCGATGAAGTGCCGCATTGTGACGCGCGAAGTGGGTGAATCCTGATGGCAGCGGGCGTTAAGGCCGCCGAGCTGCGTGAGCTCTCCCAGGAGGAGCTGGTCACGAAGCTGCGCGAGGCCAAGGCGGAGCTGTTCAACCTCCGCGTGCAGGCCGCAACCGGGCAGCTGGACAACAACCGGCGGTTGCAGGTCATCCGCCGGGAGATCGCCCGGATCTACACGATCATGCGTGAGCGCGAGCTGGGGCTCTCGGCCGCGCCGACTGAGGTGACTGCAGGATGAGCGAGAACACCACCACCGCCACGCGTGGCCGCCGCAAGGTGCGTGAGGGCCTCGTGGTCAGCGACAAGATGGACAAGACCGTCGTCGTCGAGGTCGAGGACCGGGTCAAGCACGCGCTGTACGGCAAGATCATGCGCCGGACCAGCAAGCTCAAGGTCCACGACGAGCAGAACTCCGCCGGCATCGGCGACCGGGTCCTCATCATGGAGACCCGGCCGCTGTCCGCCACCAAGCGGTGGCGGCTCGTGGAGATCCTCGAGAAGGCCAAGTAGCGAAGGCTCGAGCTCGGCCGAGATCGGTCGGGCGCAGGTTCCGCCAGGCTCCGGCCGCCCCGGCGGCCGGAGAACCGGCAGACATAGGAGATAGACGTGATTCAGCAGGAGTCGCGACTGCGCGTCGCCGACAACACGGGTGCCCGGGAGATCCTGTGCATTCGGGTTCTCGGCGGCTCCGGTCGGCGCTACGCGAGCATCGGCGACGTCATCGTCGCCACCGTCAAGGACGCCATCCCGGGTGCCGGTGTGAAGAAGGGTGACGTGGTCAAGGCCGTCGTCGTCCGCACCGCCAAGGAGAAGCGTCGGCCGGACGGTTCGTACATCCGCTTCGACGAGAACGCCGCCGTCATCATCAAGGACGGCGGGGACCCGCGTGGCACCCGTATCTTCGGCCCGGTCGGTCGTGAGCTGCGGGACAAGCGGTTCATGAAGATCATCTCTCTCGCGCCGGAGGTGTTGTGACCGTGAAGGTCAAGAAGGGCGACACGGTCGTCGTCATCGCCGGCAAGGACAAGGGTGCCAAGGGCAAGGTCATCGCGGCCTACCCGCGGCAGGACAAGGTCCTGGTCGAGGGCGTGAACCGGGTCAAGAAGCACACTCGCATCAGCACCACTCAGCGTGGCGCCAAGACCGGTGGCATCGTCACCCAGGAGGCCCCGATCCACGTCTCGAACGTGATGGTCCTGGACTCCGACGGTAAGCCGACCCGCGTCGGTTACCGGATCGACGAGAACGGCCAGAAGGTTCGCATCGCGCGTAGCACCGGTAAGGACCTGTGATGACCACGGCTACCGAAACCAAGACCATGCCGCGCCTCAAGGAGCGGTACCGCAACGAGATCGTGGCCCAGCTGCGCGAGCAGTACAACTACGGCAACCCGATGCAGGTGCCGCGGCTGGTCAAGATCGTCGTGAACATGGGCGTCGGCGAGGCCGCTCGGGACGCCAAGCTCATCGACGGTGCGGTCCGTGACCTGGCCACGATCACCGGCCAGAAGCCGCAGGTTCGGCGGGCGAAGAAGTCCATCGCGCAGTTCAAGCTCCGCGAGGGGATGCCGATCGGCGCGAAGGTGACCCTGCGCGGCGACCGGATGTGGGAGTTCCTGGACCGGCTGCTCTCCATCGCGCTGCCGCGTATTCGCGACTTCCGCGGCCTGGACGGGCGCAAGCTCGACGGGCACGGCAACTACACGTTCGGTCTGACCGAGCAGTCGGTGTTCCACGAGATCGACCAGGACAAGATCGATCGCCAGCGGGGCATGGACATCACGGTGGTCACCACCGCCACGACCGACGACGAGGGCCGGGCGCTGCTGAAGCTCCTGGGCTTCCCGTTCAAGGAGAACTGAGATGGCCAAGAAGGCGCTGATCCTCAAGGCGGCCGCGAAGCCGAAGTTCTCGGTTCGCGCGTACACCCGCTGCCAGCGGTGCGGGCGTCCCAAGGCGGTCTACCGCAAGTTCGGGCTCTGCCGGGTGTGCATCCGGGAGATGGCTCACCGCGGTGAGCTGCCCGGCGTGTCCAAGGCTTCCTGGTAATAGCCCGGCGCGCTCGCGCGTTAGCTGGACTGTCTCTTCGCCGTAGGCCTGCTGTTCGCGGGAACCCCGGCGAGAAAGGTTGACGAGTTTTCATGACGATGACCGACCCGATCGCAGACATGCTCACGCGTCTGCGTAACGCCAACCAGGCGTACCACGACCGGGTGACGATGCCCTACTCGAAGATCAAGGCGAACATCGCCGAGGTCCTCAAGGCCGAGGGTTACATCGCCACCTGGGCGGTCGAGGAGCCCGAAGAGGGTGCCGTCGGCAAGCGACTGGTCGTCGAGCTGAAGTACGGCCAGAACCGGGAGCGGAGCCTGGCCGGTATCAAGCGCGTCTCCAAGCCCGGTCTTCGGGTGTACGCCAAGTCGGGCGAGCTTCCCCGGGTGCTCGGCGGGCTGGGCGTGGCGATCATTTCGACGTCCCAGGGGCTGCTCACCGACCGGCAGGCCCGCAAGCGGAGCGTTGGCGGGGAAGTCCTCGCCTTCGTCTGGTAACGGGAGACAGGTAGAAATGTCGCGTATTGGACGTAAGTCGATCCCGGTGCCTACCGGCGTCGACGTGACGATCGACGGCCGGACCGTCAAGGTCAAGGGCCCCAAGGGCGAGCTGGCGCACACCCTGGCCGAGCCGATCACCATCGAGCGGGCCGAGGACGGGCAGCTGAACGTCAACCGCCCGAACGACGAGCGCAAGGCCAAGGAGCTGCACGGCCTGAGCCGTACCCTGGTCGCGAACATGATCGTCGGGGTCACCGAGGGCTACCGCAAGAGCCTGGAGATCGCGGGCACCGGTTACCGGGTCACCGCCAAGGGCAAGGACCTGGAGTTCGCGCTCGGGTTCTCGCACCCGGTGACGGTGCAGGCGCCGGAGGGCATCACCTTCACGGTGGAGCGCCCGACGCTGTTCCACGTGGCCGGCATCGACAAGCAACTGGTCGGTGAGGTGGCCGCCAACATCCGGAAGATCCGCCCGCCGGAGCCCTACAAGGGCAAGGGTGTGAAGTACCAGGGTGAAGTGATTCGCCGTAAGGCCGGAAAGGCAGGTAAGAAGTGAGCGCCACGCTGCTCAAGCGCCGCCGCGGCGTTGCCGCCAAGCGTGCCGTCGGGCGTGCGCGTCGGCACTTCCGGGTCCGCAAGAACGTCAGCGGCACCGCCGAGCGTCCGCGCCTGGTCGTCACCCGCTCGCTGCGGCACATCGTCGCCCAGATCGTGGACGACACCAAGGGGCACACCCTGGCGTCGGCCTCGACCCTGGACGCCTCGGTGCGCGGCACGGAGGGCGACAAGAGTGCTCTGGCCGGCAAGGTCGGTGCCCTGCTCGCCGAGCGGGCCAAGGCGGCCGGCATCTCCAAGGTCGTCTTCGACCGCGGTGGCAGCCGGTACGCGGGGCGGGTAGCCGCCCTGGCCGACGCCGCTCGCGAAGCCGGGCTCGAGTTCTAGTAACCCCGTCACGAGAGAGAGGAAGGCTGCTGATGCCAGGTCAACAGCGCCGTGGCGGCGGGTCCGGTGGCAACGAGGGTGGTCGCCGCGACAACCGCCGTGAGGGCGGCCGCGGAAACGCGCCCGCCGAGAAGACCCCGCACCTCGAGCGGGTCGTCGCGATCAACCGTGTCGCCAAGGTCGTGAAGGGTGGTCGTCGCTTCAGCTTCACCGCCCTGGTGATCGTGGGCGACGGCGACGGCACCGTGGGCGTGGGCTACGGAAAGGCCAAGGAGGTGCCCGCGGCGATCGCCAAGGGCGTCGAGGAGGCCAAGAAGCACTTCTTCAAGGTGCCGCGGATCGGCTCCTCGATCCCGCACCCGGTGCAGGGCGAGGACGCCGCCGGTGTGGTGCTGCTCAAGCCGGCCTCCGCCGGTACGGGTGTCATCGCCGGTGGTCCGGTCCGTGCCGTGCTGGAGTGCGCGGGCATCCACGACGTGCTCTCCAAGAGCCTCGGATCGTCCAACCCGATCAACATCGTGCACGCCACGGTGGCCGCGTTGAAGGGGCTTGAGTCCCCCGAGGCGGTCGCCGCGCGTCGGGGCCTGCCGGTGGAGGACGTTGCTCCCGCCGCCATGCTGGCCTCGCGGGCGGAGGTGGCGTCCTGATGGCACGGCTGAAGGTCACCCAGGTCCGTTCCGACATCGGGACCAAGCACAACCAGCGTGAGTCGCTGCGTTCGCTCGGTCTCAAGCGGATCAACGACGTGGTGGTCAAGGAGGACCGGCCGGAGATTCGCGGCATGATCTTCAAGGTGAACCACCTCGTGAAGGTCGAGGAGGTCGAGTAATGACGATCAAGGTCCACCACCTGCGCCCGGCGCCGGGGGCCAAGACTCCGAAGACCCGGGTGGGTCGCGGTGAGGGCTCCAAGGGCAAGACCGCCGGTCGCGGTACCAAGGGTTCGAAGGCCCGGAAGAACATCTCGGCGGCGTTCGAGGGTGGGCAGATGCCCATCCACATGCGCCTGCCGAAGCTGAAGGGCTTCAAGAACAAGTTCAAGGTGGTCTACCAGGTGGTCAACCTGGACCGCCTGGCCGAGTTGTTCCCCAACGGCGGGCAGGTCGGCCCGGCCGAGCTGGTCGAGTCCGGCGCGGTCCGCAAGGGCCAGCCGGTGAAGGTTCTCGGTACCGGGGACCTTGGCGGTGTGCAGCTCCAGGTTTCGGCGCACGCGTTCAGCGCGTCGGCCAAGGAGAAGATCACTGCCGCCGGCGGCTCGGCCACCGAGCTGTAAGCTGCGAAAACGTGTGGTGCCCGCCAGTTGACCCCAGCTGGCGGGCGCCGTGCGCTACGCCGGGCGTGAGCGCCCGGTAACATCGGATTCGGTATATGTAGCCGGGCGCATCTGCCCGGACCGGGATTGGGCTGTTAGAGTCCCTTCCCAGCCATGGATATCGGGCACTTGCCCGGCACCCACCCCGCACCGCCAGGGACGACCGGCGGCCCGCCTCGCGCAGGAGGAAGAAGTTGCTGTCCGCCTTTCTCAGTGCGTTCCGTACGCCTGACCTGCGCAAGAAGCTGCTGTTCACAGTCGGCATCATCGCGATCTACCGGCTCGGCGCGACGGTGCCCAGCCCGGGCGTCTCGTACGGCAACGTGCAGAAGTGCATCGAAGCCACCGAGGGATCGACGGGTGTCCTGAACCTGCTCGACCTCTTCTCGGGCGGCGCGCTGCTTCAGCTGTCGGTCTTCGCGCTGGGCATCATGCCCTACATCACCGCGTCGATCATCCTGCAACTGCTCACGGTGGTCATCCCGCGCCTGGAGCAGCTCCGCAAGGAGGGTCAGGCCGGTCAGGCGAAGATCACCCAGTACACCCGCTACCTGACCCTGGGTCTGGGTGTGTTGCAGGCATCGGCCTTCGTCGCGCTGGCCCGCTCCGGCCAGCTGTTCAACAACATGTGCGACGAGGAGATCATCCCGACCGGCACCGGCATCCCGGACTGGCTGACGCTCTCCATCCTGGTGATGACGATGACCGCCGGCACCGGCGTGGTGATGTGGCTCGGCGAGCTGATCACCGACCGCGGCGTCGGCAACGGCATGTCCGTCCTGATCTTCACCTCGATCGCCGCCCGGCTGCCCAGCGAGGGCTGGCGGATCAAGGAGAGCCAGGGCTGGTGGAAGTTCTTCCTCGTCATCGCCCTGGTGCTGGTGGTCATCACCGCGGTCACCTTCATCGAGCAGGCCCAGCGCCGGATCCCGGTGCAGTACGCCAAGCGCATGATCGGCCGGCGGATGTACGGCGGCACCTCGACCTACATCCCGCTGAAGGTCAACCAGGCGGGTGTCATCCCGGTCATCTTCGGTTCGTCGCTGCTCTACCTCCCGCAGCTGGCGCTCCAGTTCTTCGACCAGAACGACCCGGGCAAGACCCAGGTGTGGATCCAGAACAACCTGGTCGACCCGACCAGCCCGATCTACATCGCGGTCTACTTCCTGCTGATCATCTTCTTCACTTACTTCTACGTCTCGATCACGTTCAACCCGACCGAGGTCGCGGACAACATGAAGAAGTACGGCGGCTTCGTGCCGGGCATCCGCCCGGGTAAGCCGACCGCCGACTACCTGGACTTCATCCTCAGCCGGATCACCCTGCCGGGCGCGCTCTACCTGGCGACCATCTCCATCCTGCCGAACTTCTTCTTCATCTGGCTGGACCGGCAGCAGTACATGAACTTCCCGTTCGGCGGGACCGCTGTGCTGATCATGGTTGGCGTGGCCCTCGAAACCAGCAAGCAGATCGAGAGCCAACTGATGCAGCGGAACTACGAAGGGTTCCTGCGGTAGATGAGACTGGTTCTGGTTGGCCCGCCGGGTGCGGGCAAGGGCACTCAGGCAGAGTTCATCGCCGCGCACCTCTCCGTGCCGAAGATCTCGACCGGCGACATCTTCCGGGCCAACGTGTCGCAGGGCACGCCGCTGGGCGTCGAGGCCAAGCGCTACATGGACGCCGGCAAGCTGGTGCCGGACGAGGTCACCATCAACATGGTGCGGGACCGGTTGGCCGAGCCGGACGCTGCCGAGGGCTTCCTCCTCGACGGTTTTCCGCGGACCACCCCGCAGGCGGCGGCGCTGGACAAGCTCCTCGCTGACCTGGGGACCTCGCTGGAGCTCGTGCTGGAGTTGGTGGTCGACGACGACGAGGTGATCCGGCGGCTCTCCGGCCGCCGCACCTGCCGGGGCTGCGGCAAGATCTGGCACGTCGAGTTCGACCCGACCACCCGGGAGGGCATCTGCGACCGGTGCGGCGCCGAGCTGTTCCAGCGCGACGACGACAAGCCGGAGACCATCGCCGCCCGCCTGCGGGAGTACGCGGAGAAGACCGCGCCGCTGGTGGACTACTACGGCGCCCAGGGCAAGCTGGTAGGCATCGACGCCACCGGCCCGGTCGAGGACGTCACGGTCCGCGCGATCGACGCCCTCCGCTCGTACGGGGGCTGACGTCGGCGTAGCCGCCGGCCGGATAAAGTGCGGTACAGCGGGGTACGTGCGGCGTGCCCCGCTGTTTCGGTAACGAAAGGTTGCACCTCCATGCGTCGTCCCCAGCTGGACATCCAGCTGAAGACCCCCGAGCAGATCGAGAAGATGCGAGCCGCCGGCCTGGTGGTCGCGGAGGCGCTGCGCAGGATGCGGGAGGCGGTCGCGCCCGGGGTGAGCACGGCCGACCTGGACGCGATCGCCGAGGCGACCATCCGCGAGTCCGGTGCCGTCCCGTCCTTCAAGGGCTACCACGGCTTTCCGGCGTCGATCTGCTCGTCGGTCAACGAGCAGATCGTGCACGCGATCCCGTCGCCCGGGCAGGTTCTCGCCGAGGGTGACCTGATCTCGATCGACTGCGGCGCGGTGCTCGACGGCTGGCACGGCGATGCGGCGATCACGGTCGGCGTGGGCGAGGTCGATCCCGCCCTGCTGCGGATGGCCAAGGTCGCCGAGGACGCGATGTGGGCCGGTATCGCGGTGGCCGCCCGGGGCGCGGCGAGCGGCAAGGGCCGGCTCACCGACATCTCGCACGCCGTCGAGAACGCGGTACGCAAGGCCGGCCGGTACGGCATCGTCGACGGCTACGGCGGGCACGGCATCGGCACCGAGATGCACCAGGACCCGCACGTGCTCAACCATGGGCGGCCGGGCAAGGGGCCCCGTCTGGTGCCGGGCATGGCGCTGGCCATCGAGCCGATGATCACCATGGGCTCGCCGAGGACCGAGGAACTTGCCGACGGTTGGACGGTGGTGACCCGGGACGGGTCGCGGGCGGCGCACGTCGAGCACACCATGGCTCTGCTGCCCGACGGGGTCTGGGTGCTCACCGCCCCGGACGGCGGGCGGGCCCGCCTCGGCGACCTGGTGACCGGCCGCGAGCCGAGCCGGTCACCGGCCAGCTGATCCCGGTCCCCGGCCAGCTGGATCCGGTCGCCGGGTGCGTCCCGCCGATGGACGGATGATCACTGCGGTATCGCCGGGTTGGCGGCACGGTGGCATGCTTGCCGGTATGGAACGGCGGGATGGCATGCGGGCAGCGGATTCGGACCGACAGGCCATCGCCGAACGACTCCGGGCGGCCCTCGACGAGGGTCGGCTCGACCTGCACGAGTACGACGAGCGGTTGCAGCGGGCCTACGCCGCCCGCACGTACGCCGATCTGGACGGCCTGGTGAGCGACCTGCCGGTGACGGGCGCGGTGGTGCCGGCGACCGGCGCGGTGCCGGCCCAGCGCGAGGACGGCGGGCAGTTGCCGGCGGGGCCCGGCGGGCGAGGGGTGACCGCGCGGTGGCTTGCCGAGGTCTGGGAGCCGTGGCTCAAGGCAGTAGGCATCGTGGTGGCGATCTGGGCGGTCACCTCGTTGGCTGCTGGCGAGGCGATCTACTTCTGGCCGGGCTGGGTGGCCGGGCCCTGGGGTGCGGTGGTGCTGGTCCATACGGTCACCGGCCTGGCCACTGGCGAGCCCCAGCGGTGGGCCGCGGAGCGGGAGCGCCGCCGGCAGCGGCGGGCGGAGAAGAAGGCGCTCAAGCGGGAACAGCGGGCCCTCCGCCAGCAGCAACTCGACGGCGGCTCCCCGGAGGAGCGATCGGCCGGGCCCGAGCGGGACGCTACGACCTGAAAGTCACGTTTGTCCGGCCAGTCGGTGCGTAAGGGCCGGTCGGTTTGGCGACGGCGCTCGGGCGGGCGTACACTTTCTGATCGGCGCGCAGCGTCCACTCCGCCATGCCCACCAGCGCTTCGGTGGGACGCGGAGCCGCGGCTGGCGCGGGAAAGCTGATCTTGATCAGATCCCGTGTAAGACGTTGTGGGCCGTCCGGAGCAACCGACGTCAGGACAGCGGAGGACATGCCGAAAAAAGACGGAGCCATCGAGATCGAAGGTCGGGTCATCGAGCCCCTGCCGAACGCCATGTTTCGGGTGGAGCTCGCCAACGGCCACAAGGTGCTGGCTCACATCAGCGGCAAGATGCGGCAGCACTACATCCGCATCCTGCCGGAGGACCGGGTCGTCGTCGAACTCTCGCCGTATGACCTGACCCGCGGGCGCATCGTCTACCGCTACAAGTAGTCCTGGCGGCGGCCGGGAATCGTCCCGTGTCCGTCTTCGACGTCCGGTGCCCCGCCTAGGGGATACCGGGCCAGATGGGAAGTAAGGCAACCGTGAAGGTCAAGCCGAGCGTCAAGAGGATCTGCAACAAGTGCCGGGTGATCCGCCGGCACGGCCGGGTCATGGTCATCTGCACCGACCCGCGCCACAAGCAGCGCCAGGGCTGAACCGTCCGACTGGCCGGGTGTTCGACGGCCGGTCGAGGTGAAGCCGGGCGGCAGGTCCAGCCAACACATTTCACATGCTCGTCCCAGCCGCGAGCAGTGCGCAGCGCGTACGCACTCGTGGTTGACCCCCGGTCGGAGGCCGGGGCCCGCTCGGGCAGCGACCGATCCCGGTCGCCGGTGCGACACCGCGCCGGATCAGCCGGGAGAAGTCGGTAGCGGGGTGGGACGGGTCCACACCTCCGGCAGAAACCACAAGGAGTACGCCCGCACATGGCACGTCTAGTCGGCGTGGATCTCCCCCGCGAGAAGCGGCTGGAGATTGCGCTCACCTACATCTTCGGCGTGGGTCGCACCCGCGCCCTGGAGACGCTCGCTGCCACCGGCATCTCGCCGGACAAGCGTGCCCGCGACCTCACGGACGAAGAGCTGGTACAGCTCCGTGACCACATCGAGGGCAACTACAAGGTTGAAGGTGACCTGCGCCGCGAGGTCGCCGCTGACATCCGTCGCAAGGTCGAGATCGGCTGCTACGAGGGCATCCGGCACCGCCGGGGTCTGCCCGTGCGTGGCCAGCGGACCCGTACCAACGCTCGCACCCGCAAGGGCCCGAAGCGGACGGTCGCCGGCAAGAAGAAGCCCGGTAAGAAGTAATAGGAGCGCACAGACTTATGCCACCGAAGGCTCGTGCCGGAGCCGCTGTCAAGAAGGTCCGGCGCAAGGAACGCAAGAACGTCGCCCACGGGCAGGCGCACATCAAGAGCACCTTCAACAACACCATCGTGTCCATCACGGACCCGACCGGTGCCGTCATCTCCTGGGCCTCCGCCGGCCAGGTCGGTTTCAAGGGCTCCCGCAAGTCGACCCCGTTCGCCGCGCAGCTGGCCGCCGAGGCCGCCGCGCGTCGGGCGATGGAGCACGGCATGCGCAAGGTCGACGTGTTCGTCAAGGGCCCCGGTTCCGGCCGGGAGACCGCCATCCGTTCGTTGCAGGCGGTGGGTCTGGAGGTCGGGCAGATCTCCGACGTCACCCCGCAGCCGCACAACGGGTGCCGTCCGCCGAAGCGTCGCCGGGTCTGAGAGGTTAGAGAGAGATGGCTCGTTACACCGGTGCTGACTGCCGCCGTTGCCGGCGGGAGAAGATGAAGCTGTTCCTCAAGGGCAGCAAGTGCGATGGACCGAAGTGCCCGTTCGAGTCCCGGCCGTTCCCGCCCGGGCAGCACGGCCGCGGTCGCACGAAGGAGACGGAGTACCTGCTCCAGCTCCGTGAGAAGCAGAAGGCGCGCCGGGTCTACGGCGTGCTGGAGAAGCAGTTCCGCGGTTACTACGAGGAGGCCGTGGCCAAGCAGGCCAAGACCGGTGAGGTCCTCCTGCAGATCCTCGAGTCGCGGCTGGACAACGTGGTCTACCGGGCCGGCTACGCCAAGTCCCGGGACATGGCCCGTCAGCTGGTCAAGCACGGTCACTTCACGGTGAACGGCAAGAAGGTCGACATCCCGTCGTTCCGGGTCAGCGCACACGACATCATCGAGGTGCGTGGCAAGAGCAAGGAACTCACCCCGTTCCTGGTGGCGCAGGGTGAGGCCGGCTCGAAGACCGTCCCGGCATGGCTGGAGGCGATCCCGAGCCAGATGAAGATCCTCGTGCACTCGCTCCCGGCCCGCCAGGTGATCGACACCCAGGTCCAGGAGCAGCTGATCGTCGAGCTCTACTCGAAGTAAGGGCTCGTTGCGGTGGCCCGCCCGCTCGGGCGGGCCACCGGAACAGTTTGTGTCGTGGGCGTCATATAGCGGGCGCCCCGGAAGAGAAGAGAAAAGATGCTCATCAGCCAGCGACCGACTCTCTCCGAGGAGTCGATCAACGAGACCCGGTCCCGGTTCACCATCGAGCCGCTGGAGCCGGGCTTCGGCTACACCCTGGGCAACTCGCTGCGGCGTACGCTGCTGTCGTCGATCCCGGGTGCGGCGGTCACCTCGATCAAGATCGACGGTGTGCTGCACGAGTTCACCACGATCCCCGGTGTCAAGGAGGACGTGGTCGAGCTCGTCATGAACATCAAGGAGCTCTGCGTCAGCTCCGAGCACGACGAGCCGGTCAGCATGTACCTGCGCAAGCAGGGCCCGGGCGACGTGACCGCCGGTGACATCCAGCCCCCGGCCGGAGTCTCGGTACACAACCCGGACCTGAAGCTCGCCACCCTCAACGGCAAGGGCCGGCTCGACATGGAGCTGACCGTCGAGCGGGGCCGGGGCTACGTCACGGCCGCGCAGAACAAGCAGGCGGGCGCGGAGATCGGCCGGATCCCGGTCGACTCGATCTACTCGCCCGTGCTCAAGGTGACGTACCGCGTCGAGGCGACCCGGGTCGAGCAGCGGACCGACTTCGACCGGCTGATCATCGACGTCGAGACCAAGCCGTCGATGGGTCCGCGTACCGCGCTGGCGTCGGCCGGCTCGACGCTTGTCGAGCTGTTCGGGCTGGCCCGGGAGCTGGACGAGACCGCGGAGGGCATCGACATCGGCCCGTCCCCGCAGGACGCGCAGCTGGCGGCGGACCTGGCCCTGCCGATCGAGGAGCTGGACCTCACCGTCCGCTCCTACAACTGCCTCAAGCGCGAGGGCATCAACTCCGTTGGTGAGCTGATCGGGCGTACCGAGGCCGACCTTCTCGACATCCGCAACTTCGGCCAGAAGTCGATCGACGAGGTCAAGATGAAGCTCGCCGGGATGGGTCTGGGGCTGAAGGACTCGGCTCCGAACTTCGACCCGGCGCACGTCGTGGACGCCTTCGGCGAGGCCGACTACGACACCGACGACTACCGCGAGACCGAGCAGCTCTAGTCCGCGCTGCCGCCACACCTGAGGAGCACCAAGCATGCCCACGCCCACCAAGGGCCCCCGCCTCGGCGGCAGCCCCGCGCACGAGCGGCTGATGCTGGCCAACCTGGCCACCTCGCTGTTCCAGCACGGCAGGATCAAGACCACCGAGACCAAGGCCCGGCGGCTGCGTCCGCTCGCCGAGCAGCTGATCACCAAGGCCAAGCGGGGCGACCTCGCCTCGCGTCGGCGGGTGCTCACCGTGGTCAAGGACAAGGACGTGGTCTACGCCCTGTTCGACCAGATCGCGCCGCGGTACGCCAACCGCGCCGGCGGCTACACCCGGATCGTGAAGACCGGTCCGCGCAAGGGTGACAACGCGCCGATGGCGATCATCGAGCTGGTCGAGGAGCTGGAGATCGCCGAGCCGAAGGCGAACCAGAAGACCGCCGCCCGCAAGGCCGCCCAGCAGGACAAGGTCGAGGCGCTGGCCCCGGCCGAGGAGGCCCCGGAGTCGCGGCCGGCCGACCAGGACGCCGAGGCGCCGGTGTCGGCGTCCGGTGACACCGCCGCTGCCCGCGAGGACAGCGACCTGGCCACCGAGGAAGGCAAGGTCGAGGAAGGCAAGGCCTGATCCAGGCCGTCGTCGGGCCCGGTACCCCTGGGGTGCCGGGCCCGACCCGTCAGTGCGGTGTGCTGGCACCGCACCAGGAGGTACGACGTGGACGAGCGGACCCGGCTGCGACTGGACGTCGCGTACGACGGCTCGGACTTCTCCGGGTGGGCCCCCCAACCGGACCGGCGTACGGTGGCCGGGGTGCTGGTCGAGGCGCTGGACCGGATTCTCGGCGCCGGCACCGCGAGCGGGTTGACCGTCGCCGGTCGTACCGATGCGGGTGTGCACGCCACCGGGCAGGTCTGTCATCTCGACCTGCCCACCGAGGTCTGGCAGGGGCACGAGGGCGGCCTGCTGCGCCGGCTGGCCCGGCTGCTCCCGCCCGACGTGCGGGTCCGGACGATGACCGTGGTGCCAGCCACCTTCGACGCCCGCTTCTCGGCCACCTTCCGGCGTTACGAGTACCGGGTGACCGATGCGCCGTGGGGGGCGGAACCGCTGCGCCGACACGAGATCCTGGCTTGGCCCCGACCGCTCGACCTGGACCGGCTCGCCGCTGCCGCGGCCGGTCTGGTGGGGGAGCATGACTTCGCCGCGTACTGCCGGCGCAAGGAGAACGCCACCACGCTGCGGGAGGTGACCCGGCTGGACTGGCGACGTGACGCCGACGGGATCCTGGTCGCCACGGTGCAGGCCGACGCGTTCTGCCAGGCGATGGTGCGCAGCCTGGTGGGGGCCATGCTGGCGGTGGGGGAGGGCCGACGGCCGGCGCAGTGGCCGGCCGGTCTGCTCACCCGGCGGGAGCGGTCCAGCGAGGTGAGCGTGGCACCGGCCCACGGGCTGACCCTGGTGGCGGTGGGCTATCCGGACGATCCCGCCGAGTACGCCCGCCGGGCCGACGCGACGCGCCGGCTCCGGGTGCCCGCCGAAAGCTGACCGCGACCGCTCGCTCGTCGGTCAGTCCTCGGTCGACTCGTTCTGGTCACCGGTGCCCTCGCTGGGGGCGGCGGTCGGCTGGCTGGCGCTCCCGCCGTTGGCCCGCTGCTCCAGCACGGTCCGGTTGAGGTGCAGTTCGAGCAGGTCGAAGAGGATCTCGCGGACCCTGGTGTCGCCGGAGCGGATCGCCTCGCCGTCGACGCGGGCGACCACCGCGTACGCGAGGTAGTGGCCGCGTACCTGCCAACCGACCCGGGCCGGCGCGGTGGCGATGATCTCGGTCTCGTCGCCCGCCGGCAAGCCGCGGAACCGGCCCTGCCGCTCGTCGAGGATCTGGCGGATCCGCTCCCGGGCCCGCTCGGCGCTGGACCGGTCGGTGAGGTTGAACAGCCCCACGGTGACCAGATGCTCCTGGTCGGGCGCCCGGAGCGTGGCTCGGACCACCTGGTTGCAGCCGAGTCGTACCAGCAGGTCGGCCAGCTCTTCGGTGGCGGCCACCGGGCAGCTGGCGCTGGACTGGGTGCGCCGCAGCTCGTACTCCGTCCGGTCTTCGCCGACGGTGACGGTGCTGCCGGGGAAGACCTCCCGGGCGGTGAGTGGCGCCTGGTCGGTGTCGCGGGAGTCCAGGTCGCTCGGCTCGGCCTCACGGGTGATCTGCACGGTGGGCTCGGGCGCGGCTGTCCGATTGGTCGGCTGCCGCGCATCCAGCAGGGTGGCGGCGGTGAGCCCGACGAGGGCGAGCAGCACCAGCACGGCGGCGCCACCGATCACCACCTGCCAGCCACGGCCACCGCCGCGTGGCGGTGGCGCCACGGCCTCGGCCGTTGGCGGTGGTAGGCCCGGGGCCGGCTGGTGCCGCGCTGGCGGCTGCTGCGGTGGCGGTGCGGCCGAGGGCAGGATGAGCTGATTGGGACGCGGCAGCAACGGCGCGGGAAAGCGCGACGGGGAGGGCCCGCCCGGGGGCGGATCGCTGCCCGGCGACTGCGCCATGGGCCCGTCCTCCCGGGACGGGACGTGAGCGTCCTCATCGGAGTCGTACCGATAAACCATGGTGTCCAGAGTAGGGAGTTTTATCCCTTTAGTAGGTAATTCCGGGAAATGCACGGTTTGCCGGAGCGGCCCACGACTCCCGTCCCGCTGGGCGTTCCCGGCCCGATGCGAGAATGGCCGGCGTGACCGGGGACCACTACTTCACCGCCGAACCCAGCGCGTCCGCCGAGCCGCGCGAGGTGCGCTTCACCCTCGCCGGCCGGGAGTACGCCCTGGCCTCCGCCGCTGGCGTCTTCTCGGCGACCCGGCTCGATCCGGGCACCGCCGTGCTGCTGCGCAAGGCCGAGTTGCCGGGCCCCGCGACCACCGGCGCGCTGCTCGACCTCGGCAGCGGGTTCGGCCCGATCACCTGCGCCCTGGCGACCCTCGCACCGAGCGCGACGGTGTGGGCGGTCGACGTCAACGCGCGGGCACGTGAACTCACCGCCGCCAACGCGGCCCGGCTCGGCGTCGCCGACCGGGTGCGGGCGGTGACCCCCGACGAGGTACCCACCGAGCTCGGCTTCACCCAGATCTGGTCCAACCCGCCGATCCGGGTCGGCAAGGAGGAGTTGCACCAGATGCTGCGGCGCTGGCTGCCACGACTGACCCCGGACGGCGTGGCCTGGCTGGTGGTGGCCCGTCACCTCGGCGGCGACTCGCTGCACCGCTGGCTTGTCGAGCAGGGCTGGCAGGTCGAACGGCACGCCAGCCAGAAGGGCTTCCGAGTGCTCCGGGTCACGCGCTGAGCAGGTAATCGGTTGGCGTACCGGCGGGGCTCCGGGAGGATGCCCGGGTGGGATACGTGGACGTGGCGGCGGTCGGATACGTCCTGCCGGACGGGCGGGAACTCTTCGCCGATGTGTCGTTCCGAGTCGGCGAGGGTGCCAAGGTGGCGCTGGTCGGGCCGAACGGTGCCGGCAAGACGACGCTGCTGCGGATGGTCGCCGGGGATCTGCCGGTGCCTACCGGCACCATCGCGCGTACCGGTGGGCTGGGCGTGATGCGCCAGTTCATCGGCATGATCGGCGATGAGTCGACGCTTGCCGACCTGGCGCTCTCGCTCGCCCCGCCACCGCTGCCCGAGGTCGGTCGCCGGCTGGCCGAGACCGAGGCGGCCATGCGGGCGGCCGAGCTGCGCGGCAAGTACAGCACCGCCGCCGCCCAGGCCCAGCTGGCGTACGCGGAGGCGCTCGCGGCCTGGGGCGAGGCCGGCGGGTACGACGCCGAGGTGCTCTTCGACACCGTCGCCACGATCGTCCTGGACCTGCCCTGGGACAGCGCCCGGCACCGCCCGGTCCGCACCCTCTCCGGTGGCCAGCAGAAGCGGTTCGCCCTGGAACTGCTGCTGCGCGGCCCGGAACAGGTACTGCTGCTCGACGAACCGGACAACTTCCTCGACGTGCCCGGCAAACGCTGGCTGGAGGCGCGGCTGCGCGAATCCGGTAAGTCGGTGCTCTACGTCTCGCACGACCGGGAGCTGCTGGCGCAGACCGCCGACCGGGTGGTCGCGGTCGAGGGCGGCAGTGCCTGGGTGCATCCGGGCGGCTTCGCCAGCTGGCACGCGGCCCGGGTGGCCCGGCACGCCCGTCTCGACGAGAGACGCAAACGGTGGGACGAGGAGCACCAGAAGCTGCGCGAGCAGATGCTGATGTACAAGCAGAAGGCCGCGTACAACTCCGACATGGCCTCCCGGTACCAGTCGGCGCAGACCCGGTTGCGTAAGTTCGAGGAGGCCGGGCCGCCGCCCGTACCGCCGAAGGAGCAGGACATCCGGATGCGGCTGACCGGCGGACGGACCGGCAAGCGTGCGCTGGTCTGCGAGCAGCTCGAACTCGACGGCCTGACCTACCCGTTCGACCTGGAGGTCTGGTACGGCGACCGGCTCGCGGTGCTCGGCGCCAACGGCACCGGCAAGTCGCACTTCCTGCGGCTGCTGGCCCGGGGCGGCACCGATCCCGACCCGGCGAACGGTCCGGTCGACGGCGCGGCGGCGCTCGCGCCGGTGGCCCACGGCGGGGTGGCCCGGCTCGGCGCGCGGGTCCGCCCCGGTCACTTCTCGCAGACCCACGACCGACCGGAGTTGATGTCGAAGACGCTTGTCGAGATCCTCTGGCGGGGTGACGAGCACCGGGCCGGCATGGACCGGCACGCGGCGATGGCCGCGCTCAGCCGGTACGAGCTGGCCGCGCAGGGTGACCAGCGCTTCGGCACCCTCTCCGGTGGTCAGCAGGCGCGCTTCCTGGTGCTGCTGCTGGAGCTGTCCGGGGCGACCCTGCTGCTGCTCGACGAGCCGACCGACAACCTCGACCTGGCCTCGGCCGAGGCGCTGGAGGCCGGGCTCACCGCGTTCGCCGGCACGGTGCTGGCGGTCACCCACGACCGCTGGTTCACCCGCACCTTCGACCGGTTCCTGCTCTTCCGAGGCGACGGCGAGGTGGTGGAGACGACCGAGCCGGTCTGGGACGTGTCGTGACCGGTCGCCTGCCGGACGTAGCCGCCCTGACCGGCTCGGCAACCGGGCCGGTCGGCCCGACATATGGTGGATCTCGTGACTGAGATGACCTATCGCCGGCTGGGCGACTCCGGGCTCGTGGTGTCCGTGGTGGGGATCGGCTGCAACAACTTCGGCCGCAAGCTCGACCTGGACGGCACCCGCGCGGTGGTCGACGCGGCCCTCGACGTCGGGATCAACTTCTTCGACACCGCCGACATCTACGGTGAGCCGCACGGCGCGTCGGAGGCACAGCTCGGTGCGGCCCTCAAAGGCCGCCGGGACGACGTGGTGGTGGCCACCAAGTTCGGCATGTCGATGGGCGGGGGCAACGGGCGGGACTTCGGCGTACGCGGCTCGCGGCGGTACGTGGTCCGGGCGGTCGAGGCGTCGCTGCGCCGGTTGGACACCGACTACATCGACCTGTACCAGTTCCACGAGCCCGATCCGGGCACCCCGATCGACGAGACGCTCTCCGCCCTGGACGACCTGGTCCGCGCCGGGAAGGTGCGCTACCTGGGCAACTCCAACTTCGCCGGCTGGCAGATCGCCGACGCCGACTGGACGGCGAAGACCCGGGGGCTGACCCGCTTCGTCAGCGCGCAGAACCACTACAGCCTGCTGAACCGGGACGCCGAGATCGAGGTGCTGCCCGCCTGCGAGCGCTTCGGGCTCGGCATGCTGCCATTCTTCCCGCTGGCCAACGGTCTGCTCACCGGCAAGTACAAGCGTGGCGAGGCACCGCCCGCCGGCAGCCGGCTCGCCGGTGGCGGCCGGTACGCCCAACGGCTCGCCGCAGCCGACTGGGACACCATCGAGGGCATCGAGGCGTACGCCGCCGAGCGGGGGGTGTCGATGCTGCACGTGGCGATCGGCGGGCTGGCCGCCCAGCTGGCGGTGACCTCGGTGATCGCTGGGGCCACCACGCCGGACCAGGTCCGGGCCAACGCCGAGGCCGGCACCTGGCAGCCCACCGAGGCCGACCTCAAGGCACTACGCGCGGTCCTCGACCGGTAGGGCACGGGAAAGGCCGGGGCCCCGCCCGGCTGTTGCCGGACGGGGCCCCGGAATTCGGTTACAGCTTGCGGCCGGGAGCCAGCCGGGTGGGGTCGCCACCGAGTCGGCCGGTGCCCTTGACCGACGCACCGTCGTTGGCGCGTACGCCCGCCCTGCTGGCGTCACCGCCGAGCCGGACGATCATCGCGTCGGCGTCCCGGATCAGTACGTCCCGGATCTCCGCCTCGTCGACAAGCGACGCGTCCCCCGCCAGGGTGCGGAACGCGGTGAGCTGGTTGATCGCCCGCCGGTCGTTTCCGGCCGCCTCCGCCGTACGGGCGTTGGCGAGCCGGTTCGACAACTGGTTGTACGCCTGGTTCTTCAGCCGTCCGGTCGCCTTGAACCGGTCCAGCAGGTTCTGCATGTCCCGGAACGAGGTGGTGACGAAGAACCGGACGTTGGCGGTGGTGGCGTTGCCGGCCTTGTCGGTCGCCGTCACCGTCAGCTCGTGCAGGCCCAGCGGCAACTCGTACATCGCCTGGAGCGTGCCGCTGGCGTACGGCCGGCCGTCAAGGGTGCCGACCACTGCGGCCAGGCCCGAGGTCGGGTCGACCGCCTGCCAGGACACCCGGACGTCCTGGCTGTCGCCGTAGAGCTGGCCGTCGGCGATCCCGGAGACCAGCAGGGTCGGCTTCGTGCCGTCGATGCGTACCACCGCCGACTTGAGCGTCTCGGCGTTGCCCGCCTTGTCGGTGGCCCGGTAGAGCAGCTCGTGGTCCCCGTCGCCGCTGATCTCCACCGGCTCGCGGTACGGCTGCCACTCGCCGCCGTCCAGCGACCACTCCAGCAGCTGCACCCCGGAACCGGCATCGGTCGAGGTGAGCACCACCGGCACCGTGCCGTCGTGCCAGCCCTCGTCGTTCGCCGGGGCGAACGCCGCGGTGCTGACCGGCGCGGTGGCATCGATCCTGACGGCGACCTGCTTGGTCTCCTCGACGTTGCCGGCCTCGTCCACGGAACGGAACCGCAGCTCGTGCTCGCCGTCCCCGGCCACCTGGACCGGACCGCTGTAGGTGGTCCAGGCGGTGGCGTCGTTGAGCTGGAACTCGGTGCGAGCCACCCCGCTGCCGCCCTCGGCGTCGGTGGCGGTGAGCGTGACGGTGGTCGGGCCGGTGTACCAACCCTCGACCGGTGTGCCGGCCACCTCGGCCGTGGTCACCGGCGCCACGTCGTCGTCCGGCTCGGCCCCGGTGGCGAACCGGAAGTAGTCGAACGACGCCCGCTTCGACGCGGTCTGGTTACCGCTGAGGGTGAACAGACCCACCTTCGGGGTCGCCCCCACGGCCGCGTTGGTCAGCTCGGTCAACGCCGTCCAGGTCTCGCCGTCGGCCGAGTACGACCCGGTGAAGGTGTCACCGGTGCGGGCCAACCGCAGGTACCACTGCGCCGAGGTCAGGTTCTCCGCACCCGGCTGTGGGTCCTGGATCGTCCCGCCGATCTCGCTGCGCAGCTCGATCCGCCGGGTCACCGGCTGACCGGCCTGGTTGTCCACCACGAAGTCGAACTTCAGGTAGTTGTCGTCGTCGGCGTACACGAGCAGGCCGGCCTGCTGGTACTGCTCGTCCAACAGGCTGCCGTCGATCTTGGTCTCCATCGTCCAGTCGCCCTCGGGCGCGTTCTGGAGGATGAAGTTCGTCGGCCCGGTGTTGTTGGTGCCGTAGATGTCACCGTTTGGCACATCGATCGACAACACTCCGTCGCTGACCCGGTAGGCGGCCGGGTCCTCCCGGAGAATCGCGTCCCACCGGCACTTGTCCAGCGCGTTGCCGGTGAACTCGTCGGACCGGTCGACCGGCCCGGCGGGGGCGTCCGGCGTCACCTGGAACCAGTCGAAGGCGGCGTCGACCACCGGCGCGGTGGTGCCGCCGTTGAGCGCGAAGAGACCGATCCGTGGGTTGGTGATCCCGGCGAGCTCCGCCGCCCGGCCGACCGGGGTGAAGTTCTGCCCGTCGGTGGAGTACGCGGCGGTCAGGTTCACCCCGTCGCTGATCAACCGCAGGTGGATGGTGTCACCGGTGGGTGCGGCGGTGCTGTCGGCCGCCTCGTTACGCGGGGTGCCCGCGGTCTCCCGGATGAACTCCACCTTCCGGCTGCCGCCGTAGAGCAGACCCACCTTTGCGTAGTTGTCGTCGTCGCCGTAGATGATCAGGCCGGCCTGCTGGTAGTCGGCGGTGACCGGCACGGTCACCTTCGTGGTGGCCTGCCAGGACCCGCTGGGTGCGGGCTGGAGCACCAGATTGCTCGCGTCGTTGCGAGTGCCGTAAAGGTCACCCACCGAGGTGGGCAGGCGCAGCGCGCCGTCGGTGACCGAGTACGACTGGTTCTCCCGGACCACCGTGGTCCACCGGTCCCGATTCAGCTCGGCGCCGTCGAACTCGTCCGAGCGGGCCCCGAAGCAGGAGGTGTTCGGTGCGTCCACCTTCACCGTGACGGTGGCGTACGCCTTCGCACCCCGGCTGTCGGTCACGGTCAGGGTGGCGGCGAAGGTGCCCGGGGTGGTGTACGTGTGGGAGGCGTTCAGGGTGTCGGCCGTGCCGCCGTCACCGAAGTCCCAGGCGTACGTGAACGGGGTGTCGTCCTCGGCGTCGGTGGCGGTACCCGAGAAGGCCACGTTCACCGGCGCGATGCCGGTGGTCGGGGTGGCCGTCGCGGTCACCACCGGTGGCGCGTTGTCGGTGACCCCCTTGCCCAGGAAGTCCATCCAGTTGACGTTGAACAGGCTTCCGGAGCCGCCCTCCGGGGATTTCGCCACGAAGAACAGCTTGCCCCGGGCGTCGGCGTCGGCCGGCACCTCGGCGGTGACATCGGTGTAGGTCTGCCAGGCTCCGGTGCCGGGCACGGTGACCGAGGTGACAAGCGGGCCGTCGGCGGCGCCGGCACGTACGTCGATCCGGCCGCCCGAGGTCTCCGAGGCGACCCGGAACCGGATGGCGTCGATGCCGGTCAGGCTGGCCGGCTCCACCGACCACCAGTCGCCGTCCTCGATGAAGCCGATGTTCTGTCCACCGCCGGCGCTGTCGGAGGTGGTCTCCTTGCCCACGCCGGGGTCACCGCCGCCGGTGCTGCCGGCGGCCCGTCCGGTGGCGGAGTAGTACTCGGCCTGCTTCCGCTTGGGCTGGAGGATCTGCAACGACCGGCCGGTAAGCGGCTCGGCGCCGCCGACCCCGCCCTGGTCGGTGTAGCTGGCCTCCAGGACGGTGAAGACGTTCGCCTCGGCGCCGTGGCCGGCGGCGAGCTGCGTCTGCACCACACCGGTGCAGCCGGTGTGCTGCTCCAGCGGGTGGGCGTGCTCGTCGTGGCCGAGCAGGACCTGGAGCTGGACGTCGTCGCAGTCGACCTCCCCGTCCTCCGGGTCGGTCACCTTGATCGTGTACTTGACCTGGTCACCCCAGTCGAAGAAGCCGCCGTCCGGCGGGAACTCGATGGTGACCGTCGGCGCGGTGTTGCCGACCGTGACGCGCACGTTCGCCACCGCGGTCCGCCCCTTCGGGTTGGTCACGGTGAGCTGGGCGTTGTAGTTGCCCGCCTCGGCGTACGTGTGGGTGGGGTTGGCCGCGTCGGAACTCTCGCCGTCACCGAACGTCCAGGCGTAGCTGAGCGTCCCGCCGTCCGGGTCGCGGGAACCGGCGCTGGAGAACTCGACGGTGAGCGGTGCCGGCCCGGAGGTCGGCTCGGCGGAGGCCACCGCGATCGGCGACCGGTCACCGGCGATGTAGTCGATCCGGTAGACCCCGGAGTTGTCGTTGTTGCCGCCGAAGCCGCTGCCCCACTCGATCAGGTACATCGCGCCGTCGGGGCCGAACTCGAAGTCCATCGGCCGGATGAAGTTCATGCCCGCCAGCAGGCGGTTGATGTCCACCAGGGACTTGCCGTCCTGGCTGACCTGCATGGTGTACATCCGCGACTGGTTCCACTCGCCGAAGAGCGCCTTGCCGTCGTAGTAGGCCGGCCACTTGCGGTCGGAGTCGAGGTCGGCGTCGTACCGGTAGACCGGGCCGCCCATCGGCGCGCCGCCGCCACCGATCTCCGGGAAGCGCGGGTTGGCGGCGTAGCCGTAGTCGACGGTGGCCGGGATGGCCGGCGGCAGGTTGGTCAGGCCGGTGTTGTTTGGCGAGTCGTTCACCAGGTTCTGGCAGTCGAACTTCGCGCCGGACGGGCCGGAGGGGAACTGGTAGTCGTTGTACGCCTGGTTGTTGCCGTGGCAGTACGGCCAGCCGAAGTTGCCGGGCCGGTCGACGATGTTCCACTCCACCAGGCCCTCGGGGCCGCGGTTCGGGTTGGCCGAGCCGGCGTCCGGCCCGTAGTCGGCCACGTAGAGCACGTCGGTGGCCAGGTCGATGCCGATCCGGAACGGGTTACGGAAGCCCATCGCGTAGATCTCGGGACGGGTCTTCTCGGTACCCGGCGGGAAGAGGTTGCCCGCCGGGATGGTGTACGTCCCGTCGTCCTCCGGGTGGATCCGGATCACCTTGCCCCGCAGGTCGTTGGTGTTGCCGGAGGTACGCTGCGCGTCGTAGTCGGCGCGGCCGGGCCGCTCGTCGATCGGGGTGTACGCGTCGGACGAGAACGGGTTGGTGTTGTCCCCGGTGGCCAGGTAGAGGTTGCCGGCGGAGTCGAAGGTCATCGTGCCGCCCGCGTGGCAGCAGGTGTTGCGCTGCGTGTCGACCTGGAGGACGACCTTCTCGCTGGCCTTGTCGATGCTGTCACCGGTCACCGTGAACCGGGACAGGTAGTTGCGCGGCCCGCCGCCGCTGGGCGCGTAGTACAGGTACACCCAGTTGTTTGTGGCGAAGTCCGGGTCGAGCCGGATGCCGATCAGGCCGTCCTCGTTGCCGGTGAAGACGTCCAGGCTGACGGCGGTGACCGTGTTGCCGGTGTCCGGCTTGATGATCTGCACCCGGCCGTCGCGCTCGATGTAGAAGACCCGGCCGTCCTCGGCGACGTCCAGCTCCATCGGGTTGCTGGTGTTGCTGTCCAGCGTCACCTTCTCGAAGCTCGCGTCGAGCGTGGCGCCGCAGTCGGCGGGGGCCACTCCGGCGGCGGTCTGGATGCCGCCGAGCAGGTGCTGAAGGAACTCCGGCTCGGCGTACGACTCGCGGGTGTGCCCGCCACCGGTGTACCAGGACCGGCCGCCGTCGTAGTCCTGGCACCAGGCGATCGGGTGGTCGTGGCCCATCGCGCCGGTGCCGGGGGAGTAGCTGGTCTCGTCGAGGGTGGCCAGCACGTGCACCGTGCCGCGCGGGTTGGCGCGGTAGTTGTACCACTCGTCGTACCGGGACCAGCGGTCCGGCAGGTGGGCGGTGGACTCGTGCGCCGGGTCCTCCACCTTCACCGTGGCCGTCTGGTTGGCCGGGTGGCTGGCGAAGTAGGCGCCCACCAGGCCGCCATACCACTCCCAGCTGTACTCGGTGTCGGAGGCGGCGTGCACACCCGCGTATCCGCCGCCCGCCTGGATGTAGCGCTCGAACGCGGCCTGCTGCTCGGCGTTGAGCACGTCACCTGTGGTGGAGAGCCAGATCACCGCCTGGTAGCGGGCGAGGTTGGCGTCGGTGAAGGCCGCGCCGTCCTCGGTGGTGTCGACGGTGAACCCGTGCGCCGCGCCGAGTTGCTGGATGGCGGCGATGCCGGTCGGGATCGAGTCGTGCCGGAAACCGGCGGTCTTGGAGAAGACGAGCACCGAGAAGGGCTCGGCAGCCGCGGCCTCCGGTGCGGCTGTGGTCTTCGCTGCGGGGGTCTTTGTCGCCTGGGTCGCGGCCTGCGCGACCGGAACGGTCTGCGGCGCGGGGGCGGCCTGCGCAGGCCCGCCGGCGACCATGGTCACGGCGAGTCCGAGGCTGAGCAGGGTGGCGGTGATTGGTACGCGGGCACGGCGTGGTCGAGACATCCGGTCTCCTTTGTCCTTACTGGACATGGGGTCGCGGGGGCCGGCTCGCCGAAGACCGTCCCAGGTGGACCGGGACGGACACCTTGCCAGGGCATCCGTTCCGGCATTATGTCGAATCGCTGAACAAATTAATTCCGCTGAATCCATTCATGGCAAGGTGTCGATAGGTAACGTTTCAATAACTACGAGCGACATTCGCCTAGAGTCCACCCAAAACGCCGCGCCCGCCACGGCGATGCCGGCCTGCGCCTCGCGGAAAGCACAGGCCGGCATCGATGGATCGGCTGCGGTCGGCTCGCTAACCAGGCGTGAGCCGGAAGTAGTCGAACGCGACCGTCTTCGAGGCGGTCTGGTTGGCGCCGAGGGTGAACAGCCCCACCTTCGGGGTCGTACCGACCGCGGTGCTGGTCAACGTCCCCAGGGTCGTCCAGCTCGTGCCGTCCGCCGAGTACGCGGCGGTGAAGCTGCTGCCGCTGCGGGACAGGCGCAGGTGCCAGATCCCCTGGGTCAGTCCGGTGGCCTGCGGCTGCGTACTCTGCACCACCCCGCCGACCTCGCTGCGGAACTCGATCCGTCGCGAGACCGTCTGACCGGCCGCGTTGTCCGTGACGTAGTCGAACTTGAGGTAGTTGTCGTCGTCGGCGTACACCAGCAGACCCGCCTGCTGGTACTGCTCGTTGAGCAGGCTGCCGTCGACCCGGGTCTGGATCGTCCAGTTCCCGGCCGGGCTGTTCTGGAGGATGAAGTTCGTCGGCCCGGTGTTGCCGGTGCCGTAGATGTCACCGTTGGGCACGTCGATGCGCAGCGAGCCGTCGCTCACCCGGTACCGGGTGGCGTCCTCCCGCACGATGGCGTTCCACCGGCACGTCTCCAGGCTGCTGCCGGTGAACTCGTCCGAGGGTGCGGTGCCCCCACCGGTCGAGGTCTCCGGAGTGATCCGGAACCAGTCGAAGTCGGCGTTCACCACCGGGGCGGTGGTGCCGCCGTTGAGGGCGAAGAGACCGATCCGGGGATTGGTGATCCCGGCCAGGGCGGCGGACCGGCCGACCGGGGTGAAGGTCTGCCCGTCGGTCGAATAGGCCGCGGTCAGGTTCGTCCCGTCGCTTGTCAGTCGCAGATGGATGGTGTCACCTGTGGGCGCGGCGGTGGCATCGGCTCCCTCGTTGCGGGCGGTGCCGGCGGTCTCCCGGATGAACTCGACCTTCCGGTTGCCACCGTAGACCAGATCCAACTTGGCGTAGTTGTCGTCGTTGCCGTAGATGATCAGACCGGCCTGCTGGTAGTCGGCCCGGACCGGCACGGTGAGCCGGGTGGTCGCCTGCCAGGCGCCGCTGGGCGCGGGCTGGAGCACCAGGTTTGTCGCGTCGTTGCGGGTGCCGTACAGGTCACCCACACCGGTAGGCAGGCGCAACGCACCCCCGGAGATCGAGTACGACTGGCTGTCCCGGACCACGCTCGTCCACCGCTGACGATCAAGCGCGGTGCCGGTGAACTCGTCGGACCGCTGCGGTCCCGGCTCACCCTGGCAGGGGTTGCCGCCGGCCCCGTCGACCCGGATCTGCACACTGGCCTGACCCCGCGCGCCCCGACTGTCGGTGACCGTCAGGGTGGCGGTGTAGGTGCCCGCCGTGGTGTACGTGTGGGCGGCGTTGAGCGTGGTCGCGGTGCCACCGTCGCCGAAGTTCCAGGCGTACGTCAGCGGGGTGTCCCCGTCCGGGTCGGTCGCCGTACCGGTGAAGGTCACGGCCAGTGGCGCGGTCCCGCTGGTCGGGGTGGCGGTGGCGGTGACCGTCGGCGGAGCGTTACCACTCACCCCGGGGCCGACGAAGTCCATCCAGTTGACGTTGAACAGGGTGCCGGTGCCGCGGTTCGGGTCGCGGGCGACGAAGAACAGCTTGCCCTCGGCGGCGGCGCCGTTGGGTATCTGCGCGGTGACGTCGGTGTACGTCTGCCACCCGCCGGTGCCGGCCACGGTGGCGGTGGTGATCAGCGGCCCGTCGGCGGCCCCGGCACGGACCTCGATCCGGCCACCGGCGTTGGCCGAGGCGACCCGGAACCGGACCGAGGTGATTCCGGTCAGGCTGGCCGGATCGACCGACCACCAGTCGCCGTCCTCGATGAAGCTGATGTTCTGCCCGCCACCGGCGGTGTCACCGGTGGTCTCCCGCTGCACTCCTGCGGTGCCACCCCCGGTGGCACCCGCCACCCGGCCGGTGGCCGAGAAGTACTCGGCCTCCTTGCGCTTGGGCTGGAGGATCTTCAACGCCCGGCCGGTCTGTGGCTCGGCCCCGTCGGCTCCGCCCCGGTCGGTGTAGGTCGCCTCAAGCACGGTGAAGACGTTCGCGTCCGCGCCGTGGCCGTCGGCGAGCTGGGTCTGCACCGTGCCGGTGCAGCCGGTGTGCCGCTCCAGCGGGTGGGCGTGTTCGTCGTGGCCGAGCAGCACCTGGAGTTCGACGTCGTCGCAGTCGATCGTGCCGTCCTCCGGGTCGGTCACCTTGATCGTGTAGGCGACCTGGTCACCCCAGCCGAAGAAGCCACCGTCCGGCGGGAACTCGATGGTGACGGTCGGTGCGGTGTTGCCCACGGTGATCGGCACGTTCGCCACCGCGCTCCGGCCCGCCGGGTTGGTCACCCGCAACTGTGCGGTGTAGCTGCCGGACCGGGTGTACGTGTGGGTGGGGTTGGCCTGGGTGGAGGTGCCGCCGTCACCGAACGTCCAGGCGTAGCTGAGGGTCCCGCCGTCGGGGTCGCGGGAGCCGGCGCTGGAGAAGGTGACGGCCAGCGGCGGAGCACCCGACGTCGGGGTGGCCGCGGCGACCGCGATCGGGGCGCGGGCGCCGGCGGTGTAGTCGATCCGGTAGACGCCGGAGTTGTCGTTGTTGCCGCCGAAGCCGCTGCCCCACTCGATCAGGTACATCGCGCCGTCGGGGCCGAACTCGAAGTCCATCGGCCGGACGAAGGTCATCTGGTCGAGGATGCGGTTGATGTCGACGAGCGACTTGCCGTCCCGGCTGACCTGCATGGTGTACATCCGCGACTGGTTCCACTCGCCGAAGAGCGCCTTGCCGTCGAAGTACGCCGGCCACTGCCGGCGGGACGAGATGTTCGGGTCGTACCGGTAGACCGGGCCGGCCATGGGAGCCCCGCCGCCGCCGATCTCCGGGAAGCGGGCGTCGCCGCTGTAGCCGTAGTCGACGGTGGCCGCGATGGCCGCCGGCAGGTTGGTCAGGCCGGTGTTGTTCGGCGAGTTGTTCACCGGCGCGGCGCAGTTGAACTTCGCTCCGCTCGGGCCGGAGGGGAACTGGTAGTCGTTGTACGCCTGGTTGTTGCCGTGGCAGTACGGCCAGCCGAAGTTGCCGGGCCGGTCGACGATGTTCCACTCCACCAGGCCCGCCGGGCCCCGGTTCGCGTTCGCGGTGGTGGCGTCCGGACCGTAGTCGGCGACGTAGAGCACGTTGGTGACCGGGTCGATGCCGATCCGGAACGGGTTGCGCAGGCCCATCGCGTAGATCTCCGGCCGGGTCCGGGCGGTTCCCGGGGCGAACAGGTTCCCCTCCGGAATGGTGTACGTCCCGTCCGCCTGAGGCCGGATCCGGAGCACCTTCCCGCGCAGATCGTTGGTGTTGCCGGCGGTCCGCTGCGCGTCGTAGTCCGACCGGCCGGAGCGCTCGTCCAGCGGGCTGTATCCGCTGGACTCGAAGGGACTGGTGTTGTCACCGGTGGCCAGGTAGAGGTTGCCGGCGGAGTCGAAGACCATCGTCCCGCCCATGTGGCAGCAGGTGTTGCGCTGGGTGGGCACCTCTAGGACGACCCGTTCGCTCGACGGGTTGATCGTGTCACCGGTGACGGTGAACCGGGACAGGTGGTTGCGAGACCCGCCTGCGCTCGGGGCGTAGTAGAGCCAGATCCACCCGTTGCTGGCGAAGTTCGGGTCGAGCCGGATGCCGAGGAGACCGTCCTCGTTGCCGGCGAAGACACTCAGCCGCAGCGCGGTGACGGTCTGACCGGTGTCCGGCTTGATGATCTGCACCCGGCCGTCGCGCTCGATGTAGAAGACCCGGCCGTCCTCGGCTATGTCCAGCTCCATCGGGTTGCTGGTGTTGCTGTCAAGCGTCACCTTCTCGAAGCTGGCGGCCCGGCCGGCGCCACAGTCCGCGTGCACCACCCCGGCTGCGGTCTGGATGCCACCGAGCAGGTGCTGGAGGAAGGCGGCGTCGGCGAAGGATTCCTGGGTGTGCCCGCCACCGGTGTACCAGGACCGGCCACCGTCGAAGTTCTGGCACCAGGCGATCGGGTGGTCGTGCCCCATCGCGCCGCTGCCCGGGTTGTAGGAGCGTTCGTCGAGCGAGGCCAGCACCTGCACCTGACGGGACCGGGGGTTGGTGCGGAAGTTGTACCACTCGTCGTAGCGGGACCACCGGTCCGGCAGGTGCCGGGTCGACTCGTGGGTGCTGTCCTCCACCTTGACCGTGGCCGTCTGGTTGGCCGGGTGGCTGTTGAAGTAGGCGCCGACGAGTTGGCCGTACCAGGCCCAGTCGTATTCGGTGTCGGAGGCGGCGTGCACACCGACGTACCCGCCACCGGCACGCACGTAGCGCTCGAAGGCCGTCTGCTGGCTGGCGTTGAGCACGTCACCCGTGGTCGACAACCAGATGACCGCCTTGAACCTGGCCAGGTTGGCGTCGGTGAAGGCAGCACCGTCCTCGGTGGTGACGACGGTGAACCCGTTCGCCGTACCGAGTTGCTGGATCGCGCGGATGCCGGCGGGGATCGAGTCGTGCCGGAACCCGGCGGTCTTGGAGAAGACCAGGACGGAGTACGGCTCCGCGTCCGCCGCAGCGACCGGGGCGGTACGGCTGGCGCCCTGGGCGGGGCTCACCGCCTGGGCGGGGGTGGCGGCCTGGACAGGACTCACGGGGCTGGCGGCCTGGGCCGGCGTGGCGGTGAGGACGAGTACGAGCGCGAGTAGCGCCACGGTCACTGGGGCGAGCGTTGCTCGCCGACGACGGGGTCGGGACACGGAGTTCTCCTCTGTCGAGGGCAGCAGGTCGGAGTGGGCGGCGGTGGTCACTCCGCGTCGGTCCGAGCGCTCATACCTGACGGCGAGGTCGCGAGAAGCCGATCCGATCATTCAATTTGCGTACGTCGATCAGTTTCGGGCAAGGCGCGCCCTTGTAACGTTTGGGTAACGAGCCGTTTTATAAATTGGTGTAAGTCGCTGTATATCGGTGTCTTCTTTCGGTCGCGAAGCCCTGAACAGCCGGGACGCATCGGCTGGACCCGGTCCGGCCGGCCCGGCCGGACGGGGTTGGCGCAGCCGACGAAACGACGTACGGTGTCACCCAACGAACCCACGGGAGCCCGGTGCACCGGGCTGAGAGGGGGGCTGAAGCCCCCGACCGTCGAACCTGATCCGGGTAATGCCGGCGCAGGGAGGAGTGTTGCCATGCCGTCCCTGGGACGACTGCATCTGGTCACCGACACCCGACCCGGGCGCGATCCGCTGACCGTGCTGCGGGCCGTGCTTCCGGTGGCCCACGCCGAGCTGGTCGTCCAGGTTCGGGTCGAGGACACCGCGACCGACCGGCAGGCGTACGACCTGGCCCGGCGAGTGGTCGAGCTCTGCGCGCCGTACGGGGTGACCTGCCTGGTCAACGACCGTCTGCACGTGGCACTGGCGGCGGGCGCGGCGGGCGGCCACGTCGGCGCCGACGATCTGCCGGTGGCGGCGGCCCGCCGGGTACTCGGCCCGACCGCCGTGCTCGGCGCGACCGCGCGGGAACCGGGGGCGGCCGTCGCCGCGGTCGACGCCGGAGCGAGCTACCTGGGCGTGGGTCCCTGTCACGCCACCACCACGAAGGACGGGCTGCCGCCGGCGATCGGCGTGGGCGGTGTCCAGGCGGTGGCGCGGGCGGTAAACGTACCGGTGGTCGCCATCGGCGGCGTGACGGCGCAGGACGTGCCGGCGCTGCGAGCCGCCGGGGCGTACGGGGTGGCGGTGGTCGGCGCGCTCTCCAGTGCCGCCGATCCGGCCCGCGCCGCTGCCGAGTTCCTCCGGGGGCTCGGGTGTTAACAAGGGGCCCTTCCTCTACCGCAGGCGTTAACAAGGCGCCCTTCCTTACACCTGATGTGGTGGTGGTGGGGGCGGGGCCGGTGGGGTTGGCGATCGCGTGGCGGTGTGCGCAGCGCGGGTTGCGAGTCGTCGTACGCGATCCCGCCCCGGGGTCGGGGGCGTCGCACGTCGCGGCCGGGATGCTGGCGCCGGTGGCCGAGGCGTACTTCGGTGAGCGGGAGTTGACCGGGCTGCTGACCGAGTCCGCCGCGCGGTGGCCGGGCTTCGCCGCCGAGCTGACCGAGGCGACAGGTGCCGACATCGGTTACCGGACCGAGGGCACCCTCATGGTCGGTCTCACCGCCGACGACCTGGCCGAAGCGCGCCGGCTCTGGGCGTACCAGCAGGGATTGGGGCTGCCGGTGACCGCGCTGCGCCCTTCCCAGCTGCGGGAGCGCGAACCGGCGCTGGCGCCCAGGGTGCGCGGCGGCGCGCTCGCCGCCACCGACCATCAGGTCGACCCGCGCCGGCTGGTGCCGGCGCTGCGGCTCGCCGCCGAGCGGGCCGGTGCGGTGCTGGTGCCCGAGCCGGTCCGGAACCTGGCGCACGTGGCGGCCCGGGTGACCGTCGTCGCCGCCGGCTGCGGCGCCGCCGCCCTCACCGGGCTGCCGGTCCGTCCGGTGAAGGGCCAGGTGTTGCGGCTGCGGGCGCCGGATGGCGGTGCGCCGGGCTTCCGGCACGTCATCCGGGGGTACGCCGACGGCGAGCACGTCTACCTGGTGCCCCGCGACACCGGCGAGGTGGTGGTCGGTGCCACCGTCGAGGAACGCTCCGATGTGGACGTCTCTGCCGGCGCGGTGCTGCGGCTGCTGCGTGCCGCCGTCGACCTGCTGCCGGAGCTGGCCGAGTACGACCTGGTGGAGACGATCGCCGGGCTGCGACCGGGTACGCCGGACAACGCTCCCATCCTGGGGCCGCTGCCGGAGCGTCCGGGCGTGCTGGCGGCCACCGGCCACCACCGGCACGGCATCGTGCTCACCCCGGTCACCGCGGACCTGATCACCGGGCTGGTCACCGGGGACGCCCCCACCGAACCGCTGCTCGAACCCTTCCGGCCGCAGCGGTTCCACCCCGGCCCCGCGACCAGGGTGGATGACGCCGACGGGCGGGGCGCGGCCGGTGGCGCGGACGGCTCCGCGCAGTCGAGGTCGGCTTGGTCCGAGCGGTCGAGGTCGGCTTGGTCCGAGCGGTCGAGGTCGGCCGGGTCCGCGCAGTCGAGGGAGGACGACAGATGGAACTGATGGTGAACGGTGCCGGGCGCAGCGTGCCGGACGGAGTCACGGTCGCCGAGCTGGTCCAGCGGATCACCCCGCAACACCGCGGCGTGGCGGTGGCGGTGAACGGCGAGGTGGTGCCGCGTACCGGTTGGCCGGCGACGGTGCTGCGCGGCGGCGACCGGGTCGAGGTCCTCAGCGCCGCGCAGGGCGGGTGAGCAGGGTGAAGGTCGAGACAACGGACCTCCCGGCGGGCGGCGAGGCGGACTTCGAGCTGGGCGGTGTGCGGTTCGACTCCCGGCTGATCCTGGGCACCGGCGGGGCAGCCAACCTGCACGTGTTGGAGCAGGCCATCCGGGCCTCCGGCACCGAGCTGGTCACCCTGGCGCTGCGCCGGGTGGACACCGTCCCGGGCGGCTCGGGCGGCCTGCTGGACCTGCTGGACCGGTGCGGCGTACGGCTGTTGCCGAACACGGCCGGGTGTTACACGGCGAGCGAGGCGGTCAAGGTGGCTCACCTGGCCCGGGACGCGTTCGACACCGACTGGATCAAGCTGGAGGTGATCGGCGACGAGCGGACGCTGCTGCCCGACGGGGTGGAGCTGCTGCGCGCCGCCGAGGAACTGGTCGCCGACGGCTTCACCGTGCTGCCGTACACCTCGGACGATCCGATCCTGGCCCGCCGGCTCGCCGATGTCGGCTGCGCGGCGGTGATGCCGGCCGGATCGCCGATCGGATCCGGGCTCGGGGTCGCCAATCCGCACCACATCCGGCTGATCCGGCAGAGCGTCGAGGTGCCGGTGATCCTGGACGCCGGCATCGGCACCGCCTCCGACGCGGCGCTGGCCATGGAGCTGGGCTGCGACGCCGTGCTGCTGGCCAGCGCGGTCACCCGCGCCGCGGATCCGGTGGCGATGGCCACCGCGATGCGCCACGCCGTCGCCGCCGGTCGCCTCGCCTCGGTCGCCGGCCGCATCCCGCGTCGCTTCCACGCCCTTGCCTCCACCCCCGACGAAGGCCGTCCCGAGCTGTGAACCTCAGTGCTGTGCAGCGGCGCGCGGACCGGCCACTCGCCGGGACGGCTCGGGCCGGACTGCCACCGATCTCAGGGGTGGTGCTGCTCACCGATCGGCGGATGCTGCCCCGGGGCGGGGAGTTGGTGCGGACGGTGGCGGCGGCGGTGGCGGGGGGAGTGCGCTGGGTGCTGCTGCGGGAGCTGGACCTGCCGCGGACCGAGCGCCTCGCGCTCGCCGGTGAGCTGCGGCCGATCCTGGCCGAGGCCGAGGGCATCCTCGCCGTCGCCGGACCCGACCCCCTGATCGACACCGACACCCTGCCTGCCGGCCCGCCGGTGGTGCTGCACCTGTCGGCGGCCGGTCCCTACCCGCCGCCGGCCGCCGACCTGGTCGGCCGGTCCTGTCACGACGAGGCGGAGCTACGCCGGCTCAGCACCGAGGACTACGTGACCCTCTCGCCGGTGTATCCCACCCGGTCCAAGCCCGGTTACGGCCCGCCCCTGCGTCCCGACGGACTGGCCGATCTGATCCGGCTGAGCCCGGTACCGGCCCTCGCCCTCGGTGGCATCGAGACCCCGGCCCAGGTACGCGCCTGTGTCGAGGCGGGCGCGGCCGGAGTCGCCGTCCTCGGCGCCATCATGCGCGCCACCGACCCGGCACAGACCGCCGCCGCCCTGACCACCGCCTTCCACCAGGCAGCCACCCCGAAGCCGCAGAGCCGGCAGCTCCCGACCGGGAAGGCCACGACGGGGCTGCGGCCGACCGTGTCCACAGAGGGATCAAGCCTGACCGCCCGGAGTGGGCACGGTCGGCCGCAGCCGTCAACCGCAACCACTGAGGGAGAGACGTGACCCCCACCACCGTGCTCACCGTGGCCGGCTCGGACTCCGGCGCTGGTGCGGGCATCCAGGCTGACCTGAAGGTCTTCGCCGCGCTGGGCGCGTACGGCACGAGCGTGCTCACCGCGATCACCGCCCAGAACACCAGGGGTGTGGACGCGGTCCTGCCGCTGCCTCCGCAGACGGTCACCGACCAGCTCGACAGCGTGCTGTCGGACTTCGCGGTGCGGGCGGTCAAGACCGGAATGCTCGGCACCCCGGCCGTGGCGGGCGCGATCGCCGACGCGGCGGCGGCCGGCCGACTGCCGGAGCTGGTCGTCGACCCGGTGCTGGTCGCCACCAGCGGGCACCGGCTCGGCGTGGTGGAGGCGGTGGAGCGGCTGTTGCCGTACGCCCGGCTGGCGACCCCGAACGTCGCGGAGGCCGCCGCCCTCACCGGAGCGCCGGTGACGAGCGTCGAGGAGATGGCGACGGCGGCACGGGCACTTGTGGCCGCCGGGTCGGAATGGGTGGTGGTGACCGGCGGGGATGTGACGGTCGGGGACGAGGCGGTGGATGTGCTGCACGGTCCGGACGGGACGACCGTGTTGCGCGGCCCGCGGGTGCCGACCCGGCACACCCACGGGACGGGGTGCTCGTTTTCGGCGGCCGTCACCGTACGGCTGGCGCTGGGTGATCCGGTGCCGGCGGCGGTCGCGGCGGCAAAGCAGTACGTCACCCGCGCGCTGACCGGCGGGCGGGACTGGGAGTTGGGTGCGGGACGCGGTCCGCTGGACCACTTCGGCTGGTCCGCCTGATCAGGGAGGTTGTCATGCAGGCACGTCGCAAGGTGTACGTCGAGGGATCGCGGCCGGATCTCCGGGTGCCGTTCGCGGAGGTGGAGCTGACCGGCGACAACCCGCCGGTGCGGCTCTACGACACCTCCGGGCCGGGTTCCGATCCGGAGGTCGGTTTGCCTCCGCTGCGCGGGCCGTGGATCGCCGAGCGGGGCGACGTGGCGCCGGTACGCGGCGCCGGTACCCCGCTGGGCGGGACGGAGGGGAAGCGGCCGACGCAGCTCGCGTACGCCCGCGCCGGGATCGTCACGCCGGAGATGGAGTTCGTGGCGCTCCGGGAGGGCAGGTCGCCGGAGTTCGTCCGGGACGAGATCGCGGCCGGGCGGGCGGTGCTCCCGCTCAACATCAATCACCCCGAGTGTGAACCAGCGATCATCGGCAAGGCCTTCCTGGTCAAGGTCAACGCCAACATCGGCACCTCGGCGGTGAGCTCCTCGGTGGCGGAGGAGGTGGAGAAGCTGACCTGGGCCACCCGCTGGGGAGCGGACACGGTGATGGATCTCTCCACCGGCAAGCGGATCCACGAGACCCGCGAGGCGATCGTGCGCAACTCGCCGGTGCCGATCGGCACGGTGCCCATCTACCAGGCGCTGGAGAAGGTCGGCGGGGACCCGGTGAAGCTGAGCTGGGAGGTGTTCCGGGACACCGTGATCGAGCAGGCCGAGCAGGGTGTGGACTACATGACCGTGCACGCCGGTGTGCTGCTGCCGTACGTGCCGCTGGCGGTGGACCGGGTGACCGGCATCGTGTCCCGAGGCGGGTCGATCATGGCTGCCTGGTGCCTGGCGCACCACGAGGAGAACTTCCTCTACACCAACTTCCGCGAGCTCTGCGAGATCCTGGCCCGCTACGACGTGACCTTCTCGCTCGGCGACGGGCTGCGGCCCGGTTCGATCGCGGACGCCAACGACGAGGCGCAGTTCGCCGAGCTGCGTACCCTGGGCGAGTTGACCAAGATTGCCTGGGAGTACGACGTCCAGGTCATGATCGAGGGTCCGGGGCACGTGCCGATGCACAAGATCAAGGAGAACGTCGACCTCCAGCAGGAGTGGTGCCACGAGGCGCCGTTCTACACGCTCGGCCCGCTGACCACCGACATCGCGCCCGCGTACGACCACATCACCTCCGCCATCGGTGCGGCGATGATCGGCATGTTCGGCACCGCGATGCTCTGCTACGTCACCCCGAAGGAGCACCTGGGGCTGCCCGACCGGGATGACGTGAAGGCCGGCGTGATCGCGTACAAGATCGCGGCGCACGCGGCGGACCTGGCCAAGGGGCACCCGGGCGCGCAGGCGTGGGACGACGCGCTCTCCAAGGCGCGGTTCGAGTTCCGCTGGTCCGACCAGTTCAACCTCTCCCTGGACCCGGAAACCGCCCGGTCGTATCACGACGCGACGCTGCCCGCCGAGCCGGCGAAGACGGCCCACTTCTGCTCGATGTGCGGGCCGAAGTTCTGCTCCATGAAGATCACTCAGGATCTCAAGGAGTACGCCGCCCGCGGCATGAAGGACAAGTCGGAGGAGTTCCTCGCCGCCGGCTCCCGCGTCTACCTGCCCCTAGCCTGACCCGGCCACCCGCCGTCGATCTTGCGCTTTCGGTCGGGATAAATGCCTCATATGGGGGCAGATCAGCGACCAGAAGTGCAAGATCGGCGGGGGCGGGGTGGGGGGTTAGTCGCGGTGGTGGCGGCCGGTGGAGCGTAGGGAGCGGCGGGGTTTTTTGGGGGCGGGCTCGTCGTCGGGGATGGGGCGGCTCAGTTCGGCCACCCAGTGCACGTACTCCTCGTCCTGCGCGGCCAGTGGCTCCTCGCGTTCGGTGCCGGCGTCGGCCGAGCGTGACCTGCCGCGCCGGAACAGACCGCGCCGGCCGCCCTTGTCCCGGTCGCCGGTGTCCGGCTGCACCTCCTCGGCACGGGTGACGGGCGGCTTGGCGAACGCGGCCGTCACGTCCCGGATGGCCGCTTCCGGGTCGGCGGAGATGCGCGGCGGGGGAGCGGTGAAGCGGCTCGGCGGCTCGGCGGCCGGTGGTGTCGCCTCCCGGGCAGGGCTCGACTGCTCGGCATCGGTCGAGGGGACGTTCTCCTCGGCCGATGCCGGCGGCTCGGGCTGCTGGGCGGGGGCGAGCCGCCACGTGGTCGCCCGCCACAGATCGGGCATCGGGAACCGGCGCCGTGCTCGTGGTGCCGCCCGGGCCGGCGTACCGTCCTCGGTTTCGTCGCCGGCCGGGCTGTCCGACGGGGCTGCGTCCGGCGGGGCTGTGGCCTGGGAGGTCGCCGGGATGTCGCTGCCGTCGCCGACCCAGAGGTCGCCCGACGTGTCGGCGGGCGGGGCGGCCGGACGCTCCGGTAGCCGCGTTCCCGGCGTCGTCGCCGGGGTGCGGGACGCCGTTCGATCGTCCGGCCAGTGCCAGTGTGGTGGTGACCCGGCCGCCTCCGCCTGCGGCGAGTCCGCTGCCGTGGGCGTAGCGCTGGTGGGGGTCGGCTGCTCGAGGGTGGGTGCCGGGCTGCTGGGGGTCGGCTCCGGGGTGGCGCCGAGGGCGATGGGTGACCTGACGGCGGTCTGCTCATCGGCTTGACGCCGGGCCGGGCCGGGCAGCATCGGTGCGGCGGGCAGCGGCGCGAGGATGGCGGTCGGCTCGATGGCTTCCGTCGCCTGGGGGCGGCCCGGCGACCAGGGCAGCAGTGCGGTGGCGGCCGAGCCGAGCGCACCGGCGGCGATGGCGATCAGCGCACCGTAGTACGGCCAGAGTTGGTAGCGGTCACCCGTACCACCCGGCCCGGCGGCCAGATAGGCGAACGCCACAAGCACCGGCCCGGCCGCGCCGCTCGGTCCGCCGATCAGCGGGGGATGGCCGTACTGGCGGGCCAGCGCTCCGGTCGCCGCGCCGGCCACCAAGCTCAGCATCGGCAAGATCAGCAGGGCCAACTGCTGCGCCGTGTCGGCATCGAGCCACGCCGGCTCCAACACGCCGAGGCGTACCGATGTCAGCGGCCCGGACTCGCCCAGCGACGGTAGGACCGAGAGCAGCGCCAGCAGCCACATCACCCCGGCGACGGCGGCCATGTTCCAGGCGAACGGGGGCCGGATCAGCACGGCCAGCGTGGCGCCGGCACCGACCACCGCGCCGAGTCCCGCGCAGATCGCCACGGCCCAGACCGGATCGACCGAGACGACCTCGGCGCTGCGGGCCGGTTGCATGCACAACGGCGCCACGACGAGGGCGCCCAGGGCGGCGCTGAGGGCGACGGCCAACTGCCGACCGGTGCCGGTGAGCTGCTCGTCGCGCCGGACCAGCCGCTCGGCGAGCAGGGCACCGATGACGGCGGCGTTCGTCGCGAACCAGCCGGCCCAGACGAGCTGCGCCGGCCACTGGTTGACGGTGGCACCGGTGAAGGTGCCGGTGAGCCTGATGATGCCGAAGCCGAAGGCGAGGCCGAGCTGACCGGCCCCGGCCAGCAGGCTGACGCCGAATGCCGTGAGCATCAGCCGGCTCAAGGTCCGATGGGCCATGTCCGGCACGTTACGGTCCGTCGCCACCGTTCGCCACCGGCGCGCCGGAGAAGGATGTAATGCCTGCTCGCGGCGGTTGCGCAGCGACGGGTTTCGCTCTTACTTGAGCTCGATGAGCCGGGCCAGGTACGTGGTGTCGCCGACGTTCGTCAGCATGTGCACCGCTCCCGGATCGCGGTAGACCACCCCGCCGGTCGGCTCGTCCGCGTCGATCTTGACGCCGTCGACGGTCTGGATCACGTTCTTCGCGCCCTGTACGGCCACCACGAGGTACGGGTGGTCGTGCCGGTGCAGCGGCTGCCCTTCACCCGGCTCCAGCCGGATGTGCCAGACCCGGACCCGGTCGTTCTCGAAGACGATCTCCTGACCCACCGGTCCGAGGACGAGGTCTGCCCCGGGGGAGTGGGGGTCGAGCGACGGTTGGGTCATCGTGATCCGTTCAGTTGGGGAAGCACCTCGGCGGCGATGAGTTCCAGGTGATCCAGGTCGGTGAGGTCGGTCAGGCGTAGGTGAACCCGCTCGGTGCCGAGCTTTGCGAACTCACCGATCCGGTCGACAAGCTGTCCCGGCGAACCGACCACCGGATTCTCGGGCGGCAGGGCGCTCTTGGCGTGCAGCGGCGCGGCCCGCCGCTGGGCTTGCGCGTCCGTCCGGCCGATGGCCACCACGATGCCGGCGGAGAACAGCAGCGCACCGCGCCCGCTCTCGGCGCGGCCGACCCGTTCGGCCGCCTCCCGCACCCGCTCGTACGCCGCACCGGTCTGCTCGACGCTTGTGAACGGCATGTTGAACTCGTCGGCGTACCGGGCGGCCAGTTCCGGGGTGCGCCTGGCCCCCCGGCCGCCGATGATCACCGGAGGCCCGGGGGTCTGCACCGGCTTGGGCAGGGCCGGCGCGTCGGCCAGTTGGTAGTGCTCACCGGTGTAGCTGAACGTCTCGCCCAACGGGGTGCGCCACAGGCCGGTGATCACGTCGAGTTGCTCGGCGAGGCGGTCGAAGCGTTCCCTGGTGTCCGGGAACGGGATGCCGTACGAGAGATGCTCACGGGCGTACCAGCCGGCTCCGATGCCCAGCTCGACCCGGCCGCCGCTCATCTGGTCCACCTGCGCCACCATCACCGCCAGCGGCCCGGGTAGCCGGAAGGTCGCCGAGCTGACCAGGGTGCCCAGGCGGATCCGGCTGGTCTCCCGGGCGAGCGCGGCGAGGGTGAGCCAGGCGTCGGTCGGTCCGGGTAGCCCCGGCTCGTCGCCCATGCTCTGGTAGTGGTCGGCCCGGAAGAAGCCGTCGTACCCGCCCTGCTCGGCGAGGCGGGCGAAGCGGAGCTGGTCGTCGTAGCTGGCGCCGCGGTGCGGCTCCGTGAAGACCGCCACCCGCATCGTCATCGCCCCTCGGCGGCGGCGGTCGCCGGCTGGTCGCGTTCCATCAGCAGTTCGTGCAGGTCGGCGCTGATCTGGGCGACATCGGCCAGGTGGGCGTTGCGGCCGAGGGTGCGGGGGCGGGGCACGGTCACCTCGACGATCTTGCGGAGCCGGCCGGGGCGCGGGCTGAGTACCACCACCCGGTCGGCGAGCAGCACCGCCTCGTCGATGGAGTGGGTGACGAAGACGATCGTCGCGCCGTTGCGCATGTGCACCCGTTGCAGCTCGCCGGCCAGTTCCTCCCGGGTGAGCGCATCCAGCGCGGAGAACGGCTCGTCCATCAACATCACCCGGGGGTCGCCGATCAGCGACCGGCACAGCGACACCCGCTGCTGCATGCCGCCGGAGAGCTCGTGCGGCAGCCGCTTCTCGAAGCCGGCCAGCCCGGCGACCTCCAGCAGTTGCCGGGCCCGGTCCCGGTGGTCCGCGCGCTTCCAGCCGAAGATCTCCACCGGCAGCAGGACGTTGTCCAGGACCGTACGCCACGGCAGCAGAGCCGGTCGCTGGAACAGCATGGCGATGTCCGGGCGCGGCCCGGTGACCGGTGTGCCACCGACGGTGATTTCGCCCGAGGTGACCGGCAGCAGGCCGGCGATCAGCCGCAACAGGGTGGACTTGCCGCATCCGGAGCGGCCGAGTACGGCGACGAACTCGCCCTCGGCCACGTCGAGGTCGATGCCACGCAGCGCTTCGACCCGGCCGGCGCGGCCGTCGAAGGTGCGGGACACCTCGGACAGACGGATCATCTCCGGCGGGCCTCCACTGAGTGGACGGTCAGGAATCCGTAACAGGCTAGCGGCCTCGCCCGCTATCGCCCCGTGCGGGGGGGACGTCACTTTGTATCCGTTCCGCAACCGGGTACGCCTGGCGTCGCAAAGGTGGGGTTCTCGTACGCTGTGCCCGCGAAGAATCCCCCTCGTACGCGGTGTCGGCTTCCATCTCCGGCTGCCGGTGCCGCCCGACAACCCCCCTTCCGGCGGCACGATGCCCCGGTTGGAAAGGACAAGGTGTACTGATGAAAAGGCTGACCCGTACGGTCGCCGCGGCCACCATGGCCACCGCGCTCGCCCTGGTCTCCGCCGCGTGCGGCTCCGACGACGCCGACGACAAGGGCGGTGTGGGCTCGTCCCTGGAGCAGGTGACCTACCTGACCTCCTTCGGCAACTTCGGGCGTGACTCCTACGCCTGGGTGGCCAAGGAGAAGGGGTTCTTCAAGGACGCCGGCTTCGAGGTGGACATCAAACCCGGGCAGGGCACCGGTGGGGTGATCCAGACGATCGTCGGTGGCCAGGCCCAGTTCGGTCCGATCGACCTGACCGGTGGCCTGCTCCAGCTCGGCAACGGTGACGCCAAGGACTTCGTCGCGGTGGCCGCCATCCAGCAGCGCACCATGGCCGCCATCGCCACCGTCGAGGGCACCGGCATCAACACCCCGAAGGACCTGGAGGGCAAGACGCTCGCCGACACCCCCGGCTCGGTGGTCCGCAACCTCTTCCCGACGTACGCGCGAATGGCGGGCATCGACTACGCCAAGGTGAAGTGGGTCAACGGCGAGGCGCAGACGCTCATGGGCACGCTCGCCTCCGGCTCGGTGGACGGCATCGGCCAGTTCGTCGTCGGCCAGCCGACCATCGAGGCAGTGACCAAGAAGAAGGCCGTCCTGCTGCCGTACAGCAACGTGATGCAGGACCTCTACGGCAACGTGCTGATCACCTCCAAGCAGTACGCCAGCGAGAAGCCGGAGCAGGTCAAGCGGTTCACCGAGGCGCTACTCAAGGGCCTGGAGTACGCCCTGGCGAACCCGCAGGAGGCCGCCCAGATCCTGGCCAAGAACGCCGAGGCGGTGAACCCCGAGGCGGCTGCCGCCGAGCTTCAGCTGATGGCCGGGTACGTCCGCTCCAGCAACTCCGGCACCGCACTGGGCACGCTGGACAGCGGCCGGGTCGCCAAGAGCATCGCGATCCTGCGCGGTGCCGGCGCGCTGAAGACGGACCTCACCCCGGACCAGATCATCGACTTCAATCTCGCGCCGAAGGCCTGAGGTCGAGACTTCGTACCCGGGGCCGACGGCCGACGGTCGACACGGGGTGCGCCGCACCGGGCAGCCGGTGGGGCGTACCCCCTTCCCGTCCCCGGCCACCCGAACTGCCAGCGCCACCTGAACTGCCCGACCACGCCACCATCCGAATCGCCAGAGCCACCCGAATCGCAGGAGGATCCCGATGACCGACGTCCGCCCACGGCAGCCGGAGGCGGCGCTGGCACCCGCGCCGTCCCAGGCGGCACCGCGTGGCCGGCGGTGGCGCCCCGGCGACCTGCGGTCCGTCGCCAGCGCGGCGCTGTTGCCGGCCGCCGGTCTGCTGATCGCCCTTGCGCTCTGGTGGCTGGTCGCCCAGTTGGAGCTGATCCATCCCGCGGCCCTGCCGCCCCCCGCAGACGTGCTGGCCGCCTTCGCCGAACGGCCGGAGCGGCTGCTGGCGCACACCCGCGACACCACCGGCGAGATCCTGGTCGGCTTCCTGCTCTCCGCGGTGGCCGGGGTGCTGCTCGGCCTGGCGCTGGCCGCCTCTCGGACGGTCGAGCGGATGTTCACCCCGCTGCTGGTCGCCATCAACGCGGTGCCGAAGATCACCCTCGGACCGCTGTTGGTGGTGGCGCTCGGCTGGGGTCAGAAACCCATTCTGACGATGGTCTTCCTGCTGTGCTTCTTCCCGATCGTGCTCTCCACCGCGACCGGGTTGACCACCACTCCGGCGGAGCTGGCCGAGCTGGTGCGCTCCTACAACGCCTCCCGCTGGCAAACCTTCCGCAAGGTGCGCTTCCCGGCCGCGTTGCCGCAGATCTTCGTCGGCCTCAAGGTGGCCATGCCGCTGGCCGCGATCGGCGCGGTGATCGGTGAGTTCCAGGCCGGTGAGGGTGGCCTCGGTTACGTCATCCAGCAGTACGCGGGCATCGGCGACACCGCCACCGCCTGGGCGGCGATCATGTTGGTCGCCCTGGTCAGCATCCTGCTCTACAGCGCGCTGGTGCTCATCGAGCGGCGTAGCCTGCCCTGGCTGCGGGAAACCACCTCCAGCCGCTGACCGACCGTCGGGAAGCCCGGCGGGGTTTCCCGACGGCGGCACGGCGCGCCGTAGAGGTCGGCAACGGTGCCGGCTCAGCTGGCCAGTCGCCACCGACCGTTACGGGCCACAAGCGTGGTAAGCGCCTGGGGCATCAGCCCGGAGTGGTTGTCCGGCGTCATCCGGATCGGCCCGGAGAGTCCGTCCAACTGCGAGGTCTCCAGCACGTTCCGGATGCCCTCCCGGTCGACCTTGCCGGCCGGCCCGCCGGAGCGTAGCTCGGCGTCGGCGATGAGCTGGACGGCGTCTGCGGCGAAGGACGACGAACCGTGGTAGCCGCCGAAGCGGGCGGTGTAGTCCTGGAACCACTGCCGACGGGCGGCCTTCGCGGGCGTGGTGGCGATGACGTCGTCGATCACCATCGTCTGGGTGAAGATCAGGGTCGATCGTTCGGCGGCCCGGGCCGAGGGGCCGAGGAAGAGGTCCCCCGCCGCCAGTGCGTCCAGGTAGAGGCCGCCGTCGAAGTCGGTCCGTCGGGCCGCGGTGGCGGCCAGCATGGCCTGCTCCGGCGGGGTCCAGATGACCAGCGCCTCGGGGTTTGTCGAGGTCAGCTGGCTGACCTGCCGGTCCACCTCGGTGTCGGTGCCCCGGACCGTCGCCTCGGCCAGCACCTCGATGCCCGCCTTGTCGAGCTCGCGGCGCAGCGCCTCGGTGCCCTCCCGCCCGTACGGGTCGTCGGTGCGCAGCAACCCGACCGTGTCGATGCTGCGTCGGCTCAGCTCGATGGTGAGCGCCCCGGCGTTGTCGGCGGGGTTGGGCGCCAGCTTGAACACGTAGCGGCGGTCCGCCACCGGGTTGGCCACCGCGTCGGCCGCGGCGAGCGCGATTGTGGGAATCTGCTTCTCGTTGACGGTGCGGACCGCGCCGATCGCGCACTCGTTGCAGCCGCCCATAATGATGGCGCTCACCTGCGGGTCGTTGCTGAATTCGGCGATGTTGCGCAGCGACTCGCTGGCGTCGGACCGGTTGTCCTTCCACACGAGTTTGATCGACCGGCCGTTCAGCGCGCCAGAGGCGTTCAGCTGCTCGATCTTCAACTCCATCGCCTGCCGGTACGCCGTGCCGGCGCCGACCGCCGCACCGGACAGTTCCAGGTCAGCGGCGATGACGATGGGTGAGGTGTCCTGCTCCTGCCCGCCGAACTGGCAGCCGGTGAGGGTGGTGGCCAGCATGGCCGACGCGAGCACGGTGGCGGTCGCGGAGCGGAACGGGGTCAACGGTTTCCTCCTGGTGCGGCACGGGCGGTGGCCCGGTCACCGGCGGCGCGACCATCCTCAGTGGAGATCCGGGGTGCGCCTGCCGTACGGTGTGCGCGAAGCCTGCAAAACCTTGCCAATGCCAGGCGCTGTGGTCAAGCGAGGCGATCGGCGGTGTTTCGGGACGCCTATCCCACATGTTGGGGTAACAAGATGTTTTCCGACGCTCACGCTCGCGACACGGATGACCACTCTGGAGGTACCTGCCCTGATCAAGGGCACCGCCGAAATGTAGGTATTAGTTGTTCCGATCACTCGATGCACGCCCTCCGACCGTTTCCTGTCACACTGCGGCTTCCCAAACACGATCTCGTCTGATGAAATCGCGGCCGGGCCGCGCATGGCGCCGGCCGTTCTGGCCCGTACGGGTCGACGGTTCAGGCGTGGAGAAACCGACGGAGGCGATGTCGTGAGCACCGGACCGACGACCCTGCCCGCCAGCGGTGACCCCGCGCAGAACGGACGCCGTCGGCTGCCCCGACTGCGGGACGTGCGGATTCGGTCCAAGCTGGCACTGATCCTGGTGGTTCCGGTCGCCGCGGTCATCGCGCTGGCCACGGTCCGCCTGGTCTCGGTCGGTGCGGGCGCCGTGGACGCGACCGAGGCCCGATCGCTCACCGCGCTCTCCATGAACGTCTCCGCGCTGACGAACGACCTGCATGCCGAGCGGATGGCGGCTGCCGCCTACCTCGACAAGCCGCAGCAGGAACAGGCCGACGCGTACAACCTCCGGGTTCGGCGGACGCAGGACCGGATCGACGCGTACCGGGCCGAGCGCGCCAAGATCGATGAGCCGCCGGCTGCGGTACGCGGCCGGTTGGCGGCCATCGACGCGCACCTGGACACCCTCGACGGCACCCGGCAGGAGGTGCTCGGCCGACAGCAGATGGAGGTGGCCGAGGCGGCCCTGCGCTACGGCGTGGTCCTGGCCGATCTGGTCGCCTACGGCGACGGGCTGGCTCAGCTGCCCGGTGAGGAGCGCCTGGCGGACAGTCGCCGAGCGGTAGCCGCGTTCGCCCGGGCCAAGGCGGCCGTCGCCGAGGAGGAGTCGGTCGCGTTCACCGCGCTCAGCGCTGGCCGACTGGACAACGAGCAGTTCTCCGTCTTCGTCGCCACGCTCACCAGCCAGCAGGAGGCGCTGCTGGCCTTCTCGCTGGCTGCCGACCCCGACCAGCGTGCGCTGGTCGAGCGCACCGTCTCCGGCGACGCCGTGGTGCTCGCCGACCGGATCGCCAGCGACATCAGTCGCTCGGTGAACCAGCGCTCGTCGATCTCCGCCCAGGAGGCCACCGCGGCGATCGGCGCGGTGAACGAGCTGATGCGCTGGGCCGAGATCGAGTTGCAGGACCGCCTGCTCAGCCAGGCCGAACAGGCCCGCTCGGATGTGGTCCGGCAGGCCATCGTCGAAACGGCGCTGGTGCTGCTCACCCTGATCATCGCGGTCACCCTGGCGGTGGTGCTGGCCCGCTCGCTCAACCACTCGCTGCGCCGGCTGCGTGAGGGCGCGCTCTCGGTGGCCAACCACGACCTGCCCGAGGCGGTGCGCCGGCTCCAGGAGATGGGCAACGTCAACGACGGCAGTGTCAAGGAGATCGTCCGCGAGGTGCGGGATCCGATCAAGCTCGACAACCGCGACGAGGTGGGTCAGGTCGCCTCGGCGTTCAACGTCGTACACCGCGAGGCGGTCCGGGTGGCGGCCGAGCAGGCGGCCCTGCGGAGCAGCGTCTCGGCGATGTTCCTGAACCTGGCCCGGCGTAGTCAGAACCTGGTCGACCGCATGATCGGCGAGCTGGACGCGATCGAGCGTGGCGAGGAGGACCCGAAGCGGCTCGCTCAGCTCTTCGAGCTCGACCACCTGGCCACCCGGATGCGCCGCAACGACGAGAACCTGCTCGTGCTTGCGGGCGCGGACTCGACCGTGCCACGTCGGGACGACGCGCTGCTTGTGGACGTGCTGCGCGCCGCGCAGTCCGAGGTGGAGCTCTACAACCGGATCGAGTTCGGCACTGTCGACACGGACGTCTCGGTGGCCGCACACGCGGTAAACGACGTCGTCCGGCTGGTGGCCGAGTTGCTGGACAACGCCACCCGGTTCTCCCCACCGAACACCACTGTCGTCGCCGACGGCCGGCGGATCCGGGACTACGTCCTGATCCAGATCGAGGACCGGGGTCTCGGCCTCACCGACGAGCAACTGGACTCGCTCAACCGGCGGTTGGCCGAACCCTCCAGCGTGGACGTGTCGGCGTTCCGGCTGATGGGTCTCGCCGTGGTCAGCCGACTCGCGGCCCGGTACGGCATCCGGGTCGACCTGCGGCGCAACGTCGAGGGCGGCACCGTGGCGCAGGTCACGCTCCCCGCCGCCACGGTGGTACTGCCGAACCTGCGGGGACGCGACCAGGCGATCACCCGACCGCGTCAGCCGCTCGCGGTCGAGCAGACCCCGATGGCACCGCTGAACGGCAGCGAACCGTTCGGCGGGGCCGGGCGTACCAACACCGCCACGCTCAGCGACAGGTGGCGGGCCGGTACGCCGTCGGCCGCGCCCTGGCCGGCCACCGAGCCGGCAGCGAACCCCGCCGCGCCCAACACCCAGGCCCCGGCCTTCGCCAACGGATTCAGTGCCGGTGCGCCGACCGTCGCCCAGCCGACCCTCGACCCGCTGCCCCGGCGCGGCAGCACCCCGAACCGGCCGCGCCCGTGCTGCCGGTCGGCCCGGTCGCCGGTGCCGGGGCCAGCGCACCGGCCGGCTCCACCGGGGACACCACACCCCACTCCGGCGGCACCGGTTACGACAGCTCGGGCTTCGGCGGGCTGGGCGCCAGCCTGGCCGCCACCGTCCCGGTCGCGACCGGACCGATCACCGCCCCGCCGGAGCCGCAGGCCGAGGCGCCGATCTTCCGGGAGATGGAGGCGGTCTGGTTCCGGGCCCACGGCAACGACGCGACCGCCATCTTCAGCCGGCCCCAGTTCGACGACCCACCGGCGCAGCCGGTTGCCGCCAGCTCGGCGCCCACCGTCGAGCCGACCCGGGGGCGGACCCCGCTGCCCACCCGTACGCCTGGTGCCTCCGCCGGGACCAGCACTCCGCCGTCGCCGTCGTCGTCACCGATGTCGCCGCCGGCCCCGGCGAGCCCGTCGCCAGCCGCTCCGGCGAACGGCCCGCTGCCCGGCGCGGGATCGTCGGTGCCGCCGTCGCCCCCGCCGGTGGCGCACCCCGAAGGACCGGCGGACGAGGCCTGGCAGACGGCGGCCGACGAGGGTTGGTCGCGGGCCAGCCGGGCGGCCGAGCCCACTCCCGCCGGGACCACCCGGTCGGGTCTGCCCAAGCGGGTGCCGCAGGCACAACTCGTGCCCGGCGGGATCGAACCGCGTGGCGGGCGTGAGCACAGTCGCCGTACGCCGGACGAAGTACGCGGTCTGCTGTCGGCGTACCACCGCGGCGTTCAGCGCGGCCGGACGGCCGGCGCGAGTCAGAACAGCACCTCGACCAAGGAGACGAGCCGATGAACAGGCCAGCGGCCATGCAGGACATGGGTTGGCTGCTCACCAACTTCGCCGACAGCGTGGCGGGAATCGCCCACGTGGTGGCGGTGTCTGCGGACGGGCTGCTGCTCGCCTCCTCCCGCGACCTGCCGGCGGACCGGGCAGACCAGCTTGCCGCGATCACGTCCGGCGTGGTCAGCCTCACCGAGGGCGCCGCGCGGATGTTCAGCGCCGGCGGGGTGTTGCAGACGGTCATCGAGATGGACAGCGGCTACCTGTTCCTGATGTCCATCAGCGACGGCTCGTCGATGGCGGTGCTCGCGGCGCGCAGCTGCGACGTCGGCCAGGTGGGCTACGAGATGGCCCTGCTGGTGGAGCGGGTCGGTGCCGCGCTGGTGCCGCTGCCCCGGGACGCGGTGCGGTCCTGACCGGTGCGGTACGACGGCGGACGGGAGAGGAGGTGATCGCGCATGGAGCAGCGGCGTGACCCCCGCGGTGCGCTGGTGCGGCCGTACGCGGTCACCCGGGGCCGGACCGAGCCACGCCAGGACATCGCCCTGGAAGCGGTGCTGGTGGCCAGTCCGACCCAGATCGCCGAATCGCGGTTTGCCGGGCATGACAAGCATCGCATCGCGATGGTCTGCGAGGGCCGCCCCGAGTCGCTGGCGGAGATCGCCGCGTACACCCGGTTGCCGCTGGGTGTCGCCCGGGTGCTGGTCGCCGACATGGTGGCCGAGGGCCTGTTGACGCTACAGACGGCCGCTCCCGCCACAGGTTACGAGGAGCGGATGGAAATGCTGGGAAGGGTGCTGAGTGGACTTCGCGAGCTATGACCCCGCCGGGGCCCGCCAGAGCCGGGGAATCATCTCCGCGAAGATCGTCGTCGCGGGTGGCTTCGGTGTCGGCAAGACGACGCTTGTCGGCGCGATCTCCGAGATCACGCCGCTGACCACCGAGGCGGTGATGACCGCGGCGGGCGTCGGCATCGACGACCCGTCGAAGGTGCCGGGCAAGGAGACCACCACGGTCGCCATGGACTTCGGCCGGATCACCATGGCGCAGGATCTGATCCTGTACCTCTTCGGTACACCGGGGCAGACCCGCTTCTGGTTCATGTGGGACGAGATCATCAGGGGTGCGGTGGGGGCCGCGGTCCTGGTGGACACCCGCCGGATCGCCGACGCGTTCGCCCCGCTGGACTACTTCGAGAACCGCAACCTGCCGTACGTGGTTGCGCTCAACCGGTTCGACGGCGCGCCACAGTACGAGCTGGACGAGGTCCGCGAGGCACTGGCGATCTCACCGGACGTGCCGCTGGTGTTGTGTGACGCCCGACGGCGTGACTCGGTCAAGCAAGTGCTGATGACCGTCGTCGAGCACGCCATGCGGCGGTTGCAGGCCGAGCACGACCGGGGGCACCCCACACCTGTTGGCTGACGGCGGTTTGTCGTTTTTGGCGGCGTCGTCCCCGCGCCGCGCCTCCGCGACGAAGTCGCGGAAACCGCTCTGACCTGCGAAGACATAGGATTCTCCCGAATATCACGCCGCGTGAAGGAATGCGCACTTTGCGCGCTGATTGGAGGGGGAGTCCATGCAGAAGGCCAGAGTCATCGCAGTGCTCGTGGGGACGGCGCTCGGCGTCGGGCTGGTCGGCACACCCGCGCGAGCTGCGGTCTCCGATCCGACCACCCGCGCCGACACGCTCACCGCGATGGAGGGGGAGGCGTTCGCGCACGCCGCCTACCTGGCGTACGCGCAGGAGGCGGCACGGACCGGGCAGGCGGAGATCGCGGAACTGTTCCGCAGCACGGCAGAAACCGAGCTGGACGAACACTTCGCGGAGCAGGCCGAGCTGATCGACTTCGTCCGGAGCAACACCGCAAACCTCCGTGAGTCGATCGCCGGTGAGTCGGAGGAGCACACCGTCACCTACCCGCGCTACGCCGAGCAGGCGCGCCGGGACGGCTGCCTGCCGGCCGCGGCGCTCTGGGACGAACTCGCCGGGGACGAGGGAGTGCACGCCGAACGGTTCCGGATCGCGCTCTTCGCGATCACCCATCCCGGCAGCGGAGTCCGGGTGCCGGTCGGGGTACCGGTCCCGCCGGTGCCGATCGAGGCCACCGAGCCCGCCTGCTCCGGTGAAACCCAGGAGAACCTGCTGGCGACGCTGCGCGGCGAGGCGTTCGCCTACGCCCGGTACACCGCGTACGCCGAGCACGCCCGGGCCACCGGCCGGCTACGGCTGGCCCGCCTCTTCGAGAACACCGCAAGCCAGGAACTCGGCGAGCACTTCGCCGAGGCAGCCAACCTGTACGGCCTGGTCGGCGGGAACGAGGCGAACCTGCGTACCACGATCGCCGGTGAGCAGCACGAGGCCACCACCATTGATCCGACGTTCAGCCGGCAGGCCGCGTCGGTGGGGGAGAGCGAGGCCGCCGCGCTCTTCGCCGAGATCGCCCGGGACGAGGCCGGCCACGCCTCGGACTTCCTGGACGCGCTGGTCGACCTGGTCCTCGGCGGGGGAACGCAGGGGACCCGGGCCGCCGCCGCCGACCGGCAGCCGACGTCCGCTCGACCCGAGGCCCGCAGCTAGTCGACCCGGAGCCGATAGCCGCGCTTGACCACGGTCTGCACGACCCTCGGGGCACGCAGACCGGCCCGCAGCCGGGCCACCGCCATCTCCACCGCGTGCTCGTCGGCGCCGCGCGGCAGCGTACGCAGCAGGGCGGTACGGGAGAGCACCCGCCCCGGCGCGGCGGCCAGCGCCCGCAGCACCGCCATCGGTGCCGGGGCGAGTGGGCGTAGTTCCCCGTCGACCACGGCGGCATGCCCGCGCAGGGTGAGCAGGTGGCCGGCCGCCTTGATGGTGACCGTCCGCCGGGGTAGCTCGTCGACGATCGTCCGGACCAGTGCGCCGAGCCGGGCCCGACTCGGCGCACTGACCGGCACCCCCCGCCGGACCAGAGGCTCCGCGGTCACCGGCCCGACGCAGCTGGCCAGCACGTCGCCGCGAAACGCCTCAAGCACCGCCTCGGTACGGTCACCGGCGGCGCGTACCAGCGCCTCCGCCGCCGGTGCCGAGGTGAAGGTGACCGCGTCCACCAGCCGGCCGGCCACCAGGTCGACCAGCCGGTGCAGCGGTGCCGGATCGGTCGGTGGGGCCCAGCGGTAGACCGGGACCTCGATCACGGTGGCGCCGGCCTCCTCCAACGCCCGGGTGCACTCCGGCTGCCGTTCACCGTGCAGCTGCATGGCGATCACCTGCCCGGCCACGCCCCGCTCGCGCAGGTGGTCGACCACCTCGTCGCAGCTTTCCGAGGCGGGGGACCACTGGTCGTACAGGCCGGCCGCGCGGATCGCGCCGCGCGCCTTGGGTCCCCGGGCCACCACGTACGCGCCGCCGAGCACCGAGCGCAGCGGCTCGGCCAGCCCCCACCCCTCGGCCGCCTCCAGCCAACCGCGCATGCCGATGCCGGTGTTGGCCATCAGGATGTCCGGCGGCCGGTCCAGGCAGGCGCGGGTGGCCTCGCGTAGTTCGGTGTCGTCCGCGAGCGGCACGATCCGCAGCGCGGGAGCGAGCACCACCCGGGCGCCGCGCCGTTGCAGCAGTGCGGCGAGTTCGTCCCGCCGTCGGTCGGCGGTCACCCCGATGGTGAAGCCGGCCAGTTCCTCGCGCATTCACCCCTCCTGTCGCAGCCGCACCTCGACCATGCCGTCCCGGCAACGGACCTCGTGCCGGGCCACCGAGACCCCGGGCAGGTCGAGACAGTTTCCGGTGCGCAGGTCGTACACCTGCTTGTGCAGCGGCGACGCCACCGTGGGCACCCCGCCCCGGCTGCCCACGATTCCCCGGGACAACACGTACGCGCCGGTCACCGGGTCGCGGTTGTCGACTGCGTACAGCCCCTCTGTGGTCCGGAAGAGCGCCACCTGCACCCCGTCGACCAGGGCGGCGACTCCCCGGTCCGGATCCAGCCGGTCGAGCGGGCAGACCACGGTCCAGCGCAGCATGGTCGGGGCACTCATCGCCGTACCTCCGGCAGGCCGAGCGCGACCGGTTGCCGGCCGCCGTCGGATGGTGGTCGGCCACCGATCGGTACGGGTTGGCCGCGTTCGGTGACGAAGGCGATCGACGGGTCGGGCACCTCCGGAGCGTTGACGAACGAGGTGAACCGGCGCAGCCGCTCCGGATCCTCAAGCACGTCCCGCCACTCGTCCGAGTAGGACGTGACGTGCCGGGCCATCGCGGCGTCCAACTCCGCGCAGAGGCCGAGCGAATCGTCCACGATCACCGCCCGAAGGTGGTCGAGACCGCCCTCCATCGCCTCGATCCAGGCGGCGGTGCGCTGTAGCCGGTCGGCGGTGCGGATGTAGTACATCAGGAACCTGTCGATCAGCTGGATCAGCGCCGCCGTGGACAGGTCGGTGGCGAACAGGTCGGCGTGCCGGGGCCGGAAGCCACCGTTGCCGCCGACGTAGAGGTTCCAGCCGGTCTCGGTGGCGATGATGCCGAAGTCCTTGCTCCGGGCCTCGGCGCATTCCCGGGCGCACCCGGAGACCGCCGACTTGATCTTGTGTGGCGCGCGGAGTCCCCGGTAGCGCAGCTCCAGCGCGATGGCGAGCCCGACCGAGTCCTGCACCCCGTACCGGCACCAGGTGTCGCCGACACAGGACTTCACCGTACGCAGTGCCTTGCCGTACGCGTGCCCGGACTCGAAGCCGGCGTCGACCAACCGGCGCCAGATCTGCGGCAGTTGGTCGACCCGGGCGCCGAACAGGTCGATCCGCTGCCCGCCGGTGATCTTCGTGTAGAGGTTGAAGTCCCGGGCCACCTCGCCGATGACGATCAGCTTCTCGGGGGTGATCTCCCCGCCGGGGATCCGGGGCACCACCGAGTAGCTGCCGTCGCGTTGCAGGTTCGCCAGGAAGTGGTCGTTGGTGTCCTGCAACGACGCCTGCTCACCGTCGAGGATGTGCCCGTTGCCCAGCGAGGCGAGGATCGAGGCGACGACCGGCTTGCAGATGTCGCAGCCCCGACCCCGGCCGTGTTCGGCGATCAGCCGGGAGAAGGTCCGGATGCCGCGTACCCGGACGATGTCGAACAACTCCTGCCGGCCCACGTCGAAGTGCTCGCACAACGCTCGGGACTGGACGACGCCGGCCGCGTCGAGCAACTGCTTGAGCATCGGTACGCAGGAGCCGCAACTGGTGCCGGCGCGGGTGCACGCCTTCAGCGCCGGCACGTCCGCGCAGCCGGCGGCGATGGCCGAGTCGATGTCCGCCCGGGTGACCGCGTTGCAGGAGCAGACCTGCGCGGACGGGGGCAGCGCACCGGCCGTCGCACCGGCCGAACCGGCGGGGGCGAGCAACGTCAGCGGCGCCGCCGGCAGCGGCCCGCCCACGCTCGCGCGCAGCGTCGGGTACGCCTCCGCGTCACCGACCAGCACCCCGCCGAGCAGCGTCGTCGCGTCGTCGGAGAGGACCAGCTTGGCGTAGACCCGGGTGGCCGGATCGGTCCAGGTCACGTCGAGGCAGCCCGGCGTGGTGCCGTGCGCGTCACCGAAGGACGCGACATCGACACCGAGCAGCTTCAGCTTGGTGGCGGTGTCCGCGCCGGGGAAGGTGGCCGCCCCGCCGACCAGCCGATCGGCCACCACCTCGGCCATCGCGTAGCCCGGGGCGACCAGCCCGTAACAGGTGCCGTCGACCGCCGCGCACTCGCCCACCGCGTAGATCCGCTCGTCGGCGGTCCGGCAGGCGGCGTCCACCAGCACCCCGCCGCGCGGACCGAGTCCGAGCCCGGCCGAGCGGGCCAACTCGTCGCGGGGGCGGATGCCGGCGGCCACCACCACCAGGTCGGCGTCGAGCACGGTGCCGTCGGCCAGCTCCAGCCCGGCGACGTCGCCGTCCGGGCCGGACCGCAGCGCGGTGGTGGCCACGCCGAGGTGACAGGCCACCCCCAACTCCTCGACGTAACGGCGAAGCATCGCGCCGCCGGCCGTGTCCACCTGCACCGGCATCAGCCGGGGCGCGAACTCCACCACGCTGGTGGTCAACCCGAGTAGGCGCAGCGCGTTCGCCGCCTCCAGACCGAGCAGGCCGCCGCCGATCACCGCGCCGGTCCGCCGGCCGCGGGCGTGCTCGCGGATCGCGGTGAGGTCGTCCAGGGTGCGGTAGACGAAGACGCCGGGCAGGTCCGCCCCGGCCACCGGCGGCACGAAGGGGTACGAGCCGGTGGCCAGCACCAGCACGTCGTACGGGTGCTCACCGGCGGCCGTGGTCACCACCTGGCGTACCCGGTCCACGCCGGTGGCCGGCTCGCCGAGGCGTAACTCGACCCCGTCGTGCGGGGTGTGCAGGCTCAGCTCGTCGGCCGCCACCCCGTCGAAGTACGCCGAGAGCCGCACCCGGTCGTACGCCGGGCGGTTCTCCTCGGCGAGCACGGTGACCCGCCACCGTCCCTGCGGGTCGCGGTCGCGCAGCGCGTCCACGAACCGCTGCCCGACCATGCCGTTACCGATGACGACAACCTTGCCGCCGTTCATCGCGCCACCTCCTTCGGTGCTGCTCATCGCGCCACCTCCACCGGATCCGCCCGGGACAGCCAGTCGACGATGCCGGCGACCGCGTCGCGGCAACCGCCGCAGCCGGTGCCGGCCCGAGTTCCCGCGACGATCGCGTCGAGGCTGCGTGCGCCACCGCGCCAGCAGCTCACCAGCGCGCCCTTGCTGACCGTGTTGCACTGGCACACGGTGGCCGCGTCCGGCATCAGCGCCGGTGACGCGGCCGGAGTCGGAACATCGCCGCCGACGGCCCGGCCGAGCAGCAACGCGCGCCGGTCGGCCGGCACCGGCTGCCCCCGGTCGAAGAGCTGGATCACCGTGCCCACCGAGGGGTTGTCGCCGAGCAGGATCGCCCCGGCCAGCCGGCCGTCGTGGATGCGCAGCCGGGCGTACGTGCCCCGGGCCGGGTCGGCGAAGGTCAGCTCCTCGCCCGGACCGCTTGCCGGGTCGCCCATCGAGGCGAGGTCGATGCCGGCCGCCTTGAGCCGGGTCACCACCGGTCGGGGCCGGTAACGGGCCTGCGGATCCTCGCCGGTGAGCAGTTGGGCGACCACCCGGGCCTGCGCCCAGGCCGGTGCGACAAGCCCCGTCGGGCCGCTCTCGTGCTGGGCGCAGTCGCCGATCGCGGAGATCCGTGGATCGTTGGTCCGCAGCCGGTCGTCGACAAGCACCCCCCGCCCCACCGCCAGCCCGGCCGCCTCGGCCAGGGCCGTGTCGGGACGTACCCCGCAGGCGAGCACCAGCAGGTCGGCGGCGAGCAGGGTACCGTCGGCGAGCGTCAGGCGTACCTCGGCGGGGTCCGCCGCGAGCGCGACCGGCGTGACGGCCAGGTGGGCGGTCACGCCGAGGTCGGCGAGCGTGTCGGCGAGGATGGCGCCGGCGGTCGGGTCGAGCTGGCGCTCCATCAGGTACGGCACCCGGTGTACCACGCCGACGTCGAGGCCCCGGGCGGCCAGCCCACGGGCCGCCTCCAGCCCGAGCAGCCCGCCGCCGAGCACCAGGGCGCGGCGGGCACCGTCGGCAAGCGCGCCGATCCGCCGGCAGTCGTCGAGCGTGCGGAACGCGACCACCCGGTCCGGCAGCGGACGCGCGTCCAGGCCGGGCAGCGGCGGCACCACCGGCCGGCTGCCGGTGGCGAGCACCAGGTGGGCGTACGGGATGGTGTCGCCGTCGTCGGTGCGTACCTGCTGGCTGTCGCGGTCGATCGCGCGGACCGTGACCCCGCACCGCAGGTCGACACCGCGCCCGGCGATCTCCGCCAGCTCCACGTCGGGTTCGCTGATCTTCCCGGCGAGCAGGGTGGAGAGCATGATCCGGTTGTACGCCCGGTGTGGTTCCGCGCCGAGCACGGTGACCTTCAGATCGTCGCCCCGGGCGTACAGCTCCCCGGCCAGCCGGGACCCGGCCATCCCGTTGCCGACCACCACGATCCGTTCGCCGCGCTTGATCATGGCGTTGCCGCTCTCTCCACCCGGACCGCGCAGATCTTGAACTCGGGCATCCCGGAGATCGGGTCGACGGCGTCGTTGGTGACCGAGTTGGCCCGTGCCGCCCCGCCCCAGTGGAAGGGCGCGAAGACCGTGTCCGGCCGGATGGCCGAGCTGAGCCGGGCCGGCGCCCGGAACTCGCCGCGCCGGGAGACCACCCGGACCGGTTCACCGTCGGTCACGCCCAGCCGGGCGGCGAGGTCGGGATGCAGTTCCACGGAGGCTTCCGGTGCCGCCCGTCGCAACGCGGCCACCCGGCGGGTCTGGTTGCCGGACTGGTACTGGGCGAGCACCCGGCCGGTGGTGAAGTGCAGCGGATACTCGGCGCAGACCTCCTCGGCGGCCGGCCGGTGCTCCACCGGGTGGAACCGGGCCAGCCCGTCGGGGGTGGCGAAGCGGTCGGCGAAGAGTCGGGGGGAGTCGGCCTCGTCCTCGCGCGGGCACGGCCAGAAGACCCCGTCGGCGGCGTCGATCCGCTCCCAGCTGATCCCGGCGTAGTCGGCGAGCCCGCCGGCTGAGGCCCGCCGCAGCTCCTCGAACACCGTACGCGGATCGGCGGCGTCGGCCGCCTGGTCGCTGCTGGCTGTTAATAGGGGGCCCTTGCTATGCACCAGGCGATAAGAAGGGGCCCTTCCTTGCAGGCGGGTGGCGAGGGTGGCGAGGATTTCCAGGTCGGTGCGGACGTCGGGTGGGGGGCGGCGCAGTGCGCGGCGGCGCAGCACCCGTCCCTCCAGGTTGGTCATCGTGCCCTCCTCCTCGGCCCACTGGGCGGTGGGCAGCACCACGTCGGCCAGCGCGGCCGTCTCGGAGAGCAGGAAGTCGGCGACGACGAGCAGGTCCAGGTCGCGCAGCCGGCCCTCGATCCGGGCGGCGCGAGGTGCGGAGACCACCGGGTTGGAGCCGAAGACCAGCAACGCCCGTGGCCCCTCCGCCGTGCCCAGCGAGTCCAGCAACTGGTACGCCGGCACGCCCGGTCCGGGCAGCTCGTCGGCGGGCACCCCCCACACCCGCGCGACGTGTGCCCGCGCCTCGGGGTCGTCGATCTTCCGGTAACCGGGGAGCTGGTCGGCCTTCTGCCCGTGCTCCCGCCCGCCCTGCCCGTTGCCCTGCCCGGTCAGGCAGCCGTACCCGGAGCCGGGCCGGCCGGGTAGGCCGAGCGCGAGCGCCAGGTTGACGAAGCCGGTGACCGTGTCGACGCCCTTGGCGTGCTGTTCTGCGCCCCGGGCGGTGAGGATGATGACCCGCTCGGCGGTGCCGAGGGCGCGGGCGGTCTCCTCCAGGTCGGCCACGGGTACGCCGGAGAGCGCCTCGGCGCGGGCCGGCCACCAACTCGCCACGGTCCGGCGGACGGCGGTGAAGCCGTGGGTGCGGGTCTCGATGTAGGACTCGTCGAGGTAGCCGGCGGTCAGGGCGATGTGCAGCAGCGCGTTGGCCACCGCCAGATCGGTGCCGGGCAGGGGTTGCAGGTGCAGGTCGGCCTGCCGTGCGGTGGCGGTGACCCGAGGGTCGACCACGATCAGTTTGCCGCCCCGCTGCCGCTGCTCGGTCAGCCAGCGCATCAGCGGCGGCATGGTCTCCGCCGGATTCGCGCCGACCAGCAGCAGGGTGTCCGCCCGACCGAGGTCGGCCAGGGGAAACGGCAGCCCACGGTCGACACCGAAGGCGCGCATGCCCGCCGCAGCGGCCGAGGACATGCAGAACCGTCCGTTGTAGTCGATGTGCCGGGTGCCGAGCGTCACCCGGGCGAACCGGCCCAGCGCGTACGCCTTCTCGTTGGTGAGCCCGCCCCCGCCGAAGACGGCGACCGCATCGCGGCCGTGCCGCCGCTGCACGTCGCGCAGTCCGGTGGTGATCCGCTCCAGCGCGGCGTCCCAGGTCGCCGGGCGCAGCTCACCGCTGGCCGGGTCGCGGAGCAGCGGGGTGGTCAGCCGGTCGGGGTGGTGGAGCAGCTCGGCCGAGGTCCAGCCCTTCTGGCAGAGGCCGCCCCGGTTGGTGGGGAACTCCCGGGGCAGCACGGTCACCTGGCCGTGCTCCTCGCGCAGGGTCATCCCGCACTGGAGGGCGCAGTACGGGCAGTGCGTCGCCACCTCCCGGGGCGTGGGCCCCGATAGCGTCGCCGCTCGTGCACCGTCTGTCATGTCGGCAAAGCGTGCCGTTGGGCGGTTTCCGGTCCGCGTCCCGTTTGTTTCGGCCCTGTCAAGAGCCGCTCACACCGCACGGGGGCGACGCGCCGGTTCGAACGGTCTACAATGTGGAACAAGTTTCCTGAGTTATGGGACGAGGTCGAGGGTGGCGGATAGCCGGACCGGTATGGATGGTGACTCGGGTTTTCGACGCGGTGGCGGGCAACTACGACGCGGCGCGCCGTCTTCGGCGGCCCACGCTCCGAGCCGGTGTGACGAGTCGGGGTATTCGGAGGATGACTAACTGTCATACCCGAGGGTAATCTGGCCGGCATGACGGCCAAGGTGACCCTGTCGTTCTCCGACGAGACGATCGCGGAGGCCCGGCGCTTCGCCAAGCGCGAAGGGCTCTCGCTTTCCGCCTGGATGGACCAGGCGGCCCGGGAGAAGGCGCTGCGCGAGGTCTTCGCCGCGCACGCCGCCGCGGTGAGCCGGGCCGGACTGGACCTGGAGGCAGCGGCGCTGGCCGATGCCCGGGAGGTGGGCATGGTCGACGACGTGCTCTTCGGCGGTCGCCCGCGTGCTGCGTAGGAGCGAGGTCTGGCGCATCGAGGGGGCCCGGGAGCGGCTCGGGCTGGTGATCAGTTCCGATGTCTACAACTCGACCGCGGTGCCCATCGTGATCGTCGCCGAGGTGGTCGAGGCGGCGTTGCTGCGCGACTCGCCCCTGGCGGTGCCGATGGGCGGCTGGGTGGTGATGCCCGACCGCATCTCGTCACCGATGAAGAAGTGGTTCACCGAGTGCGTGGACGTGGCCGACGCCGAGACCATGCGGCGGGTGGACCGGGCGTTGCGCATCCTCCAGCAGCTCTGAGTCGCCGGTTTCTCACCGCCGCCGGCTGTCGGTGGTGCGATCCCCGTTGCCGCCTCGACCCGAACGGCGAACGCCGCGGTAACTGTCGCTTCCTAACTTTCCGGCATGACCACCACGAGCGCGCGACCAGCGGCAATCGAAGAGATCGACCTGGACCAGCGGCGCGGCCGTTGGATCGGGCACTGGGCACCGGAGGATCCCGGCTTCTGGCGGACAGTGGGCAGCCGGGTCGCCCGGCGCAACCTCATCTGGTCGATCTTCGCGGAGCACATCGGCTTCTCGGTGTGGCTGCTGTGGAGCATCGTCGTCGTCCGGCTCGGTGACGCCGGCTGGCAGTTGACCACCAGCCAGGCGCTCTGGCTGACCGCCGTACCGAGCGGGGTCGGCGCGCTGCTGCGGTTGCCGTACACCTTCGCCGTGCCGATCTTCGGCGGCCGGAACTGGACGGTCATCTCCGCGCTGCTGCTGATCGTGCCCTGCGCGGGCCTGGCCTGGGCGGTCGAACATCCGGAGATCGGCTTCCTGCCGCTGGTGCTGATCGCCGCCACGGCCGGCTTCGGTGGCGGCAACTTCGCCTCCAGCATGGCGAACATCTCCTTCTTCTATCCGGAGCGGGAAAAGGGCTGGGCGCTCGGTCTGAACGCGGCCGGCGGCAACATCGGCGTGGCCGTGGTGCAGTTCCTGGTACCGCAGGTGATCGTGCTCGGTGGTGGGCTCGCGCTGGCCCGGGCGGGCCTGATGTACATCCCGCTCGCGGTGATCGCGGCGGTCTGCGCGTACCTGTTCATGGACAACCTGGCCGAGGCGAAGGCCGACGTGGGCCCGGTCTGGTCGTCGTTGCGGCACCGGGACACCTGGATCATGTCCCTGCTCTACATCGGCACCTTCGGCTCGTTCATCGGCTACTCGGCCGCCTTCCCGACCCTGCTCACCTCGGTCTTCGGCCGGCCGGACGTCGCGCTGGCCTGGGCGTTCCTCGGTGCCGGGGTGGGCTCGATCTGCCGGCCGTTCGGCGGCCGGCTCGCCGACCGGGTCGGCGGTGCCCGGATCACGGTGGCCAGCTTCATGCTGATGGCGGTCGGCGCCCTGGCCGCGCTCTGGTCCGTCGAGCAACGCAGCATGGGCCTGTTCTTCGTGGCCTTCCTGCTGCTCTTCGTGGCCACCGGGGTCGGCAACGGTTCCACCTACCGGATGATCAGCCGGATCTTCCAGGTCAAGGGGGAGGACCTCGGCGGCTCGCCGGAGGTGATGCTGGCGATGCGCCGGCAGGCCGCAGGCGCGCTGGGGGTCATTTCCTCGGTCGGTGCCTTCGGCGGCTTCCTCGTCCCGATCTGCTACGCCTGGGCGAAGTCCAGCTACGGCGGTATCGAGCCGGCGCTGCGCTTCTACGTCGGGTTCTTCCTGCTCCTGATCGTGGTCACCTGGGCGGCGTATCTCCGTGCCGGCACCCGGATGGCACGAGCCGGGGTGTGACCGGGGTCATCCGATCCCCGCAGCCGCACCGGTCGGACCCCGTTTTGACCGGCCGGTGGGGCTGCGGGTATCGTTGCCTGCTGTTGTACGACATCTGTGGGCGTGCCGCCTGAGGTACGCTTGGTCGTTCGTGCGCGCTGGTCAGGCCGGGAATTTCCGGTCACCTCGGCGCGCGACCCCAGACCGACGACGAGACAAGGTAGACCTGTGCGTACGTACAGCCCGAAGCCGGGTGAGATCGAGCGTCAGTGGCACGTCATCGACGCCTCTGATGTCGTGCTGGGCCGCCTGGCCACCCACGCCGCCACGCTGCTGCGGGGCAAGCACAAGCCGACTTTCGCGCCGCACGTCGACACGGGCGACTTCGTCGTCATCGTGAACGCGGGCAAGGTTGCGCTGACCGGCAACAAGCGCCAGCAGAAGATCGCCTATCGGCACTCCGGTTACCCGGGTGGCCTGAAGCAGGTCGGCTACGAGGAGCTGCTGTCCAAGCGCCCCGAGCGGGCCATCGAGCTGGCGGTCAAGGGGATGCTCCCGCACAACAAGCTCGGCCGTAAGCTCATCAAGAAGCTGAAGGTCTACGCCGGTGCCGAGCACCCGCACGGCGCGCAGCAGCCGGTGCCGTTCGAGATCAAGCAGATCGCGCAGTGAGCGCGGGCGAAGGAATCAGCATGACCGACATCACCGCCACCGAGGTCGCCCCCGAGGCCACCGAGGCGCCGGCGCCCGTCGCCCGCGCGCCTCGTGGTGACCGCCCGATCCAGACCGTGGGTCGGCGCAAGGAAGCCATCGTCCGGGTCCGCATCGTGCCGGGCTCCGGCAAGATCACCTGCAACGGCCGGGACCTGGAAGCCTACTTCCCGAGCAAGGTGCACCAGCAGCTGATCAAGGACCCGCTGGTCACCGCCGAGAAGGCCGAGTCGTTCGACGTCATCGCCAACCTGCGTGGCGGCGGCACCACCGGCCAGGCCGGTGCGCTGCGGCTGGCCATCGCCCGGGCGCTGATCGTCAGCGAGCCGGACGACCGTCCGGCGCTGAAGAAGGCCGGCTTCCTCACCCGTGACGCCCGGGTCAAGGAGAGCAAGAAGTACGGTCTCAAGAAGGCCCGTAAGGCTCCCCAGTACTCCAAGCGCTGATCTCCAGCCGCATCTTGTACTTCTGACGAACGGCCGGTCCGCCTCCCCCTCGACCAGGGGCAGAGGTGGACCGGCCGTTTCTCTCTCCCCATCGGCAGTTCATCGGAGGTTGGCGGGTATGGGCCGGTTGTTCGGCACGGACGGCGTACGCGGGCGGGCAAACGCCGATCTCACTCCGGAGTTGGCGCTCGCGGTGGCCGTCGCGGCAGCGCACACCCTCGCCGAGTCGGACCGCAGCCACGCCCCGCTGGCCGTGGTCGGCCGGGACACCCGGGCCAGCGGCGAGATGCTGGAGGCGGCCGTGGTGGCCGGGCTGACCAGCGCCGGCGCGACGGTCATCCGAGTCGAGGTGCTGCCCACCCCGGCGGTGGCGTTCCTCACCGCCGAGGCCAAGGCGGACCTCGGGGTGATGCTGTCAGCCTCGCACAACCCGATGCCCGACAACGGGATCAAGCTCTTCGCCGCAGGTGGGCACAAGCTGCCCGATGAGATCGAAATGCGGATCGAGGCGGCCATCGAGGCCAACGCCACGACCGCCTGGGAGCGACCGGTCGGCGCGGGGGTGGGCCGGGTACACGACCTGCTCGACGGCGCCAACCACTACATACAGCACCTCGTCGGGACGCTGCCGCACCGGCTGGACGGGATCAAGGTGGTGGTCGACTGCGCCAACGGCGCCGCCGCCGAGGTGGCTCCGGCGGCGTACCGGGAGGCCGGTGCCGAGGTGATCGCGATCAATGCCGAGCCGGACGGCCTCAACATCAACGACGAGTGCGGCTCGAACCACATCGCCGCCCTCTGCCAGGCCGTGGTGGAACACGGCGCGGACCTGGGCATCGCGCACGACGGCGACGCCGACCGCTGCGTCGCGGTGACCGCCGACGGCGAGGAGGTCGACGGCGACCAGCTGATGGCGATCCTGGCCCTGGCCATGCGGGAGGCCGGCACGCTTACCGGCGACACCCTGGTGGCCACCGTGATGAGCAACCTCGGCCTGCGCCTGGCCATGTCCGCCGAAGGCATCCGGCTGGTCGAGACCAAGGTCGGCGACCGGTACGTGCTGGAGGAGTTGCGCGCCTCCGGGCTGGCGTTGGGCGGCGAGCAGAGCGGGCACATCGTGATGCCGGCGTACGCCACCACCGGCGACGGGGTGCTGACCGGGCTGCACCTGATGGCCCGGATGGCGGCCACCGGCCGCACCCTGGCGGATCTCGCCGCCGTGGTGACCAAGCTGCCGCAGGTGCTGATCAACGTACCGGTCGGCGACCGCACGGTCGGCGCCACCGCACCCGCCGTCCGCGCCGAGGTCGAGCGGGCCGAGGCCGAGTTGGGCGAGAGCGGCCGGGTGCTGCTCCGCCCCTCCGGCACCGAACCCCTGGTCCGGGTGATGGTCGAGGCCGCCACCCAGGCGACCGCGCAGCAAATCGCCGAACGCATCGCCGACCAGGTCCGCACCGCCAGCCCTGCGGTGTAAGGAAGGGCCCCTTTTTAACGCCTCAGGTATAGGAAGGGCCCCCTTTTAACATCGCAGCCCGTTGACACGGCGGTCCCGCTTACACTGCGGTCCGTTGATAGGGCGGTCTCGTTGACACTGGCGGCTGGCGGCTGGCGGCTGGCGGCTGGCGGCTGGCGGCTGGCGGCTGGCGGCTGGCGGCTGGCGGCTGGCGGTGGGCGGCTGGTCGGCCTGTCCGTGATCGCCGGTCTTCCCCGGCCGGTAGCCGCGCCACCCGGTAGCCGGCGGAGCAGCAGCGGCACCGCCGGTAGCAGCACCGCCGGTAGCAGCGCCGTCGATAGCAGCACGACCGGGAGTTGGCGGCGCAGCGGCGTAGCCAGGGACGTGACAATCGGCTGGCGGTCGCCGTGGCGAGGGCCATCACCAGCAGGCCGTTGGCAAGCGTGCCAGTTAGGGCACCGGTCAGCCGCTCGCTGTCGGCGTGGAACTGCCGGACTAGGCCGCTGACGCGAATGCTGCTGGTGCTGGTGCCGCAACTGGTGCTGGTGCTCGGGTCCATGGCCACTCCGGGACGGCTGCTGCGTGCCCCGCGCGGCGGCTTCGGCTTCGGCTTCGGCTTCGGCTTCGGCTTCGGCTTCGGCTTCGGCTTCGGCTTCGGCTTCGGCTTCGGCTTCGGCTTCGGCCCGATCTTAGTCGGTGTCGATGCGGTGACGGGGGCGACCACGATGCGCCCCACCGTCCGCACAGGATGGTCAACACGACGCGCGGCTGGGCCTGTCTTGCCGCGTGCTCTCTCCTGTAGTTCCCGATACATTGCTCCAATGCAAGAGGGGGAGGGGAGAAGGCGATGGCGGTCCAGCATGCGGTCCTGGCCCTGTTGGCCCGTGGTCCGAGCTACGGCTACGAGTTGAAGGGTTCGTTCGAGGCGGCGGTCGGCCCGCAGTGGGGGCCGCTCAACATCGGGCACCTTTACCAGATCCTGGATCGCTTGTCCCGGGACCGGCTGGTGGTCGCCGAGCGGCACGCCCAACCGGTCAAGCCGGACCGGGTGGTCTACGAGATCACCGCCGAAGGCCGGGCCGAGCTGGCACGCTGGCTCGCCGAGCCGAGCCCGCGCAGCGGCGGCTTCCGCGACGACTTCTTCCTGAAGGTCACCGCCGCCGCCCGGTCCGGTTCGCCGGAGACGGTGCGCACCGTGCTGGGCAATCAGCGTGGCCACCTCGTGCGCGAGCTGCGCAACCTGGACGGTCTGCGGCGCGACGCGGCGGATCCCGTGGTGGCGCTGCTGCTCGCCGCCGCGAGCCGGCACGTCGAGGCGGACCTCGCCTTCGTCGACGACGCCGAGTCGGTGCTGCTGGCCGAGGGGGGCGGGGCGCTCGCGGCCCTCGTTGCCGAGGTGCCGAAGACCGACCCGTCGACCCGGCTTGCACCGTCGGCTGCTGCTGGTCCGGCACCCGTCGCCGGCTGACGTCGCCGACCCGCGCCCGGCCAGCGGACAGTCGCGGAACCGGCGAACGCCATGCCCTGCGGCGGGCCGTAGGAGCCTGGGGGACAGTGAGCTGACCTCAAGTAGGCCGAAGATCGGGTCGGGCGGCGGTCAGGCGGATCGAAGATCAGGTAGCCGGCGGGCAGGTAGATCGAAGATCGGGTCGGGGCGGCGATCAAGCAGGCCGGCAGGCGGCTAGATCGGAGACGAGGTCGGCCGGCGGGCAGGTCGGCGGTGGGCGTACGGCGGGGGGTCGGTCGTGGCGGGCAGGTCGGCGGTGGGCGTACGGCGGGTCAGCCGTCCCAGGTCGCTCCCCGCAGCCGGGAGACCGCCTCGGTGAGCACCTCCGGGCGTTTGCAGAAGGCGAACCGGACCAGCCGCCGGCCGGCCTCGGGGTCGTCGTAGAAAACCTGGGTGGGTACGGCCACCACGCCGCACCGTTCGGGCAGCGTACGGCAGAACTCGACGCCTTCGGAGCCGCCGAGAGCGGTGATGTCGGCGGTGACGAAGTACGTCCCCTCCGGCCTGAGCACGTCGAATCCGGCGTCGGTGAGCCCGCCGACGAGTTGGTCCCGGCGGGCCCGCTGACCTGCTTCGAACTCGGTGAAGTAGGCGTCGGGCAGGGCCAACGCCACCGCGACTGCGGGTTGCAGGGGTGCGGCGTTGACGAAGGTGAGGAACTGCTTCACCCGGAGCAGGGCCGAGACCAGCGCCGCCGGGCCGCTCGCCCAGCCCACCTTCCAGCCGGTGCAGGAGAAGGTCTTGCCGGCCGAGGAGATGCGCAGGGTGCGCTCGCGCATGCCGGGCAGCGTCGCCAGCGGCACGTGTCCGGCGGCGGCGTCGGCGAAGACCAGGTGCTCGTACACCTCGTCGGTGACCGCGTACGCGCCGTGTTCCTGGCACAGCTCGGCGATCAGCGTCAGCTCGGCCGGGGTGAACACCTTCCCCGTCGGGTTGTGCGGTGAGTTCAGCAGCACCAGCCGGGTACGCGGGCCGAACGCGGCGCGCAGCGCCGCCGGATCGAAGGCGTACCGCCCGTCCGGGGCGGGGCGCAGCGTGACCGGTCGGCGTACCGCCCTGGCCAGCGCGATCGAGGCGGCGTACGAGTCGTAGTACGGCTCGAAGCAGACCACCTCGTCGCCTGGTTCGCAGAGGGCGAGGATCGCTGCGGCGATCGCCTCGGTGGCACCGGCGGTGATCACCACCTCGCCGTCCGGGTCGTACTCCAGGCCCCAGAACCGGCGCTGGTGGGCGGCCACGGCCGCGCGCAGCTCGGGGATGCCGGGGCCGGGTGGGTACTGGTTGCGGCCGGTGCGTAGCGCCTCGGCCGCGGCGGCGAGCATCTCCGGCGGGCCGTCGGTGTCCGGGAAGCCCTGCCCGAGGTTCACCGCACCGGTGCGGACGGCGAGGGCGGACATCTCGGCGAAGATCGTCGTGCCGAACGGACGCATCCGGCTCACCAGCGGGTCGACCTCGATGCTCGTCACGCCCGCCAGGGTACGGGTGCGGGTCGCCGTCGTGCCCGACCCGACCTGGGCGCTTTGTGGCCTGCATCACCGCGAGACGCCCGATCGCTCAGATTGAGTGATTATTTACCCGCCTTTCGCGCAGATATCTTGAGCGAAACTGGTTAGGCTGCCACCCATGTGTGGAATCGTGGGCTACGCCGGTGGTCGACCGGCACTCGGCATCGTGCTGGACGGGCTGCGCCGGCTGGAATATCGCGGGTACGACTCGGCGGGTGTCGCTGTCGTCTGCGACGGGGAGTTGCTCAGCGAGAAGAAGGCCGGCAAGCTGGCCAACCTGGAGAAGCTGCTCTCCGAGCGTGCCGCAGAGGATCCGACCGGGTGCGCTGCCAGCCCGATCGGCATCGGCGACGGTACCACCGGCATCGGCCACACCCGGTGGGCCACCCACGGCGGCCCCACCGACCGCAACGCCCACCCGCACCTGTCGCCCGACGGCCGGGTAGCGGTGATCCACAACGGCATCATCGAGAACTTCGCCAAGCTCCGCACCGAGCTGGAGGACGAGGGTGTCCACTTCGCCAGCGACACCGACACCGAGTGCGCCGCGCACCTGATCGCCAAGGCGCTGGCCGAGCTGCGGGCGGCCGGTCAGCCGGACGGACCGCAGCTGCTCGCCGCCGCCATGCGGGTGGTCTGCCAGCGGTTGGAGGGCGCGTTCACGCTGCTCGCGGTAGATGCTGCGGTGCCCGGCGCGGTGGTCGGCGCGCGACGCAACTCGCCGCTGGTGGTCGGCCGGGGCAACGGCGAGAACTACCTCGCCAGTGACGTCGCCGCGTTCATCGAGCACACCCGCGAGGCGGTCGAGCTGGGCCAGGACCAGGTCGTCCTGATCACCGCCGACACCATCGAGATCACCGACTTCGATGGCCAGCCCGCCAGTGGCAAGGATTTCCACATCGATTGGGACTCCTCGGCCGCCGAGAAGGGTGGCTACGACTGGTTCATGCTCAAGGAGATCGCGGAGCAGCCGCAGGCCGTGGCCGACACGCTGCTCGGCCGGCTCACCGACAGCGGCGAGATCATGCTTGACGAGGTCCGCCTCAGCGACCAGGACCTGCGCGATGTCGACAAGATCTTCGTCGTCGCCTGCGGCACCGCGTACCACTCCGGCCTGGTCGCCAAGTACGCCATCGAGCACTGGACCCGGATTCCCTGTGAGGTGGAGCTGGCCAGCGAGTTCCGCTACCGCGACCCGGTGCTGGACCGGTCCACGCTGATCGTGGTGATCTCGCAGTCCGGCGAGACCATGGACACCCTGATGGCGCTGCGGCACGCCAAGGAGCAGAAGGCCCGGGTGCTGGCCATCTGCAACACCAACGGCTCCACCATCCCGCGCGAGTCCGACGCGGTGCTCTACACCCATGGCGGACCGGAGATCGCGGTCGCCTCCACCAAGGCGTTCCTCACCCAGCTGGTCGCCTGCTACCTGATCGGCCTGCACCTGGCCCAGGTGCGGGGCATCAAGTTCGCCGACGAGGTGGCCGCCGTGGTGGAGCAGCTGCACCAGGTGCCGGCGAAGCTGCGGGAGCTGCTCGGGCGGATCGAGCCGGTCCGGGAGCTGGCCCGCGAGCTGGCCGCCGAGCCGACGGTGCTGTTCATCGGCCGGCACGTCGGCTACCCGGTGGCGTTGGAGGGTGCGCTGAAGCTCAAGGAACTGGCGTACATGCACGCCGAGGGCTTCGCCGCGGGCGAGCTGAAGCACGGTTCGATCGCGCTTATCGACCAGGGCACCCCGGTGATCTGCGTGGTGCCCTCCCCGGTCGGCCGCGGTCTGTTGCACGACAAGATCGTTTCCAACATCCAGGAGGTACGTGCCCGGGGCGCCCGGACCATCGTGATCGCCGAGGAGGGCGACCAGTCCGTCGTCCGGTACGCCGACCACCTGATCTACGTGCCGCGTACCCCGACGCTGCTCGCCCCGTTGCTGACCACCGTGCCGTTGCAGGTGTTCGCGGCCGAGATCGCCGCCGCCCGGGGACACGACGTCGACCAGCCACGCAACCTCGCCAAGTCGGTCACGGTCGAGTAGTGATCGGCCGGGGCGGTCGTACCGATCGCCCCGGCCGGCGCGGAGGCCACGGGTCACTGGCCCAGCACCACCCGCGCCATGCCGTCGAGCGCCGGATTTTCCGGATGCCAGTAGCCGGTGTGGCCGTACCGGCCGCTGGGGAAGGTCCGGCCGCCGAATGTCGACTCGGCCGGGTCACGGCCGAACCAGCGCTCGTCGCCCGGCCCGGCCAGCAGGTCGGCGATCGTGTTGACCGGGGAGGCACCGAGCACCGCCTGCCGGGCCAGGTCGCCGGGCGGGCGGGTCAGCCGGATCACGTCGTCGGGTGCGGTGCTGGCCCACACCTGCCCGGGTGGCACGTTCAGCTCGGCGGCGTGTGCCACCCCGACCCCGGGTGAGCCGACGAAGACCAGCGCGTCCGCGGCCAGCCCGTGGTCGCGGGCGGCGGTGCCCACCACCAGCGAGCCGTAGCTGTGCCCGAGCACGGTCTGCCGGGCCGGCGGATCGTCGTGGCTGGCCCGCAGCCCCTCCTGGAACCGGTGCAGCGCGTCGCCGGCCGCGCGGGCCTGCCCGTCCCGAGCCGCCTCGTGCAGGAAATCCGGAGCGTCGTAGTCCAGCCAGAGCACCGCCGAGGTCTGCTCGCCCGGCGCCAGCTCGGCACAACGGGACAGCACCCGGGCCGCGCGACCCAGCTCGTCGGTGGCGTCGTCGAGCCCGGCCGTCATCCCCGGCACGTAGGTCAGGACGCCGGTGGCCCGGTCCGGGTTGCCGAGCGCCACCACCGCGCGCCCTTCGCCGCCGGTGTCCAGCCCGAGCAGGTAGGCCCGGGGTGGCTGGGCCGAGTCCAGCCGGCCGGCGAGCGCATCCAGGCCGGCCAGGGCGGCATCGACGCGGCGCAGCCCGGCCAGCTCGGCCGGCCCGCGTGGCACCCGGGCCAGCAACCGGTCCCACTGCGCCAGCAACTCCTCCCGCCGGGCCCCGAGCAGCAGCCGGTTGGCCTGGTCGCGAGCGGCGGCCGGGACCCCGTCCAGACCGGCGACCAGCTCCGGTTCGTGCCCCACCAGCCAGCGCCGCTGGGCCGGAGTGAGCCCCGCCCACCAGCGGTTGACAAGTGCGGGAGCGGCACCCGGGGCGGGCCGGTCCGGCGCGGGCATGGCGACCCAGCCGGTGCTGGCGTCCGCCGCAAGTTGCCCGAGGCGCTGGGCGGCCTCCCGATCGGCGGCGGTGGCCAGCGCGAGCGCGTCGTGCACGGCGGCGGCCACCGGGATGACCGTGGGGCCCGCCCGTTCGGCCGGCACCCGGCTCGGATCGGGGCGGGCCCGCCCCCACCGGTCGATCAGCACCCCGGCGGTGTCGGCAAGCGCCACCGCCGCAGCCAGCCGGGCCCGGGCGGCGGCCAGCCGCGCGGCGAACTCGGCGAGGACCTGGTCGACCTCGATCACGGCCGGCACGAGCGTGACCAGCTCGGCGCGCAGGCCGGTAAGGCGGGACCCGGCGGATCCGGCGGCCCGGCCCGACCAGCCCGAACGCAGTGCCGTCGCGCTCTCGACCAGCTCGTCGGCCCGCCGCCCGGCCGGCCCGGCCAGGCTGGCCCAGGCCGTACCGGTGGCGCGCCAGGCCGCCAGGTCGACCGAGCTGAGCTGCGCGTAGCCGACCGGTGCCGGACCGGTCATCGGAACAGGTCCGACAACCGGGCGGCGGCCCGCGCGTCCACCGATTCGTACGCCCCGGCAGCGGCGCGCAGCGCGGCACCGGTGTCCGCGATCCGGCCGCCGAGCCGGGCGGACCAGCCCTGCACCGCCTCTTCCAAGGCGGCCAACGCGGCGGCTGCCGACCACTGCGGTGCCGGTGCCGTCAGCCCCGGCACGCCGGCCACCAGCCCGTGCGCCAGCCGGTTGCCGGTGTCACCGAGCGACCGCCCGATGCGGTGCAGCAGCTCCGGCTGCACGGTCAACTCCTGCTCGGTCATCGGCCCTCTCCCCGTACCCCTGACACCTGCGCCGACGACGCTAGGCCGCAGCAGGCGGGGCGGGCGTGCCCTGTGGACAACCGGCGGTGGGCGTACCTCCGCTCTGTCCACAGGCGTTGCCCGGAGCTCGGCTGACGGCTATCTTGCGGCCCGCGCGCCGGTAGGGTGGGCCGCGTGATCGTCGCTGTCGGTATCGACGTGGTGCTTGTCGACCGGTTCGCCCGGGCGCTGGATCGCACGCCGGCACTTGTCGACCGGCTGTTCACCGCGGCCGAGCGGCACACCGCCGCCGGTGCGCCCCGGTCGCCCGAGTCGATGGCGGCCCGCTTCGCCGCGAAGGAGGCGGTGGCCAAGGCCCTCGGCGCGCCGGCCGGGCTGCGCTGGCACGACTGCGAGGTCGTGCCGGACACGCACGGGCGGCCCTGGCTGACGGTCTCGGGCACGGTCGCTGCGGCGGCCACCGAACGCGGCATCAGTCGGTGGCATCTCTCGCTGTCGCACGACGGTGGGATCGCCTCCGCCATGGTGGTGGCGGAGAGCTGAGCGTCGGACGCGCCGGGGCGCGGGGAACGAGGTGGGGCATGAGGCCGGTCTGGCGGGTGGCGGACATCCGGACGGCGGAGCAGGCACTGATGGCCACGCTGCCGCCCGGCACCCTGATGCAGCGTGCCGCCGCCGGCTTGGCCCGTCGCTGCGCGCTGCTGCTGGCCGACCGGGGCGGGGTGTACGCCGCGCCGGTGCTGCTGCTCGTGGGCTCCGGTGACAACGGCGGCGACGCGCTGTACGCCGGTGCCCGCCTGGCCCGCCGGGGGCGGCCGTGTCGGCGTTGCTGCTGCGCCCGGACCGCGCCCACGCCGAGGGGCTGGCCGCGTTGCGGGCCGCCGGTGCTCGGGTGGTGGACCGCCCGCCGGCAACGGTCGACCTGGTGCTCGACGGGATCGTGGGCATCGGCGGCCACGGTGGGCTGCGGGAGACCGCCGAACAACTGGCGGCGAGCCTGATGCGGCACCGAGGGCGCGACGGTGCCCGGGCCACGGTGGTCGCGGTGGACGTGCCCAGCGGGGTGGCGGTGGACACCGGCGCGGTGCCGCTGACCGCCTCCGGTCGGCCCAACGCCGTACGGGCCGACGTGACGGTTGCCTTCGGCGCATTGAAGCCGGCGCTGGCGGTCGGACCGGCTGCCGCGTTGGCCGGGCAGGTGGAACTTGTGGACATCGGGTTGACGCCCTGGCTGCGGGGCAGCCCGGCGCTGCGGGTGGTGGAGTGGTCGGACGTGGTCGACTGGTGGCCACGGCTCGGTCCGGCGGCGGAGAAGTACACCCGGGGCGTGGTCGGGTTGGCCACCGGTTCGGCGATGTACCCGGGTGCCGCGGTGCTCTCCGTCGGCGGTGCGCTGGCCGGGCCGACCGGCCTGGTCCGCTACGCCGGGGGTGCCCGCGACGAGGTGCTGCGCCAACATCCGTCGGTGATCGCGGCCGGCCGGGTGGTCGACGCGGGCCGGGTGCAGGCCTGGGTCTGCGGCTCGGGGCTGGGCACCGACGAGCAGGCCGCCGCGGAGTTGCGGGCCGTGCTCGCCGCGCCGGTGCCGGTGGTGCTGGATGCCGACGCGCTGACCCTGCTCGTGGACGGCTCGCTCGCCGACCAGTTGCGGCGGCGCGACGCACCCATCGTGGTCACCCCGCACGACCGGGAGTTCACCCGGCTCTGTGGCGAGCAGCCCGGCGACGACCGGGTCGCCGCCACGCTGCGACTGGCCGCCTGGATGAACGCCGTGGTGCTGCTCAAGGGGGACCGCACGGTGATCGGCACGCCGGACGGCCGGGCGTACGTGAACCCGACCGGCACTCCGGCGTTGGCGACCGGGGGCACCGGCGACGTACTGGCCGGACTGCTCGGTTCGTTGCTCGCCGCCGGGCTGCCGGCGGAGCGGGCCGCCGCCGCTGCCGCGTACCTGCACGGGCTGGCCGGCCGGGAAGCGGCCCGGGGTGGCCCGGTCACCGCCCCGGACGTGGCCGCCGCGTTGCGTCCGGTGCTGGCCCGGCTGCCCTGACCGCCCGCGCCGCACCTGGCCTGGCCGGGGTTGGCCTGGGGTGATCAGTGCGGAAAGTAGGGTGGGGGCATGTGGCAGGCCGAGGTACGCGTGGATCTTGACGCGATCCGGGAGAACGTCAGCGGGATCTGTGCCGGCACCAGTGCCGAGGTGATGGCGGTGGTCAAGGGCGACGGCTACGGGCACGGGATGATCCCGGCGGCCCGCGCCGCGCTCGACGCCGGTGCGGCCTGGCTGGGCGTCTGCACCCTGGATGAGGCGCTGACCCTGCGCGCGGCCGGCATCGACGCGCCGGTGCTGGCCTGGCTGCTCGCGCCGGGGCTGCCGCTGCACACCGGCGTCGCGGCCGACGTGGACCTGGGTGTGGCGAGCCTGACGCAGCTCGACGAGATGGTCGAGGCGAGCCGGCGGGCGGAACGCCCGGCGCGGCTGCACCTGAAGATCGACACCGGGCTGGCCCGGGGCGGCGCGACGGTCGCCGACTGGCCGGCGCTGCTCGACGCCGCCGCCAAGGCGCAGGCCGACGGGCTGGTCGAGGTGGTCGGGGTGTGGAGCCATTTCGTGTACGCGGACATGCCCGGCCACCCGACCACCGACCGGCAGTTGGCCGTCTTCCACGAGGGCCTGGCGATGGTCGAGCGGGCCGGGCTGCGCCCGCGCTACCGGCACCTGGCCAACTCGGCCGCCACGCTGACCCGGCCCGACACCCACTTCGACCTGGTCCGGCCGGGGCTGGCCGTCTACGGCCTGTCGCCGGTGGCCGGGGAGACCTACGGGCTGCGTCCGGCGATGACCGCCCGCGCCCGGGTGATGTTGACCAAGCGGGTGCCGGCCGGCTCCGGCGTCTCGTACGGCCACACGTACACCACCGAGGGCGAGGCGAACCTGGCCGTGGTGCCGCTCGGCTACGCCGACGGGGTGCCGCGACACGCCTCGAACGCCGGGCCGGTGCTGCTCGGCGGGCGTCGCCGGATCATCTCCGGGCGGGTCTGCATGGACCAGTTCGTCCTCGACTGCGGCGACGATCCGGTGGCCGCGGGCGACGTGGTCACCCTCTTCGGCGACGGCTCCGACGGGGCACCGACCGCCGACGACTGGGCCGAGGCGGTCGACACGATCAACTACGAGATCGTCACCCGGTTCGGCAGCACCCGGGTACCGCGGATCTACGACGGTGAGTAATCGACAGCTGATCCCCCGGCCGCGCACCGCCGCCGGGAAGGCGGCCGGTCTGGTGGGTGCCGCCCTCGGGGTGGCCGCCGCGGTCACCGCCGCCGGGGTCGCCACCGAACGTGCCCTGGTCCGCCGGCTGAAGGCCGACCCCACCGACCCGTACGCCGACGAGGTCTTCGGTGCGCAGCGGTACGACGCGGCGTACGAACTGGAGATGCCCGACGGCACCGACATCCACGTCGAGGTGGTCGAGCCGACCCGGTCGGTCGCGGGTAACCCGACGGTGCTGCTGGTGCACGGCTTCTGCCTGGACATGGGCACCTTCCACTTTCAGCGCAAGCTGCTCGCCGAGCGGGGCGAGCACCGGATCGTCGCGTACGACCAGCCCGGGCACGGTCGCTCGGGGCGGCTGGAGAGCGGCGAGTACGACCTGGTGGCGCTCGGGCACACGCTGCGTCGGGTGATTGACGAGGTGGCGCCGGAGGGGCCGCTGGTGCTCATCGGCCACTCGATGGGCGGCATGACCATCATGGCGTTGGCCGAGTTGTATCCGGAGATGTTCGGCGACCGGGTGGTGGGCACCGTGCTGATGGCCACCTCGGGCGGGCTGATGGCGGAGACGAAGCTAGTCGCCTCGGCCCTGCTGGGCCGGGTGGGTGGCCCGGTGCTGAACGTGGCCGGCAGCGTCACCCGGTACGGCGGTCCCGTGATCGACCGGGCCCGTCGCTCGACCACGAACGTGGCCTGGCTGCTCACCCGCAGGTACGGCTTCGGCACCCGCCGGCCGAGCCCGGCGCTTGTCTCCTACGTGGAGGCGATGAACTCGCGGACCTCCGCCGACACGGTGACCCGCTATCTGCGTACCCTGGCCACGCACTCCCGGTTTCCGGCGCTGGCCGCGCTGGAGGGGACGCCGGTGCTGGTGATCGTCGGGGACCGCGACATGATCACACCGATGACCCACTCCGAGGAGATCGTCCGGCGGTTGCCGCACGCCGAGTTCGTCAAGATCCACGACAGCGGGCACGTGGTGATGCTGGAGCACGCCGACGAGGTGAACGCCGCCCTGATCCGTTTCCTCGACAGCTGCGCGGGGGAGCTGCCGTGATCCGGGTCGAGCTGCCGACCGTCGCCGACACGCACGCCTTCGGTCGGCGGCTGGCCGACCTGCTGGGCCCCGGCGACCTGGTGCTGCTCACCGGCCCGCTGGGCGCCGGCAAGACCGCGCTCACCCAGGGGGTGGGTGCCGGGCTGGGGGTGCTCGGCGACATCACCTCGCCGACCTTCGTGATCGCCCGGGTGCACCGGCCCGACCCGGTGGCCGGGCGTGGCGTGGCGCTGGTGCACGCCGACGCGTACCGGCTCGGTGCCGCGAGCGACCCCCGGGCCGAGATCGACGACCTCGACCTGGATGCCTCGGTCGACGATTCGGTGACGGTGGTCGAGTGGGGCGAAGGGTTGGTCGAGCAGTTGGCCGAGGCGCACCTGCGGATCCGGCTCGACCGGCGCGACGACGACACCCGGGTGGCGGAGCTGGAGCCGGTCGGCGGCGACTGGGCGGAGCGCCTGACGGCCCTGGGCTGAGGGCTGTCGTACCCGCTGCCTAGAGTGCCCGCAGACGACCCGTACGTGGGAAGGCCACCGATGCCCGACGATGTTGCCCCCCTGGACCTGCCGGCGCTGTTGCCGCAGGAGTGGCGGGCGGCGCTCGCCCCGCACCTCGATCCGGCCCGCACCGCCGCGCTTGGTGAGTTCGTCGCCCGGGAGTACGCCACCGGCCCGGTCTTCCCACCGGTCGAGGACCTCTTCTCGGCCTACCGGCTCTGCCCGCCAGCCGCCTGCCGGGTGCTGATCCTGGGCCAGGACCCCTACCACCGCGCCGGCCAGGCGCACGGGCTCAGCTTCAGCGTGCGCGAGGGGGTGTCGGTGCCGCCCTCGCTGCGCAACGTCTTCAAGGAGTTGGGTGAGGACCTGGGCGTGCCGAAGCCGCGCAGCGGCAATCTCGACGGCTGGGCGGCACAGGGCGTGCTGCTGCTCAACTCGGTGCTGACCGTGCGGCAGGGCAGCCCCGGCTCGCACGCCAACCGGGGCTGGGAGGAGTTCACCGACGCCACCATCCGGGCGCTCGACGCCTTGGAGACGCGGGTGGTCTTCCTGCTCTGGGGCGGCTACGCCCGCAAGAAGGCGGCGCTGGTCACCAACCCGCAGCACGTGGTGTTGGAGGCGGGCCACCCGAGCCCGATGAATCCGCGCGGCTTCCTCGGCAGCCGGCCGTTCAGCGCGGCCAACAAGGCCCTCGCCGACGCCGGCTTACTCACCATCGACTGGGAGCGCACGGCCAACTGAGCCGTACGCTCGGCCGGCAGGCGGATCATCGAGGCGGTGTCGCGCACCGGGTGCCGCCCGCGACCGCGTCCGCCCAGACGTCCGCCTCCGGCAGGCCCCAGCTTTCCCCACGCCGCCCGCACGTACCAGGTGGTGGCATCCGCCTGGTTGGTAGGTGGAGCCGGTCGGACGAGTGTTCTTGACTGACGTCGTACGTCAGATGATGATGGCGGTAAATATAGACGCTGGTTTACATCTCCAGCTCGGTAACTCGTACATCCGTGGCGTGGCACCGACGTGTGGTGACCGTCCCTCGATCACACGCACCCCCGCCGGTTGCGTCGCGCCGCCTCTCTGCAAGGAGAACCACGCCAATGAACGATGTCCCCGCTCACCGTAGGAGCCACCGACGCGGTCGCACCAGGATGCTCGTTGCCGCTGCCTGCGCCGCAGTGTTGGCCGCAACCGGCACCACCGCGCTCGTGGCCAGCCCCGCCCACGCCGAGGCCGACCGGCAGGTCTGCTCCAGCACGGAAGGCACCCACAACGGGTTCTTCTTCTCGTTCTGGAAGGACAGCGGCGACGCCTGCATGGTGTTGCGCGAGAACGGCCGCTACAGCAGCTCGTGGAGCCGGAGCACCAACAACTGGGTCGGCGGCAAGGGCTGGAACCCCGGAACCCGCCGCACGATCAGCTACTCGGGCACCTACAACCCGGGCAACAACAACAGCTACCTCGCCCTGTACGGCTGGACCCGCAACCCGCTCGTCGAGTACTACATCGTCGAGAACTTCGGCAGCTACAACCCGAGCAGCGGCGCCACCCGGCTCGGCAGCGTCACCACCGACGGCGGCACCTACGACATCCTGCGCAGCCAGCGGGTCAACGCCCCGTCGATCGACGGCACCCAGACGTTCTACCAGTACTGGAGCGTCCGGCAGCAGAAGCGCAGCAGCGGCACCATCACCACCGCCAACCACTTCGACGCCTGGGCCCGCGTTGGCCTGAACCTCGGCAACCACTACTACCAGATCATGGCCACCGAGGGATACCAGAGCCAGGGAAGCTCGGACATCACCGTCCGGGAAGGCGGCAGCTCCGACCCCGGCAACCCGAGCAACCCGCCGCCCGGTGGCGGTACCGGCCAGATGATCGTCGGTCAGCAGTCCGGCCGGTGTCTGGACGTGCCGAACTCGAGCACCAGCAACGGCACCCAGATCCAGTTGTATGACTGCTGGGGTGGCTCGAACCAGCGGTTCACCCACACCTCGAGCCGGCAGCTGACGGTGAACGGCAAGTGCCTGGACGCCTCGGGCCAGGGCACCAGCAACGGTACGCGGGTGGTCATCTACGACTGCCACGGCGGCGCGAACCAGCAGTGGAACATCAACTCCAACGGCACGATCACCGGAGTGCAGTCAGGGTTGTGCCTCGACGCCGGCGGCAGCGGCAACGGGGCGATGATCCAGCTGTACAGCTGCTGGGGTGGGGCAAACCAGCAGTGGAGCCGTCGCAACTGACCCGTCGCTTCGGGGCCAGGCGCTGATGGGACCTGGCCCCGTGCCTCCTTGAGAACCTGGCCCCGTGCCTCCTCCCCGTCGGCCGGCACCGGCGCGCCCTGGGCAACCGCCGCGGTGCGCGCGAGCGCCATGACCCGGTGGCGGGCGGGCGTCACGGGGCGGTTAGCTATGCCGCTAGGCTGGTTCATTGTGCTCGTACTGGTGGTGGACAGCTCGACCCCGGCGGTGACGGCGGCGCTCGTCGAGGTCACCGCGAGTGGCGTGACGACCCGGGCGCAGCGGTGCACGGTCGACGCGCGGGCACACGGTGAGCTGCTCGCACCACAGGTGGACGCGGTCCTCGCCGACGTCGGTGCCCGGCCGGCCGACCTGGGCGCGATAGTCGCCGGGCTCGGGCCCGGCCCGTTCACCGGACTGCGGGTGGGACTGGTCACCGCCGCCACGATGTCCCAGGTGCTCGGCGTGCCCGCGTACGGTGTCTGCTCGCTCGACGCGATCGGCCACCCGGCGGCGGCTGGCGAGCCGGTGCTGGCGGCGAGCGACGCCCGACGCCGGGAGATCTACTGGGCGGTCTACGACGGTGCCGGGCAGCGCCTGGTCGGGCCGGAGGTCAGCGCGCCCGCGGTGGCCGCCGAACGGGCCCGGTCACTGGCCGTCACCGCTGCGGTCGGTGACGGCGCCCACCGCTACGCCGACGTCCTGGGGCTGCCGCTGCGAGCCGAGCCGCGATACCCGGACGCGAACGCACTCGCCACCCGGGCGGCCGAGCGGATCCGGGCCGGCGCGCCCGGCGATCCGTTGACCCCGCTCTATCTGCGCCGCCCGGACGCCGTGGCGGCGACCGCCCGCAAGCCGGTCCTGCCATGAGCGAGCGCGAGCGAGCGAACCATTGGCTCAGTGCGGTGGTGCCTCGTGGCGGCCTGGAGCGTAGCGGAGGGCCGGCATGAGCGTGCGGCAGCGAGCGAACCATTGGCTCAGTGCGGTGGTGCCTCGTGGCGGCCTGGAGCGTAGCGGAGGGCCGGCATGAGCGACGTGCGGCTCGGTAGGTTCCGCTGGTGGCACATTGACGAGGTGCTGCCGATCGAAGCGGACCTCTTCGGCGCCGAGCAGTGGTCCGCCGCGATGTTCTGGAACGAGCTGGCCCACGGGCACTTCTACCGGGTCGCGACCGATGACGGCGGCGCGGTGCTCGGCTACGCCGGGCTCGCCGTCGCGCCGCCGGACGAGGCGTGGGTGCAGAACATCGCGGTGCGGCGGGAGGCGCAGCGACGGGGAGTCGGGCGGCTGCTGCTGGAGGCGCTGCTCGCCGAGGCCGCCGGGCTCGGCGTACGCAGCGTGCTGCTGGAGGTCGCGGCGGACAACGCACCGGCCCAGCGGCTCTACGCGAGCTACGGATTCGAACCGATCGGCGTACGCCGTGGCTACTACCAACCGAGCAACACCGACGCGCTGGTGATGCAGCGCATCCAGGACTGAGCATTTCATGGCTGACGAACCACTGATCCTCGGCATCGAGACCTCGTGCGACGAGACAGGTGTCGGCGTCGTACGCGGACACACTCTGCTCGCCGACGCGCTCGCCTCAAGCGTGGAGCAGCACGCCCGGTTCGGCGGGGTGGTGCCCGAGGTGGCCAGCCGGGCACATCTGGAGGCCATCGTGCCGACCATGGAACGGGCGCTGACCGAGGCGGGGGTGACGCTCGCCGACATCGACGCGATAGCGGTCACCGCCGGTCCGGGCCTGGCGGGGGCGCTGCTGGTCGGCGTGGCGGCAGCCAAGGGGTACGCGGTCGCCGCCGAGAAGCCGGTCTACGGAGTGAACCACCTGGCCGCGCACGTCGCCGTGGACACCCTGGAACATGGTCCACTGCCGGAGCCGGCGATTGCGCTGCTGGTTTCCGGCGGGCACTCGTCCCTGCTGCTCGTCGACGATCTGGCCCGAGGCGTGACGCCGCTCGGTGCCACCATCGATGACGCGGCCGGCGAGGCATTCGACAAGATCGCCCGGCTGCTCGGCCTGCCCTTTCCCGGTGGTCCTCACATCGACCGGGAGGCCCGGGCCGGCGACCCGGCGGCCATCGCCTTCCCGCGCGGGCTGACCGCGACCAAGGATCTCGTCACGCACCGTTACGACTTCTCGTTCTCTGGGTTGAAAACGGCGGTGGCCCGCTGGGTGGAGGCGCGGCAGCGGGCCGGTGAGCCGGTTCCGGTCGCCGACGTCGCGGCCTCCTTCCAGGAGGCGGTCTGCGACGTGCTGGTCGGCAAGGCGCTGGATGCCTGCCGCAGCAGCGGCGTCGAGACCCTGGTGATCGGCGGGGGAGTGGCGGCCAACTCGCGGCTGCGGGCGCTGGCCGAGCAGCGGGCCGCCCGGCACGGCATCCGGGTGCGCGTACCCCGACCCGGGTTGTGCACCGACAACGGCGCGATGGTGGCGGCGCTCGGCTCGCACCTGGTCGCCTCGGGCGTCGCGCCGAGCCGGCTCGACCTGCCTGCGGATTCGGCGATGCCGCTGACCACGGTCAGCGTCTGAGGGAGGACGGCGACGTGATCGTACGGATGTGGGAGGCGCGGGCGGAACCGTACGCGCTCGCCGACCTGATCACCTGGGTCTGCGACACCGCCCTGCCCGAGTTCGAGCACGACCCGCTGCACCTGTCGAGCGAGGTCTTCTCCTCCACCGACCACCGGGTCGTGGTGATCTCCAAGTGGCGCAGCAGCCCTCGGCCGCTGCCCGACCCGCCGGTGATGCTGTTGGCCCGGCCCGCGCACTCGTGGGACTTCACCCAGGTCGACCGCTGAGTCCCGCCGACCGCTGAGTCCCGCCGACCGCTGAGTCCCGCCGACCGCTGCGTCTGGCGACGGCGGAGTCCTGCCGACGGCGGAGTCCTGGCGGCGTGCACCCGGCCGCCGGTCAGCGGATGATCACCGTGGTGGTGGCGGTGGACCGGTCGATTTCGCTGGTCCGGGCACTGATCCGCAGTTGCCAGTCGCCGGCCACCGGAAAGTGGATCTCGGCGCTGCCGTGGTGCGGTTCCAGCGCGATGACGTCGACGGTGATCGGTTCGATGCCGGCCTCGGGCAGGGCGGCGGTGACCGTCCACTCGGCCACCGGCAACTCCTTCGCCTGCGGCGTGTAGACGTAGGCGTGCAGGCTGTTGGCGGTGCCGGCGACCGCCGGGTAGATGTCGAACTGGAGAGTGAACAGGTCGGTGGTGAGCGACTGGGCGACGCCCTCCCGGGTCACCCCGTCGGCCGCCGTGCCGGCCGTACGTCCGGGCGGGGTCTGCACCAGTACGGCGGTCAGCGCCAGCACCACCGCGGTCGCGGCGAGTTCGACACCGGCCGCCCGGGCCACCCAGCGGGGCCGGTGGCCGGCGACCTGCCGCCGGACCAACCGCCGCTGCCAGGCCGCCACGACCAGGACTCCGGCCAGCAGCGCGGCCTTGGCCAGGAGCAGTCGTCCGTACGTGCTGCCCAGCAGCGCCGACGGTCGGCCCAGTTCGATCGCGGCCTGGACCATGCCGGCGGTGACGAGCCAGGCCACGGCCAGCGTGGCCCACCTCGACCAGGCCGGCAGGATCCGGGCGAGGACCCGCTCGTGGGTGCCCCGGAGCAGGAAGACGGTGAGGACGAGCAGCCCACCCAACCAGATGGTGACCCCGGCGATGTGCACAGTGGTCAGCACGATGCTCACCGGCGGCACCGGCGAGGCCACCGGATGCCCGCCGAGCGGCCAGGTGAGCAGTCCGGCGACGCCCACCGCCACCAGCGCGGCGGTCCGGCCACGCCCGGCGGTGCCCCGGGTCACCGCCGGCAGCAGCGCCGCGGCGAGCGCGACCAACGCCAGGCGTACGGCCAGCACCAGGCCGATGTCGGTGTCGGCGACCGCGCGCAGGTCGGCCGGGGAGAGTTGCCCCACCGGCGCGCCGACCACCTGCGCGGCCTGCCCGATCCAGGTACCCACCGTGGCGGCGGCAACCAGCGTGAGGCCGATCAGGGCCATGACCGTGGCGCCACGTCGGGACCGCCGCCGGGGCCACATGGTCGCGGTGAGCAACGGTGGGCCGACCGCCAGCAGCAGGCCCAGGTAACCGAGGTACTTCGCCACCGGCACCAGCACCCCGGCCGGCGACTCGGCTCCGGTGTCGGCCGGCAGCGGCGGGGTGGCCGACGGCGCGCCGGCAGCGAAGGTGAAGCTGCCGGCGATCGGATGGCTGTCCGCCGAGATGACCCGGTAGCTGACCAGATAGGTACCGAGTGGCCGGTCGGAGGCCCGCAACGCGATCCGCATGGTCGCGTCCCGGACCTCCGGGTCACCGACGTTGATCCGCTTGCCGTCCGGGGCGAGCACCTGCACCCGACCGGGCACGGCGGCGATCGGCTCGCTGAAGGTAACCAGCACCTCCCGGGGTGCGTAACCGAGCACCTCGTCGCGCTGTGGGGTGGTACTCACCACAACGGCGTGCGCCGCCGCTGGGCTGGTGGGGCCCAGGGCGGCGCAGAGCGTGGCCAGGATCAGCCCGATCAGGGCAACTGCCCGGGTACGCACGGCCATCGGTCGGTAGCTGGCTCAGGTACGGCGGAACAGGCGGTACGTGAGGAATCCGCCGACGCCCAGCGCGCCGAGGAAGATCGCCCAGATCACGGTGTTGCTGATGCCCACCTGCGGGGCGCTGTTGGCCTGCGCGGCGGCGATCAGTCCGTCCTCGCCCGGCGCGGGCAGCACGGCGGGCGGCAGTTCGGCATAGCGGACCAGGCCGGTGCTCTCCAGCAGCAGCATGTGGTCGCTCACGAACTTGTTTGTGGCGTTGGCCAGGTCGCGGATGACGTCGTTGCGGGTGGCGCCCCGGACCGCGGTGACGACCGGCAGGATCGCGCCGTGGGCGACCCGGAGCCGGGTGACGAAGATCTGGTCGAAGCGGGCGCCGGTGGCGTTCTTCATCTCCGTCAGCCACTGCTGCTGCTGCGCGGACGGCACGGTCGGGATGGTCGCGCCGAGCTTGTTGGCGGCCTCCACGGTGAGTCGGTCCAACTCCTCGTGCTGCCGGGCGATCTCGGCACCGACCTCCCGGACCACTCGCGACTGGCCCTTCTCGGCGGCCATCTGCCCGGCCGGCATCTCCCAGAGCCCGGCCAGTCGCACCCCGTCGAGCAGGGCCTGGTCGGCGGCGGCGAGTTGCTGACCGGCGGGCGCGGCCAGAGCCACCCCGGGCAGTGCGACAAGGGCTGCGACGAAGGTCGTGAGCAGCACCGCCAAACGACGGGACCGGTTGCCCTGCCGGTGACGAGCGGAATCCAGCGGTGCCATGTCTGCGGCGCCTCCTCGGACGAGAACCGATCATCTACGGGACGGGCCCGCCCCGTCGGCCGCCCGTCCGCACACTGGTACGGATTGTCTGGCTGATCAGTTCACCGTTTCCGGAATCGGCTTTCGTCCGCTGCCGGCCCAGGTCAGCCGATGTCGAGAGGGTCGGCCAGCAGCCGCTCGAAGGCGAGTTCGGCGGCACCGATCAACGGGGCGTCCTCGCCGAGCTTCGGCGTACGCAGCCGGACGTGCTCCAGGCAGGCGGGCAGCCCGTTGGAGTTCAGCCGGCTGCGTACCTGGGCGGCGGCGGCCAGGTAGAGGTCACGCATCGTACCGCCGAAGATGACCATCTCCGGGTTGAAGATGTTGATCAGGTTGGCCACGCCGAAGCCGAGCCAGTCACCGGCCTGGCGGACCGCGGCCTGGGCCCGGGCGTCGCCCCGGTCGGCGGCGTCGAAGACCGCAAGCATCGCGTCCCGGCCGCGCGCGTCGGACCGGCCGGCGGCCCGGAGCAGCCCGTGCTCGCCGATCTCGGTTTCCCAGCAGCCCCGGTTGCCGCATTCGCAGCGGGCGCCGTCCCGGGCCACCACCATGTGTCCGACCTCGCCGCTGTAGCCGCCGTGGCCGGTCAGCCGCCGACCACCGGCGATGATTCCGGCTCCCACGCCGACGTCGCCGTAGAGGTAGATCACGTTGTCGCAGCCGGCCGCCGCGCCCCGGGCGTGCTCGGCGAAGGCCGCCACGTCGGCCACGTTGCCGACCGTGACCGGCACGTCGACGCCGAGTTCGGAGCCGAGCGCCGCGCCGATCGGCTCGTCCACCCAGCCGGTGGTCGGGCCGAGCCGGACCAGCCCGTCGTCCCGGCGTACCATCCCGCAGACCGCCACCCCGGCGCCGACGCAGACGGCACCGTCCGGCAGCCCGTGCCGCATCTCCTTGACCGCCCCGGCCAGCAGCGGGGCGGCCTCCGTCGCGGTCAGGCCGCGCGGCCGGTCCAGCTCCCGCCGGTCCAGCACAGCACCGCCGAGACCGACCCGCGCGGCCCGCAGCCGGTCCACCTCGATGCTGCACGCGTACGCGAAAACCCGGGCCGACTCGGGCCGGACGACAAGCGATGGTCGTCCGGCCCGGCCGGTCTCCCTCGGCGCCCCCTCGGTCACCAGGCCGGCCGCGGCGAGGTCGGCGGTGAGCGCGCCGATGGTGCTCCGGTTCAGCCCCAGCGTGGTGGTCAACTCGGCGCGCGTGGTGGCGCCGTGCAGGTGCACGTAACGCAGCAGCGCGCCGAGATTCTGCCGGCGGATCTCGTCCTGGCTGGGGCCTGCGCGCATGGAAGCTTTACTACCTTCGGTGGTGCGGATCAGCGGTTGCCGGTGGCGGCGGCTCGTCGTCGAGACAGCGCGTCGACGCTTGCCGCGAGGAGCAGTACCACACCGGTGACCACGTACTTGACGCCAGAGCTGTAGCCCATCAGGCCCATCCCATTGTCGATCACGGCGACGACGGCGCCGCCGAGGACCGCGTCCAGGACTCGACCCTTGCCGCCGAAGAGGCTGGTGCCACCGATCACCGCCGCGCCCACGGCGTAGAGCAGCACGTTGCTGCCCCCGGTGTTCGGGTCGACGGAGTTGGCCCGGCTGGCGGCGACGATGCCACCGATCGCGGCCATGGTGGAGCAGATCATGAAGACCGAGATGCGGATCCGGTCCACGTTGATGCCGGCCCGGCGGGCCGCCTCCTTGTTGCCGCCGACCGCGTAGATGTGCCGGCCGTAGCTGGTCCGCTGAAGCACGAAGGTCCAGAACACCAGCAGCACGGCGATGATCGGCACCACGATCGGCACGCCCTTGAGCGAGCTGATCAGCACGTTGCGGCTGCGTTCCAGGTTGAGCACGTAGACGGCGACGCCGAGGACGACCGTGAGTACGCCGATGCGGGCCAGCACCATGGACAGCGGGTCGTTGAGCAGACCTCGCGCCGTGCGCTTGCGGTAGCGCAGCAGTTGCACCGCGGCGAAACCGGCGACCGCGAGCGCGGCCAGGGTCCAGCCCAGCACCGGCGGCAGGTTGCGGTTGGCGATCGCCACCAGCACCGGGTCGCGGACGGAGATGTTCCGGCCCTCCTCCATCAGCAGCAGCACCACGCCCTGGAAGGCGAGGAAGCCGGCGAGGGTGACCACGAACGAGGGGATGCCGACCTTGGCGACCAGGAAGCCGAGCGAGGTGCCGATCACCAGTCCGGTGAGCACGGCGGCGAGCACCGCGACGTACCAGGGGTGTCCGAGGACGGTGACCACGTTGGCCAGCACCGCCGCGCAGACGCCGCTGGCGAAGCCGGCCGACAGGTCGATCTCACCCAGCAGCAGCACGAACACCAGGCCCATCGCGATAAGCGTGACCGCCGCACCCTGGGTGAACAGGTTGGCGAAGTTGCCCGCGGTGAGGAACGACGGCCGCATGATCGAGAAGATCGTGCAGAGGACGACCAGCCCGGCCACCGCCGGCAGCGCGCCGATGTCGCCGCCGCGTACCCGGCGCAAGTAGCCACGGACGTGGCTGCCGATGGTGGGTGTCGATCCGACGGCGGCCGGCCCCTCCTGCTTGACGGCGGTGGTGCTCATGAGACGCCTCCCGTGGTGCTGTCGGCCGGCGCCGCGCCGTTACCGTTGGCGCCCGTGTCGGCGGCCAGTCCAAGCGCGCCGGAGCGACCGGCGGTGATCAGCTCGACCACCTGGGCGTGAGTGATGTCGGTGGTCTTCACCTGGGCGACCATCTGACCGAGGTAGAGCGCGGCGATGCGGTCGGAGACGGCGAAGACGTCGTTCATGTTGTGCGAGATGAGGACGACGGCCAGACCGTTGTCGGCCAGCCGGCGGACCAGTTCGAGCACCTGGGCGGTCTGCGCGACGCCGAGCGCGGCGGTCGGCTCGTCCAGGATCACCAGCCTGCTGTTCCAGAGCACCGCCTTGGCGATGGCCACCGTCTGGCGCTGGCCTCCGGAGAGGCTGGAGACGTGCTGGCGCAGCGACTTGACGGTGCGTACGGAGAGCCCGGCCAGGGTCTCCGCGGCCATTTGTTCCATCGTCGGCTCGTCGAGCACGATGCCGCTGCGCTTCTCGCGGCCGAGGAACATGTTCTGCACGATGTCGAGGTTGTCGCAGAGCGCGAGGTCCTGGTAGACGACCTCGATGCCGAGCGACGCGGCGTCGCGCGGGCTGTTGATGCTGACCGGTCGGCCGTCGAAGAGGAACTCGCCGGCATCGGTGGGGTGGATGCCGCTGATGCACTTGACCAGGGTCGACTTGCCGGCGCCGTTGTCGCCGACGAGCGCGGTCACCTCGCCCGGGTAGGCGGAGAGGGCAACATCATGCAGGACCTGGACGGGACCGAAGCTCTTGTCGATCCCGCGCAGTTCCAGCAGTGGAGTCGCGGACACGGGGGTCTCCTTATTCACGGAGGGAGATCGGGGCCCGTCCGGCGGCGTCGCGCCGCCCGGCACGGAGTTGCCGTGCCGGGCGGCGTCGCCGGGGCGGGTACGGTCAGCTGATGCCCGCGTCGGTGCAGAGCTTGGCGAATTCTCCGGTGCAGATCTCTTCCTTGGTCACGTAGCCGTCGGCGATGACGTCCTTGACGTTGTCCTTGTAGATCGCGGCCGGGGTGAGCAGGACGGACGGCACGTCGCGGCCGGTCTCCGGGTCCTTCACCGTCTGACCGGTCTCCTTGCGCTCGCCCTTGGCCAGTGCGATGGCCAGTTCGGCGGCGGCGTCTGCCTCCTTCTTGACCGCCTTGTAGACGGTCATGCACTGGTCACCGGCGAGGATGTTCTGTAGCGCCTGCGGGTCGGCGTCCTGACCGGTCACCGGGACCTTGCCGTTGAGGTTGTTCTTCTTCAGCACCGAGATGGCGGCGTTGCCGAGGCCGTCGTTTGCCGACAGTACCCCGTCGATCTTGCCGCCGGCCTTGGTGAGCTGCTGCTCGAAGATGGTCGCGGCCTGCGCGTTGTCCCAGTCCGGCACCGAGTCGTCGGCGGCCTGGGTGTACTCGCCGGCGTCGAACTTCGGCTTGAGGACCGAGTCGTAGCCCTCCTTGAACAGGGTCGCGTTGTTGTCGGTCGGCGAGCCGTTCAGGTACGCGATCGCCGGCTTCTGCACCTTCGCGTCGGTGAGGCACTTGACCAGGCCCTCGCCCTGGAGCTTGCCGACCGCGACGTTGTCGAAGCTGACGTAGTACTCCGCCGAGCCGCCGAGGGTGAGGCGGTCGTAGTCGATGGTGGCCACGCCCTGTGACTTGGCCTTGTCGAGGACGGCCTTACCGGTGCCGGAGTCCAGGTTGACGATCATCAGCACGGTGACGCCGCCGGTGATCATCTGGTCGGCGATGGTCTGGAAGGCGTTCTTGTCGCCCTGCGCGTTCTGGATGTCCGACTCGACGCCGGCCGCGTCGAACGCCTCCTTGAGGAACTTGCGGTCCGCGCTCTCCCAGCGGACCGAGGACTTGCTGTCCGGCAGGATCACGCCGATCTTGGGGGTCTTGCCGGAGCCGCCCGCTTCGTTGTTGGAGTCGTCGCCGCAGGCCGTCAGGCTGCCGAGGGCGAGCAGGCCCACGGTGCCGACGGCGAGGAAGCCCTTGCGCATGTGCAGGGTCCTTTCAAGGGTGGGGGATGTGTAATCGTGTGTTTTGTTGTGCCCGGCAACGTATTCCGCGTCACAGCGACAGCACAAGAGCGTGGCGGCTCCGAGTTTGTTGGGGGCGGTAACAATTCGGCAACGTCGCTGACACCGGCCACCGGTAGGCGGCCCGGAGCAGGGGTCAGTCGAGCCACCGGTCGAGTCGCGCCGGTCGAGTCGTCGATCTAGCGGCCGGTCGAGTCGCGTCGGTCCAGCGGCCGGTCGAGTGGTCGGTCGGGGGTCAGTTGCCGGTGAGTCGGGCCGTGCGGGCGTCAGTGAGCGCGATCAGGTCGGCGGGGTCCAGTTCGACCTGGAGCCCGCGTCGACCCGCCGACACGTACACCGTGGGGTGCGCGAGGGCGGCGGCGTCGAGCACTGTGGGCAGCCGTTTGCGTTGCCCGAGCGGGCTGATCCCGCCGCGTACGTAGCCGGTGGCCCGTTCGGCCGCCACCCGCTCGGCCAGCGTCGCCCGCTTGCCGCCCACCGCTGCCGCGAGGGCCTTCAGGTCCAGCTCGCCGGTGACCGGCACCACCGCCACGGTGAGTGCGCCGTCCACCTCGGTCACCAGCGTCTTGAAGACCCGCTCCGGAGCGACGCCGAGCGCGGCGGCGACCAGCGCGCCGTAGTTCGGTACGTCCGCCGGCACATCGTACGGGTGGGTGCGATGGGTGATTCCCCGCTTCGCCAGCAGCACCATCGCCGGCGTACCCCGTCCCGCCACGTGGTCAACCTAGCCCTCGGCCCCGGCCACCGGCCAGCGGCTTTTCGGCGTCCTGACTCGGCCTCGGGGGCGGCCCGCAGGCCCTCGCCCGGCGTTTCGGCGGCCGGTCAGCCGGTTGGCTGGCAGATCAGCACCGTCGGCGCCCCGGCGACCCGGGTCAGCACCAGGCTGGCCGGTTGATCGCCGGTCAGCCGCAGATCGCGCCGGAGCCGCTCGGGTTCCAGTGCGGAGCCGCGCTTGCGGATCTCCACGCGGCCGACCCGGCGCTCCCGGAGCAGCGCACGCAGCCGCTTGAGCGAGAAGGGCAGCACGTCGGTCACCGCCAGGCAACGGGCGTACGGCGTCGGTGTGGCCCGATCGGCGTAGAGGTAGGCGATGGCCGGATCGGCAAGCGTGGCGTCCAGCTCGGTGGCCAGTTCGGCGACCAGGTGCGCGCGGACCACCGCTGGATCCGGGTCGTACACGAAGCCGCGTACCGGCCCGACCGGCGCCTCGGCCGCTCCCGTGCCGGTGAGCTGGTAGACGGCGGGCTCGCTGGCGGAGTGATAAGAGGGGGCCCCTTTACTACCGGAGGCGTTAACAGGGGGCCCTTCCTTCAACAAAGTCGCGCGGCGGGGGGTTTCGGCGAGCGGGCCGCACCAGAGGGTCGCCTCGACGAGGTCGCCGTCGACGCTCACCCACTCCGCCTCGGCGCCGGTCGGGATCAGGGCGTGGTCGAGGCCGGGGGCCACCTTCACCACCGTGTACGGCACCCGGTCGGCCAGCCCGGTGACGAAGTCCCACGGCGGTGAGTACGCGTTCGGGTCGAAGATCCGGCGGCCGGTGCCGGCCCGGCGGCGGGCCGGATCGCAGAAGACCGCCTCGACCCGGGAGACGTCGAACGCGGTGGCGTCGGCGCACTCCACGGTGAACCGTTCGGCCAGTCCCGCCGCTCGCGCGTTCGCCTCGGCCAACGCGGCGGTGACCGGGTCGGCCTCCACGCCGTACACCCGGATGCCTTCGCGGGCGGCGGCGAGTGCGTCGGCACCCAGCCCGCAACCCAGGTCGGCCAGGGTGGTCACCCCGGCGGCGCGCAACCGGCGGGCGCGCCGACGCGCGACAACCTGCCGGGTGGCCTGCTCCAGGCCGGGTCGGGTGAAGAACATCTGCTCCGCCGCCGGCCCGAACTTGGCGACCGCCCGGCGGCGCAGCTCCGCCTGGGTCAGCGCCGCCGCCGCCAACCCGGCCGGCACCCCGGCCGAGCGCAGCGCCCCCGCTGCCGCCAGCGGATCACCGCCGGCGACCCGAGCCGCCGAGTCGAGCGCCGCCACCCCCTCGGCGGTACGCAACGCCGCGAGCTGCTCCAGATCCACATCCCCATTCTTCCGCCCACCCCACGCCCATCCTCCACGCACCCTGTTGACCTAGAAGTTCGCGTCCGGAGCCCGCGCAAACTTATTGATCAACGCTCGCCCTGGGAGGCGTGCGGGTGGTGCTCGGACGGCGACACGAGGTGGACGGCGTTGGCACTCTCCTTGACGGAGTGCTAGCCGAGGAATAACCTGCGATTAGCACTCTCACCCTGAGGGTGCCAACGCCCGGGCCCTGGTGTCCGGGGGTTGAACGCCAGGCGGACCGGCACCCGCGACGACGGCCCCGCCCGGTGGCATGTGGCAGATTGACGCCGGTCGGCATGCCGACCGGCAACGAAACCAGTACCCCAGGAGGGTATGCCCGTGACTACCGCGACCAAGGTTGCGATCAAGCCGCTCGAGGACCGGATCCTGGTCCAGGCGAACGAGGCTGAGACCACCACGGCGTCGGGCATCGTGATTCCCGACACCGCCAAGGAGAAGCCGCAGGAGGGCACCGTCCTCGCTGTCGGCCCTGGCCGTTTCGACGACGACGGCGACCGGATCCCGATGGACGTCAAGGTCGGCGACACCGTCCTCTACTCGAAGTACGGCGGCACCGAGGTCAAGTACGCCGGCGAGGAGTACCTGGTGCTCTCCGCCCGCGACGTCCTCGCGATCATCGAGAAGTAAGCAACCGATCAGTGTCGTTGCCCCGGTCCGGCTCGCCGGGCCGGGGCAACGTCGCTTCGAAGGGACATTCATGGCGAAGATCCTGAGCTTCTCGGACGACGCCCGGCACCAGCTGGAGCACGGTGTCAACGCGCTCGCGGACGCGGTAAAGGTCACCCTCGGGCCGCGCGGGCGCAACGTCGTCCTGGACAAGAAATTCGGTGTGCCCACGATCACCAACGATGGCGTGACCATCGCCAAGGAGATCGAGCTCACCAACCCGTACGAGAACCTCGGCGCGCAGCTGGTCAAGGAGGTGGCGACCAAGACCAACGACGTCGCCGGCGACGGGACCACCACCGCTACCGTGCTGGCCCAGGCCATGGTCCGTGAGGGCCTGCGCAACGTCACCGCGGGCGCCAACCCGGCCGGCCTCAAGCGGGGCATCGACGCCGCCTCCGCCAAGGTCTCCGAGGCGCTGCTCGGCAAGGCCGTCGAGGTCTCCGACAAGAAGTCGGTCGCGCACGTGGCGACGATCTCGGCGCAGGACGCCACAATCGGTGAGCTGATCGCCGAGGCGATGGAGCGGGTCGGTCGCGACGGTGTGATCACCGTCGAGGAGGGCTCGGCCCTGCACACCGAGCTGGACGTCACCGAGGGCCTCCAGTTCGACAAGGGTTTCATCTCGCCGAACTTCGTCACCGACGCCGAGGCGCAGGAGTCCGTCCTGGAGGACGCGTACATCCTGATCACCACGCAGAAGATCTCGGCGATCGAGGAGCTGCTGCCGCTGCTGGAGAAGGTCCTCCAGAACAGCAAGCCGCTGCTGATCATCGCCGAGGACGTCGAGGGTCAGGCGCTGTCCACCCTGGTGGTCAACTCGATCCGCAAGACCCTCAAGGTCTGCGCGGTCAAGGCGCCCGGCTTCGGTGACCGCCGCAAGGCGATGCTCCAGGACATGGCGATCCTCACCGGCGCCGAGCTGGTCGCCCCCGAGCTGGGCTACAAGCTCGACCAGGTCGGCCTGGAGGTGCTCGGCACCGCCCGGCGTGTCGTGGTCGACAAGGAGAACACCACGATCGTCGACGGTGGCGGGCAGGCCAGCGAGGTCGCCGACCGGGTCGCCCAGATCCGCAAGGAGATCGAGGCTTCCGACTCCGAGTGGGATCGGGAGAAGCTCGCCGAGCGGCTGGCCAAGCTCTCCGGCGGCATCGCGGTGGTCAAGGTCGGCGCGGCCACCGAGGTCGAGATGAAGGAGCGCAAGCACCGCATCGAGGACGCCATTGCCGCGACCAAGGCCGCGGTCGAGGAGGGTACGGTGCCCGGCGGCGGTGCCGCGCTGGCGCAGATCCTGCCGGTGCTCGACGACGACCTGGGCTTCACCGGCGACGAGAAGGTCGGTGTGTCGATCGTGCGCAAGGCGCTGGTCGAGCCGCTGCGCTGGATCGCCCAGAACGCCGGCCACGACGGCTACGTCGTGGTGCAGAAGGTCGCCGGTAGCCAGTGGGGCCAGGGCCTCGACGCCGCGGTCGGCGAATACGTCGACCTGGCCGACAAGGGCATCATCGACCCGGTCAAGGTGACCCGGAACGCGGTCACCAACGCCGCGTCGATCGCCGGCCTGTTGCTGACCACCGAGAGCCTCGTGGTGGACAAGCCGGCCGAGCCGGAGGCCGCCGCCGGTGGGCACGGTCACTCGCACGGCCACGGGCACAGCCACCAGCACGGCCCGGGTTTCTGACCCCTGCCGTACGCCGGAACGTGGGGCGCACCGTCGATGACGGTGCGCCCCATGCGCGTGCTGGCCCGGCGGTGGTGGCTACCGCAGCGGGGGCCGGGTCGGAAACACTGAGTCGGTGAGCAGTACGACACCCCGGTACGCCGCCCTGGCCGGTCTCACCGCCGCCGCCGCGACCATCGGCACCGCCGAGCTGGTGGCGGCGTTGACCGGGCCCCGGTCATCGCCACTCGTCGCGGTCGGCGGGCTGGTCGTGGACACCGTTCCCGAACCGGTCAAGCGGTTCGGCATCGCGGTCTTCGGCACGTCCGACAAGATCGCTCTGTTGGTCGGCACGGCGCTGTTGCTCGGCGGCTTTGCCGCCCTGCTGGGGATACTCGCCGCCCGCCGGCTGCTGGTCGGCCTGGCCGGCGTCGCGGCCTTCGCCACCCTCGGCGCGGCGGCGGCGCTGACCCGGGCCGGTGCCGACGCGGCCGACGCGCTGCCGTCGCTGATCGGTGCGGCGGTCGGCGGCCTGACGCTCTGGGCGTTCGTCGCCGGTCCGCTCGAACTCGACCCGTGGCCCTGGTCGCCACCCGGCCCGGCGGAGCAGCTGCCCGGCTCACCGGATCCGGGAGCGGGCGGCCCACGGGCGGTGGACGCCGGATCACGGCGGCGGTTCCTCGGCGGGGTCGGCGCGGTGCTCGGGGTGGCCGCCGTCGGCGGTCTCGCCGGGCGGTGGCTGGCCGGGCGCCGCAGTGTCTCCGCCGTCCGGGACGCGATCACGCTGCCCGTGCCGGTCTCCGCCGCGCGCCCGGTGCCGCCCGGGGCCGACCTGGGCACGCTGGGCCTGGCCAGCTACGTCACCTCGAACAAGTCGTTCTATCGCATCGACACCGCGCTGGTGGTGCCACAGGTCGATCCGGACACCTGGCGGCTGCGGATCCACGGCCGGGTCCGCAACCCGATCACGTTGAGCTACGCCGACCTGCTGGCCCGGCCGATGGTCGAGCGGTACGTCACCCTGGCCTGCGTGTCCAACGAGGTGGGCGGTGACCTGATCGGCAACGCGCGCTGGCTCGGCGTACCGATCCGGGAGCTGTTGGCCGAGGCGGAGCCGCAGGACGGGGCCGACCAGGTGGTCGGGCGCTCGGTGGACGGTTGGACCTGCGGTACGCCCACGGCGGTGTTGCGTGACGGGCGGGACGCCCTGCTCGCGGTGGGGATGAACGGCGAGCCGTTGCCGGTGGCGCACGGCTTTCCGGTCCGGATGGTGGTGCCCGGCCTGTACGGGTACGTGTCGGCCTGCAAGTGGGTCACCGAGCTGGAGTTGACGAGTTTCGCCGACTTCGACGCGTACTGGGTGCCCCGGGGCTGGTCCGCTCAGGGGCCGGTGAAGACGCAGTCCCGGATCGACACGCCGCGCCCGCGCAACCGGCCGGTCGCCGGCCCGGTCATGGTGGCTGGGGTCGCCTGGGCGCAGCAGCGTGGCATCAGCCGGGTGGAGGTACGCGTCGACGGCGGCCCCTGGCAGGCGGCGGAGCTGGCCCCGACCGTCTCGGTGGACACCTGGGTGCAGTGGTCGTGGCGGTGGATGGCCAGCCCCGGCGAGCACACCCTCCAGGTGCGGGCGACCGACGGCACCGGTCAGACGCAGACCGGGCAGCGGCAGGATGTCGCCCCCGACGGCGCCACCGGCTGGCACGCCGTCACCGTGACCGTCACCTGAACCTGGCCCGGGGTGCACGGGAAGCGCCCCGCAACGCTCACCTGAGCCCGGCGGGCGCACCGGCGGCACCGGTAACGCTCACTGAGCCCGGCGGGCGCACCGGCGGCACCGGCAATGCTGACCTGAGCCCGGTGCGGGCGTGTCGGTGGGCGTACGACGACGCCGCGCCCCGGAGTCGGGGCGCGGCGTCGGTGAGCCGTCTGGTCAGGCGACGTTGCGCTGGGTGGGAACGGTCGACCGGTGGGCGCTGCCCAGCCGGGCCTCCAGTCGGGCGACGTCGACGCGGTTCTGCCGGCGGTCGGCGAGGTCCTCCCAGCCGACCGCGAGCAGCCGTAGCCGCTCGGACTCGCTGAAGCCGCCCCACACTCCGTACGGTTCGCGGACGGCCAGGGCGTGCGCGGCGCACTCGGCGCGGACCGGGCAGGCGCGGCAGACCGCCTTGGCGCCGGACTCGCGGCGCAGCCGGGAGGAACCGCGTTCGCCGTCGGGGTGGAAGAACTGGGCGCTGTCCCGGCCCCGGCAGGCGCCGAGACGTTGCCAGTCCCAGAGGTCGACGATGGGTCCGGGCAGTCTACGTACGTTCGACATCAGCACCCCTCCTCTCGCGCGGCACCGCGAGATGTTCCTATGGCCGGCTGTCCGGGTGACGGGCCGCGCAGGCGCACCGTTCCCGGCCTGGACCCTCGTTACCCGGGCGGGTCTCGGCTCACACGTCTTTGATCCAAAGATCCCGGCAACCTGCGGCATATGCCCCAACTGTCGGAAAAGTAGGGAGGATTGCCCGGAACCTCCTCCCGAGCCTGCCTGCTCGTGGTCTGCTCATCTTCGGAGAGGAGATCACTGTGCGTACGGTTCTCGTGTGCGTTCGGACGCCGCTCGCGGCGCAGCACCTGACCTCCGCGGCGGCGCGGCTGGGATTGTCCGGTGCCGTGCGGACGGCCGTCTCCGATCCCGAGGTGATGCTGCGGCTGGCCGAGCGTCCCGCCGACGTGGTGCTCGCCGACACCGCGCTCACCCGGCCGGACAGCGCCGGCTTCGTCCGCCGGGTGCTGGCCCGCGCGCCGCAGGCCGCCGTGCTGCTGCTCGGCACCGAGGAATCGGAGGCGGCGGCGGCCACCATCAGCGCCGGGGCCCGAGGGCTGATCCAGGGCGCGGATCACGATCTCACCAGCGCGGTCGCCAAGGCGCTGCTGCTGCTGGCCGCACCCGGCCGGGCCAACCGGCACCGGATCGCGGACCCGGCCCGGGACGCCGCCGCGGTGGGCAGCCCGAGCCGGCCGACGCCGGGTGGCCGGCCGACCGGTGACGGCGCGTCGACCTGGCCGGCCGGCGACACCCCGGGCGGACCGGCGATGGTGCCGGCGCAGCGTGGCGACGATCCGGCCGAGCCGGACGCCGAGGCCGGGACCGGCTCGGACCGACCGGCCGGCGCTCGGCCCGACCGGTCCGCGATCGGCCTCACCGAACGGGAGTTGCAGGTGCTGCTCGGAATGGCCGAGGGGAAGAGCAACGCCGAGATCGGCCGCGAGTTGTTCGTCTCCGAGGACACCGTGAAGACCCATGCCCGGCGGTTGTTCCGCAAGCTCGGTGCCCGGGACCGGGCGCACGCCGTGGCCGCCGGCTTCCGCGCCGGCCTGGTCGCCTGAGCCCGGTCGCCTGGGCCGGGTCGCCAGGGCCGGGTCGGCTGGTCGGGTCGGCTGGGCCGGGTCGGCTGGGTCGGGTCGCCTGGGTCGGGTCGGCTGGCCGGGTCGCCTGGGCGGGGGAGGGCTCCGGCCGCCTGGGCGTGGCTCAGTCCCGCGAGCCGGGCTCGTCCCCGGTGCCCTCGCTGAGGGTGTCGTGCACGCCGTCGGCGTAGCCCCGGGCGTAGTCCCAGGTGACGTAGTGGTCGGGATCGGGGTCGTAGGCGGGCTCGTGTACCCGGGGCTGCCCGGAACTCAGCAGATGACGCAGGTTGCCCCGGAGCAGGTCCCAGTCGAAGTAGTGCGGCTCCCGACAGTCCTCACACTCGATCACGAGCCCCCGTACGCCGATCGGCGCGAGCAGCGCTTGGTAGATCTCCAGATCGGCGAGATCCTCAAGCACGTCCCGACGTTCGCCGTCGGTCAGCGGGTCGAGCGGATCGTCGCGACCAGGCTCGTCCAGCCCGGCCGTCGGGTCGGTCGGGTCGCCGGTGAACGGGTCGATGGGCTCGTCGTGCACCCCCTCACCGTAGACCCAAGCATCCGCCGACGCCTGCCCCCGTCAGGTAACGGGCACCGGCGACGGGCGGGCCGCCGCACGCGGGAGCCGACCAGGGCACTGGGTACGATGGGGGCGACGCACCTCGCCCGGCCTTCGCCGGTGCCCACCAGTGCCACTCACTGAAGCCCGTTCGAGCAGCTCAGGAGCGCAATCGTGGAGAATTCGCCCCGCACCGACCTTTCCGCCGGCACCGAGGCCGGCGAGCTGGGCGGCCATCTGCCTGAGCTGCCCGCCGGGTCGGCCCGGGTGGTGCCGCTGGGGCTGACCTTCGACGACGTGCTTCTTCAGCCGGGCGAGTCGGACGTGGTGCCCAGCCGGGTCAACACCCTCACCCGGCTGACCCGCAACGTCACCCTCTCCATTCCGCTGCTCTCCAGCGCGATGGACACCGTGACCGAGGCGCGGATGGCGATCGCGATGGCCCGCCAGGGCGGCATCGGCGTGCTGCACCGCAACCTCTCGGTGGAGGATCAGGCGCTCCAGGTCGACCTGGTGAAGCGCTCCGAGTCCGGCATGATCACCAACCCGGTCACCGCCAGCCCGGACGACACCCTGCGCGAGGTCGACCAGCTCTGCGGGCGGTACCGCATCTCCGGCGTGCCGGTGGTGGACCCGCAGGGGCAGCTCGTGGGCATCGTCACCAACCGGGACATGCGCTTCGTCTCCGACCCGGCCACCCCGGTCCGCGAGATCATGACCCGGGCGCCGCTGATCACCGCGTCGGTCGGGGTGAGCAAGGACGAGGCGCTGGCCCTGCTGCGCCAGCACAAGGTCGAGAAGCTGCCGATCGTCGACGGTTCCGGCAAGCTCCGTGGGCTGATCACCGTCAAGGACTTCACCAAGAGCGAGCAGTACCCGAACGCCACCAAGGACGACGCGGGCCGGCTGCGGGTGGCGTCGGCGATCGGCGTCGGCGAGGACGCCTACAAGCGGGCCCGGACGCTTGTCGACGCGGGCGTCGACGTGCTCATCGTGGACACCGCGCACGGGCACCAGCGGGCCGTGCTGGAGATGGTCGCCCGGCTGAAGAAGGACGTGGCCATCGACATCGTCGGCGGCAACGTGGCCACCTACGCCGGGGCGAAGGCACTTGTCGACGCCGGTGCCGACGGGGTGAAGGTCGGCGTCGGCCCGGGTGCCATCTGCACCACCCGGATCGTGGCCGGTGTCGGGGTGCCGCAGATCACCGCGATCATGGAGGCCGCCCGGGCGGCCCGGCCGTCCGGCGTACCGGTGATCGGTGACGGCGGCATCCAGTATTCGGGCGACATCGCCAAGGCGCTTGTCGCCGGGGCCGACACGGTGATGCTCGGCAGCCTGCTGGCCGGCTGCGAGGAGAGCCCCGGCGAGCTGATCTTTGTAAACGGCAAGCAGTTCAAGGCGTACCGGGGGATGGGCTCGCTCGGTGCGATGCAGTCCCGTGGACAGGCCAAGTCGTACTCCAAGGACCGCTACTTCCAGCAGGACGTGGCCAGTGACGAGAAGCTGGTCCCGGAGGGGGTCGAGGGCCAGGTGCCGTACCGGGGGCCGCTGTCCCGGGTCGCCCACCAGCTGATCGGTGGCCTGCGCTCGGCGATGGGGTACGCGGGCGCGGAGAGCATCGCCGAGCTGCACCAACGCGGCCAGCTGATCCGGATCACTGCGGCCGGGCTCAAGGAGAGCCACCCGCACGACATCCAGATGACCGTCGAGGCACCGAACTACCACACCCGCTGACACCCCCCATCACCCCCGAACCCAACAGGAGTGCCCCATGCGTGACGTGGTCGAGATCGGGCTGGGCAAGACCGCGCAGCGCGGCTACCACCTGGACGACATCGCCATCGTGCCGAGCCGCCGCACCCGGGACGTGGACGACGTCTCCACCGGCTGGCAGCTCGACGCGTACCAGTTCGGCATTCCCTGCGTGGGGCACCCCTCGGACGCGACGATGAGCCCGGCCTCGGCGGTGCGGCTCGGGCAGCTCGGCGGGCTCGGCGTACTCAATGTCGAAGGGCTGTGGACCCGCTACGAGAACCCGACAAAGGTGCTGGAGGAGCTGGCCGCGCTGGACGAGGACGCCCGCGCCACCAAGCGGCTCCAGGAGGTCTACGCCGAGCCGATCCGGCCGGATCTGATCACCGAGCGGGTGCGCGAGCTGCGCGAGGGTGGCGGCACGGTGGCGGTACGGGTCTCTCCGCAGCACACCCTGGCGCTGGCCCCGGTGATCCTTGACGCGGGCGTGGACATCCTGGTCATCCAGGGCACCATCGTCTCGGCCGAGCACGTCTCGACCACCGACGAGCCGCTCAACCTCAAGGAGTTCATCGCCGACCTCGACCTCCCGGTCATCGTCGGCGGTTGCACCGACTACAAGACCGCGCTGCACCTGATGCGGACCGGCGCGGCCGGTGTGATCATCGGCATCGGTGGCGACGAGTGGTCCACCACCGAGTCGGTGCTCGGCATCCGGGTGCCGATGGCCACCGCGATCGCCGACGCCGCCGCGGCCCGACGCGACTACCTGGACGAGACCGGCGGGCGGTATGTGCACCTGATCGCCGACGGGGACATCCGTACCTCCGGTGACATCGCCAAGGCGCTCGGCTGTGGCGCGGACGCGGTGATGCTCGGCGAGCCGCTGTCGCTCTGCGCGGAGGCGCCGGCCGGCGGTGCCTGGTGGCACTCGGCCGCCAGCCACCCGTCACTGCCCCGGGGCGCCTTCGAGACCGCCGGCGAGCCCCTCGGCTCGATGGAACGCCTGCTCTTCGGCCCCGCCGACGAGCCCGACGGCCAGCTCAACCTCTTCGGCGGCCTGCGTCGCGCGATGGCCAAGTGCGGCTACCGCGACCTCAAGGAGTTCCAAAAGGTCAGCCTCATCCTAGACCGCTGACCCCCTCCCCCCACCCACCCCATTTCTCCCGTTGATCATGAGGTTGGCGGCAGTGGTTGATCTCTACACTGCCGCTAACCTCATGATCAACGCTTACGTGGCGGTAGGCTCGGGCGGTGAGCAGGGGGTTCGGGCAGCGGTGGGGGGCCGGCGCGGTCGCGGTGGTGGCCGCCGTCGCACTTGTCAGTTGCACCGGGGACGGGCGGTCGGACGGCGAGTTCCGGCCCGGCAGCGCGGACCTCGCCGACCCGTACGTACCGGGCAGCGGCAACGGCGGGTACGACGTCGACCACTACCGGCTGGCGGTGCGCTACGACCCGGCCGACGACCGGCTCACCGGCCGGGCCGAGGTCACCGCGACCGCGACCCACGGACTGTCCCGGTTCAACCTGGACCTGACCGGGCTGGACGTCGGCACGGTCGCGGTGAACGGTGCCCCGGCGCAGTTCCGGCACGACGACGGCGAACTGGTCGTCACTCCCGACCAGGGGCTCGCCACCGGCAGCCGGTTCACCGTCGAGGTGGCGTACGCGGGTGTGCCCGAGGCGGTCGCCGACGGCGTACTGGGCGACGGCGGCTTCCAGCACACCGAGGACGGTGCGATCGCGCTCGGCCAACCGCACTCGGCGGCGACCTGGTTCCCGGTCAACGACCACCCCTCCGACAAGGCCACCTACGACATCGAGGTGACCGTCCCCGACGGCCTCGCCGCGCTGAGCAACGGGGTGCCCGGCGAGCGGACCAGCGCCGACGGCTGGACCACCTGGCGCTGGGCGGAGCGGTCGCCGATGGCGAGCTACCTGAGCACGCTTGTGATCGGCGACTACCGGGTGGCCACCGGCAGCCACGACGGCAAGCCGCTGGTCACCGCCGTGCCCGCCGGGTTGTCCGCCACCGGCCCGGAGGCGAGGTCACTTGCCCGTACCGGCGAGATCGCCGACTTCCTGGCCGACCGCTTCGGGCCGTACCCGTTCGAGGCGTACGGCGGGGTGGTGGTCGCCGACGAGCGGATCGGGTACGCGCTGGAGACCCAGTCCCGGCCGGTCTACGGGCCGGGCTTCTTCCGCCGGGGCGAACCGAACTACGCCGTGGTCGTGCACGAGTTGGCGCACCAGTGGTTCGGCAACAGCGTGGCGTTGGCCGGCTGGCGTGACATCTGGCTCAACGAGGGCTTCGCCAGCTACGCCGAGTGGCTGTGGGAGGAGCACGACGGCGGAGCCACCGCCCAGCGCACCTTCGAGCGCCAGTACGCGGCGACGGACTGGTCCCGGCGTACCCTCGACCCGGGCGCGGGACAGATGTTCAGCAGCGCCGTCTACAAACGCGGGGCGCTTGCCGTGCACGCGCTGCGGCGTACCGTCGGTGACGACGCCTTCTTCGAGATCCTGCGCACCTGGACCACCGAGCGCCGCAACGGCACCGCGACCACCGAGGACTTCGTCGCCCTGGCCGAACGGGTGTCGGGACGCGCGCTGGGCCCGTTCTTCGACGCCTGGCTCACCGGCACCACCCCACCGGCCCTGCCCTGAGCACCGCCCTGCCCTGAGCGCCGACCCTGCCCTGAGCGCCGGCCTGGCTCGGCTAGTCCGGCACCCGCAGCTTCGGATGCTCGGCGAGGTAGGCGTCGGCGCGTCCGGCGCGTAGTTCGGTGAGGAAGCGGACGCCGACCCGGGTCAGTTCCTCGCCCCGGTAGGCGTTGCCCCGACCGACCGCCGCACCCGGCAGGACGACAAGCGTGAGGGCGTCCGGGGAGAGCCCACCGAGGGCGTACGCGAAGTCGACCATCCGCCGTCCGCCGACGTAGACCAGCATGTCGCCGAGCGCGTCGGTCACCTGCTCGACCCGCTCCGGCTGGCGGGCCAGGTCCGCGTCGAGGATCTTCCGAACCAGCGCCCGGATCAGTTGCTGCTGGTGGCGTTGTCGGGTGTAGTCGCCGCCGGGTAGGTAACGCTGGCGGGCATAGTCAAGCGCCTGCCAGCCGTTGAGGTGTCGATCACCGGGCTCGTAGACCATCTGCGGCCCGACGTAGCCGCCGATCCCGGGCCCCGGTTCCCGGTGCTTGCCGTCCGGGCGGCGGTGCCGCGAGACCACCCGCTGGTCGACGTGGATGTCGACGCCGCCGAGGCTGTCCACAAGCTTGTCGAAGCCGCCGAAGGTGAGCACCGCCCCGGCGTCGATACGCAGCCCGGTGTAGTCGCTCACGGTGCGCCGCAGCAGCTCGTACCCCTGGGCGGTATCGGGCTTCTTGGCCCTGCCCGGCACCCGGCTGCCGTAGCTCATCGCGTTTGTGAGTTTGGTCCGTCCACCCCGGTAGTCGGCCGCCTGGTAGGCCGGGACGTCCACCACCAGGTCCCGGGGGAGCGAGAAGAGGTACGCCCGGGACAACCCGGCCGGCACGTGCAGGACCAGTACGGCGTCGGCGTGCGGCTCCCAACCGGGCACGCTGACCCGGGTGTCGACGCCGACCAGCAGCAGATTGAGCGGGCCGGTGAGGTCGGCGCCGGGTGGCGGGGTGCTCGGGCTGGGGCTGGGCTGTTCACTCGGTGTCGGGTCCGGTCCGGCCTGCCCGGCGGCCGGCGTCGCCCGGTCGGCGGTCACCGTGCGCGCCACCACCAGCGCGCCACCGGCCAGCAGGAGTACCGTGGCCAGCCCCGCCAGCAGCAGGGTCAACCGTCGTCGGTCCGCTCCGAACGCCATTGGCGTCTCCTTCATCCGATACCCGTCCAACGCGGTGGGGCGGGTCCGAGGTTGCGGCGTCGGGCGACGCCGGTGGGGCACCCGGTGGAGTGTGGGCGGACCAGATGCATGATCACGCGAAAACTGCTCCTGGCGCGAGGGCTACCCGCGAGTAATGATTTCGGTATGCGGTACGACGTGCTCGTCATCGGATCGGGCTTCGGCGGCAGCGTCGCCGCGCTCCGGGCGGCCGAGAAGGGCTACTCGGTAGGTGTGCTGGAGGCCGGTCGGCGGTTCGCCGACGACGAGTTCCCGCAGACGTCGTGGCGACTGCGCCGCTTCCTGTGGGCCCCGCGACTTGGCTGTTTCGGCCTGCAACGGATCACCCTGTTACGAGCCGCCGACCGGCGGGCCGGTGGCGGGGTGCTGGTGCTCTCCGGTGCGGGAGTCGGCGGCGGTTCCCTGGTGTACGCCAACACGCTCTACGAGCCACTTGACGCCTTCTACACCGACCCGCAGTGGCGGGACATCACCGACTGGCGAGCCGAACTGGCACCGCACTACGACCAGGCGAAGCGGATGCTCGGGGTGACCACATATCCGAAGGTCACCGGGGCGGACCGGGCGATGCGGCGGGTGGCCGAGCGGATGGGGGTGGGGCACACCTTCCACGCCACCCCGGTCGGCGTGCACATCGGGCGTCCGGGCGAGCGGGTGGCCGACCCGTACTTCGGTGGCGCCGGTCCGGACCGGGTCGGCTGCACCCACTGCGGCGCTTGCATGACCGGCTGCCGGTACGGCGCGAAGAACACGCTTGTGAAAAACTACCTCTGGCTGGCCGAGCGGCTCGGTGCCCGGGTGCATCCGCTGACCACGGTGACCGCGGTCCGGCCGGTCGACGGCGGGTACGCGGTGCACACCCGGCGTACCGGTGCCTGGCTCCGGCGGCGACCAGAGGTGATCCACGCCGACCAGGTGATCTTCGCTGCCGGCGCGCTCGGCACCCAGCGGTTGCTGCACGAGATGCGGGCCGGCGGCGACCTGCCCGGGCTTTCGCCCCGGCTCGGCGAGCTGACCCGGACCAACTCGGAGGCGATCCTCGGTGCCACCATGCCGCACCGGCAGGCCCGGGCGCGGGGGGTGGACTTCACCGAAGGGGTGGCGATCACCAGTTCGTTCCACCCCGACGGGCAGACCCACATCGAGCCGGTCCGCTACGGGCGGGGCTCCAACGCGATGGGGCTGCTCCAGTCGCTGCTGGTGGACGGCGGGCCGCACCGGGTCCGCCGCTGGTTCGGGCAGCTGTTGCGGCAGCCGGTGCTGGCCGCCCGGATGCTCTCGGTACGCGGCTGGTCGCAGCGTACGGTGATCGCGCTGGTGATGCAGTCGGCCGACAACTCGCTCACCACCCGGCTGCGGCGCGGCCCGTTCGGCCGCCGGCTGGTCTCCGGCCCGGGGCACGGCACCCCCAACCCGACCTGGCTCCCGGCCGGCAACCGGGCGGTCCGGCTGCTCGCCGAGGAGATCGACGGTACGCCGGGCGGCGCGCTCACCGAGCCGTTCGACATCCCGATGACCGCGCACATCCTCGGCGGCGCGGTGATCGGCGCGACTCCCGCCGACGGCGTGATCGACCCGTACCACCGGGTTTACGGTCACCCCGGCCTGCACGTGGTCGACGGCGCCGCCATCTCCGCAAACCTCGGCGTCAACCCCTCGCTCACCATCACCGCCCAAGCCGAACGCGCCATGTCGATGTGGCCCAACAAGAACCACGAGGACCCCCGCCCCCCGCTAGGCACCCCCTACCGCCGCCTGCGTGCGGTCCCCCCACAAACCCCCGCCGTCCCCGCCCACGCCCCCGCCGCCCTCCACCCCCACCCCTGACCCCCGCGATCATGCACTTGTTGTCGGGGCATAAGGTGCGTAAAAGGCATAACGGCGACGGAAAGTGCATGATCGGCGAGGTTGTCGGGTGGGTGGGGCCGGGCCAGGGCGGGCCTTGACTGTCGGTAGGCTTTCTGCACATGAGCCTGCCGCGTCCTGTCCTCGTGGTCGACTTCGGTGCCCAGTACGCCCAGCTGATCGCCCGCCGGGTACGCGAGGCGAAGGTCTACTCCGAGATCGTCCCGCACACCATGCCCGTGGCCGAGATGCTTGCCAAGAACCCGGCCGCGATCATCCTGTCCGGCGGCCCGGCCAGCGTCTACGAGCCGAACGCGCCGCAGGTCGACGACGGGCTGTTCCGCACGGGCGTACCGGTCTTCGGCATCTGCTACGGGTTCCAGGCGATGGCCCGCTCGCTTGGCGGCACGGTGGCGCGCACCGGCAACCGCGAGTACGGCGGCACCCCGCTGCGGCCCCGCCTGCTCGAACCGGGCGTGCTCCTCCGCGACCTGCCGGCCGACCTGCCGGTCTGGATGAGCCACGGCGACTGCGTGACCGAGGCGCCGGACGGCTTCACGGTGACCGCCGAGTCGGCCGGTGCGCCGGTCGCCGCCTTCGAGGACCTGGCCGGCCGCCGGGCCGGCGTGCAGTTCCACCCCGAGGTGGGACACACCGCGTACGGGCAGGAGATGCTGACCCGCTTCCTGTACGAGATCGCCGAGATCGAGCCGACCTGGACGCCCGAGAACATCATCGACGAGCAGGTGGCCCGGATCCGCGCGCAGGTCGGCGACAAGGAGGTCATCTGCGGCCTCAGTGGCGGGGTGGACTCCGCGGTCGCCGCCGCGCTTGTGCACAAGGCCGTCGGCGACCAACTGACCTGCGTCTTCGTCGACCACGGCCTGCTGCGCGCGGGCGAGGCCGAGCAGGTGGAGAAGGACTACGTCGCGGCCACCGGCATCAAGCTGAAGGTGGTCGACGCGGCCGACCGCTTCCTCGGCGCGCTGGCCGGGGTGACCGACCCGGAGCAGAAGCGCAAGATCATTGGCCGGGAGTTCATCCGGGTCTTCGAGGCCGCCGCCCGGGAGATCGCCGCACACGGCGACGTCGAGTTCCTGGTGCAGGGCACCCTCTACCCGGACGTGGTCGAGTCCGGCGGCGGCACCGGCACCGCAAACATCAAGAGTCACCACAACGTCGGCGGGCTGCCCGAGGATCTGAAATTCGCCCTGGTCGAGCCGCTGCGCACGCTCTTCAAGGACGAGGTCCGTACGCTCGGACTCCAGCTCGGCCTGCCCGAGGCGATGGTCTGGCGGCACCCGTTCCCGGGCCCCGGCCTGGCCATCCGGATCATCGGCGCGGTCGACCGGGAGCGCCTCGACGTGCTCCGCCGGGCCGATTACATCGCCCGCCAGGAGCTGACCGCCGCTGGCCTGGACCGGGACGTGTGGCAGTTCCCGGTGGTGCTGCTGGCCGACGTACGCAGCGTCGGCGTGCAGGGCGACGGGCGCAGCTACGGGCATCCCGTGGTGCTGCGCCCGGTCTCCAGCGAGGACGCGATGACCGCCGACTGGTCCCGGCTGCCCTACGACGTGATCGCCCGGATCTCCACCCGGATCACCAACGAGGTGGCTGAGGTGAACCGGGTGGTCCTGGACGTCACCAGCAAGCCGCCGGGCACCATCGAGTGGGAGTGACGCCGGCTCACGCCTCCGGTCCGGCCGGCGGCGCAGGCGTCGGCCGCGCCACCGGTGCCGGCTGTGCTGCGGCGTCGCCCTGTGCTGCGGCGTCGCCCTGTGCTGCGGCGTCGCCCTGTGCTGCGGCGTCGCCCTGAGGTGCGTGGCCGGGCTGCGGCGGGGTGCCGGCTGGCCCCTGAAACGGCCAGGCGGGGTGCGGCGCAGCACCGGCCGGCGCGTGCGGTGCCGGGTGCGGCGGGGTGCCGGCGGGTCCGTAGGGTGCCGGGTGCGGCGGGGTGCCGGCGGGTCCGTAGGGTGCCGGGTGCGGCCAGGCGGGCGCGCCGGCCGGCTCCTCGGGCATCAGGAACCACATGATCGGGTACGTGAGTGCGGCGATCCCTCCGGTCAACACCGTGGCGACGGCGAAGACGACCCGGACCAGGTTGGGGTCGACACCGAAGTAGCGGCCGAGGCCGCTGGCCACCCCGGCCACCATCCGGTCGGTGGTCGGGCGGCGGAGTTGCTTGTACGGGGCCTGCGAGGTGGAAGTCATGCCTCAACGGTCCGCGTCACGACGCGTATCGACCTCGGTGACAGCCCGGATCCATACCCTGAACTCGACCTCAGGGGGAGTGATCAGTCAGGAATCCGACTCTTTTCCGCTTCGGTAACCGGTCACGAGGAGAATTTGGCTCCGTGACCACCATGCTGGAGCCGCTGCGCAGGATCGCGGCATACGCAGTCTGTACTGATTCGGTAGACCGAGTGTTGCTGGTCCGCGCATCGGAGCGCTCCGGCACACCCGGTACGTGGTCCCTGCCCGGCGGGGCGGTCGACCACGGCGAGGATCCGCAGCACACAGTCGTCCGGGAGACCGCCATCGAGACCGGTCTGTCAGTGGCCGTCGGTGACCTGCACGACGTGCTGGCGGACATGCGGGCCCTGCCCGAGCGGGGCATCACCATCCACACCGACCGCCTGGTCTACCGGGTTTCGGTGCGCGGTGGTTCGCTTACCGACCGGGTCGACCGCCCGACCGACCTGGCCCGCTGGTTCACCCTGGACGAGGCTCGGCAGCTGCCGCTGCGCTCGTTCACCGCACGGGCCCTCGGGCTGCCCACCTCCTCGGCGGACATCGTGCCCGACGAGCCGCCGGAGTTTCCTTCCTTCTACGCGGTCCCCGGTCCCGACGGGCTGCACCGGGCGCAGCGCTTCGCCGCGTACGCCGTGGTCACCGACCCGGACGGGCGGGTGCTGCTGACCCGGGTCTCCGACGGCTACCCGGGCGCGGGCTGCTGGCACCTGCCGGGTGGCGGCACCGACTACGGCGAGCAGCCGGGTGCGGCACTGATCCGGGAACTGGTGGAGGAGACCGGGCAGACCGGGCGCCTCGTCGAGCTGCTCGGAGTCGTCAGCCACCGGGACGCGGCTTCGCTCGGCCCGGAGGGCTACCCGATCGACTGGCACGGCGTACGCGCCTTCTACCGGGTGGTGGTGGACCAGCCGGCTCCGCCGACCGTCGGTGAGGTCGGCGGCTCCACCTGTGAGGCCCGCTGGTTCGCCCGCGAGGAACTCGGTGCCCTGCCCACCGACCGCCTCACCGAGGTGACCGCCGAAGCCGTCCAGGCTGCCCGCCTCACCTGACCCGCACGCTCCTCGTCCGCCTCACCTGGGCCGTACCCTTCCCGCGCGCCTCACCTGACCCGCAGCACGCACGCTTCCTCACCCGCCACTCCGCGCCCGACTCCCCGTTGATCATGAAGTTATTGTCATGGCACGCCGGGGCGGGGGGCGATAACTTCATGATCGACGGCCGTCGACGGTAGGTCGGCGGCCGTCGGCGGGTGGGAGGGGCGAGCGTGGAGCAGATGCGGCGAGTCGGGGCGTACGGGGTGGTGTGGGACGCCGAGCGGGCGCGGGTGCTGCTGGTGCGGGGGTCCCGGGCGGCCGACTTTCCCGGCGTCTGGTCGTTGCCCGGCGGCGGCCTGGAACACGCCGAGCATCCCGCGCAGGCGGTGGTCCGCGAGGTCGCCGAGGAGACCGGGCTCTCGGTCGAGGTGACCGGGCTGCGGGCCGTGGTCGCGGACGTGGTGCCGTACCCGGACCAGGGCGTGGCCCTGCACACCGACCGGATGATCTTCGATTTGGCGGTTGCCGGCGGCACGCTGCGGGCCGAGGCGGAGGGCAGCACCGATCTGGCCCGCTGGGTGAGCCTGGCGGAGGCGGCCGGGCTGCCGTTGCTGGCCTTCACCGCCGAGGCCCTCGGCCTTCCGGTGGTCCCGCTGCCATCGGGTGCGCTGCGCCGTCGGGAGCCGTTCCCCGCACCCGAAGCCCGGCGTCGGCGGCGCTTCGGCGCGTACGGTCTGGTCACCGATCCCACCGACCGGGTGCTGCTGTGCCTGATCGCGGAGGGCTATCCGGGTGCCGGCCGGTGGCACCTGCCGGGCGGCGGAACGGACCACGGCGAACAGCCCGTCACCGGGTTGCTACGGGAACTGGTCGAGGAGTCGGGTCAGCTGGGCCGGGTGATCGAGCTGATCGGAGTGGACAATCTCCACAATCCGGCAGCACTCGGCCCCGAAGGGTACCCCATTGACTGGCATGGCATCCGGGTCGTCTACCGGGTCGCGGTCGACGTACCGACCGAGCCGGCGGTGACCGAGCTGGCCGGCGGCTCGACCGCCCGCGCCGGTTGGTTCACCCGTCCCGAGCTGCAAGAACTGCCGCTCACGGAGATCGCTGCCGAGATGCTGCGGGTGCCCGGGTGAGCCGGGTCGCGTAGCTGCCGGCCGCTGCTCACCGGGCCGGTGGTGACCACCTCCGGTACAGTCAGGTAAGGGCCGATGGGGAAAACGGGCGATCGCGCCCGGGATGGGAATAAACGCGGCGGTTCGCACGGTTACGGGAGATATAAGTACCGCCGGCAGCTATCGCCAATCCCCACCCCCCTGTGCGATGGTGTACTCCGCAAAATGGCTGCCGGGCCCGAAAGGTCCGGCACGAGACAGCCGGACACCCGCCCCACGCGGCGGCCACCCGATCCGGTGATGGAGGAAACGTGCCGAGAGCCCCATGGCGCCGGCGTCGTACGACTGACAGCCCGCGTCCCGCAGGGCGAAGCTGGACGGGCCCGCTGCGTCGCAGCGGCACCCTCGCTCGTCAGGTCCTGCTGGTCCGCGTCGGCCGCCGAGGTGCGGAACTGCACGGCGGAACCGACATGTTGCCCGAGCCCCGCTACGCGGACCGCCCGCGTCGCCGGTACGGCCTTCAGCGGTTCGACCGCGCCAGGATCGAGACAATCGCGCCGATCAGTCCCGCAGTCGCGCCGCTGCCGCCGGTGACCCACACCAGCGTGCCGAGCCCCGCGCCGGACGAGCCGGCCGCGACAAACGTCCCGCTGCTGCCCGGTGCCCGGACACCGGCCCGGCGGATGAAGTTCGCGCTCGTAAACGCCTGCACCCTGGCCAGCCTGCTACTCGGCATCAACGCGATCTTCGTGGCCATGCACGGCAACGTCCGGCTCGCCGCCTTCCTCCTCATCGCCTGCGTGGCCTTCGACGGTCTGGACGGCGCGCTGGCCCGCAAGCTCGGGGTGTCCAGCCCGTTCGGCGCCCAGATGGACTCGCTTGCCGACATGTGCTCCTTCGGCCTGGCCGCGCCCGTGGTGGTCTACGCCTCGCTCGCCGGGGAGGTGCCGACGGCTGCCGCCGCGGTGGCCGCGGCGCTCGTGGCGGCCTGCGCCGCGATCCGGCTCGCCCGGTTCAACGTCTCGCCAAGCGACGGTCGCTTCTTCTCCGGCGTGCCGACCACGATGGCGGCGGCCGTGCTGGCGCTGATGGTGGTCATCGGCCTCCCGGTGCCGGGGGCGGTGCAGATCGCCGGAGTGGCGCTGCTCGCCTTCACCATGGTCAGCAGCTTCCCGTACGCGAAGCTCGCCCGGCTGGTCAAGCTGCCGCCGTGGGTCTGGCTCGCGCCGGTGATCGGCGCGCTTATCGACGTCCGGCTCACCTTCTGCCTGATCGTGGTGGGTTACCTGGTCAGCGGGCCGGTGCTCTGGCTGCGCCAGCGTCGCACCATCTGACCTCCTGGTAAGCACAACGGGGCGCTGCGGTCGACCGCAGCGCCCCGTTGCGTTGTCCCGATCCCCGCTTCGCTGTCCCGGTCAGCGCCAGCGGGCGATGACCGTCGAGCCGCCGATCACCTTGTCACCCGGACCGACAAGCGGCTCCGCCGCGTCGGCCGGCAGGTAGACGTCGGTCCGCGAACCGAACCGGATCAGCCCGAACCGCTCACCCCGAGCCAGCAGCGAGCCGACCGGGGCACGCTGCACGATCCGGCGGGCGATCAGGCCCGTCCGCTGCGCCACCACCACCGTGCCGTGCGTGGTGTCAAGCACCGTGTAGGCGGCCACGTTGTGCTCGGCGTCCGGCTTCATCGCGTTGACGAACCCGCCGTCCGCGACGAAGTAGTCCACCACCTTGCCCGCCACCGGAGCGCGGTTGACGTGCACGTCGAGCACGGACAGGAAGACCGCGACCCGCAGGAACTCGCCGTCGCCGAAGCGCTCGTCGTGCAGGCGTTGGACCGACAGCACCTGACCGTCGGCGGCGGCCACCACGGCCGACGGGTCCTCCGGTACGTCCCGCTCCGGGTCCCGGAAGAAGGCCGCCACCGGTGCGGCGGCCAGCGCGGGGACCAGCCAGAGCTTCGACTTCGGCCGGGCCAGCCGGGTCAGCGCGGCCAGGCCGAGCGCGATGCCGGCGGCGGCCACGCCGTTGGAGTCGATGTGCATGTCGCGGGTGATCGGCACGCTCGACGGGCGGTAGGCCGGCGCGAGCTGCTCCGCCGTGCCGGCCTGCGCCGCAGTGAAGCGGAGCCGGTACACCCGTACCGGCGGGGAGTTGCGCAGCACCAGGTCGGCGCCGACGCCGTGCAGCGCGCCCTGGCGCTCCAACTCGGCGGCGGCACCGGCGGTGCGGGCGACGGCGGTGGCCACACTGAGCACCCCGCCGTCGGTCAGGTACTTGGTGAGCGTCTCGACGGCGGCCCGGGTCTCGTCGGCCGTGCCGACGTACGCCTCGCCGGCGACCACCACGGCGGCCGGTTCGGCCTCGGCGAGGCTCTCCAGCACGCGTACCCGATCGGCGATCCAGCGGCCCTGCGCGGTGACGTGTTCCCGCAGCGCCACGGCGCTAACCCGTTCGGCCGGGACCACGGTGAGGGTGTCGCCGGGCAGCAGCGCCTCGAACGCGGCGGCCAGCACGGCGGACTCCGGGGTCGCGCCGACCAGCAGAGCGGCCTTCGGGGTGTTGATCCGGGCGAGTTCGGAGACGAGGGTACGGGCGGCGCGCTCGCCGAGGCGGGCCGGGCCGGAACGACCGGGGACGCGCACGGCGGGGGACTGGGTCATGTCGAACGGGCTCCTGACGAGGTAGAGGCGACTGACGCGAGATCGCCGCCCGGCGGGGGTCGGCCCCGCCGCGGACGGCCCGCACGAGCCGGCGACCCGCGAGGAACCCGCGGCGTGAGCGGCCGGGGACGGCGGAGGCACAACGGCCAGCATAGGCGGCCGGCGGCCGGTGCCGCATGGTCAGGCCGTCGGCCCCGGCCGACCGCTCCGCCGCCAGCGGTGACCGGCTGCGGCGTGGTCAGAATGCCGACCCGCGCTGACCCGGCGGCGTCTCGTCCTCACTGGCCAGGTCGAGCGTACGCTCGGCAGCCGGCTCGGGCGTGCGGCGCGGCTCGGCGTCGGTCGGCTCCGCCTCGGTGAGGCTCACCGGCTGCGCGCCGGTGGTGTCCCAGGGCTGCGGACCGGTCGGGCCGGTCGGGCCGGTCGGGGCGGTCGGGCCGGTCGGACCGGTCGGACCGGTCGGGGCGGACGGGGCGGACGGCTCCGGCCGGGCGGCGTAGCGACTGGAACTCAGCGCGCCGATCAGGCCGAGCCCGCCGATCAGGATCAGCCCGCCGGCCAGGAACCAGCCGACCGGCGGCAGCACCAGACCGAGCAACTGGGCGAGCAGCCACCAGGCGGCGAGTGCGAGGAAGAGCAGCCCGAAGGCGAAGGACACCAGGTCGGTGCGGTGGGTCCTCATCGGGTCACCTCCATCTGTCCGGCGTTGACGTGCAGGTTGAGGCGCAGCTTTCCGCCGCCGGCCCCGTCCGCGCCCAGGTCGACGATTTCTGCGAGCGGGTTGTCCAGGCCGGCGGTGCGCTGGCCGAAGACCCTGGCCTCCCCGGCGCTGATCTGGGTCACGGCGGTGACGTCCACGTTCGGCGGCACCACCACCTTGGCCTCGCCGAAGTTGATGACCACGGTGATCTCGGTGTCCTGCTTGTCGAAGTCGACCGCCCGCAGGTCGAGCACCGCGCTGGCGAAGCTCTGCTCGTACCGCACGGCGAGGTCGCGGTGGTCGGTCGGCGCCCAGGTGACCGCCCCGTCCACCCCACGGACCCGGTCGTACGACTCGGCGATGGTGGCCACGCCCAACGCGGCGGCGGTCACCAGGCCGAGCGCGATCAGCCAGCGGGCCCGACCGAACCAGGTACCCACGAGCAGACCCAGACCGATCACGGCGAGTGCTGCGGCGAAGTAGGCGGACGCACCTACCGCGAACACGTCGAGCAGGTCGAGGATGCCGACCACACCCAGCGCGACGAAGATCAACGAGAAGGTCACCGCGCCGAGGGCGGAGCGCTCGCGGGGCTTCTTTGGCGGCTTAGGCGGTCTGGGGCTGACCGGCGGCGGTGCCTGGATGGTCTGCCCGGCGTACGGGCCGTGCGGGGCGAACGGGGGACGGTAGACCGGTGGGGCGAGCGGCGCGGTCGGGGTGCCGGTCGACGGCCACGCCGGTGCCGGAGGCAGGTTCAGGGTGGGCTCCTCGGGGTGGCCGGCAGCCGGGACTGCGGGCGGCGGGACGTCAGTGGTCGAGCGGTACGGCGGGAAGGCGGCCGGCACCGCGGTTGCGGTCGCCGTGCCGCCGACGGGCGGTGGCGGGTACGCGGTCGGGGCGGGGTGGCTGACCGGCGGCACCACAACTGCCGGTGTACCCGGCGGCACCGGGGCGGTGGGTGTGCCCGGCGGCACCGGGCCGGTCGCGGCCCAGGGTGCGGTCGGCGCGGCCCATGGTGTGGCCGGCGGCTCGCCCGGGCGTGGCTCCCGCTGCTGGCGGTTGAGCAGCAGCGCGCCGCCGACCAGGATGGCCGCGCCGAGCAGCACCGCGCGGAACGCGTCGGTGACGATGTAGCCGAAGCTCACCGCCACCAGGATGCTGAGCACGATCACGGTGATCGGCGACATGCTGGAGCGCCCCCGGCCCAGCATGGATTCGACCGGCGAGGCCGTGTCGCCCTCGTTCGGGATGATCAGCCAGGCGGCGACGTAGACCAGGATGCCGACGCCGCCGAAGAAGCCCAGCACCGCCAGTAGCACCCGCCAGAGCACCGGATCGGTGTTGGTGGCCCGCCCGACGGCGGCGCACACGCCGGCCAGGTAGCGACCGTCACGGGGACGGACCAGCCCGTACCGCGAGGTGAAGCCGGCACTACCGAAGGCCGCACCCGGCCCGGCCCCGGGCGGTGGCGGGTTCGTCGGGCCGGACCCCGGCGGTGGCGGGTTCGTCGGCCCGGCCCCGGGCGGTGGCGGGCCTGCCGGGCGGTCCGCTCGCGGCGGCGCTCCGGTCGGTGGCGCGGTGGCGGCAGCCGGTGGCGCGGTGGCGGTCGCTTCGCTCGGGTCCGCTGCCGCGATGTTCTCCGGTGCGGCGCCGGGTGATTCGGGCGCGGCCGGCTCGACGGGCGGCGTCCACTCCGGTTCCGTCGGCCCCGGTCGCTGGGCAGCATCGTCGGTCATGCCTCCGATCCTGCTGCGCCGGGCGCCCGAGCGGCCTCCGGAGGCGACCCTGACCCCACCCTGAGATCCGGCAGCCCGGAATGTCGGGGGCGTCCCCGTGGTCGGCTGACCTCGCCACGTGTGACGATCGGACCGGGCCGCACTCGCCAGCCCTGACCCGTCCTGACCAGGGAGCCCACGATCAGCGCAGTAAGCCAGCCACCTCGCCTCTACCGCGCTCCGGAGCACCGGATGGCGGCCGGGGTGGCCGCCGGCATCGCCGAGCACCTCGGTGTCCCAGTGATCCGGGTCCGGGTCGCGTTCATGGTGCTGCTCGGGTTGAGCGGGCTCGGCCTGCTGCTCTACGCAGCCTTCTGGGCAGTGGTCCCGGTGCGCCCCGGCGACACCGCCGTACCGCCCCGCCGGGACCTCGGGCAACTGCTGCCCTTCGTCGCGATCGGGCTCGGCGTACTGCTGATCCAGGTCTTGGTCTTCGACTCGATCGGCGCGGCCGGCACCGCGGGCTGGCTGGTCGCCATCATCGCGGTCGGCGCCGGGGTGATCTGGCACCAGTCCGCGCCGGAGCGGCGGCGGCAGTGGGGCGAGTCCATGCCGGTGCCCTGGCTCGGCGCGGTGATCGAGGAGAGCGACCGGCGGGCCTTCGTGCTCCGCTTCGTCGGCGGCGGGGTACTGGTCGCGGTCGGCATCATCGGGGTCGCGGCCGTCTACTCCCCGGCACAGAACCTGGATGCCGTGGTCAACGGCGTGATCTTCGCGTTGGTCGGGCTGGCCGGCGTCGGCGTGGTGGCCGCGCCGGTGCTCTGGCGGACCTGGAACCAGCTCCGTTCCGAGCGCGAGGGGCGCATCCGCGAACAGGAGCGGGCCGAGCTGGCGGCCATGGTGCACGACCAGGTGCTGCACACCCTTGCGTTGATCCAGCGCAACGCCACCGACGTGAAGACCGTGCAGCGGCTCGCCCGGGGTCAGGAGCGGTCGTTGCGTAACTGGCTCTACAAGCCCACCGCGTCGCCGACCGAACGCTTCGCGGCGGCGCTGGAGCAGGCCGCCGCCGAGGTCGAGGACACTTTCGCGATCACCGTCGAGGCTGTGGTGGTCGGTGACCGGGCGACCGACGAGCGGGTCGGCGCGCTGGTCGCCGCGGCCCGCGAGGCGTTGGTGAACGCCGCCCGCCACGCCGGGGTGCAGACCATCTCCCTGTACGCCGAGGTGGAGCCGGAACAGGTGAGCGTCTTCGTACGGGACCGGGGGGCGGGGTTCGACCCGGATACGGTGGAACATCACCGGCACGGCGTGCGGGGCTCGATCGTCGGGCGGATGAAGCGGCACGGCGGCCGGGCGGAGATCCGCTCTCGGCCGGGGGAGGGGACCGAGGTCCGGTTGATCCTGCCGATCACCCGGGAGTCGGCCACGGCGGAAAGGGACAGATGATGGCCGAGCAGTCGACGCGACCGGTTGAGCCGGCGGACAGCGGGCCGGAGCGGCTCCGGGTGTTCCTGGTCGACGACCACGCCATGTTCCGCGCGGGCGTACGCGCCGAACTGGGCGCGCACGTCGAGGTGGTGGGCGAGGCGAGCACGGTGGCCGAGGCGGTCAGCCGGATCGCGGCCACCGAGCCGGACGTCGTCCTGCTCGACGTGCACATGCCCGACGGCGGCGGCCGGGCGGTGCTGGAGGCGATGCGACGCAGCCATCCCCAGGTGCGCTTCCTGGCGCTCAGCGTCTCCGACGCCGCCGAGGACGTGATCGGGCTGATCCGGGCCGGTGCCCGGGGCTACGTCACCAAGACCATCTCGCCGGACGAACTGGCCGCGGCGATCCGCCGGGTGGCTGACGGCGACGCCGTGTTCAGCCCGCGGCTGGCCGGGTTCGTGCTGGACGCCTTCGCGGCCCGTCCGGACGCCCCGGTCGCCGATCCGGAGCTGGACCAGCTGACCAACCGGGAGCGCGAGGTGCTGCGGCTGCTCGCCCGGGGGTACGCGTACAAGGAGATCGCCCGGGAGCTGTACATCTCGATCAAGACGGTCGAGACGCACGTCTCCAACGTGCTCCGCAAGCTCCAGATGTCCAACCGGTACGAGTTGTCCCGGTGGGCGGCGGATCGACGGTTGGTGTGACTCCCGATCTGTCGGCGGACTGATCAGCCGGGTGACAAGCTCGGTCGCCCGGGTGGAGATGACCTCGTCCGTTCGGCTAGCATGTCAGGAGAAGTGGTGCGACTCACGTCAGGGGTCCGGGCTTTCCCAGGGCCCCTCGGGGTCGCCCTGCCAATCGGCCGTTCAGGCGCAAAAATGCGTTGACGGCCAGCTCATACCATGCGTCCGGCGGGCACTGAACGCGACTCCAGGTGGATGTCGACCCCGTCCCGGGCGGGTATCGGCTTGATAACACGCCTTCCGGCTTGGGCGCATCGGGTGTCACAGTGGCAGGCACCTCACACCCCCTCGTGAGCCGAGCGCCCTGAGGAGGCACTCCCATGCGCGGGAAATTCCTAAAGGTGGCGGTCGCGGCGACCGCCACCGCCATGTTGGCCACCGCCTGTGGCGGCGGAGGCGACAGCGACGACAACGCCGGCCAGGCCGGCGGCACGCTGCGTGTCTACAACGCGGAGCCGGCGTTCCTGACGCCCTCCGGCGGTGACGACGAGCCGTCGCTGTACGTGATCCGCCAGCTGTACCGCGGTCTGGTCAAGTACAACGCCGAGAGCTCGGCGGTCGAGATGGACCTGGCCGAGTCGGTCGAGTCGGACGACCAGAAGCTCTGGACGATCAAGATCAAGAGCGGTTACACCTTCGACAACGGCGAGCCGGTGAACGCCGACGCCTTCATCCGCTCGTGGAACTTCGCCGCTTATGGGCCGAACGCCCAGAACAACGGCTACTTCATGAAGCGCATCGCGGGCATCAAGGACGTCCAGTCCACCGACCCGGACGGCGACGGCCCGCAGAAGGCCCCGGAGCCGAAGGCCAAGGAGCTCGCCGGCCTCAAGAAGGTCGACGACCTCACCTTCACCGTCGAGCTGGAGGCACCCTTCTCCGGCTTCCCGACCACGATCGGCTACCCGGGCTTCTTCCCGATGGCCCAGGCGTGCGTCGACGACATCGCCAAGTGCAACGAGACCCCGATCGGCAACGGGCCGTACAAGATCGACGGTAGCTGGCAGCACAACGTCGCCATCAACCTGAACCGCAGCGACAGCTGGAAGGGCGAGCCGGGCAAGCCGGACCGCATCGAGTACCGCATCTTCGCTGACGTCGACGCCGGCTACGCCGCCTTCCAGGCCGGTGAGCTGGACGTGATGTACACCCTGCCGCCGGCCCGTTACAAGGAGGCCAAGCAGCAGTACGGCGACCGGATGTTCGAGCTGGCCGGTGACAGCTTCACCTACGTCGGCTTCCCGCTGTACAACGATGACTTCAAGGACAAGCGGATCCGCCAGGCCATCTCCCTGTCGATCGACCGCCAGTCGATCATCGACGCCGTCTTCGACGGCCGGTTCGCTCCGGCCAGCGGCTTCGTCGCCCCGAGCTTCGAGGGCGGCCGGGAGAACATCTGCCAGTACTGCACCCCGGACACGGCAAAGGCCAAGCAGCTGCTCGACGAGGCCGGCGGCTGGCCGGCCGGCAAGAAGCTGACCCTGTGGGCCAACGCCGGTGCTGGCCACGACGCGTGGCTTCAGGCGGTCGGCGACCAGATCAAGGCCGCCCTGGGCATCGACTACGAGCTGAAGGTCAACCTCCAGTTCGCCGAGTACCTCGAGACCGCGGACCAGAAGAAGTTCACCGGTCCGTACCGTCTCGGCTGGGGCCCGGACTACCCGTTCCTGGAGACCTTCCTGTACCCGCTGTACGGCTCCTCCGCGGGCAGCAACAACTCGGGCTACAAGAACGAGCAGTTCGACGCGCTGATGACGCAGGGTGACTCGGCCGAGTCGATGCAGGCCGCCATCCCGTTCTACCAGCAGGCCGAGGACCTTCTCGCCGAGGACCTGCCGGTCATCCCGATGTGGTGGCGCAAGGAAGCGGCCATCTACAGCGAGAACGTGGACCAGTTCGTGTGGAACGCCGTCGCGGACGCTGACTACGGCGCGACCTCGCTGAAGCAGAACTGAGCCTCAGCCTCCTGATCCAGCCGTAACACGACGTGGCGGCAACGGTCACCCCACCAGGGTGATCGTTGCCGCCATGTCAGCGCCGAGAGGAGACCCCGCGATGGGGCGCTACGTCATTCGACGGTTGCTCCAGTTCATCCCGACCGTGCTGGGCACCATGTTCCTGCTTCACTACATCACCTCGCTGGCGATCCAGTTCAGCGGGAACCCCGTCCGGGCGCTCTTCGGTGACCGGACCCCACCGCCCGCTCTGCTGCAAGCGGTAACCGAGCGTCTCGGCTACGGCGACCCCTGCCTGGACGAGCGGGGCAATCCCTGTTTCGGGCTCTTCCTGGACCGGTTGCAGGGCATCTTCTTCCACTTCGACTTCGGCATCAACCTGCGTCAGCGGGAGGTCACCGACCTGGTGGCCGACGCCATCCCGTTCACCCTCAAGCTGCTGCTGATCGCGATCGTCTTCGAGGCGGTCGTCGGCATCGCGGCTGGTGTCTGGGCCGGCCTGCGGGGCGGCAGCTTCGCGGACAACCTGGTGAAGATCAGTACGGTCTTCATCATCTCGGTGCCGATCTTCGTGCTCGGTGTGGTGGTTCGGGAGTTCGTCGGGGTCAAGTTCGGGAACGTGTTGCGGGGGCAGGACTGGATTCCCGACGTGATCTCTGTCGGCGTCTTCACCCCCGGCTTCAAGCCCGACTATCCGTTCGCCAGCCTGATCATTCCGGGCATGGTGCTCGGCGCGGTGTCGCTGGCCACTACCGCCCGGCTCACCCGGACGAGCATCATGGAGAACATCCGGGCCGACTACGTCCGGACGGCCAAGGCCAAGGGCCTGACCAACAAGCGGGTGATCGGCGTGCACACGCTGCGCAACTCGTTGATCCCCGTGATCACTTTCCTGGGTGTCGACATCGGTGCGGCGATGGCCGGTGCCGTGGTCACCGAGACGATCTTCAACGTGCCCGGCATCGGTCGGCTGGTGACGATGTCCGCCCGGACCGGCGAGTCGTCTGTGGTGATCGGCGTGGTGACCATGCTGGTGCTGGTCGTCCTGCTCGCCAACCTGCTGGTGGACCTCCTGTACGCGGTGCTCGACCCGAGGATCCGCTATGAGTGACGGCACCGTGGCGAGTGACCGGCGGGAGACCCCCGCCCACGGCAGGGCCCAGCGAAACGAGGTGTGGACATGAGCGAGCGAATCGTCCGGCTCAGCACGACGCTGCCTCATGGCGGCACGGAGCGGAGCGGAGTGTCGGCATGAGTGATCTGACGAGCGCAGGCACTGCGATCGGTGGCGGACCGGTCGCCGGCGACGGTCCGATCCCGGACCAGCCCGCCACCGGCGGTAAGGAGCGCAGCGCCAGCCTGTGGGCGGACGCCCGCCGGCAGTTGGTGCGCGACCCGGTCTTCGTGATCGCGTTCCTCTACATCCTCGTGGTGGGCTCGATGGCGGCCTTCCCGTGGCTCTGGACCAGCCAGGACCCGCGTGACTGCAACACCAACCGGTCTCGGCTCACGCCGAGCGCCGAGCACCTGTTCGGCACCGACATCCTCGGCTGTGACTACTACGCGCACGCCATTTACGGAGCCCGCCCGTCGATGGTGATCGCGATGATGGCGACCTCGGCGATCGTGATCGTCGGTGGCCTGCTCGGCCTGCTCGCCGGCTACTACGGCGGCTGGGTGGACGCGGTCATCTCCCGGGTGATGGACATCTTCTTCTCGCTGCCGTTCCTGCTCGGCGCGATCGTGTTCCTCACCGTGATCAAGCGGCAGAACATCTGGACCATCAGCCTGGTGTTGTTCCTGCTGGCCTGGCCGACCATCGCCCGGATCATCCGAGGCAGCGTGATCTCCTCGAAGGACCTGGACTACGTGCACGCCGCGAAGGCGGTCGGGGCCCGCAACGGCCGGGTGATGTTCCGGCACATCCTGCCCAACGCGATCGCTCCGATGCTGGTGTACGCCACCATCGTGCTCGGCCAGTTCGTTGCCGCGGAGGCGACGCTGACCTTCCTCGGCGTCGGCTTGCAGCCGCCCGCGCAGTCCTGGGGCATCATGATCAGCGCCCACCAGGTCTACTTCCTGGAGGACCCGTGGCTGTTGCTCTTCCCCTGCGGTCTGCTGGTGGGCACGGTGCTGTCCTTCATCCTCATGGGTGACGCCCTGCGTGACGCCCTCGACCCGAAGTTCCGGTGAGTCGCATGAGCGAGCGAACCATGAGCACTGATGTGAACGTCAAGCTGGACGCGCTGGCCGGCGTTGATCCGAACGCGCTGCCGTTGCAGGTCAAGGACCTGCACGTGGAGTTCCGCACCCGCAACGGCGTGGCCCACGCCGTCAACGGGGTGAGCTTCGACCTGCGGGCCGGCGAGACCCGGGCGATCCTCGGTGAGTCCGGCTGCGGCAAGAGCGTGACCGCCCAGGCGATCATGGGCATCCTGGACACGCCACCCGGCTTCATCACCGGTGGGGAGATCCTCTACCGCGGCGTCGACCTGCTCAAGCTGCCGGAGTCCGAGCGCCGCAAGGTGCGGGCGAACCGGATCGCGATGATCTTCCAGGACGCGCTCTCCGCGCTGAACCCGGTCTTCACCGTCGGGTTCCAGCTCGCCGAGCTGTTCCGCAAGCACCGGGGGATGTCCCGCCAGGACGCCAAGACGCGCGCCGTCGAGCTGCTCGACCTGGTCAAGATCCCGGCGGCCAAGCAGCGGGTGAACGACTACCCGCACCAGTTCTCCGGCGGTATGCGGCAGCGAGTCATGATCGCGATGGCGTTGGCCCTCGACCCCGAGGTGTTGATCGCCGACGAGCCGACCACCGCGCTGGACGTGACGGTGCAGGCCCAGATCATGGCGCTGCTGGCCGAGTTGCAGCGGGAACGGAACATGGGCCTGGTGCTGATCACCCACGACATGGGTGTGGTGGCCGACGTGGCTGACCGGATCTCGGTCATGTACGCCGGCCGGGTCATCGAGGAAGCCGGCGTGAACGACATCTACGCCAGCCCCGCACACCCGTACACCAAGGGGCTGCTGGAGTCGATCCCGCGCCTGGACCTCAAGGGCCAGGAACTCAGCGCCATCAAGGGCCTGCCGCCGGCACTTACCAACATTCCGCCGGGTTGCGCGTTCAACCCCAGGTGCCGGTACGCGCAGGACGTCTGCCGGAAGGATCCCGCGCCACCGCTGTACCAGGTGTCGCCGAGCCGGACGGCCGCCTGCCACTTCTGGAAGGAGGTCAAGGGCGATGAGTGATCTGGTGCTGGAGACCAGGAACCTGGTCAAGCACTTCCCACTGACCCGGGGAATCGTTTTCAGGAAGCAGTACGGCGCGGTGCGCGCGGTGGACGGGGTAAACCTCGAACTGCGCCGGGGCGAGACGCTCGGCATCGTGGGCGAGTCCGGCTGCGGCAAGTCGACGCTGGCCCGGATGCTGGTCGGGCTGGAGACGCCGACCTCCGGTGACCTGTTCGTGCAGGGCAAGAACATGTCCAAGGTCGGTGGCGAGGAGCGCCGGCGGGGCCGGCGCAACATCCAACTGGTGATGCAGGACCCGTACACGTCGCTGAACCCACGGATGACGGTCGGCGACATCATCGGCGAGCCGTTCCAGGTGCACCCGGACGTGGTGCCGAAGGGCGAGCGGCGGGGCAAGGTGCAAGAGCTGCTGGAGCTGGTCGGTCTCAACCCCGACCACATCAACCGGTATCCGCACCAGTTCTCCGGCGGCCAGCGGCAGCGGATCGGCATCGCCCGGGCCCTGGCGCTCAACCCGGAGATCATCCTCTGTGACGAGCCGGTGTCGGCCCTGGACGTCTCCATCCAGGCGCAGGTGATCAACCTGCTGGAGAAGCTCCAGAACGAGCTGGGCCTGTCGTACATCTTCATCGCCCACGACCTGTCGGTGGTCCGGCACATCGCCGACCGGGTCGCGGTCATGTACCTCGGCAAGATCGTCGAGATCGGCACCGAGGACGAGATTTACGAGAGCCCCACCCACCCGTACACCCAGGCGCTGCTGTCGGCGGTGCCGGTGCCGGACCCGAAGCTGCGCGGGCACCGGGACCAGATCGTGCTGACCGGCGATGTGCCGTCGCCGGCCGACCCGCCGTCGGGCTGCCGATTCCGCACCCGCTGCTGGAAAGCCCAGGACATCTGCGCCGAGCAGGAGCCGCTCCTTCAGATCCGGGACAAGTCCGGCCACCCGAGCGCCTGCCACTTCGCCGAGGTACGCGACGTGGTGCACGCGACGGAGTAGCCCCACAGACACCGTCGCACCGGACCATCCATACCGGGAACGGCGGTGAAGGTAGTGCCTCCTCAGTGATCCGGGGCGTCGGCCGTCATCAACGGCCGGCGCCCCGGTCCCGTGCCGCGTCCCGGTTGCGGCCCCGGTCCCGTGCCGCGTCCCGGTTGCGGCCCGGGTCCCGTGCCGCGTCCCGGTTGCGACCGGGGTCCCGTGCCGCGTCCCGGTTGCGGCCGGGGTCCCGTGCCGCGCCCCGGTTGCGGCCCGGGTCCTGGTGCGGCTTGCGTCCAGGCTCGGCGGGGCCGGCGTACGTGACACCGGCCGGCTCGGCGGGTGCCGGCGTACCTGACACTGGTTCGGCGCTCAGAGTGGGCCGCGACCGGCGCGCAGGAGCAGCAGGGCGAGTTGGGTGCCGTCGGCGCCGAGCTCGGAGCGGAAGCGCTCCAGGATCTCCTGTTCCCGGGAGAGCACGAGCCGGGTCCCGCCGGAGGCCATCCGGGTCGCGCCGACCTCGCGGGACAGCGCGGCCCGCTCCTGCCACAATTCGATGAGGGTGCGGTCGATCTCGTCGATCCGTACCCGGATCTCGGCGATCCGGGCGGCGGCGATCGGTTCCGTGGTGCCGGTGCCCGGGTTGCCCGGCGCGGGCCCGAGGTTACCGGCGGGGCCGTTGCCAGTCGAGCTCGGGCCGGCGCCGGCCGGGACGCCACTCTGCTCCATCACGTCTGTCATCTTCGGGTACCTCTCACGGTCTGGTGCCCGGTGCCCGGATCCCGGGACGAAAAAGCCCCGGACTCCGAGGAGCCCGGGGCTTTCGCAGGTCTTGTCGATCAGGCGCGACCTACGGCTGCCGGACTCCCGGAGCCGTAGAAAAAGTAGTAGCGCTGCTCGAACACGCCGTTGAGTATGCCGCCCGGACCCGGCGGCGCGCAAGGAAAGCCGTTAAGAAGGGGCCCCTGCTCTACCGGAGGCGTTAACAAGGGGCCCTTCCTTGCACAGCGGTCGAGGCGGGCGGGGGATGTCTGGCGGGCGGCATAGACTCGGCGTGCGATGCATCCTCTCTTCGACATTTCCGCGTCCCCGTCCGAGTCCGCGCGGGCGCTGCCGGCGCACCGGCCCGCGCCTGGTCGCCTCGATCCGTTGCAACTGGTCGAGGGCCTCAACGGTCCCCAGCGGGACGCGGTCACCCATGCCGGTTCGCCGCTGTTGATCGTCGCCGGTGCCGGTTCCGGCAAGACCCGGGTGCTGACCCACCGGATCGCGTACCTGCTCGCCGCCCGGGACGTGCACCCCGGCGAGATCATCGCGATCACCTTCACCAACAAGGCCGCCGGTGAGATGAAGGAGCGGGTGGCCGCCCTGGTCGGTGCCCGGGCCCGACTGATGTGGGTCTCCACCTTCCACTCCGCCTGCGTCCGGATCCTGCGGGCCGAGCACGAGCACGCCGGCCTCAAGTCGACGTTCTCGATCTACGATGCCGACGACTCGCGCCGGCTGATGCAGCTTGTCGCCCGCGAGCTCGACCTGGACCCGAAGCGCTACCCGGCGCGCGGTCTGGCCGCCCAGGTTTCCAACCTGAAGAACGAGCTGGTCGACCCGGAGACCTTCGCCGCTCGGGCCACCGGGCCCAACGAGCGGGCGCTGGCCGAGGCGTACGCGCTCTACCAGCGGCGGCTGCGTGAGGCGCACGCGCTCGACTTCGATGACCTGATCATGACGACGGTGCACCTGCTCCAGTCGCATCCGCACGTCGCCGAGACCTACCGACGCCGGTTCCGGCACGTGTTGGTCGACGAGTACCAGGACACCAACCACGCGCAGTACATCCTGATCAAGGAGCTGGTCTCCGGCACCGAGGGGCTCGACCCTGCGGAGCTGTGCGTGGTCGGCGACGCCGACCAGTCGATCTACGCCTTCCGGGGCGCGACGATCCGCAACATCCTCGAATTCGAACGCGACTTCACCGACGCCCGCACCATCCTCCTGGAGCAGAACTACCGCTCCACCCAGACCATCCTGAACGCGGCGAACGCGGTGATCGACCGCAACACCTCCCGCAAGCCGAAGCGGCTGTGGAGCGATGCCGGCGCCGGCGAGCCGATCGTCGCGTACGTGGCCGACACCGAGCACGCCGAGGCGGACTGGGTGACCCGGGAGATCGACCGGCTGGTCGACGCGGGGCAGGCCCGCCCGGGTGACGTAGCGGTCTTCTACCGCACCAATGCCCAGTCCCGGGTCTTCGAGGAGGTGTTCATCCGGCTCGGCCTGCCGTACAAGGTCGTCGGTGGGGTGCGCTTCTACGAGCGCAAGGAGGTCCGCGACGCGCTGGCCTACCTGCGTGCGGTGGTAAACGACGACGACACGGTGAGCCTGCGGCGGATCCTCAACACGCCACGGCGAGGCATCGGCGAGCGCGCCGAGGCGTGCGTGGAGGCGCTGGCCGGCCGCGACCGGATCTCCTTCGGTGCGGCGCTGCGGCGGGCCAAGGACGCGCCGGGCATCTCGACCCGGGCGGCCAACGGCATCGCCGAGTTCGTGGCGCTGCTCGACTCGGCCCGCGAACTGGCCGCCGAGGGCACCCCGGAGGAGGTGCTGGAGGCGATCCTGGCCCGCTCGGGCTATCTGGCCGAGCTGGAGGAGAGCCTCGATCCGCAGGACGCCGGACGGCTGGACAACCTCCAGGAACTGGTGAGCGTCGCCCGCGAGTACACCGAACGGGTCGAGGCGACCGCGGCGGAGGGCCAGCGCGCCACCGTGGCGGGTTTCCTGGAGCAGGTCGCGCTTGTCGCCGACGCCGACCAGGTCCCCTCGGACGACCCGGACCACCAGGGCGTGGTCACCCTGATGACGCTGCACACCGCCAAGGGGCTGGAGTTCCCGGTGGTCTTCCTGACCGGCCTGGAGGACGGCGTCTTCCCGCATCTGCGCTCGCTTGGCGACACCCGGGAGTTGGAGGAGGAGCGGCGGCTGGCGTACGTCGGCATCACCCGGGCGCGGCAGCGGCTCTACCTCTCCCGGGCGGTCACCCGTTCGGCCTGGGGTCAGCCGGCCTACAACCCGCCGTCCCGGTTCGTCGAGGAGTTGCCGCCCGAGCTGGTCCGCTGGGAGCGGACCGAGGGGTCGTACACCTCCTGGAACGGCACCGGTGGCGGTGTGGGTGGTCGCGCCGAGCGGGCCGGTGGCGGCTTCACCGGGGGTACCCCGAGAGCCGTCCAGCTGGCCCGCAAGCTCGGCGTCGACGGCAGCCGGCTGACCACCGCGAGCGAGCTGCCGCAGGGCCCGAAGGTCGCCGCCGGGGACCGGGTGAACCACCAGCGGTACGGGCTGGGACGGGTGTTGGCCGTGGAGGGACACGGGCCCGGCGCCCGGGCCCAGATCGACTTCGGCGATCAGACCCTCTGGCTGGTGCTACGGCACGCCCCGGTCGAGAAGATCTGATCGCCTACCGGCTCAGCAGGCCACGTCGATGCCCCGGGCGCGGAGGAAGGGCGCCGGGTCGATCTGGTTCCACATCTGTCCCTGATGCACCTCGAAGTGCAGGTGCGGGCCGGTGGAATCGCCCGTGGAGCCCTCCAGGCCGATGGTCTGCCCGGTGCTGACCTTCGCGCCCACGCTCACCTTGGCGATGCTCAGGTGGGCGTAGTGGGTGAGGTAGCCGTTGCCGTGGTCGATGACGACCGAGATGCCGTACCCGTCGCCGACGTCGCCGACCTTGGTGACGGTGCCGCCGAAGGCGGCCCGGACCGGGGTGCCGGCGGGCAGTGCGAAGTCGATGCCGGCGTGCAGGGTGCCCCAGCGGGGGCCGTAGCACGAGGTGATGGCGGCACCGGCCATCGGGAGCACCCAGGACGACTTCGGCGCCGCGCTCTTGGTCGGCTTCGGCTTCGGCGCGGCCTTGGTGGTCCTGGTGGCCTTCGGGCTCGGTTTCGCGGTCGGGCTGGCGCTTGCGGTCGGGCTCGCCGACGGCGTCGGGCTGGCCGGCGTGGCGGAGGTGACAGGTTCGCGGGCCGACCGGTCGGCGCGGTCGGCGGCCTCGGCCCGGGCCTGCGCGTCGTGGGCGACCGGGCTGGGGGTGGGGCGGTCGTCGCGGCTGGCCACGGCGACCCCGCCAAGGCCGAGCCCGACCAGGGCGACCGCACCGACGACCAGGTATCGGCCACGCGAGCCGATGCGGCGGCGGTGCCGGGCCGGGGCGTCGGGGATGTTCCGGTTCGGGGTGGAGCTGTCGTCCTGCACGACGGGACCTCACTGGATCGAGTGGTACGTGACCTGGAAATCCTGGTGTCGGTCCGGTCCGCCCCGGGTACCGGGTGGGGGTGGGTGCCGATGGTGAGTCGGCGGGCTGTCCGGCTCTGGGTTCGGTTGTGCCTGACTGACCGATGCGGCGGCGTCGATGCCCGGTGGTGTCCGCCACAGTTGCAGCTGTGAGGTGGGACACTTTTCTGGTTGACGGGCAACGAAAAACCGCCCGGATCGATCGATCCGGGCGGTCAACGGGCGTTACGAGGCGTCAGTCCTCGATTACCTCGCTGTAAACTGCCTCGGTTTGCAGCTTGATGTCCACTCCGCGCTCCACCAGCCACGGCACCGGGTCTAGCGGCTTGCCCTTGACATGGATCTCCAGGTGCAGGTGAGAGCCGTACGAGTGGCCGGTGTTGCCGACCAGGCCGAGCTGGTCGCCGGCCTTGACCTGCTGGCCTTCGCGGACGCTCAGCTCGGAGGAGTGACCGTAGATCGCCTCGCTGCCGTCGGCGTGCTGGACGATCACGGCGTTGCCGTAGCCGCCGAACCAGCCGGCCTTGGTGACCGTGCCCTCGTGGATCGCGACGTACGGGGTCCCCTCGGGGGCGACCAGGTCGACGCCGGTGTGCAGCTTGCCCCAGCGGATGCCGTACGGGGACTTGAAGTCGTAGCCCTGGAGGGGCAGCAGCCAGACGCCGGAGTCTTCGACGATCTCCGGGCCGTCTCGACCGTCGCGGGAGGCCCGATCGGCGGCGTCGGCCCGGTCCGCGAGGCCCTGGCTGCTGATCGAGGCCTGCTTCAGCTCGTCGAGGACCGACGGGCTGACGCTCTTGGCGTCCGGCAGTGCGCCGGCACCCAGGGCCACCACACCGGCACCGACGAAGGCGGTGGTGACGACCGCTGCGTAGCGGCTTCTCGGGGGGGTGGGTACGCGGCGACGGCCGCGATATCGATCGGGCTCAGACGACAGGCGCTGGCGCACGCATACCCTCCGTTGTCGGGGTTCCGATGCGGTCGACCGGCCTCCGGATCAGGGACCCGAACGGCGGTTGATCGCGTCGTCACCCGTCCGTAGGCCTGATGACAACCGTGCACACGTTAGCCAACCGGCAGTCGAGTCACAAGCCGGAGCGCCGAATTCGCCGCTCCGTTCTGTCCGAATCCGTCCGAGATTGTCATGGCTCGGGGTGCTGGAGAGGCGCCCCGGTTATCAGCCGTTCGTCGCGCACAGTGACCGATCGGCGGAGTCGTCCCGCTTGACTCCGCCCGCGCCACCCGTATCTCTGTGTGAGGTTATGGTGGCGCCGGGTTCCGTCATACCGGCCCGCCCCAGTTCCCCGGCTCCGGTCGGGCGGGTTACCGTTCGTTCAGCTGAGTGCCGCGGAGCCGGTGAAAGGGATGCGCAGATGAGCTCTCGTGTTCGGGTCGTCGTCGCCAAGCCGGGCCTGGACGGCCACGACCGTGGCGCCAAGGTGGTGGCCCGCGCCCTCCGGGACGCCGGCATGGAGGTCATCTACACCGGCCTGCACCAGACGCCGGAGCAGATCGTGGAGACCGCGATCCAGGAGGATGCCGACGCGGTCGGACTCTCCGTGCTCTCCGGCGCGCACATGACGCTGTTCCGGCGGGTGCTGGAACTGCTCGACGAGCGGGACGCCCGGGACATCGTGGTTTTCGGCGGGGGCATCATCCCCGATGCCGACCTTCCGGAGCTGGAGCAGCTCGGCGTGGCCAAGATCTTCACGCCGGGCGCGACGACCCAGTCCATCGTGGATTGGGTCCGGGAGAACGTCGCGCAGCCGGTGGGCTGAGTGGTCCACCCGTCACCGGGCCCGACCTGCCGGCCTTCGGTGAACCGACCTGGCGGTCGTTCGTAGGCGCTTGGCGTCGGTAAGTGCACCGGGCTGGTGTCCGTCGGGGAACCGGGCTGGCGTCCGTGCCGGCGGTGGACACAAAAGCGGTGGACACAAAGCGGTGGACACAAAAGGGGAGGGGCCGGACGCACCCCTCACACGCCCGGCCCCTCTATGCACGATGCCCCGCCGCCACCCCTCGACCGACAGGGCATCGGCCGTTTTTCGCGTCTTCGCGCTGCTCAGCGCGCCGACACCTGACTCAACGACGGCCTTGGCCCGGGGTTACGGACCTCGCCGGACCTGCGATTCCGGTCGCGCAAGATCGCCCGAACGGGTGATACCGGCAGCTCCGCTGCGGCTCGGTGACACAGTGTGGAGTGCGGCTGTGGATTACCGCACACCGCGCACCCGCTCGGTTGCCGGCCGTGCCGGCATCGCTAGGCTGCGCCCAATGGCCTGCCTCAACTTCAACTGATGTCAGGCATTGCACTGTTTTCTTTCCATACGCTGGTGGCGGCGCGACGGTGCGCCGCGGAGACGGGACGGGACGCGCAATCGTGGACCTGTACGAGTACCAGGGGCGGGACCTGTTCGAGCGGCACGGACTGCCCGTGCTCGCCGGCGGCGTCGCCACGACCCCGGAGGAGGCCCGCGCGATCGCCGAACGCCTCGGCGGCCGGGTGGTCGTCAAGGCGCAGGTGAAGGTAGGCGGGCGAGGCAAGGCCGGTGGCGTCAAGCTGGCCGAGGGCGCGGAGGAGACGGTGGCCCGCGCCACCGACATCCTCGGCATGGACATCAAGGGCCACACGGTCCACAAGGTCATGATCACGGTGACCGCGGACGTGGCCGAGGAGTACTACTTCTCGTACCTGCTCGACCGGGCGAACCGCACCTTCCTCTGCATCGCCAGCGTCGCCGGCGGCATGGACATCGAGCAGGTCGCCGCCGAGACCCCGGAGAAGGTCGTCAAGGCCCCGATCGACGCCGTCAAGGGCGTGGACGAGGCGAAGGCCCGGGAGATCGTCGAGGCCGCCGGCTTCCCGGCCGATCTCGCCGACCAGGTCGTCGAGATCGCGGTCGGCCTGTGGCAGGCGTTCGTCGCCGAGGACGCCACGCTTGTCGAGGTGAACCCGCTGGCCAAGACCAAGGACGGCAAGCTGCTGCTGCTGGACGCCAAGATCTCGCTGGACGAAAATGCCGGCTTCCGGCACCCGGACCACGAGGCCCTGGTCGACCAGGCCACCGTCGACCCGCTGGAGCAGGCCGCCAAGGAGAAGGACCTCAACTACGTCAAGCTGGACGGTGAGGTCGGCATCATCGGCAACGGCGCCGGCCTGGTCATGTCCACGCTCGACGTGGTCGCGTACGCCGGTGAGCGGCACGGCAACGTCAAGCCGGCCAACTTCCTCGACATCGGCGGTGGCGCGAGCGCCGCGGTGATGGCAAACGGTCTGGAGATCGTGCTCTCCGACCCTTCGGTCAAGAGCGTCTTCGTCAACGTCTTCGGCGGCATCACCGCCTGCGACGCGGTCGCCAATGGCATCGTCCAGGCGCTGGCCCTGCTCCAGGAGCGCGGCGAGCAGGTCAGCAAGCCGCTTGTCGTCCGCCTTGACGGCAACAACGCCGAGGCCGGTCGGGCGATCCTCGACGGCGCGAAAAACCCGCTCATCGAGCGGGTCGACACCATGGACGGCGCGGCCGAGCGGGCCGCCGAGCTGGCGGCTGCGGGGGTCTGACGACATGGCTATCTGGCTGACCAAGGACTCGAAGGTCATCGTTCAGGGGATGACCGGCTCCGAGGGTTCCAAGCACACCCGGCGGATGCTCGCCGCCGGCACCAACGTCGTCGGTGGCGTCAACCCGCGCAAGGCGGGCAGCACCGTCGATTTCGACGGCACCGAGCTGCCGGTCTTCGCCAACGTCGCCGACGCGATGAAGGACACCGGTGCCGACGTCACCGTCATCTTCGTCCCGCCGCAGTTCACCAAGGGCGCGGTCATCGAGGCCATCGACGCCGAGATCCCGCTGGCCGTGGTGATCACCGAGGGCGTACCGGTGCACGACACCGCCGCCTTCTGGGCGTACAACGTGGCCAGGGGGGAGCGGACCCGGATCATCGGTCCGAACTGCCCCGGCATCGCCTCCCCGGGGGCCGCCAACGCCGGCATCATCCCGGCCGACATCACCGGTGCCGGCCGGATCGGCCTGGTCAGCAAAAGCGGCACGCTTACCTACCAGATGATGTACGAGCTGCGCGACATCGGCTTCTCGACCTGCGTCGGTATCGGCGGTGACCCGATCATCGGGACCACGCACATCGACGCGCTTGCCGCGTTCGAGGCCGACCCGGACACCGACGCCATCGTGATGATCGGTGAGATCGGCGGCGACGCCGAGGAGCGGGCTGCCGAGTTCATCAAGGCGAACGTCACCAAGCCGGTGGTCGGCTACATCGCCGGCTTCACCGCCCCGCCCGGCAAGACCATGGGGCACGCCGGCGCCATCATCTCCGGCTCGGCGGGCACCGCCGACGCCAAGAAGACGGCACTGGAGGCGGTCGGGGTGAAGGTCGGCAAGACGCCGACCGAGACCGCGAAGCTGATGCGCGAGATCATGTCCGCCCGCTGACGGTCCGGACAATCGCTGAGAGGCCGACCCTCGGGTCGGCCTCTCAGCGGTTCCAGTACGGGTAGTTCCCGGTCGCCCGCAGGATCAGGCTGATGACGATGTTCAGCACCCCGAAGGCGATCGCCAGGTAACCCAGGATGGGCGACTGCCGGTACCGTCGCGCGTCGCGGATCGACAACCAGCCGAAGACGATGCCGAGGACGCCGCAGCAGAGCAGCCCGGTCACGATGCCCAGCACGCCCCAGAGCGTGGTGCGGTCCCGACCCGCGGGCGGCGGTGGGGGCGGTGGATACGGAGCGTTCACGGCTTCCCTCCGAACATCGGCTGCTGCGACGTGGGTCGCGGCCCTGTTGCCGAGGCTAGACCGACGCGGGCGGCGCCACTTGCGATCAGGCCGAATAAACGCCCTGGTGACCCGGTGTCGGACAGCCGACGCCGACGCGGCATGCCAGAGTAGAGCCGATGTCCTTTGTCACCCCTGACCAGCCTCGCCGGGCCACCGACGGTCGCGGCGCCGGTGCCCGGCCGCCCGGCCGCGCCGGCCCGCCGCGTCGAACGCCGCTGCCGCGCGACGAACCAGCCGGTCGCAGCCACCCGCCGCTGGTGGTCGCCGCGCTGGTCGCCGCCGGTGGAGCCGCCCTCACCTCCTGGCTGCCGGTGGCGCTCGTGCTCTGGCTCTTCCAGCTCAGCGAAGGCGCGGCCAGCCTGCTCGGCGCGGGTCGCGCCGGGGCGGCCGGCTGGTTGCTCGGTCACGGGGTGCCGCTGGTCACCGCCGCCGGCTCGCTCGGCCTGGCACCGCTCGCGGTGACCGCGCTGGCGGTGTGGCGGCTCATCCGCGCCGGGGTGCACGTCACCCGCGCGACCGGGGCCCGCGGCAGCCGGTCACCGAGCCGTACGCTCGTCGCCGCGCTGGCGGTCGGCATCGCGTACGCCCTGCTGGGTGTGCTCGCCGCGATGCTGGCCGGGTCCGGCGTCTCGCCGCTGCGGGCCGGGCTGACGCTCGTTGTCGTCGGCACGCTCGCCGCCGGCCTCGGTGCCGCCCGCACCAGCCGGGTGGCCGAGGCGCTCGCTGCGCGGGTAGCGACGCCGTTGCGGGAGGGGCTCCGGGCCGGGCTGGTGGCCGGGCTGGTGTTGCTCGGTGCGGGTGCGGCCGTGGCGGGGCTGGCCGTGGCGACCGGCGGCGGCGATGCGGCCGACCTGATCGGCGCCTACCGCACCGGCGTGGCCGGGCAGGCCGGCATCACCCTGGTGAGCCTGGCCTACGTGCCCAACGCCACCGTCTGGTCGACCAGCTACCTGCTCGGCCCCGGTTTTGCCGTGGGCACCGACACGGCGGTGCGTACCAGTGAGGTTTCCGTCGGCGCGCTGCCGGCGCTGCCGCTCTTCGCCGGGCTGCCCAGCGGGCCGGTCGACGGTTTCTGGTCGGCCGCGATCCTGGCCCTGCCCGCCCTGGTGGGGATGGCCGTCGGCGGGTGGCTGGCCCGCCGGTTGCTCCGCCCGGTCGCCGCTGGGCGGACCCCGCTGAGCTGGGGGGCGGTGCTCTTTCCGGCCGCGCTCGCCGGGCCGGTGACCGGCCTGCTGCTGGGCCTGGTCGCGGAGGCTTCCGGCGGGCCGGTCGGCGCGGGTCGGCTGGCCGAGGTCGGCCCGGTCGGCTGGCAGGTGGGGCTCGCGGCGACCCTGGTGATCGGTGCGGGCGCGGTGCTCGGTGCCGCCGCCACCCGCTGGCTCACCCAACTGGCCGCCTGACCGCTGGCACGGTCCGCCCGAGGACGCCGCCGCCTGATCGCTGGCGGCGGTCCGCCCGACGACGACGTCGCCTCAATGCTGGCGGCGGTCCGCCCGACGATCACCGCGTTGATCGTCGACGGCTACCACGCCCTCGGCGACGCCGCCCGGGCCGGCGACGCCGAGGTCACCGACCGTGCCGACCTGCGCGGCCGGTGGCTCGCCGTCTGCCACGCGGTACGCCGCTGGGCGTTGTCCCGTCCCGCCGAGTACGCCCTGCTCTTCGGTAGCCCGGTGCCCGGCTACGCCGCTCCGCCGGAAACCATCACGGCGGCTGCCCGGACCCCGGCCACCCTGATCACGATCCTGGTCGACGGCCACACCGCAGGCAGTCTCACCGATCCCGGCCCCGGTGAGCTACCCGGCGCGGTGCACGCCGACCTCACCGCCGTCCGCGACACCCTCTTTCCCGGGCTCCCCGCGGCACTGCTCGCCCGGGGCACCGTCGGCTGGATCCACTGCTTCGGCGCCGTCAGCTTCGAACTGTTCGGTCAGCTCGATGGGTTGATCGAGGCCCGGGAGGAGTACTTCGACCAGCAGATGCGCCGGATGTGCGATCTGATCGGCCTGCCCTGAGACCCGACCTGACCAGGCCGGGACCGACGTGGCGTGGCCAGGCCGGGGAAGACCCGGCCTGACCAGGCCGGAAAAGGTCGAAGGGTGTCCCGGTATTCCGGGACACCCCGCGAACCCAGTCGGCTCAGGGTTACACCGGCAGGGCGAAGTTCACCGTCAGCAGCACGATGTGCAGCAAGCCCAGCAGGAGGCCGACCGCGCCGCAGATCAGGCCGGCGAGGGCCTGCCCCGAGTTGCTGGCCAGACCCTGGTCGGCCTTCTGCTTGCCCAGCCAGCCGGTGATGACCGCGGCCAACCCCAGCGGGATGCCGAGGTAGCAGCAGTTCAACGGGATCGCCGCGATGCCGAGGATCATCGCCACCAGGCCGAGGGTGTTCTCCTGGCCGCCCGGCCCGGCGAAGCCGGCGTTCGGGTACATCGGCGTGCCGCCGTACGGCTGCGGGGCGTACGTCGGCGGGTAGGGCTGCCCGTACTGCGACCCGTACGCCGAGGGCTGCCCGGCGGGCGGCGGCGCGTACGGGTCGTACGGCGCGGGCGAGGCCGGCGGCTCGTACGGCTGCCCCGAGGCCGGTGACTCGTACGGCTGTCCCGAGGTGGGCGGCTGCTGGCCGTACGGGTCGACCGGTGGCGTACCCGGCTCGGCCGCCGGGGCGTACGGGTCGACCGGCGGCGTGTACGGTTCGGCCGGCGAAGCGTACGGATTGGCCGGTGGCGGGGCGTACGGGTTGGCCGGTGGCGGGGCGTACGGGTTGTCGGCGGGTGCAGCGGTCGGATCCCCGTACGGCGGCTGCTGGCCGTACGGGTCCTGACCGGGGTTACCGGAGTGCATCCGGGCTCAGTAGCCCAGGGCGCTGTTGCTGGCCGCACCGAGCAGGCTGGTGCCCACGCAGCAGATGATGATCAGCACGATCCAGGCGATGCCGACGATCAGGGCCCACTTGGACCACTTCTTCGACTCGGCCGCCGCGGCCTGGGCACCGGCGTAGTCGCCCTGCTGGAGCAGCGGGTTGACCTTCGACGCGTTGATGATCGCCGGGATGGCCAGCGGCCAGAACAGGAAGATCGCGACGATCGACATTGTCATGTTGTTGTCGATCTGCTGGGGTGGCTGAGAGGGGTATCCGGGCTGCATGGCGGGTGCTCCTTAGACATGTTCGCGGAAGGGGTCGGGCCGCAGGTGCGCCGGTCCGAGCGACCGGCAGCGTACCCGGTCCGTGCGACCCAGGTGATCAGCGAAGGGGGCGCTGCCCAGCGTCCGGACGCCGACCGGCCGCCGGATAGGGTGTGCCGGTGACCGAGCCCGCCCGCATCGTCGTCCTCGTCTCCGGCTCCGGGAGCAACCTCCAGGCCCTGCTGGACGCGACCGCAGACCCGGCGTACGGCGCACGGGTGGTCGCGGTGGGCGCGGACCGCGACGGGATCGCCGGGCTGGACCGGGCCGGCGCGGCGGGCGTACCGACCTTCGTGGAGCGGGTCAAGGACCATGCGGACCGCGAGCAGTGGGACGCCGCGCTCACCGCGCGGGTCGCCGAGCACCGGCCCGACCTGGTCATCTCCGCCGGCTTCCTGAAGCTGGTCGGGCCCCGGTTCCTCGCCGCCTTCGGCGACCGCTACCTCAACACGCACAACACCCTGCTGCCGGCCTTCCCCGGCATCCACGGCCCGCGCGACGCCCTCGCCTACGGGGTGAAGGTCACCGGGGCGACCCTCTTCTTCGTCGATGCCGGGATGGACACCGGCCCGATCGTCGCGCAGGTGACGGTGCCGGTCCGCGACGACGACGACGTCGACACGCTCACCGAGCGCATCAAGGAAGCCGAGCGGCAGCAACTCGTCGAGCAGGTGGGCCGGCTGGTCCGCGAGGGCTGGACGATCACCGGAAGAAAGGTCAAGGTCGGAGTGGGTTCCATCCAGGACGGGCGTCGTCCGGTGCGGCGGGCACTGGTGAGCGTCTACGACAAGACGGGCCTGGTCGAGCTGGCCCGGGCACTGCACGCCGCTGGCGTCGAGATCGTCTCCACCGGTAGCACCGCCGCGACGATCGCCGGTGCCGGTGTGCCGGTGACCGCAGTCGAGCAGGTGACCGGCTTCCCGGAGATCCTCGACGGCCGGGTGAAGACGCTGCACCCGGGCATCCACGGCGGCCTCCTCGCCGACCTGCGCAAGGACGCCCACGCCGCCCAGCTCACCGAGCACGGTATCGCCGGGATCGACCTGCTGGTCTCCAACCTGTACCCGTTCCAGCAGACCGTCGCCTCCGGCGCCAGCCAGGACGAGTGCGTCGAGCAGATCGACATCGGCGGCCCGGCGATGGTGCGCGCCGCCGCCAAGAACCACGCCTCGGTGGCGGTGGTGACCGACCCGGCCGCGTACCCGATGCTGCTGGCCGCGCTCGAAGCCGGCGGCTTCACGCTGGCGCAGCGCCGGGCGCTTGCCGCGCGGGCCTTCGCCGACATCGCCGAGTACGACGTGGCGGTCGCCGACTGGTTCGCCAGCACCCTCGCCCCGGCCGCCGACGGCTGGCCGGAGTTCGCCGGGCAGGCGCTGCGCCGGCAGGCGGTGCTGCGCTACGGCGAGAACCCGCACCAGGCCGCCGCGCTCTACACCGACCCGGCCAGTCCGTCCGGCCTGGCTCAGGCCGAGCAGTTGCACGGCAAGGAGATGTCGTACAACAACTACGTCGACGCGGACGCTGCGTGGCGGGCGGCGAACGACTTCGCCGACCAGCCGGCGGTGGCGATCATCAAGCACGCCAACCCGTGCGGCATCGCGGTCGGTGCGGACGTGGCCGAGGCGCACCGCAAGGCGCACGCCTGCGACCCCGTCTCCGCGTTCGGTGGCGTGATCGCGGTCAACCGGCCGGTCTCGGTGGAACTGGCGGGGCAGATCGCCGAGATCTTCACCGAGGTCGTGGTGGCACCGGGCTACGAGCCGGGCGCGGCCGATCTGCTTCAGGCCAAGAAGAACATCCGGCTGCTGCGGGCTCCGGAGTTCCAGCCGCTGCCGGCGGAGTGGCGGCAGGTGACCGGCGGCGTACTGGTGCAGTTGCGCGACGCCATCGACGCCGAGGGCGACGACCCGACGACCTGGCGGCTGGCCACCGGCGACGCGGCCGACGAGGCGACCCTTGCCGACCTGGCCTTCGCCTGGCGGGCGGTACGCGCGGTGAAGAGCAACGCGATCCTGCTGGCCCGCGACGGCGCGACGGTCGGCGTGGGGATGGGCCAGGTCAACCGGGTCGACTCCGCTCGCTTGGCGGTCAGCCGGGCCGGTGCCGAGCGGGCGCGCGGTGCGGTCGCCGCCTCGGACGCGTTCTTCCCGTTCGCCGACGGCCCGCAGATCCTGCTCGACGCTGGCGTGCGGGCGATCGTGCAGCCCGGCGGCTCGATCCGCGACGAGGAGGTCATCGCCGCGTGCAAGCAGGCCGGCGTGACCATGTACCTCACCGGCACCCGGCACTTCTTCCACTGAGCTAGGCGTTAAGAGGGGGCCCTTCCTATACACGAGGCGTTAATAGGGGGCCCTTCCTTAAGCGGTTCTCGGGCGCGTGTTCTCGACGGAGCGGGCCGTGAGACGATCTGAGGCGTGACGGCGAGGCTTCTGGACGGCAAGGCGACCGCGGCGAAAATCAAGGACGAGCTGCGGACGCGGGTGAAGGCGCTGGCGGAACGGGGCACCGTGCCAGGGTTGGGTACGGTGCTGGTCGGGTCGGATCCCGGCTCGCAGGCGTACGTCAACGGCAAGCACCGCGACTGCGCCGAGGTGGGCATCGCCTCGATCCGCCGGGAGCTGCCGGCGGACGCCACCCAGGAGCAGGTCGACGAGACAATCGCCGAGCTGAACGCCGACCCGGCATGCCACGGCTACATCGTCCAGCTGCCGCTGCCGGCCCACCTGGACACCCAGCGGGTGCTGGAGCTGATCGACCCGGACAAGGACGCCGACGGCCTGCACCCGGTCAACCTGGGCCGGTTGGTGCTCGGCTACGACGGGCCGCTGCCGTGCACCCCGCGCGGCATCGTGGAGCTGCTGCGCCGGCACGACGTGCCGCTGCGTGGCGCAAACGTCGCGGTGGTCGGTCGGGGCAACACCGTCGGGCGCCCGCTCGGGCTGCTGCTCACCCGGCGCAGCGAGAACGCCACGGTGACCCTGTGTCACACCGGCACCCTCGACCTTGCCGCGCACACCCGCGCCGCCGACATCGTCATCGTCGCCGCCGGGGTGCCCGGCCTGCTCACCGCCGACATGATCACCCCGGGCGCGGTGGTGGTCGACGTCGGCATCACCCGGGTGATCGGCCCGGACGGCAAGGGCCGCTACACCGGCGACGTGGACGTGGAGGTCGCCGAGGTGGCCGGCAAGCTGGTGCCGATGCCCGGCGGCGTCGGTCCGATGACGCGCGCCATGCTGCTCACCAACGTCGTCGAACGCGCGGAGATGTAAGGAAGGCCATCCGCCCCTGCCCTGATCGGTGCCAGGATGGCTGATACCGTCCGGAAAACCGACTGGTATCAGGGAGTGGGACGACCATGGGTAAGAAGGTCACTGTCGTCGGCGCCGGTTTCTACGGCTCCACCACCGCGCAGCGTCTGGCCGAGTACGACGTCTTCGACACCGTCGTGATCACCGACATCATCGAGGGCAAGCCTGCGGGCATCGCGCTCGATCTCAACCAGTCGCGCCCGGTGGAGGGTTTCGAGACCAAGGTGGTAGGCGTCACCACCGGCCCGAACGGCGAGGGCTACGAGGCCATCGAGGGTTCGGACGTGGTGGTCATCACCGCCGGTCTGCCCCGTAAGCCGGGGATGAGCCGGATGGACCTGCTGGAGACCAACGCCAAGATCGTCCGGCAGGTCGCCGAGAACGTCGCGAAGTACGCTCCGAACGCCGTCGTCATCGTGGTCTCCAACCCGGTGGACGAGATGACCGCGCTGGCCCAGATCGCCACCCAGTTCCCGCGTAACCGGGTGCTCGGCCAGGCCGGCATGCTGGACACCGCCCGGTTCACCAACTTCGTGGCCGAGGCGCTGGGCGTGGCGGTCAAGTCGGTGAAGACGCTGACCCTGGGTTCGCACGGCGACACCATGGTCCCGGTGCCGTCGAAGAGCACCGTGGACGGCAAGCCGCTGCGCGACGTCATGCCGGCCGAGCAGATCGAGGAGCTGGTGGTCCGGACCCGCAACGGTGGCGCCGAGGTGGTGGCGCTGCTCAAGACGGGCTCGGCGTACTACGCTCCGTCGGCCGCCGCTGCCCGGATGGCCAAGGCCGTGGTGGAGGACTCCGGCGAGGTCATGCCGGTCTGCGCCTGGGTCGACGGCGAGTACGGCATCTCCGGTGTGTACCTGGGCGTGGAGGCCGAGATCGGCCGCGACGGCGTCCGGCGGGTCGTCGAGACCGACCTGGACGCCGACGAGCTGGCCGCTCTGAAGGAGGCCGCCGAGGCCGTCCGCGCCAAGCAGGCCGACATCGCAAGTATGTGACCAGTTCGCTGACAGCGCCCCGCGGCCACCGGTCGCGGGGCGCTCGCCGTTGCACCCCCGGCCGCCGCGAATGTTAATAGGGGGCCCTTTCTATACCGCAGGCGTTAAGAAGGGGCCCTTCCTTGCATGGGTTCGGCGGCGTCGATCAGGGCGGCCAGGCCGTCCAGGACGCGGGCCAGGCCGAACTCGTACGCCCGGTCGGGGTGGTAGGCGGCGTTCTGGGCCGCTCCCGCCGCGGCGCCGACCCGGACGGCGGTCGGGTACCGCTGCTCGTCGAGCACCTGAGCCAGCAGGGGGGCGTTCGCCGCCCACCACTGCTCGTCGGTCCAGGCGCTGTCGCCCTGCGCCGACCGTGCATCCGCCGCCGACCGGGCGGCGGCCCGGACGAAGTCGAGGACGTAGGTGAGCGCGGCGTCCCGGGTCACGTCGTCCAGGCCGGTGCCGTCGAAGGCGCTCAACTCGTGCTCGTACTTGGCCATCAGGCCCGGCCCCAGCGGTGGCCGGCCGGTGGCCACCTCGGCGGCCCAGGGGTGGGCGGTGAAGAGGTCCCGGTTGTCCCGGGCGAGCGCGGCCACCCGCGCCCGCCACGGTTGGCTGGAACGGTCCGGCCTGGGCATCGCGGCGTAGACCGCGTCCAGCATCAGGTCGAGCAGTTCGGCCTTGCCCGGCACGTAGGTGTAGAGGGTCATCGGGGCCACCCCGACCGCCTGGGCGAGCGCCCGCATGGTCACCGCGTCCAACCCCTCGGCGTCCGCCAGCGCGATCGCGGCGGTCACGATGTCGTCCAGGGAGCGACCCTGGCGTGGGCCACGGCGCGGGCCCTCGTCGGGCTGCCGCCAGAGCAGACGCAGGGTGTGGGCGGGATCGCCGCCTCCGGTGCGGTGGTTGGGCACCCTCCGATCTTCGCAGGCCAAATCGCCGTACGCAGTACGATGTACAATGTACGAAGTAAAGTTTCCACTCTCCGGGGGAGGGCCCGTGCAGATCACCGGATCCGCCATCTCGCTAAACGTCCAGGACGTGTCGGCCTCGGCCGAGTTCGTCAAGCAGCACTTCGGCTTCCGGGAGGAGATGTCGGCCGACGGGTTCGTCTCGCTGGCCCGGGACGGGGTCGGGTTCAACCTGGTCTTCCTGCGTACCGGGCTGGCCAGCCTCCAGCCGGAGAGCCTGAAGCACCAGCGGGCCGAGGGCGTGCTTGTGGCCTTCGTGGTGGACGACATCGACGCCGAGTACGCCACCATCCAGGCGGCCGGCGTGCCGATCACCACGCCGATCCAGACCGAGCCCTGGGGAGAGCGGTTCTTCCAGGTGACCGACCCCAACGGGGTGATCCTTCAGCTGGTGCAGTGGGTGCACGACCCGGAGCAGGCCAGCTGATCCACCGCGCATGCGCCGGGCCTGGCGGGGTAAGTCCCGCCAGGCCCGGACGGCGCGTCCGGCGCCCGCTCGTCGGCGAACCGGGTGGCCGAGGCGCTCCCGGTCGAGGCGGATCCAGTACGCTCGTACTGCTTGAGCACGTGTCCCCCGAGAGGAGCGCCGGCCGATGGCGAAGATCAAGGTAAACAACCCGGTCGTGGAGCTCGACGGCGACGAGATGACCCGGATCATCTGGAAGCAGATCCGGGAGCAGCTGATCCTGCCCTACCTCGACGTCGACCTGCACTACTACGACCTGTCGATCCAGCACCGCGACGCCACCGACGACCAGGTGACCATCGACGCCGCAAACGCCATCAAGGAGCACGGCGTCGGCGTCAAGTGCGCCACCATCACCCCGGACGAGGCCCGGGTGGAGGAGTTCGGCCTGAAGAAGATGTGGCGGTCGCCGAACGGCACCATCCGCAACATCCTCGGCGGCGTCGTCTTCCGTGAGCCGATCATCATGTCGAACGTGCCGCGGCTCGTGCCGGGCTGGACCAAGCCGATCATCATCGGCCGGCACGCCCACGGCGACCAGTACCGGGCCACCGACTTCGTGGTGCCCGGACCGGGCACGGTGACCATCACCTACACCCCGGCCGACGGGTCGGAGCCGGTCGAGATGGAGATCGCCAAGTTCCCCGGCGGCGGCATCGCGATGGGCATGTACAACTACGACGACTCGATCCGGGACTTCGCCCGGGCGTCGTTCCGCTACGGCCTGGACCGTGGCTACCCGGTCTACATGTCGACCAAGAACACCATCCTCAAGGCGTACGACGGTCGGTTCAAGGACATCTTCGCCGAGGTGTTCGAGAACGAGTTCAAGGCGGAGTTCGACGCCGCCGGCCTCACCTACGAGCACCGGCTCATCGACGACATGGTCGCCGCCGCGCTCAAGTGGGAGGGCGGCTACGTCTGGGCGTGCAAGAACTACGACGGTGACGTGCAGTCCGACACCGTCGCGCAGGGCTTCGGCTCGCTCGGCCTGATGACCTCGGTGCTGCTCTCGCCCGACGGCCGCACCGTCGAGGCCGAGGCCGCGCACGGCACCGTCACCCGGCACTACCGGCAGTGGCAGAAGGGCGAGAAGACCTCGACCAACCCGATCGCCTCGATCTACGCCTGGACCCGGGGCCTGGCCCACCGGGGCAAGCTGGACGGCACCCCGGCGGTCACCGAGTTCGCCACCACGCTGGAGCAGGTAATCGTCGACACCGTCGAGAGCGGCCAGATGACCAAGGACCTGGCACTGCTGATCTCGCGGGACGCGCCGTGGCAGACCACCGACGAGTTCATGAACACGCTCGACGAGAACCTGGCGCGCCGCCTGGCCGCCTGAGCCACCCCAGCACCCCATCGAGCCCGCCGGCACCGCGTGCCGGCGGGCTCGACGCTTCCGGTACGCCGGGTCGCGCCACCCGCCGGGCGCGTCACCCGGGCCGGTGCACCTCGTTGTACCGGGTGGACGAGATGCCAGTCCCGTCCCCGGAAGGCTGACCGTGACCGCCGCCCGGCAGCAACGCCGAGCAACCAGCCTTCCCGGCTGTCGTGCACAGCCAGCCGTCCCTTCCCTTGCGGGGGGCCCTGTCCCGGGCCCCCCGCGCCCTGCGTCCCGGGGCCTGCGTCCCGGGCTGCGACCGGCCGGTTCGTCGCGCGGCAGCGGCGTGCGACGCGCCGGGCGCCGTGCGTCCAGGCTCCGCCGCAGCGAGCGGCGGACCGGGGTGGGCATCAGGCGGCGCGCAGTAGCTCGGCGGCACGTTCCGGGGCGACGTCGTTGATGAAGACGCCCATCGCGGACTCCGAGCCGGCCAGATACTTCAGCTTGTCCGCCGCCCGCCGGATGCTGAACAGTTGCAGGTGCAGATGGCCCAGTTCGCGGTCGACGCCTACCGGCGCCTGATGCCAGGCGGCGATGTACGGCATCGGCACGCCGAACAGCCCGTCGAAACGGCGCAGCAGGTCCAGGTAGAGCGGGCCGAAGGCGTCCCGCTCGGCGTCGGTGAGCGCGGGGATGTCCGGCACCGGCCGGTGCGGCGCGATCTGCACCTCGAACGGCCAGCGGGCCGCCGCCGGCACGTACGCCGTCCAGTGCTCGTTCGCCGCCACCACCCGCTCGCCAGCCGCCCGTTCGGCGGCGAACACGTCGGCGTAGAGGTTGCGCCCACCGGTGCGCTCGGCGTACCGGCGGGCCGCGGCCAGCAGCGACCGGGTACGCGGCGGCAGGAACGGGTACGCGTAGATCTGCCCGTGCGGGTGGTGCAGGGTCACCCCGATCTCCACGCCCCGATTCTCGAAGCAGAAGACCTGCTCGACCTCGTCCAGTTCGCCGAGTGCCACGGTCCGGTCGGCGAGCGCGTCGAGCACGGTGCGGACCCGGCTCGGCGGCAGAGCCGCGAAGGAGGAGTGGTGGTCGTCGGTGAAGCAGACCACCTCGCAGCGTCCCCGGCCCGGCCGGACCGGAGTGAACGGGGTGATCTCCGCCGGCTCCTCGACCACCCGACCACCCAGGGCCGGAAACCGGTTCTCGAAGACCGCGACGGCGTAGTCCGGGGCTGGAATCTCGCTGAGCCGCTGCGCCGTCGAGGGGCAGAGCGGGCACTGGTCGGCCGGCGGCAGGAAGGTCCGCGTCTGCCGGTGCACGGCGAACGCCACCCACTCGTCGGTGAGCGGATCGTGCCGAAGCTGCGAGGGGGGTGGGGGAGGGGGCAGCTCACGACGGTCCGGCTGATCCCGGACGGCGTCGTCGCGCTCGTCGAAGTAGATCAGCTCCCGGCCGTCGGCCAGCCTGATCTCGGTACGCTTCATCGCCTTCTCCGCCGCGTCAGACCGACGGCAGGCGCGGCTCGACCCACCCGGTCTCGTTGAGGTGGTGCAGCACCGCCTGGACCGCCTCGTGCACACCGAGATCGGTGGTGTCCACCACCAGCTCGGCGTCGGTGGGTTCCTCGTACGGGTCGTCGATGCCGGTCATTCCGGTGAGCAGGCCGGCGCGGGCCCGCGCGTACAGGCCCTTGCGGTCGCGTTGCTCGCAGACCTCCAGCGGCGTGGCGACGTGCACCAGCAGGAAGCCCGCGCCGGCGGCGACGGCCATCGCCCGGGCCGCCGCCCGGGCCTGGGCGTACGGCGCGATCGGGCAGCAGATGGCGATGCCCCGGTGGCGGGCGATCTCGGCGGCCACCCAGCCGATCCGCCGCACGTTCGTGTCCCGGTCCGCCTTGCTGAAACCCAGCCCCGCGGTCAGCTCGCGCCGCACCACATCGCCGTCGAGCAGGGTGATCGTGCGATCGCCCTGCTCGCGCAGGGAGTCGGCGAGACCACGGGCGATCGTCGACTTGCCCGAGCCGGACAGGCCGGTGAGGAAGACCACCAGACCCCGGTGCCGCCGGGGCGGCCGGGCCCGGCTCAACTCCTTCGCCACCGCTGGCGGGGTGTGCCACTCGGGCAGCGGGAACCCCCGGTCGAGGTGGTCCTCGATCTCCTGCTGGGTCAGGGCGAGACGCCGGTTGCGTGGCGGGATGTCCTCACGCCAGCGCCACTGGCCGTCGCGGTTGTCGTAGGCCAGCTCGCGCGGCACCAACACCCGCAGCCCGGCCCCGGAGAGCATCTCGCCGGTGGAGAGCAGGTGGGTGACGCCGTACGCGGCGGAGACCCGGGCCCGCAGCAGCGCGTCGCTGATCTCGTCCGGCCGGCGGGCCAGCGGCACGGCGACCAGGGTCGCCGGCGGCATCCGGTCGCGGGCGGCGAAGACGCTGCGCACCAGCGCCTCCGGCGGCAGTCCGCCGGTGCCGTCCTCGCCCACCGGGATCATGACCAGCAGATGCGCGCTGAGGGTACGCACGGCGTGCGCGATCTGGGCCAGCTGCGGCCGGTGCAACGGCCGGTCGGCGATCACCCCGAGCACCCGGCCCGGTGGCAGCAACGCGCGCAGCTCCTCGGGCGTACGCCGCAACCGCTGGAACGGCCCGTGTCCACCGTCACCGAGCCGGCGGACCGCCCCGCCGACCCCCGCCACCCCGTCGCGCACCTGCCACGCGTCGGCCACCTCAAGCGCCGCGACCGGCGCGCCCTCCCCGTCGGTGAGCACGATCGTGCGGCGTTGCGGGTCGGTGAGGTCGAGCTGCGCGAGCAGCGCGGCGGGCACCTGGAGGGTCACCGCGACCGGCCAGGGCGCGCCGTCGACCAGCCGGCCACGCCGGCTGACCGAGACCAGGTCGGCCCGGGTCATGAAGCCGGTCAACGGCGCGTACGCGCCAGTCAGCAACAGCTCCAGATCCGCGAGCTCGCCGGGACGCGGCGTGTATGCCGGTGCGTCCCGAAGCACCTCGTCGGGCAGCACCCACCCGTTGCTCATCGAACCCCCAACTCCGGCGACCGGCACACAGTTTCGCAGCCCTCCGCCGATCGGTCGAGAGCACCACTGCTCTGGTGACCCCGCTTCGCCCGGGTGCGGCCCGACCCGGCTGCCGTCCGGTCCGGCGGGTCCGTTCCGACCCGGCTCAGGTCCGGTCCAGCGCAGCCGCACCGAAGGAGACCGCGAACCGCTTGCACCAGATGGAGACACTGGTCAGACCGGCCAGGTCGAGATCGGCGGGAATGTCGTACCCCTGATCGCCGCGGTTGCCCTTGAGCCGGCCCAGCTCGACCCAGCGGCCGTCGTCGAACACGTGCCAGCCGGCCTTGCCGGGCAGCACCGGCTGGTCGGTGAGCCACACCCGCAGATCCGGGCCGTTTGACGTGTCCAGCCCGACCAGCTCCAGCCGGTGCCGCCCGTCGGCGGTGCGGACGATGCGGGCGCTGCCCGACGTCTCGTGCTCGTGGCTGACGAAGTCGCCGGAGCCGACCAGGGTGGGCCCGGTGGCGGCGGGCGTCGGCTCGGCGGACGCGCTCGGCTCGGCGGACGCGCTCGGGCCGGCCGGCGTGGCGACGACGGTCAACTGCTCGGCCACTTCGGAGTTGGTGAACAGTTTCCACGGCTGGAACCAGTACAGGCCGAGCGCCGATCCGGCGGCCAGTACGGCCACCGCGATCCAGGTCACCGGAGTACGGAGCAGGCGGCTGATCATGTCCGCCAGTGTCTCCGACAGCGCCGTGCCAGTCAGCCCCCCGAGCGGTTACCAAATCCCTAGGGGTTGCCGGCGGAGCAGAATCAGGGAAACGCCGGGTCGTGGCCAGGGCCGTGGCGTTGTCTTTTCTCTCTAGGCTGTCGACGTGACACTGATCGCAACCGAGTCGTTGACGAAGGTCTACGGCGGCGGGGTCACCGCGCTGTCGGAGCTGACCGTCACGGTCGAGCCGGGCGTCGTCGGCCTGGTCGGCGCCAACGGTGCCGGCAAGTCGACGCTGATCAAGCTGCTGCTGGGCCTGCTGACCCCGACCGCCGGCCGGATTCAGGTGCTGGGTCTCGACCCGACCACCGAGGCGGCGGAGGTCCGCGCCCGGGTCGGTTACATGCCCGAGCACGACTGCCTGCCGCCCGACCTGTCCGCCGCCGAGTTGGTCACCCACCTCGGCCGAATGAGCGGCCTGCCGCGTACGGTCGCCCGGGAACGGGCCTCCGAGGCGCTGCGCCACGTGGGCCTGCACGAGGAGCGCCACCGCCCGGTCGGCGGCTACTCCACCGGCATGAAGCAGCGGGTCAAGCTCGCCCAGGCGCTGGTGCACGACCCCGACCTGCTGCTGCTCGACGAGCCCACGAACGGTCTCGACCCGGCCGGCCGGGACGCCATGCTCGCCCTGGTGCACCGGATCGGCACCGAGTTCGGCATCTCCGTGCTGGTCTGCTCGCACCTGCTCGGCGAGGTCGAGCGGATCTGCGACACGCTTGTCGCGATCGACGGTGGCCGGCTGCTGCGCGCCGACCACATCGCCGCGATGACCTCCGCCACCGACGTGCTCGCCGTCGAGGTGAGCGAGGGCACCGAGTCGCTTGCCGCCCGGTTGGCCGCGCTGGACCTGCCGGTGAGCCGGGAGGGGCGGCTGCTTCTCGTCCCGCTGGCCGACCAGGGCACGTACGACCTGATCATCGGCGCGGTGGCCGAGCTGGACCTGCCGCTGCACCGGCTCGACCAGCGTCGGCACCGGGTCGCCGAACTCTTCGCCCGCAGGGAGAGCAGCCATGCCTGAGCCGACCGGCGTCATCCACGACATCGGCTACCAGCGCTACACCGGTCCGCGGCTCGGCCGCCGGCAGGTCTTCGGCGCGCTCTACCTGCACGGCGTACGGACCGTCTTCGGGCTGGGTCGCAGCGCCAAGGCGAAGATCTTCCCCTGGCTGGTGGTCGGCATTGTGCTGATGGTGGCCGCCGCGGTGACCGCGATCAGCAGCCAGATCGGCGAGACGGTAATGACGTACGCCCAGTTCGCCGACGCGATGAGCTGGCTGGTCATCTTCTTCGTCGCGGTGGCCGCGCCCGAGCTGGTCTCCCGCGACCTGCGCAGCGGGGTGCTCCCGTTGTACTTCTCCCGGCCGCTGCCGCGCGCCGACTACCCGCTCGCCAAACTGCTCGCGCTGGTCACCGGGCTCTGGCTGCTGCTCGGCGCGCCGCAGCTGGTGATGTTCATCGGTGCCGCGTTCACCTCCGACGGGATGCGTGCGGTCTGGGACGAGCTGCTCGATCTGCTGCCCGGGCTGCTCTACGCCGGGCTGTGGGCGGTGGTCTTCGCCTCGGTCGGCCTGCTGATCGCCGCGCTGACCGGCAAGCGGGCCTTCGCCGCCGGTGGGATCGTCGCGGTCTTCCTGATGACCACGCCGATCGTCGGCACGCTGATGATCATGCCGTCGCAGGTCGCCAACCAGCTGGCCGGCCTGGCCTCACCCTCCACGCTGGTGCAGGGCATCGGCATCTGGACCATGCGCGACCAACTGATCACCGATCCCAACGATCTCGGCACCGACCTCGGTGCCTACGGTCCGGTGTACGCACTTGTCGCCGTCGCGCTGGTGACCGGCTGCATCGCCCTGCTGCTGGCCCGCTACGAGAAGGTGGCCGCACGATGACCACGATCAGCAATCCCGCCCCGCCGGCCACCGCCACCAGCACCCTCGACCTGGTCGGGGTCTCCCGCTGGTACGGCAACGTGGTGGCGGTGAACGACGTGAGCATGAGCCTCGGCCCCGGAGTGACCGGGCTGCTCGGCCCGAACGGCGCGGGCAAGACCACCCTGCTGCACATGATGGCCGGGTTCCTCGCCCCCTCCCGGGGCACGGTCACCCTGGACGCGGCGCCCACCTGGCGCAACCCCGCCGTCTACCGACGGCTCGGGCTGGTCAGCGAGCGGGAGGCGGTGCACGGCTTCCTCACCGCGTACGAGTTCGTGCTGGCCACCGCGAAGTTGCACAAGCTGCCGGACCCGGCCGAGGCGGCCCGCCGGGCGGTGGCCATGGTCGAGTTGGAGGGCGCGCAGGACCGCCGGATCGGCACCTACTCCAAGGGCATGCGGCAGCGGGCCCGGGTGGCGGCGGCGCTTGTGCACGACCCGCAGGTGCTGCTGCTGGACGAGCCGTTCAACGGCATGGACCCGCGCCAACGCCTGCACATGATGGAGCTGCTGCACTCGCTCGGCGACGCCGGGCGCACCATCCTGTTCAGCTCGCACATCCTGGAAGAGGTCGAGCAGGTCTCGGGCACCGTGCAGGTGATGGTCGCCGGCCGGCTCGCCGCCTCCGGCGACTTCCGGACCATCCGCCGGCTGATGACCAACCGGCCGCACGTCTTCGCCATCCGCTCCACCGACGACCGCGCGCTGGCCGTGGCCCTGATGGCCGAGCCCTCGGTGACCGGTGTCGAGTTGGGCCGCGACGGTCTGACCGTCCGGGCCGGCGACTACGGCGGCTTCACCCGGGTGCTGCCGAAGGTCGCCCTGGCCCAAGGGATACGGGTGCGGCAGCTGATTCCCGAGGACGAATCCCTGGAGAGCGTCTTCTCCTACCTGGTGGAGGCCTGATGTCCACTGTCGCCTGGATCACCGCGCGCGGGCTGTTCGGCCGTCGCCGATTCCTGTTGCTGCTGCCGCTGCCCGCACTTGTGGTGGCGCTGGCCGCGCTGGCCCGAGGGCTGGACGTGGCGGCCAGCGCGTGGGGGCCGCCGGTGCTGGTCGGCCTCGGGCTGGCCGTGGTGCTGCCGGTGGTCGCGCTGATCGTCGGCACCGGCGTGCTCGGTGCCGAGATCGACGACGGAACTGTGGTGCACGTGCTCACCACCCCGCTGCCGCGCTGGCAGATCGTGCTGCCGAAGCTGGCGGTGGCGGTCGGGGTCACCGCGACCACCGTCGCGGTGCCGCTCTTCGTCGCCGGCCTGCTGGCCGAGTCGGTCCGCCTCGGTCTGGCACTCGCCGTCGCCGCGGCGGTCGGTGCGGTGGCGTACTCGGCGCTGTTCCTGGCGGCCAGCCTGCTCACCCGGCGACCGGTGCTGCTCGGCCTGGTCTACGTGCTGATCTGGGAGGGGCTGCTCGGCAGCATGGTCACCGGCACCCGGGTGCTCTCCATCCAGCACTACGTGATCGCCCTGGCCGACCGGCTCGCCGCGACGGACCTGCTCAGCACGACGGTCTCCGTGCCGCTGGCGGTGGTGATGACGGTGCTGGTCAGCATCGGCTTCACCGGGCTCGCCGTCAGCCGGCTGCGCTCCTTCTCGGTCACCGGCGAAACCAGCTGAGCTGTCCGGAAGGGCCCCTCGGGGCCCTTCCGGACAGGCTAGAACGCGCAGGCGATCACCAGTTCGGGGGTGCGGTCGGGAAGCAGGTCGAGCTTGTCGATCCGGCCGGCCGCCCGCACGTCGTCGGCGACCACCGTGAGCTGGTCCAGCAGTGCGGCCGGGCCGAGCGCCTCGGCCAGCGGCACCACCGCCTTCATGGACAGCTTCCGTTCCGACTTGGCCCGCCGGACCTGCCCCAACGCGTCGGACGCCAACCGCAGCAGCTGCGGGTCGCCCGCGCCCTGGATCGCCCGGCCCACCTCGTACGTGGTGGGCCACGGCGCCCGGTGCACCGAGCCGTACCGCCACCAGGACCAGACCTCCTCGGTGGCGTACGGCAGCACCGGAGCGAACAGCCGCAGCTGCACCGAGAGCGCGTTGGCCAGGGCCGCCCGGGCCGAGTCGGCCCCGGTGCCGCTGCCATAGGCGCGTTCCTTGACCAACTCGATGTAGTCGTCGCAGAACCGCCAGAAGAACGACTCGGTGGCCTGCAACGCCGCCGTGTGGTCGTACGCCTCGAAGGCGGCGGTGGCCGAACCGACCACGGTGGACAGTTCGGCGAGCATGGCCCGGTCCAGCGGCTCGGTCGCCGGGGCGCGCAAGGCGTCGGCGGCGCCCAGGCCGAGGGCGAACTTCGACGCGTTGAGCAGCTTGGTGGCGAGCCGCCGGCCGACCTTGATCTGTGCCGGGTCGAAGGCCAGGTCGGTGCCGGGCCGGCCAGTTGCCGACCAGTAGCGCACCGCGTCGGAGCCGTGCTGCTCCAGCAGCGCCATCGGGGTGACCACGTTCCCCTTGGACTTGGACATCTTCTTGCGGTCCGGGTCGAGGATCCAGCCGGACAGCTCGGTGGTCCGCCAGGGCAGCGTGCCGTGTTCCAGGTGCGCCCGCACCACCGTGGCGAACAGCCAGGTCCGGATGATCTCCTGGCCCTGCGGACGCAGGTCCATCGGGAAGACCCGGCGGAACAGCTCCGGATCGCGTTCCCAACCGCCGGCGATCTGCGGGGTCAGCGACGAGGTGGCCCAGGTGTCCAGCACGTCCGGATCGCCGATGAACCCACCCGGCACGCCGCGTTGTGACTCGTCGTACCCGGGTGGGGCGTCCTCGGCGGGGTCGATCGGCAGCGAAGACTCGTCCGGCGTGAGAGGCTGGGACCAGTCCGGCTCGCCAGCGTCGTCGAGTCGGTACCACACCGGCACCGGCACCCCGAAGAAGCGCTGCCGGCTGACCAGCCAGTCGCCGGTCAGGCCGCCCACCCAGTGCTCGTAGCGGTGCCGCATGTGTTCCGGCACCCAGCGCAGCTCCCGTCCCCGGGCCAGCATCGCCGCCCGCAGTTCGGTGTCGCGGCCACCGTTGCGCAGGTACCACTGCCGGGTCGAGACGATCTCCAGCGGCCGGTCACCCCGCTCGTAGAACTTCACCGGGTGGGTGATCGGGCGCGGCTCGCCGACCAGGTCACCGGCGTCGGTCAGCAGCTGCACCACGCTCCGCCGGGCGCCGTTGACGGTCTGCCCGGCCAGCGCCGCGTATGGTCCGGCGGGCACCCCGGCCGGCGGCTCCGGCAGCAGCCGGCCGTCCCGACCGACCACCACCCGGGTGGCCAGCGAAAGCTCCCGCCACCAGGTCACGTCGGTCAGGTCACCGAAGGTGCAGACCATCGCGATGCCGGTGCCCTTGGCCGGGTCCGCCAGCGGATGCGCACGCACCGGCACCTCGACCCCGAAGAGGGGGGTACGCACCACCGCGCCGACCAGGTCCGCGTACCGCTCGTCGTCGGGGTGGCAGACCAGCGCGACGCAGGCCGGCAGCAGCTCCGGCCGGGTGGTGTCGATCAGCACCTCCCGCCCACCGGGTCCGTGGAACCGCAGCCGGTGGTACGCGCCGGGCCGTTCCCGCTCCTCCAACTCGGCCTGGGCCACGGCGGTGGCGAAGCCCACGTCCCAGAGCGTCGGTGCCTCGGCCTGGTACGCCTCGCCCCGGGCCAGGTTGCGCAGGAACGCCCGCTGCGAGGCGGTCCGGGCGGCCGGTCCGATCGTGGTGTACATCAGCGACCAGTCCACCGACAGCCCGAGCCGCCGCCAGAGCGCCTCGAAGACCTGCTCGTCGGCGAGGGTCAGGCGCTCGCACAGCTCGATGAAGTTGCGCCGGGAGATCGGGGTCGGATCCTTGCGGGCGGCGTCGTCCACCGGAGCCTCCGGCGCCCGCCAGTCCGGGTCGTACGGCAGGGACGGGTCGCAGCGCACGCCGTAGACGTTCTGCACCCGCCGCTCGGTGGGCAGCCCGTTGTCGTCCCAGCCCATCGGGTAGAAGACCATCCGACCGCGCATCCGCTGGAACCGGGCGACCAGGTCGGTGTGGGTGTACGAGAAGACGTGCCCCATGTGCAGCTCGCCGGATACGGTCGGCGGCGGGGTGTCGATCGCGTACACGTCCGACCTACGGCCATCCGGGCTCGGCGAGTCTGACGCCTCGCCGCGACCCCGGACAGCCGCCTTGCTCCGGTCGAACGCGTACGTGCCCTCCTCCTGCCAGCGGTGCGACCAGGTTTCCTCGAGCCCGTCCAGGGTCGGACGCTCGGGAACGCCGGTACGCGCCGTCCTCGCCGTATCAGTCATTCGTCGATGGTAGGCAGCGGCCCGGTGTCGGGCACCGAAATACCCAGCCGCCACTGGTGGTGCAGGGCGGCGTACCGGCCACCGCCGGCGATCAGCTCGGCGGGCGGCCCGTCCTCGACGATCCGGCCGTCGTCGAGGACGAGGACCCGGTCGGCAATTTCCACGGTGGACAGCCGGTGCGCGATCACCACCGCCGTCCGGTCCCGCAGGATGGTGCCGAGCGCCTGCTGCACCGCGCGTTCGGTCGGCACGTCCAGCGACGAGGTGGCCTCGTCCAGGATCAGCACCGCCGGATCGGCCAGGAACGCGCGGGCGAAGGCGACCAGCTGCCGTTGCCCGGCGGAGAGCCGGCCGCCGCGTCGGCGTACCTCGGTGGCGTACCCGTCGGGCAGCGCCGCGATGAAGTCGTGCGCGCCGATCGCCCGGGCGGCGGCGACCACTGCGTCGTCGTCGGCGTCCGGGCGGCCGAACCGGATGTTTTCCGCCACGGTGCCGCCGAACAGGTGCGTCTCCTGGGTGACCAGCACCACCGCCCGGCGCAGCTCGGCATCGGCCACCTGGCGCAGGTCCACCCCGTCGAGCAGGACGGTGCCGGCGACCGGGTCGTAGAACCGGGCGAGCAGCTTGGCGACGGTGGACTTGCCGGCGCCGGTCGGCCCGATCAGCGCCACCGTCTGCCCGGCCGGGATGCTGAGGTCCAGCCCGGTCAGGATCGGCGCCTGGGGCCGGTACCCGAACGAGACCGACCGGAAGGTGACCGCGCCGCAGCCCGGACCGCCGGTCGCACCGCTGCCGCCTGCACTGCTGCCGGCTGCGCCGCCCCGGTCGCGCCGCCCCCGGTCGCGCCGCCCCCGGCTGCGCCGCCCCGGTCGCGCTGCCGCCGTCCGGACCGCCGGTGGCCGCCCCGTCGGCGACGCTACCTGCGCCGTTTGTCGGGCGGCGGGGCAACGGGACGGGATTCGTCGGCTCGGCGACCTCGGGGCGTTCGTCGAGCACCCCGGCGAGCTTCTCCAACGCGGCGGTGGCCGATTGCAGCGAGTTGTAGAACTGGCTCAGCTCCTGCATCGGTTCGAAGAACCGGCGCAGGTAGAGCAGGAAGGCGGCGAGTACGCCGACCGCGATGTGGCCGTCGAGCACCCGGGCGCCGCCGTAACAGAGCACCGCCGCCACCGTGACGTTGCCGATCAGCTTGATCCCCGGCGAGTACGTCGCGATCAGGCGGAACGCGTGCCGGCTGGCGAGGCGGTAGTCGTCGTTGACCGAGGAGAAGATTTCCTGGTTACGAGGCTCCCGGCGGTACGTCTGCACCGCCCGGATGCCCCGCATCGACTCGACGAAGTGCACGATGACCAGGGCCATCGACTCGCGGGTGCGCCGGTAGGCGCAGGCCGACGCCCGGGCGAACCAGCGGGACAGCCAGAACAGCAGCGGGAAGGCGAGCAGGGTGACCGCGGCCAGCGGCAGGTCCAGCCAGAGCAGGATGCCGGCCACCGACACGATCGTCAGGACCGCCATCACCAGGCCCTCGACGCCGCCGCCGGCCAGCTCCGAGATCGAGTCGATGTCGCTGGTCAGGCGGGAGATCATCCGGCCCGAGGTGTAGCGCTCGTGAAAGGCCACCGGCAGGCGCAGAAAGTGCGCGTACACCCGCTGGCGGAGGTCGAGCAGGACGGCCTGGCCGATGCGCGCGGAGAGGGTGAGGAAGCCCCGGCGGGCCACGTACTCGACAGCGGTCGCGGCGGCGAACGCCACGGCGACGGTGACCAGCGGGCCGGGTCGGCCGGCCCGCAGCGGTTCGATCGCCCGGTCGATGCCGAGCATCACCAGGTACGGCCCGGACATCGCGGCGGCGTTCTGGGCCAGCAGCAGCGCCACCGCACCGCCCAGCCGACGGCGGTGCGGTCGCAGCACGTCGGCCAGCAGCGTCCAGCTGCGGGCGCGCAGCCGGGCCACCGCCTCGGGGGAGGTCTCCTCGGCCAGGCTGCGGTCGGCGTGCGGATCGGGCGCGATCCCCCGCCACTGGGCGGCGGTCATGAGCGAACCAGCGGGCAACCGTCCGGTGCCGGCTCGACCGGCCTCCGGGGGGCCGGCGCGGCAGGCGGATCGGCGGTGAGCAGGGCGCGGTACGCCGGCACGGTGGCCAGCAGTTCGGTGTGCGGGCCGACAGCGGTGATCCGGCCGTGTTCCAGCAGCGCGACCCGGTCGGCGAGATTGATTGTGGACGGCCGGTGCACCACAAGCAGCGCGGTCATGTTCCGCAGCACCCGCTTCAACGCCGACTCCACCGCCGCCTCGGTGTGCACGTCGAGCGCGGAGAGCGGGTCGTCGAGCACCAGCACCGCGGGCCGTACCAGCACCGCCCGGGCCAGCGCCAGCCGCTGCCGCTGGCCGCCGGAGAGCGACAGACCCTGCTCACCCAGCCGGGTCCGCAGCCCCCACGGCAGGTCGTACGCGAACTCGGCCTGGGCCAGCGCGAGCGCCGCCCGCACCTCGTCCTCGCCGGCCTCGGGGCGGCCCAGGGTGAGGTTCTCCCACACCGACATGGAGAACAGGGTGGGCTCCTCGAAGGCCACCGCGACCAGTTGGCGCAGCGAGGCCAACCGGAGGTCGCGCACGTCGTGCCCGTCGAGGGTGAGCCGGCCCGTGTCCACGTCGTGCAGCCGGGGTACCAGCGACAGCAGGGTGCTCTTGCCGCTGCCGGTGGCACCGACCACAGCGAGGGTCTCGCCGGGTTCGACGGTCAGGTCGATGCCGCGCAGCACCGGCGTGCTGGTGCCCGGGTAGCGGAAGCTGACCGACTCGAAGCGGAGCCGGCCGCATACCGCCGAGCGGGGCAGGGCGACGGCGTGTGGTGCGTCCACGATGGCCGGTGGGGTGTCCAGCACCTCCTGGATCCGGTCGGCGGCAGTGGCCGCCTCCTGCCCGTTGGCGATGATCCAGCCCAGCGACTGCACCGGCCAGATCAGCATCAGCTGGAGGCTGACGAAGGCGACCAGTTGACCGATGGTGAGCTGCCCCTCGGCGACCGCTGCGGTGCCCGCCACCAGCACGATGCCCAGGGTCAGATTGGGTACCAGGTCGAGCCGGGCGGAGGTGCGGGCGAGCAGCCGCCCCTTGCCGATCCCGATGTCGTGCAGCTTGCGGGTGCCGGCGACGAACCGCTCGGTCAGCTGCGGTCCGCGCCCGTACGCCCGCATGGTGCGTAGCCCCTGCGCGGTCTCCTCGACCAGGGTGGCCACGTCGCCCTGCTGGTCCTGCATCAGCCGGGACGCGGTGTGGTAGTGCCGACCGAAGCGGCGGGCGATCAGGAACAGCGGCACCGCGCTGGCCGCCACCAGCAGGCCCAGCGCCGGGTGCAGCCGGATCAGCAGCACCACCACGACCAGGTAGGTGATCAGGTTCAGGACGAGGAAGAGGAGCCCGAAGGAGAGGAACCGGCGCAGCACCGACAGGTCGCTGGTGATCCGGGAGAGCAGCTGACCGGAGGGCCACCGGTCGTGGAAGCTGGCCGGCAGCCGCTGGAGGTGGGCGTAGACGTCGTCGCGGATGGCCGCCTCCATGGCCACCGAGGAGGACGACTGTGCCCACCGGCGGATGAAGATCAGTACGGCTTCGACCAGGCCGACCAGCAACGCGAGCCCGGCCAACTGGAACAGACCGGCCGGGTCGCGCCGGGCCACCGGTCCGTCGACCACCTGCTGCGCTACCAGTGGTACGGCGATGCCCGCTGCGGTGGCGGCGAGCCCAGCCAGCATCAGCCAGCCGAACTGCACGGCGTGCGGGCGCAGGTAGTGCCGCAACCGCCAGAGATTGCCCAGTGGATGTCGCCCGACCTCGCGAGGGTCGGCCGGGCCGCCGTCGTTCTGCGCAGCCACTATCTGACGGTATCGGCAAATCGGAGCCGCGCCGCTGTCGGCTTGTTGTCAGCAGACTTGCCTTTTCCGGTGACCGGCCTCATCCGGATGGCTGACCCGTGACCGCTGGCCTGGGCCCCGCCGTCCGGGTGGGCCCGCCGTGCGGGTGGGCCCGCCGTGCGGGTGGGCCCGCCGTGCGGGTGGGCCCGCCGTGCGGGTGGGCCCGCCGTGCGGGTGGGCCCTCGCCGTCCGGGTCAGCCCGCCATCCGGGTGGTCCGGGTGGGCCGCCCGCCGGCCGGGCTAGCCGCGGCGCTCGTGTCCGAGTAGCCATTGCTTGACCGGCAGGCCCCAGCGGTAGCCGCCAAGCGTCCCATCGGTACGCAGCACCCGGTGACAGGGGACGAAGAGGGCGGCGGCGTTACGGGCGCAGGCCGCCGCGGCGGCGCGGATCGCGGCCGGTCGGCCGGCCAGCGCCGCGTACCCGGTGTAGGTGACCGGCTCGCCCGGCTTCACCTCGCGCAGCACCTCCCAGGCGTGGGACATGAACGCCCCGCCGCTGTGCTGCTCGACCGCGACCGTGTCGATTGCGGCCAGGTCACCCGCCAGGTAGTCGGCGACCGCCCTGGTGACCGGGCCGAGTTCGGCCCGCTGCCGGAGTTCACCGCGCAGGCTCGGGTGGATCAACGACAGCAGGTTCGCCGGCTCGGGAGTGAAGCCGGCGGCCCGTACCGCGCCGTGCGGCCCGGCGACGACGGTGAACGGGCCGGTGGGCGTATCGATGGTGACGCTGTCCAGGTTCGTGCTCTGCACGATTTCCTCCAAGGTCGATCTCAGCTCGAATTCAGGCTGCTCGCCACAGCCGCAACACCGCGTACGAACGCCAGGGACGCCAGCGGCCGGCGTACTCGTCAAGGGTCTTCGGGGCGTCGGGCAGGCCGAGGGCAGCGGCACCCCGGCGCACCGCGAGGTCGGTGGCGAGGAACACGTCGGGGTCACCGAGGGCGCGCATCGCCACGTAACCGGCCGTCCACGGCCCGACCCCCGGCACCGCAAGCAACCGCTGCACGGTCTCCGCCCGATCGCCACCCGGCGCCAACTCCAGCCCGCCGTCCACCACCGCCCGAGCCACCCCCCGAATCGCCTCCCGCCGCCGGCTGTCCATCCGAAACCCCGAGTCCGGCACCCCCAACACCTCTTCCGCACTCGGAAACCCCCGCACCTCCCGTTGATCATGAGGTTGGCGGCAACTTTGATCTCCAAATTCGCCGCTAACTTCATGGTCAACCGGGTGGGGGTTGGGGTGGGGAGGTGGGGGTGGGGTGGGTGGGGTGGGGGAGGTGGGTGAGGAGGTGGGTGAGGGTGGTGCGGGCGGAGGCCAGGGAGACCTGCTGGGTGGCGATGGCGCGGACGGCCATCTCGAAACCGTCGACCGCACGGGGGACACGTACGCCGGGCTCCGCCGCCACCGCCGGGGCCAGGGCCGGATCGGCACCGAGGGTCTGGTCGACGGCCACCGGATCCGCGTCGAGGTCGAACAGACGTCGGCAACGGGCCACGGCGGGGGCCAGGTCCCGCAGGTCGGTCAGGCGCAGCGTCGCCGCCACGTACCTGTCCGTCGGGGTCAGGGCGACCGCGCCGGTGCCGTTCGGCAACCGCAACCCCCGCCGGTACGTCCCGTCGCGTACCTCGTCCACCCCGGGCAGCGTGCGCCGGGCGAGGAAGTCGAGCAGCGCAGCGGCGTGCAGCGGCGGGCGGTACGCCAACCGCAGGCTGACCGTGCCCGCGCCACCGATCGTGCCCCGCCGGCCGGCGCGCAACTGTGACGGGGCCACCCCGTAGACCTCGCGGACCGTGTCGTTGAACTGCCGGACACTGCCGAACCCGGCGGCGAAGGCGATCTCGGCCAGGCCCAGCCCGGTGGTCTCGATAAGCGTCCGGGCGGTCTGCGCGCGTTGGGCCCGAGCCAGCGCCAGCGGCCCGGCGCCGAGTTCCGCGCGCAGCATCCGATGCAGGTGCCGTTCGGTGTACCCGAGTCGAGCCGCCAACCCCGGCACCCCGTCCCGGTCGACCACCCCGTCGGCGATCAGCCGCATGGCCCGCCCCACCACATCGGCCCGGACATCCCACTGCGGCGAGCCGGGAGAGGCGTCCGGCCGGCACCGCCGGCAGGCCCGGAGCCCCGCGCCCTGCGCCGCCGCCGCGGACGGAAAGAACCGGACGTTCTGTCGCTTCGGGGTCATCGCCGGACAGGACGGCCGGCAGTAGATCCCGGTCGAGGTCACGCCGGTGTAGAACCACCCGTCGAACCGCTGGTCACGGCTGTCGACGGCCCGGTAACACCGCTCAAAGTCCAGCTCCACACCACCGATGATGCGCCCACCCCCCACCCCCCAGCTGGCGGTTTTCGGACCTGGGTGTAAGGAAGGGCCCCCTGTTAACGCCTGCGGTAGAGCACGGGCCCCTTATTAACAATCCGATCCCCAGCACCGCGGGCCCGGCGGTTTCATCGGCCGGCAGGCGGGGGTGCCGCGCGCGGGAAAGTGTCGGTTGTGGTCGGTAGCGTGCGGCCACCAACTGAAGAAGGGGTACGGCGATGGCGAGCGTGGCGGGTCGGGTGGCGGCGTCGATGGACGGGCACCCACCGCTGGACACAGCCGTGCTCCAGGGCTTCTACGACCGGATGCGGGCGGTGGCGCCCGCCGCCGTCGGTGCCATCGAGCGGGACCGTGCCGACGACCCGGGGCGGGCCTTCAGCGACACCGCCTGCGGCCGGCTGCTGCGCTCCCTGGCACCGGATGGCGTACGGGCGCTGGGCATGTGGGTGCACCACTGGTGCATGCGCTTCTACGACGACGACACCCGCGCCGGGCTGCGGCTGCTCCGGGAGATCGCCCGCCGGCCGCAGCTGGGCTGGACGCCCGACGAGGTTCGCTGGATGCTCCGCGAGTCGCACACCGTAGGCCCCGCCGCAGAAGCCCGCTTCACGCTGCCGCTGGCCGCCGCCGCCGAGCTGGCCCCCGACACGCTCCGCATCGACATGCTGGCACCCCGACTACCCGGCCCGTGCCCTGATCGGTGACGGCTCGACTACCCGGCCCGTGCCCTGATCGGTGACGGCTCGACTGCTCGACTGCCCGACTGCCCGACTGCCCGACTGCCCGACACGCCGGCGCGTCGAAGCGGTCCGGTCCAGATTCTCGTCCGGACCGGGCAGCTCTGCTGCCACCGATCCCGTGGCGCGCGACGCCGGGCCGATCCCCGGAACGCCCACCGCTGCCCGGGACCGCCGGGTAGCGGCGTAAGCTGGCTCGTCGTGAGTCTCACCATCGGCATCGTCGGCCTGCCAAACGTCGGCAAGAGCACCCTGTTCAACGCGCTCACCAAGAACGACGTGCTCGCCGCGAACTACCCGTTCGCGACGATCGAGCCCAACGTCGGGGTGGTCGGGCTGCCGGACGAGCGGCTGGAGAAGCTGGCTGAGATCTTCAGCTCGCAGAAGGTGATTCCCGCGCCGGTGTCGTTCGTTGACATCGCCGGGCTGGTGCGCGGCGCGTCCAAGGGCCAGGGGCGGGGCAACGCTTTCCTGGCCAACATCCGCGATGCCTCGGCGATCTGCCAGGTCGTCCGCGCCTTCTCCGACCCGAACGTGGTGCACGTCGACGGCAAGGTCTCGCCGGCCGACGACATCGAGACGATCAACACCGAGTTGATCCTCGCCGACCTCCAGACGCTGGAGAAGGCGCTGCCCCGGCTGGAGAAGGAGGCCAAGCTCCGCAAGGACCGGGCCGCCGCCGTCGCCGCCGCGAAGGCCGCCGTCGAGGTACTGGACAACGGCACCACCCTGTACGCGGGCGCCGCCGCTGCCAAGATCGAGCTGGACCATCTGCGCGAACTGCACCTGCTCACCACCAAGCCGTTCCTCTACGTCTTCAACGTCGACGAGGCGGAACTCAACAACGCCGAGTTCCTCGACGAGTTGCGGGCGCTGGTCGCCCCGGCCGAGGCGGTCTTCATGGACGCCAAGATCGAGTCTGAGCTGGTGGACCTGCCCGAGGAGGAGGCCCGCGAGCTGCTGGAGTCGATCGGGCAGTCCGAGCCGGGACTGGACCAGTTGGTCCGGGTCGGCTTCCGCACGCTGGGGCTCCAGACGTACCTCACCGCCGGGCCCAAGGAGGCGCGGGCCTGGACCGTCCCGATCGGCGCGACCGCGCCGGAGGCCGCCGGGGTGATCCACTCCGACTTCCAGCGCGGTTTCATCAAGGCCGAGGTGGTCTCCTACGCCGACCTGGTCGAGGCCGGTTCGATGGCGGCGGCGAAGGCGGCGGGCAAGGTCCGCATCGAGGGCAAGGAGTACGTCATGCAGGACGGCGACGTGGTCGAGTTCAGGTTCAATGTGTAGTTCCGGTCCAACGTCTCGCGGATAGCTCTCGCCCGGGGGCGTTGTGGTACGGGCCGTGCTGCCCGGCTGAATCGTGTTGCCGGGCCTGTCGACCGGCCCTACGGTGATCCGGTGATGATCCGAGACGCCGAGGACGGCGACTGGCCCGCGATCTACCCATTCTTCAGGGAGATCGTGGCGCAGGGCCGCTCATACGCGTTCCCCGAGAATCTGTCTCTGGAGCAGGCTCGCGGGTGGTGGATGGAGTCCCCTCCGGGGCGCACCGTCGTTGCGGTGGATGGATCGACCGTTCTCGGAAGCGCGAAGATGGGCCCGAACCGGCCCGGTCGCGGCGCACATGTGGCAACGGCCAGTTTCATGGTTGATCCACGGCATTCTGGCCGCGGCGTCGGTCGCGCTCTCGGCGAGCACGTCGTCGGCTGGGCGCGCACCGCCGGCTACCGAAGCATCCAGTTCAACGCGGTCGTCGAGTCGAACGAGGTCGCGGTCCGGCTGTGGCGTTCGTTGGGTTTCGAGGTGCTCGCCACCGTCCCCGAGGCGTTCGACCACCCCGAGCACGGCCTGGTGGGGCTGCACGTGATGTTCTTGAATCTGAGCGCTTCCAACCAGCTGTCACGTTGATCGGCGACGGAACCCGGTTCAACGTCTGGATCGAGATCGTGGAGTACCCAGCGATATCTGGGTAGCGCGCTCAGTTTGCGGTTTGGACCGGCGCGGGCCCGCCCTTGCGGCCGATCTCGGTGTCGAAAGCCCGGTTTGTCAATCAGGTTTCAGTGCGGGTGATTGTCGTAGGCGCGGTCCTGATGCATCGACACCAGCGCCTAACGTCCACATAGGAACGGACGCGGGCGACGTGAACGCCGGCCGCTCTCCGATCGGCATCGCATCTTCCAAGGAGGCCCTGGTTGACGACAAATACTTCGGCACGGAGCGGGCGACTCGCGAGATCCGCCCTCGCCGCTGTCACCGCCGTGCTGACCGCATCGGCCCTGGCGATTCTGCCCGCCTCGCCGGCCTCGGCCGATCCGGCGAACCTGAACGACTGCCGCGCCAACAGCCGGCCAAGCTACGTGGACGTCAGCTCGTGGCAGGCCCGGGGCAACTACATCGACGCGTGGCAGGCACCGTACGGCATCGAGAGCTCGGATGCGCTCCAGGTCAGCGCGACGGGCAGCACCCGCGTCGACTACTGGGGCGCCAACAAGAACGTCGAGGGCGATTCCAGTCTGGCTCCCGCTGGGTGGCCGCTGCCCGGTGAGCGGCAGTACATGCTGATGGGCCGGCTCACCACCGGCTATGTGTGGCATGACACGCGGCACCGCTACTACGAGCCGGGGGAGTGGTTCCCGGTGGGTGCCAACAGCGGCTGCCTGGGCATTGTCATCTTCGCCGGTAGCGGCACGCCGAAGCTACAGTTCGGCATCAACGACCCGAACATCGGCGACAACGGCGGCGGCCCGTACGTCACGGTCCGCCAGTGGTGGTGACCTGAAACCAGTACGCCCGCCTGCCCGTTTCGCCGAGAGAATCTTGGTGCGAAAGTGCCCCCGTGAGGGCGCTTTTGCACCAAGATCTGCGTCGGTCGAGGCTACATCCAGGCGTCGGTCAGCCGTTGCGGAGCGCCTCATCGACGCCGGTCTCGCGGCGCCCGAGGTGCACCGGGTCCCGGCCGGAGAACACGTCAAGCGCGGCCTTCACGCTGGCGCCGTACTCGCGGGTGGCGGCGACCTGCCAGGCCCGGCCATACTCCCGGGCCGTCTCGTCGCCCACGCCGACGGCGTCCACGCCGAGGTGCCGGCACACGGTGACGGCCCGGGCCAGGTGGAACTGCTGGGTCACCACCGTCGCCCGGTCCACGCCGAAGATCCGCTTGGCGCGGGCACACGAGTCGTACGTGTCGAAGCCGGCGTGGTCCAACACCACCTTGTCGGCGGGCACGCCCCGCTCGACCAGCCAGCGCTGCATCGCCTCGGGCTCGTTGTAGTCGGCGTTCATGTTGTCGCCGGAGACCAGGATCGCCTGTACCTTGCCGGCGGCGTACAGCTCGCGGGCGATCTCCAACCGGGCGCTGAGGAACGGGGCCGGGGTGCCGTCCGGCTGGACCCTGGTGCCCAGCACCAGGGCGACCGGCGTCTCCGGCGCGCCCTGCGCGGTGAACATCCGGCCCTCGGCGCCGGAGCGGATCCAGCTCACGCTGGCCCAACTGGCGCCGACCAGCAGCAGCGCACCGAGCACGCCCGCCAACACCGCCCGCCGCAACCAGCGACCACGGCCGTTTTTCCAGACCCGGCGCACCCTGGCCAGCACAGCGGTACGGATCGACATGACGATCAGTATCCCAGCCGACTGCCAAGCAGAGATCTTGGTCCGGAAGCGCCCTCCCGGGGGCGCTTCCGGACCAAGATTGGATCAGCCGAGGCGGTACACCGAGACGTGCGAGGTGCTGTCGGGGCCGAACGGGCCACGGTCCCAGTCGGCGTACCGTTCGGCCAGGTGCAGTCCGGCCTTGGCGGCCAGCTCATCGATCTGCTCCGGCCACAGGTAGCGCATGGCGAACGGGTGCAGGTGCACACCCGTACCGTCGAAAGTGATCGTCTGGCGCAGGAACGTCTGCGCCGCGCGGTCGTACTTGTGCAACCTGATGGTGGCCGACTCCTCGGTCAGGTCCCGCATCTGGACCTGCTCGTCCCGGTCGAAGTCCGCCTCATTCGGCACGAACGTCTCGATGACGAACGCCCCACCCGGTGCCAGCACCCGCGCGACGTTGCGGAAACAATCCGCCTGCCGCTCGGCCCGGACCAGATTGAACAGCGTGTTGAAAACCAGAAACACCATGCGGTACGGCCCGCCGGGTGCCGGCACGTCCGCCATGTCGCCCACGGCCACCGGAATGTGCTCGCCACCCGGCTTCGCACGCATCTTCGCGACCATGGCCGCCGACCCCTCGACGCCCTCCACGGCGATGCCACGGGCAGCGAGCGGAACGGTGACCCGACCGGTGCCGCTGGCCAACTCCAACACCGGCCCGTCGCCGGCCACACCGGCGAGGAAATCCACCGCCGGCCCCGGGTCGGGCAGACCACCCGGCTGGTCGTAGGTGTCGGCCCAGTAGCGGCCGAAATGCCCCGGATCATCGAAGACCGACATCAGCGGCCTCCGTCGTAACTACCAGCGCCGCGCGGCGCCTTTACTTTCCACGTACGCACAAAGCCTCGATTCGATGAAGTTGGAAACGGATGCTCGCTGGACGTGCGTCGCGGCGTGCCTCATGTCGTCCACTCCCTCCACTCGACTGGCTTCGAGCCGGTGCCCCCGACTCGCCCCCACTCAACCCTCATCGTTGCGCCCCCGGCAACACCTTTTCCGCGTACCCGCCGCACTGTGAACGTTCACCCCCGCCAGATCTTGGACCGAGGTGGCCCATATGAGGGCCGAAATCGTCCAAGGTCACCTGCCGTCGAGGCGTGGGCCGTTCGGGCGGTAGCCGGGGAGATCAATGACGGCGGAGACTGTCCAATGTGAAGGCCTTCGTGGGAGTGACCGACGAGACATGGTTCCGTTTCCTGGCGGATCGCCCGCATCTCGGCGAGGTCAACTTCTGGCGGCCGGGTGGGGGATCGTTCCGGGCGCTGACGCCGGGGGAGCCCTTCCTCTTCAAGTCGCACTACCCGCTCAACCGAATCGTCGGCGGCGGCTTCTTCAGCGGCTTCGAGAAGCTGCGGATCTCGGAAGCCTGGGAGTTGTTCGGCGAAGCGAACGGCACCGCCGGCCCCGATGAACTGAGGCGCAGAGTCGGCCGGTACCGCAGGCAGCCGATCGAGCCGGGCGAGGACCCCTTTATCGGCTGCATCTTTGTCAGGGACACAGTCTTCTTCCCGGACGGATCGATGGCTGGCCCTCCGCCCGGGTTCGCCGCCAACCTGGTGCAGGGCAAGACCTATGACCTCGCTGCTCCGGAGACTGGCGGATACTTCAACCCGCTGATCGCTCGCCTGTTGGGGGCGACGTTCGAGGTGGATCTGACCGAGCCCTGGCACCGACCGGGGCCGGTCTATGGTGACCCCAGGCTGGTGCCGCAGCGACTCGGCCAGCAGTCGTTCAAGGCTGTCGTGCTCGGTGCTTACGGGCGCCGGTGTGCCATCACCGGCAACAAGGTGCAGCCGGTCTTGCAGGCGGCGCACATCCGCCCGTTGCCGCTCGGCGGCGAACACCGCGTGGACAACGGTCTGTTGCTCAAGTCCGATGTGCACATCCTCTTCGACCGCGGTTACCTCGGCGTCGATCCGAAATATCGGCTGATGGTAAGCCCTCGCCTGCGAAGTGAGTTCGGGAACGGTGACCAGTTCTATGCGAAGGCGGGCACGCAGATTGCCCTGCCCGAGCAGCGCCGTGACCGGCCGAAGGCCGAGTTCCTGGAGTGGCACCTGGACACGGTCTTCAAAGCGGCATAGCGTCCGGTCGACTGTCCTTCATCTTGCGGCGAATCAAGAACCGCCGTCCTTCCGGTTGGAGCAGGTCGTGTGCTATGCGGCCCCGGCGACCACTATCCCCGGCGGCATGCTCGAGCGCGTACCCTGATCTCGGTCTACTGAATCTTGGTGAGTGGGGGTGAAGGCTGTGGATGGTCAAGGAGTGCGGATCGATGATTTGACGCTGTACGCGACCGGTCCGGCCACTGAGGGCGGCAGACTGCCACTCGCCGAACTGGCACGTCTGGCAAGTGGGTTGCAGGCGACCCTTGAGCAGTTGGCGCTCGCCATCACCGGGCGGTCGCCGCGTCCCGGCCGGCGGCCAGCGGACATTGTCGAGGCCGTCCGACTGGACTTCGTCGGTTTCCGTGCTGGGTCAGCTCTCTTGGATATCGCACGTACGGGCCAGCTCTACCATGATGACGGTCTGCTGGAACAGTCGCTTGCCGCCTTGGAGGCAGGCACCCAGAAGCTTCGGGAGAGTCCTAACGAACGTCCGCAGTATTTCACTCCGCGACTCGTGAACAGCCTTCGCACCTTGACCGGTGCCATCGGTGACCGGAACGTAACCCGAGTCGAGTTGCGCCAGGGTGACCGGGTGCGGTTGGTGGTTGACGAGGCGCTTCAAGTGGCCGTGCGGCGAGTGACGTTCGAGCCGGTCGCGCAAGAATCAACGATCGTCGGTCGGCTTCACATGGGGGATTTTTCGCCGGCTACCCTCCGGTGTCGCATCGATACATATGCGGGTAGCATCTCGTGTGACTTCGAATCGGATCTTCGGGACGCTGTGCTCGACGCGATGGATCAGATGGTTATGGCCGAGGGCAGGGCCGAGCTGGAACCGAACGGCAGAACCATTCGTATCCTCCACCTTGCGGCGCTTCGAAGACTCGAAGGGGCGCGGCCCAAGAGTCTTGACGACCTTGCCCGCGAACAGGGAGTGAGGCCAATCAGCTCTGTTGACGAGCTGGGCGGAGCACCTGCCGAGGGAATGGAAGAATTCTTGGCGGCCCTGCGAACCGCGCGTGGCGAAGGCGAGGACGAGTGAAGTACACGGTCGTTGATACCGACGCGTTCTCAGCGATCTGGCAAAGCCCGTCTGATCATCTTATTGAGTGTTTGGTCGGTTCGGCTCCGATACTAAGCTTCGCGACCGTCGCCGAACTTCACTTCGGCGCGGCGAAGGCGGGATGGGGCGAGCGCCGCGTGCTGACGCTTGAGGAGGCGATCTGCCGGTATCTGGTGGCGCCTTACGACCCTGAACTGGCGCGGCTGTGGGGGCGGCTGAAGTCGCAGGCGCAGAAATCGGGGCACCCACTCGGCCATGCCACGCAGACGAACGACCTATGGGTTTGCGCCACCGCGATTTACTACGACGCTCCGCTGTTGACCTTGAACCGGCGGCATTTCGATAGCTTCCCGGGCTTGGTCTTGCTTCCGTGAGGGCATTAGCGCGGCGGGCGAATGAGTTCGGTTTCGTCGCCAGGCAGAATCTCGACTTCACCCTGGGCGTTGCGGACTTCCAGCACCGGCACGCCTTCGTCGAGTCCGAGGTCGCGTCGCTCGACGCCCGTCGGCATCCGCGCGATCGCCGCGCTGCCAGCGGCAAGTTCAATGCTTCGGCGTTCGGTGCGCTCTCGAACGTAGCTACCGTGTCCGCGCACGGTGCGAACAAGGCCCTCGGAACGTAGGAGCGAGATCGCCATCCGCACGGCTTCCCGCCCGATGCCGTGCTCCTGCGTCAGTCGCGCCTCGCTCGGCAGTGCGCTGCCCGGTGACAGCTCGCCGGCTTCGATCCGTGTCCTGAGCAGGTCGGCGAGCTGCACATAGACCGGCGTGTGTAAACGCGGATCGATCGACATACCGCATCAGCCTTGTTCCCCCGTGGCCAGGACTGGTTGTGCCCCTGGGCCCCCGTCCGTATAGTCGCAGTCACCAACGGTGTTCGGGTGGAAACTCAAATGCGATCCGCCGCCGGTGGGCTGCTCTGGAGTCGTACTGCCGGTGGGCTGCGGTTTCAGGGCGGTGGGTACCCCGCCTGCCCGGGTTGGCGGGTACCCACTTTCGACGATTGCCGCGTGGCGAAGGGGACGGGTCATGGGCTTCTTTGGGCGGAGAGGCTGGGGCAGGAGGGGCAGTCGACCTGAGCAGGTCGGGCGGCAGTCGGCCGGTGGGGGAGTGGGGTCAAACCGCCCCAACCAGCGACCCGGGTGCTATCGCTCGGCGGCGTGGCTGCCGTTGCGGTGGTGGCAGGGCGAGCAGGTGCGACGGGCCAACGCGGGCGGAGGGCGGTACCGATGCCGCAGCGCTTCGTGATCCATCTTCCGGTCGTGGCCGGAGACCTGAGTGTCGCCGTACGTCTGGCCCGGGTGGTGGCCCGCTGGTCGAGTGCGCTCGCCGCGACTGACCCCGGCGAGACCACCGTGTCGTACGAGGACGAGCAGGGCGTACGCCATCGAGTTTTCTGTGACCTGCGGTTGCCCGGCAACCGGCGTTGCCTGCTGCGGGCCGACCACGACGGACCCTGCGCCCGGCGGGTGTCGCGGTGAGCGGCCCGCTGGCGGGCTGGCCGACCTGCTCCGGCTACACCTGTGGTGGAGGCGCGCCGGCACAGTCGTGGCGACCCGATCTGGCACGTACGTTTCGAGGTGCCGGGCGGGGACGTGCCGGCGCATCCTCCAGCGTACTGGCCGGACCTGCCCACCGCAGTCGCCGCGACCACGGTTTCCGACGCGCCGTTGGGGGAGCAGGGCGGGCTGGGGCTGCTCAGCTGACGGTGACCAGGGCGCTGGCCGGCGAGCAGTTGGGCGTGTCGGTGGTGGCGTTGATCAGGGCGCGGGCACCGCCGCTGCCGTGTGCCGCCGACACGGTGACCTGGTGTTCCCGGGCGCCCGGCGGCGAGTAGGTCGGCGTGACGCTGACCCCGGCGTGGCCGGTGACCGTGAACCTCAGACCGGGTGTGCCGCTACAGATCGTCACGAAGGTTATGGTCGTCGAGCTGCCCTCGGCCACCTCCACCTGTGACGGGCAGGGGATCACCATCAGTGCCGGAGGCGGCGGCGCGTACGCGAAGCTGACCACGGGTGAGTCGGCGCTGGCGGCCGGCGAGGCGGTGACGACCCGGGCGAAGGCGGTGTGCGGTCCGCTGCTGGTCAGCGCCGGGTGGCTGGGCGGGATGTTGATCTCGTACGGCGCCTGAGCGTCGCTGCCGACGAGCTGATCGTTGAGGTAGAACTCGACCCGGTCGATGGTGCCGACCTGGACTGTCGCCTCGGCGGTCAGCCGGACCGCGCAGACCGACACCAGGACGGCGCCCTCGGTCGGGCTGGTGAGTGCCACCTTCGGAGCCGGCTGCGGCGTCTCGTCGCACGGCGCACCGTTGATCGCGCAGCCCGGCTCCTGCGGGCTGCCGGTCCAGGTGCCGAGGTAGCCGATGAAGACGGAGCCGCCGGCAGGCACAGTGTCGTTCCAGGCCGCCGGACGTGCGGTCAGGGTGCTGCCCGCGCTGCTCCAGGAGGCGTTCCAGCCCTGCTGGAGGGTGTGGCCCGGCGGGAGAGTGAGGGTCAGCGTCCAGCCCGTGACCGCCGTGGCGCACGTGTTGGTGATGGTGATGTTGCGATGGAGACCGCCGCTGTCCGGCCCGGTGCGCCAGGAGGTGGCGGAGGTCTTCACGGCCAGGCAGTCGCCCTGGGTGGCGTCGCGGCCCGCCGTTGCGGCCTGGATTGCGTGCTCCCCTTGTGCCGCGTGGGCCGAACCGGCGCCGTTGTTGGCGGCGTGGGCCGGGCCGGTGGCCGCGACGGTGCCGCCGGCGGCAAAGAGGAGGGCGGCAACCGTGCCCGCCGCTCTCCGCCGCCAGCTTCGACGTGATCCGGTGCGGTGTGACGACTGGGGCGGCGACAGCGGCATGGGCGGTCCCTTCAATTTCGCGGGCGGCCCGCCCGCGCACCTCACCTTCCGCACCTCGCATTTTCGCACTCAAGTATGTCGATGTATAGGGCCGGCCTGCTGCTCAGCTGATGTAGTGCAGGATCACGTTGTGTACGTGGTGGCTTTTCTGGTCACCCCGGAACTCCACCTCGTAGGTGTGCGTACCGACGTGGATGGCGATGGCGCCGGTGGAGAAGAACGAACCGCCCCAGGACTTGTTGCTGACCACGCTGACGCTGGTGATCTTCGAGTACGGGATGCTGGTGATCGCGTACCGCTTGCCGATGAACGAGCGGTCCTGGATGATCACGCGCCGGTCGGTCAGCCCGATGAACCCGGTGCCAGTGCCGACGGCGTCGTAGACGGCGATGATCTGTTCCCCGTCGAGCAGGCCGCTCTGGATCTGCTGGAACTGTTCCTTACGGTCGTACGTCGCGTTCGCCATGCGCCCCACCGTAGGCCGCCCGTGCCACCGTACAGATCAACCCGTCGGCGACCGGTTCGCGTCGCTGGCGGCGCGGACGAATGCGCGTACCCGGGCGGTGGTGTTGCTCTCCCGCCAGACCAGGCCGCGCAGGATCGGCGGCGCATCATGGATCGGCACGTACGCCAGGTCGGGGCGCGGGTAGTACCTGCGGGTCTGCTCGCCCACCGGCAGCACCCCCCGGCCGAGGGCCACCAGGGTCAGCATCTCGGAGAACGTCTCACCGGCCGGCCCGGCCGGAACCGGCCGACCGGACGGCGTGTGCGCCGGGGTGCGGTCGAGCCGGAACGCGGCCGAGGTGACCGCCGGATACTGCACCACCGGCTGGTCGCCCAACACCTCCAACGAGACCGACGCCTCGCGGGCCAGCGGGTGGCCGACGGGAACCGCGAGCAGTCGGGCCTCCTCGATCAACGCCGGGCCGCAGGCCATCCCATCGAAGGGGAACGCGGCCATCAGGATGTCGACCGTCTCGTCTTCCAGGCTGCGGCGGGAGTTGAGAAGCTGCACCTCACGTACCTCCACCGCGCAGTCGGGATGCCGCTCGGCGAAGAGCGCCACCGCCCGGAGCAGCACCGGCGCGGTCCACTCGCCGAGGAAGGCGACCCGCAGCGCGCCGGTCACGCCACGTCCCGCCTCGGTGGCGCGCTCGACGGCCGCCTCGATGCCGGCGACGAGGGGCGCCAACTCCTCGGCAAGTCGCCGGCCGATGGGAGTGAGTCGGACGACCCGGCTGGTCCGGGCGAACAGCGGGGCGCCGATCCGTCGTTCGAGTGTGCGGATCACCTGGCTGACTCGCCCGGTGCTGACCCGCAGCCGCTCGGCCGTCCGGCCGAAGTGCAGTTCCTCGGCGAGAGCCAGGAAGGTCTCCAGCTCGTGGCGTTCCAGCACGTCACGTCCCATCGTTGAGTCTGGCTCAACGCTAGTGCCGCGATCGGGTCTTGGTCGAGCGTCCCGGTCGGCCCAGGGTGAGAGGGCAACCGGAACCCTGAAGGAGACCAGGCCATGACCCTCAGTGCACAGCTCGCCGTACTCGACAGCCCACTCCGGGAAACCGCCGACCAACTGCGTACCGTCATCGAGGAGACGCTGCCGGAGGCCACCGGAGCGGTGTGGCACGGTCACCCGGTCTGGGGCCTCGGCGAGCGACCCGGCGCACAGCCGATCTGCCTGCTGAAGCCGTACGCCTCGTACCTCGCCTTCGGGCTGTGGCGCGGGCAGGAGCTGACCGACCCGTCCGGGCGGCTGATCCCCGGCGCGCGGCGGATGGCCTCGGTTCGGCTGCGCGACGCCGCCGACGTCGACCAGGTCCTCTTCGCCGGGTGGCTGCGCCAGGCGTACGAGCTGGAGACGAGGTGAGCGTCGTGCGGGTCACCGGCTTCGACCACCTGGTGCTGACTGTCACCGACGTGGAACGCGCACTGGACTTCTACTGCGGGCGGCTCGGCTTGGCACCGGTCCGGGTCGACGAGTGGCGGGCCGGAAAGGTGCCCTTTCCCTCCGTCCGGGTGAGCGCCGAATCGATAATCGATCTGGTGCAGGCCGAGCCGGCTGCCCGGCAAGCTGACGGCCAGGTCTGGCGTGGATCGGCGGCTGGCGGCCAGGGTTCCAGCGGCCCGGCGGCTGGCGGCCAGGGTTCCAGCGGCCCGGCGGCTGGAGGTCAGGGTTCCAGCGGTCCGGCGGCTGGCGGCCAAGTGCGCCGCGGCGTGAACGTCGATCACTTCTGCCTGGTGGTGGAGCCGCTGGACTGGTCCGAGGTGCTCGCAAGCGGCCGCTTCGAGGTGCTGGCGGGGCCCGTCGGGCGCTTCGGCGCCCGGGGCAGTGCCACCTCGGTGTACGTGCGGGATCCGGACGGCAACTGCGTCGAGTTGCGCTGGTACCCACAGGATGGGGCGGGCCGCCAGTCCGGCGCGTCCCCGGATCAGTCCTCGGTTACCGCGCGGTAGGCGTCCTCGATCCGGGCGGCCAACAGCACCTCGCCCTCGGACAGCGGGGCGTTGCCGTGTCCGACCCGGATCTGGGTGTGGTCGGCGCGCCGGCTGATCTCCGGCCGGAGATGGAGCGCGTCGGCGACCACCTTGACCCGCTCGGTCAGCGCCGCGTGCTGGGTGTCGTCGATGACCAACGTGCGGCGAATCTGTTCGCCCTCGCGCGTCCACCCGTTCAGTAGGGTGAGAGCGTCGCTGAGGTAGTCGTGCTTCGCGCGACCGCCAAACAGCGCACGCATCACCGCACCTCCCAGGCTTCGTTGCCGGCTTGTGGCCAAATCGTCGCCGCCCCGTGTCTTGTCGGTGTCTCTAGTTTTACGTCGCATGGAGGGTGTGTCCACGCCCACACTTCTTGGGATTCCTGGCCTGACGGTCGACCACGCTACCCAAACCGCCAATTGATCTGGCACGCTGGACGGCCGTGCAGACCGAACGGGCCAATAGTGGCGGGCAGGCCGACCGGCGAGAGCCAAAGGTGATCGTCGGAGCGGCGATCATCGAGGACGGGCGGGTGCTGGCCTGCGCCCGGTCCGCCCCGCCCGAGGTGGCGGGCCGGTGGGAGTTTCCCGGCGGCAAGGTGGAGCCGGGGGAGAGCGAGACCGCAGCGCTGGTGCGCGAGTGCGCCGAGGAACTCGCCGTACGGGTGGAGATCGGTGAGCGGGTCGGCCGCAACGTCAAGATGGCGCACGGCCGCTCGGTGCTCAAGGTCTACGCCGCCCGCCTGCTGCACGGCGACCGCCCTCAGGCTCTGGAGCACTCCGACCTCCGCTGGCTCTCCGCAGCCGAACTGGACACCGTTCCCTGGCTTCCCGCCGACGCCCCCATAGTCGCCGCCCTCCGCCCCTCCTCCACCCCACCCCCACCCTCCCACCCCACCCCCACCCCGCCTCCCTCCCCCACCCTCCCACCCCCACCCCCATCCCGTTGATCATGAGGTTGGCGGCAGTTTGAAGATCAACAACTGCCGTCAACCTCATGATCAACGCTGCGGAGTGCGGGAGTGCGGGGAGTGCGGGGAGTGCGGGGAGTGCGGGGTGGGGGAGTGGGGGTGGGGGAGTGGGGGTGGGGGTGGATAGGGCTTGGCGGACTACCCAGGGGATGTAGGCCGGGTCCAGGGTGTCCTGCCAGGTGAAGCGGAGGACGGTCCAGCCGGCGTTCACCAGGCGGTTCTGGCGACGGCGGTCGGCGAAGATCGCTTCCGGAGTTCCGTGTGGGCCTTGGCCGTCGGCCTCGGCGATCACCCTGCCGGCGCGCCAGCCCAGGTCGCCGATGCCGAGCAGGTATCCGTCGTGGTCACGGACCTCCAACTGCAAGGTGTCCGGCGGCACCCGGCCGTCGACGCAGCGCAGCCTGGAGCGGGTCTCCAGCGGAGACTGGGCCCGGCCGTCCGCCTCGGTCAGGTAGCCGCGCGCTGCCGTCGCACCTCGTCTGCGCCGGATCCGGCGCGCGACCGATGTCAGGTCCGGTTCGGCCAGCAGCCCTCGGTTCAACGCCGAGTCCAGTAGCGAGACGGCCGGATATCGCCCCACCCGGAGGATGAGGTCGCTTACCGTGGCGACGGCGTCGGTGGCCGGTAGCCCGTTCAGGCTGACCAGTGACTCCGTGGCATGCACCAGCTGGTGCAGCACGACGTGGGGTTGCCTGAGGGGCGATTGCCTGGCGGCCGTCCCGGGCATGCCGATGTGGATCTCGTCGGAGGGTGACAGGCCGGCAATGCCGTGGAGTTCGGCGGCGGTCCCGAGAACGGCGTACGCAGTCGGCCCCAGCGACAGCAGCGCGGCCCGGACCTGCTGGCGTCGCGTTGGCGCTACCGCCCAGCTGGGCTGCGGAAGATAGACGGCCCGGGCCAGCGACTGCCACCGCCCGAAGGTAACCAGATTGTCGACCTCATGCCGGGTGAACCCGTGCGCCAACGCCTGCTGGCGGCACACAAGCCCGTCCTGCCCCGCGGCAACCCGACGAATCCGTCCCTCGCGATCCACCCCCCGACCCTGCCGCAGCGCCAATACCCGCCGCAGCCCCTGTGGATAACCCTGTCGATCATGAGGTTAGCGGCACTTTGAAGATCGACTAGTGCCGCCAACCTCATGATCAACGCGGGAAAACGGGGGTGGGGGTGGGGGTTAGTGGTGGGTGTCTTGGTCGGGGTGGGCGAAATTCAGGTGCTCGGGGGGGAGGGGGAAGGTTACGTCGTCGCCGAAGGGGGACGGGGCGGCGGCGCGGTCGAAGGTGAGCTCCGTGAGGGGGAGCTTGCCGCTGGCGTCGACCGCCGGGGCGGTCGGGTGCGGAACCTCACGGTGCCAGTTGACGCCCTGCTGAGCCTGGGTCTCGGCGTGCGGGTCGTGTGAACCGCCCGCGTGCGAGTGCACGCCGCCGCTGGGGGTGCTGGAGCGCACGGCTCCCGGGGAGTGTTCGCTGGTCACGCTGGTCTGAGGCACCTGACCCCTCCGGAAGATTTTGCTGCCGAGCCACACAAGTGGATCGTACCTGCGGTCGACGACCCGCTCCTTCATGGGGATGATCCCGTTGTCGGTGATCTTGATGTGCTCGGGGCAGACCTCGGTGCAGCACTTGGTGATGTTGCAGAAGCCGAGGCCCTGCTCGGACTGCGCGTACTCCTTGCGGTCGGTCCGGTCGTCGAGCGGGTGCATGTCCAGTTCGGCGGCGCGGATGAAGTACCGCGGCCCGGAGAACGCCGGCTTGTTCTCGTCGTGGTCACGGATCACGTGGCAGACGTTCTGGCACAGGAAGCACTCGATGCACTTGCGGAACTCCTGTGAGCGCTCCACGTCGACCTGCTGCATCCGGTAGTCACCGGGGGCCAGGTCGGGCGGGGGCGCGAAGGCCGGCGTCTCCCGCGCCTTCTCGTAGTTGAACGACACGTCGGTGACCAGGTCCCGGATGACCGGGAAGGTACGCAGCGGGGTCACCGTGATCGTCTCGTTCTCCTCGAACGTCGACATCCGGGTCATGCAGCCGAGCTTGGGCATCCCGTTGATCTCCATGGAGCAGGAGCCGCACTTGCCCGCCTTGCAGTTCCACCGGCAGGCCAGGTCGGGCGCGTCGGTGGCCTGCAACCGGTGGATCACGTCGAGGACGACCTCGCCCTCGTTCACCTCGACCGTGTAGTCCTGCAGGTCGCCACCGTCGGCGTCACCCCGCCAGATCCGGAACTGGCGCTTCGTACCCATCAGCGGTTCTCCTTCTCGGCGGGCCCGGCAGCGGTGGGCCCGGCAGCGGCGGCGTCGGTGGCCGCTGCGGCCTCGGCAGCGGCGGCGTCGGCGGTGACGAGGGCGTCGAACTCGGCCAACTCCTCGTCGGTGAGGTACTTGGCCAGCTCCGCGCGGTCGAAGAGGTTGATCAGCTCGGCGCGCATCTTCGGCAGCGGCTTGCGGTCCAGCCGGACGGTGTCACCCTCGAGCGAGCAGACCAGGTTGACCCGTCGCCACTGCGGATCCATGGTGGGGAAGTCCTCGCGGGTGTGGCCGCCGCGCGACTCCCGCCGTTCCAGCGCCGCCTTCGCGGTGCACTCCGAGACCACGAGCATGTTGCGCAGGTCGAGCGCGAGGTGCCAGCCCGGGTTGTAGCGGCGGCCACCGGAGGCGGACACCTTCGCCACCCGCTCGCGCAGCTCGGCCAGCCGGCTCAGCGCGTCGGCCAGCTCGGCCTCCCGCCGGATGATGCCGACCAGATCCCCCATCACCGCCTGAAGGTCCTGCTGGAGGGTGTACGGGTTCTCGCCGGTGTCCCGCTGCAACGGGGCCAGGGCGGTCTCGACCGCGGTCTCCACCGTGGCCACCGCGACCCGGGGCCGGGCGGGCAGCTGGTCGACGTAGGTGGCCGCGTGACCGCCCGCCCGCTTGCCGAAGACCAGCAGGTCGGAGAGGGAGTTGCCGCCGAGCCGGTTGGAGCCGTGCATGCCACCGGAGACCTCACCGGCGGCGAACAGGCCGCGCACCGAGCCGTACGCGGCACCGGTGTCCGGGTCGACCTCGACGCCACCCATCACGTAGTGGCAGGTCGGGCCGACCTCCATCGGCTCCTTGGTGATGTCGACGTCGGCCAGCCCCTTGAACTGGTGGTGCATCGACGGCAGGCGGCGACGGATCTCGTCGGCCGGCAGCCGGGAGGCGATGTCCAGGTAGACGCCGCCGGCCGGGGTACCCCGGCCCTCCTTGACCTCGGTGTTGATCGCCCGGGCGACCTCGTCGCGGGGCAGCAGCTCCGGCGGGCGCCGGTTGTTGTCCGGGTCGTTGTACCAGCGGTCCGCCTCCTCGGGCGTCTCCGCGTACTGCTTGCGGAAGACGTCCGGGACGTAGTCGAACATGAACCGCTTGCCCTCGGAGTTCTTCAGGATCCCGCCGTCACCGCGTACCGACTCGGTGACCAGGATGCCCTTGACCGAGGGCGGCCAGACCATGCCGGTGGGGTGGAACTGGAGGAACTCCATGTTGATCAGGGTCGCCCCGGCCCGCAGCGCGAGCGCGTGCCCGTCGCCGGTGTACTCCCAGGAGTTCGAGGTGACCTTGTAGGAGCGGCCGACGCCGCCGGTGGCCAGCACCACGGCCGGCGCCTCGAAGAGGATGAACTCGCCGGATTCCCGGTAGTAGCCGAACGCCCCGGCGATCCGGTCACCGTCGAGCAGCAGCTCGGTGATGGTGGTCTCGTCGAAGACCCGGATCCGGGCGTCGTACGAGCCGTGGGTCCGCTTGTCCTCCTGCTGGAGCGAGACGATCTTTTGCTGGAGGGTGCGGATCAGCTCCAGGCCGGTCCGGTCGCCCACGTGCGCCAACCGGGGGTACTCGTGACCGCCGAAGTTGCGCTGGGAGATCTTGCCGTCCTTCGTACGGTCGAAGAGCGCGCCGTACGTCTCCAGCTCCCAGATCCGCTGCGGCGCCTCCTTGGCGTGCAGCTCGGCCATCCGGAAGTTGTTGAGGAACTTGCCGCCGCGCATGGTGTCGCGGAAGTGCACCTGCCAGTTGTCCCGGCTGTTCACGTTCCCCATGGCCGCGGCGGCGCCACCCTCGGCCATCACCGTGTGCGCCTTGCCGAACAGCGACTTGGAGATGATGGCGGTCTTCTTGCCGGCCAGCCGGGCCTCGATCGCCGCGCGCAGGCCGGCGCCGCCGGCCCCGATCACGACGACGTCGTAGTGGTGTCGTTCGATGCGAGTGGTAGTGCTAGTCATGTCAGCGAGGCCCTCAGTTGATGAACCGCAGGTCGGAGATCCACCCGGCGGCGACGGACATGACGTAGAAGTCAGTAAGCGCCAGCGTGCCGAGAGTGATCCAGGCGAGCTGCATGTGCCGGACGTTCAGCCAGGAGATGTAGCCCCAGGCCCGGTAGCGCACCGGATGCTTGGAGAAGTGCTTCAGTCGCCCACCGATGATGTGCCGGCAGGAATGGCAGGAGATGGTGTACGCCCAGAGCATCACCACGTTGCCGACCAGGATCAGGTTGCCCAGGCCGAACCCGAAGCCCTCGGGGCTGCGGAAGGCCGCGATGGCGTCCCAGGTGTTGATCAGCGAGATGATGGCGGCGAAGTAGAAGAAGTACCGGTGCGAGTTCTGCACGATCAGCGGGAACCGGGTCTCGCCGCCGTAGCTGGCGTGACCGTCCGGCACCGCGCAGGCCGGCGGCGACAGCCAGAACGACCGGTAGTACGCCTTGCGGTAGTAGTAGCAGGTCAGCCGGAACAGCAGCAGGAACGGCAGGGTGAACGCGGCGTCCGGGATGATCCACCAGCCGGGCAGGTACTGCCCGAAGTGGGAAGCCTCCGGCAGGCACCGGTCCGTCACACACGGGGAGTAGAACGGGGTCAGGTAGTGGTAGTCCTCGACCCAGTACCACTTGTGCATGAAGACCCGGACCGTCGCATACGCTACCCACGCGCTGAGCCCGATGACGGTGATCAGCGGCGCCAACCACCAACGGTCCGTCCGCAACGTCTTCGCCGCGATCGCGGCGCGGGCCCGCGCTCCTCGCGGCTTCGTTGCCGATGATGTCATTCTTGTCGTCTCCCTACCGGGGCCCTTCACGGGCGGCGGAACCCTTCCGGTCGGCACGCGGACCGGCGAACCGCCGCTCCCGCCTGCCGGGTCGTGCGCACACCAACGGCCGCACCGGGCGTAACCGGAGCAGCTAAGTGACACACGTTACGCCGATCTAGGCGGGCCGTCCGCGCAAGGCAGTGTCCCGTGTGTCCCGCCCTTTGGAAACCCTCCTTCCATGATCAATATGTGAGCGTCCGAAAAAGATCGACAAGCGGTCGGCAGAAGCTTGACAAACGGGTCAGCCGGACGCGCCGCCGGTGAAGTTCCAGGAGGCCAGCCGCAGTGGCGGTGCCTCCCACCAGGCACCCTCCCGGTGGTCCGGCAGGCGGACCGGACGCCTACCCACCTCAAGCACCGCGCCGGGCCCGAGCGCCCTCGGGTACGACTCGGTGAACCGCAGATCGCGCACCGCCCGGGTGACCCGACCCTCCTCCACCAGCCACACTCCGTTACGGGTCAGGCCGGTGATCACCAGACTCTTCGGTTCGAGCACCCGGGTGTACCAGAGGTCGCTGACCAGCAGGCCGCGCTGCACCCGGGAGACCAGGGCGGCGGTGTCCGCGTCGACCACCGCACCGACAAGCGGATCCGTCGCATCCGGCGCGGCGGGCGTGCGGCCGGCTCCCGTGGTGCTGGCCGCGCCGGCCGTGCCGGATCCGACGAGGCGCAGGTTGCGCGGGATCGGGCCGAAGGTGCCGCCGCCGACCCAGGCGTGACCGGTCGACTCGGTGCCCGACTCGGCGGCACTGCGCCGGTCGTGCGCCGCACCAGTGGTGGTGCCCGTGTCCACCAGGGTCAACGGCCGGGCGGGGGTGCCCTCCAGATCGAACGGCAGCCCCGAACCGGCCACCGGATCGTCGACCAGGGTCAGGGCCCGATCGAACTGGGCCACCCCTGGCTCGGCGAACGACTGCCGTTCGGCGTACCGCTTGCCGTTGAAGCCGTACCAGGCCAGATTTTGCAGCAGATCCGCCACGGCGGCCGGTTCCAGCACCACCGGGTACCGCCCGGGCGGCAACTCCACCGGGTCGGTCGCGGCCCGGGCCTTCGCCGCGGCCCGCCGCCCCAACTCGGCACCGTCGAGGTCGGCCAGCCGGTCGACCCAGTGCCGGGCGGTGCCGTCCGCGCCACCGACCCGGGCTATTCCGTCCATCGCCGCCTCCGCCGCGTACCCCTGCGCCGCGTGTCCGGCCGAGTTCGCGAACCCGGTTCCGCGCAAGGTCGTGCGGCAGTAGCCGGCGGTCTCCAACCCGCCGGCCGCGTCGACGAAGGCCCGGACCAGCGCCGCCCGCTCGTCCGGCCCGGCGTAGCCGGTGGCCGCGTCCCACTGCGGCGCGGCGGTCACCGGCGCGGGCGGGGTGAGTCCCGGCCAGGCCGGGTCGAGCGGACCGAACCGGGCCGCCGCCACCACCCGCTCCGCCAGGGCGCGCAGGCCGTCGGAGCTGGCCACGTTCGCGCTGCCGGCGGCGGTACGCCCGCCCGCGTGCACCCGGAGCCGGATCTCCACTGCCGACTCGGCGACGTTCTGGTGAATCGCGGAGTTGGCGAACCGGGTCAACGCCAGCTCGGACCGGGTCACCAGCACCTCGGCCTGCGCATCCGCCCCGGCCAACCGGGCGACCAACTCCACCACCTGACCGGCGATCTGCATCTCGACGCCGTCGTCGACGGTCACGCCCGTACCCCCACCCGGACGTTGCGGAACCGGGCCGGTGCCGCCGGATGCCCGGTGTGCCCGACCTGGCCGGGCTGCCCCTTGCCGCAGTTCGGCGTGCCCCACGGAACGATCTCGCTGGAGAGCATGTCCATCGAGCGCCAGAAGAGCGGACCGATCCCGGTGTACGTCGGGTTGCGCAGCATCCGCCCCCGCCGCCCCTTGCGGATCTCCCACCCGATCTCGCAGCCGAACTGGAAGTTCAGCCGTCTGTCGTCGATCGACCAGGAGCGGTTGACGTCCATCAGCACCCCCTCGTCGGTGGCGGCGATGATCTCCTCCAAGGTGTGTGGGCCGGGCTCCAGGCCGACGTTCGTCATCCGCACCATCGGCAGCCGCGCCCAGCCGTCGGCGCGTACGCTGCCGCCGTAGTCCAGGCCCGCGACGGCGGCCGAATCCCGCCCGGCCAGCACGCCCACCCACCGCCCGGCGCGTACCGCGTCCCGCCGGACGGCCGGCGAGCCCTCGTCGTCGTAGCCGAAGCTGCCCAACGCGCCGGGGATGGTCGGGTCGATTGCGATGTTCATCAGCTCGGAGCCGTAACGCAGCGAGCCGAGCTGGGCCAGATCCAGCCACGAGGTGCCGGCGAAGGCGGCCTCCCAGCCGAGGATGCGGTCCAGCTCGATGGCGTGCCCGACCGACTCGTGGATCTGCAACGCCAACTGTTCGCCGCCGAGGATCAGATCGGTCTCGCCGCTCGGGCAGAGCGGGGCGGTGAGCAACGCCCGCGACTCCTGCGCGATGCGCGCCGCGTTGGCGGTCAGCTCCAGCGAGTCGACCAGCTCCCAGCCGGTGGTGCCGTACTGGCCGCGGTAACTGGGCCAGGACCGCCGCTGGGTCTCGCCGTCGCCGATGGAGGTGGCCGAGATGCCGCCGCCGCACTCGCGGATGCGCTGGTCGATGCGGTGTCCCTCGCTGGAGACGAACCACTTCGCGGTGTCCCAGATCTGGTAGAGGCCCTCGCCGAGGTCGGCGCCGTGCTCCACGATCGTGCGGGTGGCGGCCGTCAGCAGGTCACCCTTGGTGGCCAGCGAGACACCGAGCGGGTCCACCGCGCAGGCCGAGGACCAACTCGCCGTGACCGGCGTGGCGCCGATCAGGTCGACCGCCGGGCCGGGGACCAGACCGCTCGCCGCAGCCGTCCGGGCGGCGCGCCGGCCGGCGTCGCGGGCGGTCCGTTCGGTGACGTCCGGTACGGCGTGGAAGCCCCAACTCGAACCGACAAGTGCCCGTACGCCCAGCCCGAGGCTCTCGTCCTGGGTGAGTTCCTCGATGTCGCCGTTGCGGGCCGACATCGATTCGTAGCGCCGGTGCATCACCCGGGCGTCGGCGTATCGGGCACCCGCGTCCAGCGCCGCCTGCACCGCCACCTCGCCCGCGTCGAACTCAACCATGGCCCGACCCTAGGCGAGCGCGTGGACATTCGTCAGGGAAGCAGATCCTCGGGCCGGATCGTCGCCTTGACTGGCTCGGTGAGCACCAGCGCTTGACCAGGGTCGGTGACGCTCTGCTCGATGTAATGTGCACCGCACTGCCGATAAAGGTGCAGTGCGCCAGTCGCCTGCTCGATGAGTAGGTACCACTCGATGCCCGCAGCGGCGTAGTAGTGCATCTTGAGCACCTTGTCCGTGGCGGCGTTACTCGGCGAGGTGATTTCGCATACGAGTTGGACGTCGTGTGCCTCGACGTTGAGGGCGTCGAAGTCGATGGGGCCGGTGATGACCAGGTCGGGGATGGGAATGCGGCCGGGCCTCAGCCGCACGTTCACTCCCTCCAGTACGTGCAGGCCGGCCTCTCGGGCCGGTCCCCGAAGCAGGGCGCGCAGCTCACCCGAGATGTTCTGGTGGCGTGGGGTGGGGGCTGGGGTCACGTGCAGGCTCCCGTCGAAGAGTTCAACTCGCTGGGAGGTCTCTCCCAGGGCGAGGTACTCCTCCTCGGTCCACGGGCCCTCGTGGTCGAACACCGCCACGGTCATGATTACCTCCGCTCGTACCGCCGGGATCCTGCCTGCCTTGTCTGAGCCATGGTCGCACCGATTGTGCGCACGGTTACCCGAGGTGGCTGCGGAGGAAGGCGAGTTCCAGCGGCAGGAGGCGTTCGGCCAGGCCGCCGGCGGCCAGGTGGGTGGCGCCGGTGAGCGGCAGCACCGAGTGCGGGCGGCCGGTGGCCAGCAGCGCCGCCGACAGCCGCAGCGTGTGCGCCGCCACCACGTTGTCGTCGAGCAGGCCGTGCACCAGCAGCAACGGCCGGGCCTGCGCCGGGTCGGTGACCGGCTCGGCGGCCAGTTCCACAAGCGAATGGTGGGCGTAGATGTCCTCGCCGTCGGCGGGCAGCCCCAGATAGCGCTCGGTGTATGCGGTGTCGTAGAGGGCCCAGTCGGTGACCGGCGCCCCGACGATCCCGCAGCGGAACAGCTCGGGGTGGCGCAGCACGGCGAGCCCGGCCAGCCAGCCGCCGAACGACCAGCCCCGTACGGCGACCCGGCCGAGGTCCAGGTCCGGGTGCTTGTCGGCGAGCGCGGTGAGCGCCTCCACCTGGTCGAGCAGGATCACGTCGGCGACCCGCCGATGGATGGCCTTCTCGTAGGACGGTGCGATCCCCGGGGTGCCCCGGTTGTCGATCACCACCACCGCGAAGCCGGCGTCGGCCCACCACTGCCGTTCCAACCAGGCCGCCCGCGCGGCGACCACCTCCTGGTGCCCCGGCCCGCCGTAGACGTCCAGCAGCACCGGCAACCGCCGGCCGGTCACGTGGTTGTCCGGGTAGAGCACCGCCGAGGGCAGCCGCCGGTCGGTCACCCGCTCCAGCAGCGGCAGCGGAGAGTACGCGGGAGTAGCGGCCAACGACCGCAGGGTGGCCACCTTCCGGTCGCCCTGCGAGACCGTCCACCGGATGCCCGGGTGGTCGAGCGAGGCGCTGCCGATCACCAGCACGTCCCCACCGACCGCGGCGACGTGCCAGCCCGCGTCGGTGGTGAGGCGTCGGGCGTCCACCCCGCCGCCGATGCTTGTGCGTACCCGGAACAGGTGCTGTTCGCTCGGTTCGCCGTCGCTCGCCTCGACCAGCAGGTCCGCCGGGCCGCTGCTGGCGGCGAGCCGGCCGACCACCCGGCGCACGTAGAGCGAGGGCGGGGTGAGCAGGGTGCCGTCGGCGAAGAGGCAGCGGGCGTCGTACCCGTCGTGGGCCAGTTCACCGCCGACCAGCACCCGCCCGTCGGGCAGGTGCGCGGGGGTGCCCGGGACCGGGTCGACCCAGCGCGGGTCGGCCAGTTCGGCGTGCACCTGTGTCTCGCCGGTACGCGGATCGATGGCCAGCACCAGGCCGTGCTGTTGGGCGCGGCGCAGCACGGTGATCAGCGGCGCGCCCTCGGCCCAGTGCACGGCGGTCAGGTACGGGTAGGTCTCCCGGTCCCAGTGCACGTCGACCCAGCCGCCGTCGAGGTCGAGCAGGTGCAGGCTGACCTCGGCGTTCGGGCCGCCGGACACCGGGTACGCGACGCTTACCGGCGCGCTGGCCGGCTGCGTCGGATCGTGCAGGTGCCAGCGGGTCAGCCGGGACTCGTCGACCCGGGCGGCCAGCACCGACCGCCCGTCCGGCGCCCACCAGTACCCACGGTGCCGCCCGAACTCCTCCGCCGCGATGTGCTCGGCCAGCCCCCAGAGCACCCCGGAGTCCTCCCCGGCGAGGATGGTGTCGGTGCCGTCGGCCGCCACCACCCGCAGCTGCCCACGCCGTACCCCCTCGGCGGCGTCCGTCACGTACGCCAACCGCTGACCGGTCGGGTCGGGCCGGGGGTCGAGCACCGGCCCGGCGGCGGGTACCTCGATCACGTCCCGGTGCACCAGGTCGGCCCGGAACAGCCGGCCGGCCAGCGCGAACACCGCCACCCGGCCGGCGCCGTCGAGGGCGTACGAACCGATGCCGGAGGCGCTCAGCCGCAGCCGCTCGCGTCGGGCCCGTTCCCCGGGGCTGAGCGCACCGGGGTCGGCGTCCGCGCCGAGCAGGGTGACCGGGCAGGCGACCAGCTGCTCCTCGCCGGTGGCGACGTCCAGCAACCAGAGAGCATCGGCCGGGTCCTCCGGACCGGCGGAACGCAGGAAGACCACCCGGGCCCCGTCGTCGGCCACGGAGACGGCGCGCGGCGCCCCGTGGCTGAACCGACGGGTACGGGCGGCCAGCTCGGGAAAGTCCACAGGCCAGATCGTAGGCGGGTGCCGGGCACAATGTGAGCGACCTGCGCGGACGCGTCTGGGCCGGACGGTGCAAACCGCCGGTTAGAGTGACGGTCGTGACGACGCTGCCTGACCGCCGCCTGCTGCTGGTCCACGCGCACCCCGATGACGAGTCCATCGGCACCGGTTCGACAATGGCTCACTACGCCGCCACCGGTGCACACGTCACCCTGGTCACCTGCACGCTCGGCGAGGAGGGTGAGATCCATGTGCCGGAGCTGGCCGGGCTCGCCGCCGCCGAGGCGGACCAGCTCGGGGGGTACCGGATCGCCGAGCTGGCCGACGCCTGCGCCGAGCTAAGCGTGACCGATCACCGTTTCCTCGGCGGCGCCGGCCGGTACCGCGACTCCGGCATGATGGGGCTGCCGACCAACGGACACCCCCGCGCGTTCTGGCGGGCCGACCTCGACGAGGCCGCCGGGCAGCTGCTGGAGGTCATCCGGGAGGTACGTCCCCAGGTGGTGATCACGTACGACGAGAACGGCTTCTACGGCCACCCCGACCACATCCAGGCGCACCGGGTGACCATGCGCGCCGTCGAACTGGCCGGCGCGGAGGGGATCGCCCCGGCGAAGGTCTACTGGACGGCGATGCCGCGTAGCGTCCTGGAGGCGGGCATGTCGCACTTCGAGGAGTCCTCGGACAACCCCTTCGCCGGCATCTCCGACGCTACCGAGCTGCCCTTCTGCACTCCCGACGAGCAGATCGCGGCGCGGATCGACGCCACCGAGCAGCACGCCGCCAAGGAGGCGGCGATGCGTGCCCACGCCACCCAGATTCCCGCCACCTCCTGGCTGTACTCGATCGCCGGCAACTTCGGCGCGGAGTTCATGGGGGTGGAGTACTTCACTCTCGCGGTGGGGACGAAGGGGCCGGGCAGCGGACCGTACGGCTGGGAGTCGGACCTGTTCGCCGGGTTGGAACTCGCCGGCACCTCGGAGCTCGCCGCCGCCGCGGGCCGGGGCAGTCCGGATCGCGCCCCGGTCAGCTCGGCCGGTCAGCGGTGACCCTGCCCACCGCGATGTCGGTAGCCCCGCAGGAGCCGGTCCAGCAGCCGCCCCGGCCGACCCGGCTGCGACGGTCGGTCGACCTCGGGCTGCGGGTGACCGGTGGCCTGATCGCGGTCGTCGCCGGTGCGGTCACCGCGGTCCTGGAGTTGCTGCTCGCCCCGCTGCGGATCGGCGGCTACCCGATCGGGGTGGCGGTGCTCGTGGCCGTGCTCGCGAACCTCGCGCTGAGCTGGTTCGCCATCGAGGCGGTCGGCCGTCGCTGGGCGGTGGCGCTGCCGGCGCTGCCATGGGTAGTGATCATGGTGGCGGCGGCCGACCGGACGGCCGAGGGGGACGTCCTGCTGGTCGGCAACTGGGTCGGGCTCACCCTGGTGGTGGCCGGCGCGATGACCTTCGCGGTGGTGGCGTTCCGGTCCATCGTGGCTGCGCCGCCGGGTCCCGGTCGGTACTGACGACGCCCGGGGCCAGGTGGTAGATATTCCTGCCAGGAAACCCGCCATCCGGGCGGGGGATGTGGCGGGAGGTGTGCGATGGGGCAGCGGTGGCGTCCGCTCGCGGTGCTCGCGATCGCGCTGTTCGCGGTAAACGTGATCGCCCGGCTGGTGATCCGGTTCGGCTTCGACGGTGACGAGATGGCCGCCGATCGGGTGACTCTCGGGATGTTCGCGGTGATCGCGTTGATCCTGGCCGGGGTGGCCTTCGGCTGGGGACAGCGACGTCCGCTGGCCCAGTGGGGTGCCGAGGCGGCCGGCGCGATCGGCATCGCGCTCGCGCTGACCATGCTGGTTGGGCCGCTGCTGGTCGGCCAGAGCCCGTTCGCCGTCGGCAGTGCCACCTTCTTCTGGCAGGTGGTGCTCTACCTGGTGGCGGCCACCGCCGGCACGGCCCTGGGTTATCTGCTGCTCACCACGCTCGGCCGGGACCACCGTTCCCAGAGCCTCAAGCGGTACGCCGAGAGCACGGTGGCCAAGCCTCGCCGGATCGTCCGCCGCTAGGGCCTCCGTCTCGTTGATCATGAAGTTGACGGTGATGCTGATCTCTCAGCAGCCGCTGACCGCACGATCGACGGGGTGGGAGAGTCGGGTTCGGTAGGTGTGGTGGGTGCCAAAGCCCAGGTTGCGGTAGAGGCGGACGGCCGCGGCGTTGCGCTGCTCCACCTGGAGGAACGCGTCGGTCGCGCCGACTTCGGCGGCCCAGTCGACGAGCGCCCGGATCAGCCGGGTCGCGAGTCCCTGTCGACGGGCGGCGGGCAGCACCTCGATCAGGCACAACCCGAGCCAGCGTCCGGAACCGGTGACCGTCCCGCGGGCGATCCCGACGAGCGCGCCGTCGGCGTACGCGTGGGCGAAGCGGACCTGGTCGACGGCGGTGAGTACGTGCCGGGCGGCGTCCGGAAGGTCGCCCTTGCGGCCGGCGGCCACCGCGAGCCAGTCGTCCGACGGCTCGGCGGCCAGCTCGACCACCGGCCCGGCCGGCCGCGCCACCGTCAGGCCGGGCGAGGCCGCCGTCGCGCCGCCTGCTGCCGCCGGGTCGGGTGCCGCGGCCGGGTCGGGTGCTGCCGCCGGGTCGGGTGGTGCCGATGCGGCGATGGCCGCCAGCGACGCGGTCTGCACCAGCACCGGCGGGCGGCTGTCCCAGCCCCGTCGGTCGAGTTCGGCGCCGACCGGCGCGGCCAGCGGCAGCGGCGTGTTGACCAGGGCCGGCTGACCGAGATCGGCGTACCAGCGCTCGACCGCGTCCAGCGCGGCCGGCAGCGGCCGGTCCGGGTCGCCGACGGGCAGGGCGGAGTTGGCCCGGCCGGTCCAGCCGTCGGCGGCGCGCAGCAACCAGTCGCCGAGCCGGGCGCGGACGGGGCCGGCCACGCCTCGTCGGCGGCCAGTTCCAGCTCGGTCACGGCGGCGGCGGTCGGCCGCCGGTCGGCCGGGACCCGCTTCGCCCGATGCACCTCGTGCAGCGGTACGCGTAGCCGCCCCTGACGGGTGGTCAACGTGAGATGAGTCTCGGTCAGCTCGACCAACTCGCCCAGGGAGTCGGAGTAGACGGGGCGACCAGCGCGGCGACCCACCACCCGGCGGACCACGATTCGGTGTCCCACGTCCTGCTCTCGAAGCACGATCGACCTCCTCCCCGGCGAGATACTAGGCTCTTAGCGTCGCGGGTGATCGCGGCGAGTCTTGCGGAGGAGAAGACCGGTGACCTACATCATCGCCGAGCCGTGCGTGGATGTGCTCGACAAGGCATGCATCGAGGAGTGCCCGGTCGACTGCATTTACGAGGGCAACCGGATGCTCTACATCCACCCCGACGAGTGCGTCGACTGTGGTGCCTGTGAGCCTGTCTGCCCGGTGGAGGCGATCTTCTACGAGGACGACGTTCCCGAGCAGTGGAAGGACTACACCGGCGCCAACTACGAGTTCTTCGAGGACCTGGGTTCGCCCGGCGGTGCCTCGAAGATCGGCAAGGTGGAGAAGGACGCTTCCTTCGTCGCCGCGCAGCCGCCGCGCGGCGAAGGCCACTGAACCGGCCCGCGCCGGTCTCGTCGCGGCTGCCCGAGTTCACCTGGGACACCCTGGACGCCGCGGCTGCGCTGGCCGCGGCGCACCCGGACGGTCTGATCAACCTCTCCATGGGTACGCCGGTCGACCCGGTGCCGGAGGTGATCCGGCGGGCCCTGGCCGAGGCGTCCGACGCACCGGGCTACCCGCTGACCGCCGGCACCCCGGCGCTGCGTGACGCGATCGCGGCCTGGGTGGCCCGGGCCTGCGGTGCCGGCCTCGACGGGCTCGGCGTACTGCCGACGATCGGCTCCAAGGAACTGGTGGCCTGGCTACCCACCCTGCTCGGATTGGGGCCGGGCGACGTCGTGGTGGTGCCGTCGGTCGCCTACCCGACCTACGCGGACGGGGTCCGGCTGGCCGGTGCCACCACCGTACGCGCCGACTCGCTGACCGCCGTCGGCCCGACCTCCCGGGTACGCCTGGTCTGGATCAACTCGCCGGGCAACCCGACCGGCCGGGTGCTGCCTGCGACCCACCTGCGCAAGGTGGTGGACTGGGCCCGGGAGCGCGGTGCGGTGGTCGCCAGCGACGAGTGTTACCTGCCGCTGGGCTGGGACGCCGAGCCGGTGTCGGTGCTCGCGCCGGAGGTCTGCGGCGGCTCGTACGACTCGGTGCTCGCCGTGCACTCGCTCTCCAAGCGCTCCAACCTGGCCGGCTACCGGGCCGGGTTCGTGGCCGGCGATCCGACGCTTGTCGCCGAGCTGCTCAAGATCCGCAAGCACGCGGGGATGATCGTGCCCAAGCCGGTGCAGGCGGCCATGGTGGCGGCCCTGCGCGACGAGCAGCACGCCGCCGAGCAGCGGGAACGGTACCGGGCGCGGCGGGAGACCCTGCGGGCCGCCTTCACCGGGGCCGGCTTCACCGTGGAGCACTCCGAGGCGGGGCTCTACCTCTGGCTGACCCGGGGCGAGGACTGTTGGGAGACGGTCGACTGGCTGGCCCGGCGGGGCATCCTGGTCGCGGCGGGGGTCTTCTACGGCCCGGGCGGCCGGCAGCATGTCCGGGCGGCGCTCACCGAGTCCGACGAGCGGGTCGCCGCCGTGGCCGCCCGCCTCGCCAAACCCTGACCGGGACGGTGACGATGGCCGAGGCCGACGCACTACCCCGGGTGGCGGTGCTCGGCACCGGCCTGATCGGCGGGTCGATACTGCTCCGGCTGCACGCCGCCGGGTTGGACGTGGTCGGCTGGGACCCGGACGAGGCGACCCGCCGGCAGGCCCGGTCGGTCGGCGTACCGATGGCGCAGCGACTTCTCGACGCGGTGGCCGGGCGGGAGGTGGTCTTCCTCGGCGGGCCGCTGCCCACCCTGCCGGCGACGCTCGTCGAGGCGGCCGCGGCGACCGGTGCGGACTGCGTGCTCACCGATGTCGGCAGCACCAAGGCCGAACTGGCGGCGTTCGCCGGAGCGCGCGGGCTGACCGACCGATTCGTGCCCGGTCATCCGATGGCCGGCACCGACCGGGCCGGCCTGGTCGCGGCGCAGCCGGAGCTGTTCGCCGGTGCCGCGTGGGTGCTCTGCCCCGCGCCGGAGGGGTTGGCCGCGTTCCGCCGGCTCGCCGTCCTGATCACCGAGGTCTTCGCCGCCCGGGTGGTGCCGATGGCGGCGGATCGGCACGACGCCGTGGTCGCCCTCGCCTCGCACGTGCCGCACCTGCTCGCCGGGGCGCTTGCCGGCGCGGTCGAGCGGTCACCGCTGCGCGAGGCGATCCGTACCCTGGCCGCCGGCAGCTTCCGCGACGGCACCCGGGTGGCCGGCACGCCGCCGGAGCGTACGGCGAACATGCTGGCCGGCAACCGCGAGCCGGTGCTTGCCGCGTTGGCCGAGGTCACCGCGTTCCTCGACGAACTGGCCGCCGCGCTGCGGGCCGGCGACGCGCCCACCCTGCGCGCCCGGTACGCCGAGGCCGGCCGGACGCGCCGCGCGCTCGCCGACCGGCCGTGCCACGAGCAGGTCCGCTCCTTCGCTACCGACGGCCCGCCTGCCGACGAGATCACCTGGCTGCACGGGGTCGGTTCCGGAGGTGCCCGGCTGACCGGCTGCCAGCTCACCTCCGGCACCGTCACCTACACCGTGCACCACCCCGGGTCCGATCCGCGTTGATCATGAAGTGGAAGCGCTGGGGAGCGGCGCCAATCTCATGATCAACAGCGCTGGTGTCGGGACGCAGCGTCGGTGGGCGCGAGGTGGGCAGCGCCGATAGGGTGAGGGCATGGTGGACGGACCGGTGGTGACGGTGCGCGGCGAGGCGTACCGGGACGTCGAGCCGGAGGTCGCCCGGTTCACGGTGACCGCGCTCGCCCGGGACCGCGACCGGGAGGCCGCGTTGACCCGGCTGGCCGAGCGGGCCGCGGCGGTCCGGGTGCTGCTCGACGCCGCCGAACCGGCAATCGACCGCCGGGAAACCGGCGACCTGCGGGTGCGCCCCGAGACGCGGCGCTCCGGTGAGCGGGTGGTGGCCTGGCACGGCTCGGTGGTCACCACGGTCACGGTCAGCGACTTCACCGCGCTCGGCGAGCTGATGCTGCGCCTGGCCGACCAGGACCAGGTCGAGGTGGCCGGGCCGTGGTGGTCGCTGCGCCCGGACAGCCCGGCCTACCGGGAGGCCCGGCAGGCCGCGATCACCGACGCACTGCACCGGGCCCGGGAGTACGCTGCGGCGCTCGGCGCGCAGGTCACCGACCTGATCGAGCTGGCCGACGAGGGCGGTACGGCGCAGCCGATGATGGCCCGGATGGCGTTCGACGCCGGTGGCGCCGAAGCCGGTGGCCCGCCGGAGCTGGAACTCGACCCGCAACCCCAGGGCGTGCACGCGGCGGTCCGGGCCCGGTTCGCGATCAGCCGCCCGGACCTGTCCTGATGTCCACCGCCCGGGTGCTGCCCGTCGAGGAGTTGGTGGCTCGCGCCCGCGCGCTCGCCGACGCCGGCCCCCGGCAGTTGCTCGGCATCACCGGTGCCCCCGGTGCGGGCAAGTCGACCCTGGCCGAGCAGGTGGTGGCGGCGGTCGGCCCGGCCGCCCGGCTGGTGCCGATGGACGGCTTCCACTTCGCCCAGGCCGAACTGCGCCGGCTGGACCGGTCCGCGCGTAAGGGCGCCATCGACACCTTCGACGCCAACGGGTACGTCTCGTTGCTGCGCCGCCTGCGGCGTAAGGAGCCGACCTCGGTCTGGGCGCCGGAGTTCCGCCGGGACCTGGAGGAGCCGATCGCCGGTGCGATCGAGGTGTCGCCGGAGGTCCGGCTGGTGGTGACCGAGGGCAACTACCTGCTGGTCCGGCACTGGCCCTGGGAGGAGGTGCGGGCCCTGCTGCACGAGGCGTGGTTCCTGGACATCGACGCGGACCTGCGCCGCCGCCGGCTGGTCGCCCGGCACGTGGCCTACGGGCGGTCACCGGCCGAGGCACAGCGCTGGGCGTTGGGCAGCGACGAGGTGAACGCGGTGCTGGTCTCCGACACCGCCGATCGCGCCGACCTGGTGGTACGCCTGGCCGAACCACCGCCGCCGTGACGCCCTCGCCGGAGTGACAGGGAGATCTCGGCGAGCAGCTTGCAGAGCAGGGTCGGCACACCGGCTAGCCGGATCCACGCCGGGGTGCCGGCACCGTACGCCGGAGCAGCCAGGCGACCCGGGATCGTTCCCGCTGGAACTCGGCGGCCTCCGGGTAGCCACTGTGGCTGCGGATCGGTGGATCGGCGACCTCGCCGTCGCTGGGGTGCAGCGCCTCGGGGTCGGTGACGGCCACACTGCGTTCGCCCGCGGTGACCGGCCAGCCGAGCGGGTCGGTGTCGCGCCAGAAGTTCGTCCATCCGGTGCCGCCGGAGGGCCGGGTCAGCGCGCGGCTCAGCGCCGGCAACCGGTCCGGCCCGAAGTACGCGGGGAAGATCCGGCCGTACAGCCGGGTCAGCTGGCAACCGTAGGAGAAGAACCAGATCCGCTGCCGCCAGCGGTCCGGCAGTTGCATGATGACCGCGGTGCAGATCACCGTGCCCTGGCTGTGCCCGGAGAGGATGATGCCGTCCATCCGACGCGGATCATGCTCGGTCAGCGCGAGCAGGCCGGCGGTGCGGGTGAGCAGTTCCGGCACGGCCCGTTCGGCGTAGCTCGGCGGGGCGAGCGGGTGCGCGGCGCGCGGCCAGAACGTGCCCACGTCCCAGACCACCCCGACCGAGCGCCGCACCGCGTTGTTGCGGAAGACGAGCAGGCCGAGGGCGGCGATCGCCACCGGCAGCCAGCCGAGCAGCGAGTCGCCCAGGTCGGTCACGGCCTTGAGCAGAGCGCCGGTGCCGGTCGCCGACGCCGGGTACGGGTGGGCGGGGGAGAGGACGGCGACGCAGGCGAGGGCGGCCAGCGCGGCCATCGCGGCGGCGTACCAGCCGATCAGGCGGATCGCATGTTCGCCGACCAGCCGGTGCAGCGCCCGGTGGTTGCTGACGTCCCGCCCCCGGCGCAGGTCGTGCGCGGTGAGCGGTCCGCTGGCGCACAGTTCGGCGTACTCCTCGCGGCGCAGTTGCTGGAAGAGCACGAGAGCGCGGAGCGCGACCAGGGCGAGTACCAGCAGCGCGCCGCCGAAGCAGAGCGCGGCCCAGGTGACCGGCGTCGGCGGGACGACGACCGTGCGACCGCCGGGCGTGGCGCCCCCGTTGAGCCGGTCGGTGATCCAGTAGAGCGCCCCCGCGCAGTAGGCGAGGCAGAGCAGCCACCCGAAGCCGGCGATCACGGCCGGGGCCTGGCCGCGCCAGGCCAGGTCGGTGTGCGGCCCGAGCGACTGGGCTCCGGCGTCGGGCCGGGTCCGGGGCAGCAGCAGACCCATCCCGGCGAGGGCCAGCAGCACCAGGACGAGCTGCCACACCTGGAACGGGGCGGGCGGGAGACCGGGCAGCCAGCCGTGGCACCAGGCGGTGCCGAGAACGATAAGCACGGCGGCGGCCCCGGGCACCGCGCCGCCGCGCCGCCCCGAGCGGGCCGCCGCGCCGATGGTGGTCAGCAGCAGCAGCTGGCCGGTGACCAGCCAGGCGAGGATCCGGTCGAAGCCCGGCAGTGACCGGTCCGCAAGGCATTCGGGCAGGTTCGGTTGGCCGCTGCATCCCGCCGGTGGTCGCAGTGCCGCGAGCGGGGTGCCGGCGGGGCCGTCGGGAAGCATCAGCACCACGATGGTGCCGGCCAGCCCGAGCCCGGTGAGCACGATGACCGTGATGCTCCACGGGCCGAGCGGGGTGGCTCCCTCGCGACGGGTGAGGAACGGGCGACCGAGCGCGACCAGCGTGATCATCAGCACCGCGAGGAACATCGCGGAGCTGGTCCAGGCGACCGCCGCGCGTGCCCCGTGCGGTGGGTCCAGCACCAGTACGGTGCCGAGCGGCACCGCCGCGGCCACCGCCGTGCCGGTGCAGAGGTGCAGCACGGCGGCGCGTCGCAGCTGCCCCTCACCGCACCAGAACGTGGGATCTTCGAGCGGATTGGCGAGTGGCCGGTCGGGCGGCTCCGGTGCCGGTGGCTGCTCCGGGGCCGGCTGGTCGGTGGGCAGGTCGGCGTCGACGGGGGCCGGCTGGCCGGCGGGCAGGTCGGCGTCGACGGGGGCCGGCGGTCGGCGTACCGGGGTGTTCGCCGGGTCGGCGGGCATCACCGCCTCGTACTGGTAGGTCCGCCAGGCGACCAGGCCGAGCACCGCGATCAGGGTGAGTGGCACGGCCAGGCCGACGGCGAGGGTCCGCCCGCCCTGCTGCCACCAGGTGCCGGCGAGGAACTCCCACGGCCCCGGGATGCGGCTCAGGCAGGTCTCGTCCACGCACTGCCAGCCGATCAGGTCGACCCCGACACCGGTCAGCGCCAGCACCAGCGTGCCGGTCAGGCTCAGGCAGAACAGCCGGATCAACCAGGCGGTGAGCCCGGATCGGCTGGCCAGTCGTTCGCTGGCCGGGTCCGGTGGTATCCCGGGGCGCGCGTGCAGCGCCACGTTGGCCAGGGTGAAGGGCAACAGCAGCGTCCAGAGGGCGCGCTCCACGTCCCGCGCGGTCCGCGCTCCGGAGGTCAACTGCCCCCAGCTGTACGCCTCGACGGCGATCGGGTCGAGCGGCGAGGCGGTCGGGGAGCGGTAGAAGCCGGTGACCGGGCCGCCGGCGACCAGCCGTGGCTGAGGGCTCTCGCCGCCCGGCTCGGCGGTCAGCCCGAGGGCTTCGGCGGGCGGCGTGTTGGACACTCCATGTACGCGTAGTTCGAGGATCCGGCCGCCCATGACAAGCCTCCTGGTGACGACTCCATTACCCAGAGTGCTCGTTTTTGGCCCGGAGTGCCACCCCCAAAAGAGGTATTTTCGCAGGTGGAGGAGTTGTCGAGGTTAGTTGATCTCGCGTACCGGTCGCGCCGGATTGCCGACAGCTACCACGTTGGCCGGCAGGTCGCGGGTCACCACGGCGCCCGCGCCGACCACGGTGTTCTCGCCGACGGTGACTCCGGCGAGCACGATCGCGCCACCACCCAGCCAGACGTTGTCGCCGATGGTGATCGGCTTGCCCGCCTCCCACTTCGCCCGCCGCGCCGCCGGCTCCACCGGATGGGTCGGGGTGAGCAGCTGGACGTTCGGTCCGACCTGGACGTCGGCGCCGATGGTGATCGGCGCGACGTCGAGGAAGACCGCGTGGTAGTTCACGAAGCTGCGCGGCCCGATCCGGATGTGGTAGCCGTAGTCGCAGTAGAACGGTGGGCGGATTTCGGCCTCCTCGCCCAGCTCGCCGAGCAGCTCGACAAGTGCGGCCCGGCGGCCGTCCGGGTCGTCGACGCGGCTGGTGTTGAACCGCTCCATCAGTCGCAGCGCGTGGAGGTGCTCGGCGACCAGTTCCGGATCGTCGGCCAGGTACGGCTCCCCGGCGAGCATGCGTTCCTTCATGGATGTCATCCGTCCGATCATGCCGCACGCGGGTCGACATCCGGACTTTCCACACTTTTCTCTTGACTCTCCATTGCATACTCAGTATGCATGAGTGATAGCTGTCGATGAAGTCCTCGTCGACAGAGACGCTCCACGAAGGAGGATCAGTTGCCACGGAAGAGCAAACTGACCGCCGGTGGACTCGTGGTGGGACTGCTGCTCGGCACGCCGGCCGTCGCCGCAGCCGCGCCGCACCGACCCACCACGCCACCGTCCGCCCAGCTCACTGCGGCTGGCCCGGCGGGAACGGACGCCGACCGCCCAGCCGGAAGCAACAAGCCGACCACCGTCACGCTGCTCACCGGTGACCGGGTCACCGTGAGCGCCTCCGGTGCGACGAGCGTCCGCCCCGCGCCCGGACGTGCCGACGTCACCTTCCTCACCCGGCGAGAGCGGGACCACCTCTGGGTGGTGCCGCAGGACGCCCTGCCGCTCATTCGTGACGGACGGGTCGACCGCCGACTCTTCGACGTGACCGGCCTGATCGCCGCCGGTTACGACGACGCCCGCCGCGCCGACCTGCCCCTGATCATGACGTACCGCGCCGATGCGGCCCGGCGTACCGCCGCACCCGAGGGGCTTACCGTCACCCGCGACCTGGCGGCCGTCGGTGGTGTCGCGGCCAGCGCCGACAAGCGGCAGGCCGGCCAGGTCTGGGCCGCCGTCGCCGCAACCGGCGCCCGCGTCGACGCGGCGGGGGGTGTCGAGCGGATCTGGCTCGACGGCAGGCGCGAACTGACGTTGGAGCACAGCGTGCCGCAGATCGGTGCCCCCGCCGCCCACCAGGCCGGCTTCACCGGTCAGGGGGTACGGGTCGCGGTGCTGGACACCGGCGTCGACGCCGCGCATCCGGACCTGACCGGGCGCGTCGCCGAGGCACAGAACTTCACCGAGGAGGAGGCACCGGGCGACCTCGTCGGGCACGGCACCCACGTGGCGTCGATAATCGCCGGCAGCGGCGCCGCCTCCGGCGGCCGGTACCGCGGCGTGGCGCCGGACGCGACACTGCTCTCCGGCAAGGTCTGCGAGGAGTACGGCTGCACCGAGTCGGCCATCCTGGCCGGGATGCAGTGGGCCGCCGTCGACAAGCAGGCCGACGTGATCAACCTGAGCCTCGGCGGATACGACACTCCGCAGCTCGACCCGCTGGAAGAGGCGGTGAACACGCTCACCGCGCAGACCGGGGCACTCTTCGTGATCTCGGCCGGCAACAGCGGCCGGGCCGGCACGGTCGGCTCGCCGGCCAGCGCGGACGCGGCGCTCGCCGTCGGCGCGGTCGACCGGGACGACGAGCTTGCCGACTTCTCCAGCCAGGGCCCGCGTACCGGCGATGACGGGTTGAAGCCCGACATCACCGCGCCCGGCGTGGACATCGTCGCCGCCCGAGGGCAGGGCACCGAACTCGGCGAGCCGGTGGGAGAGCAGTACGTCGCGCTCTCCGGCACCTCGATGTCCGCGCCACACGTCGCCGGCTCGGCGGCGTTGCTCGCCCAGCAGCGCGGCGACGCCACAGCAGCGCAACTCAAGGCGCTCCTGATGGCCTCGGCCCGGCCCCATCCCGAACTGTCCGCGTACCAGCAGGGGGCCGGTCGGGTCGACCTGGCCCGGGCCGTCACCCAGTCGCTGTTCAGCGAGCCGGCCAGCGTCTCCTTCGGGCGTACCCTCTGGCCGCACGATGACGACGAGCCGGTCGTCCGCGAGTTGACCTGGCACAACAGCGGGTCGGCACCGCTCACCCTGGACCTCTCGGTGCAGGCCGCTGGTCCCGATGGGGTAGCGGCGCCGGCGGAGATGTTCTCGCTGAGCACCGCGCAGGTGGTGGTCCCGGCCGGTGGCACCGCGTCGGCCACCGTCACCGCCGACACCACGATCGACGCCCCGGACGGTCACTACACCGGCCGGATCGTCGCCCGTGCCGGCGACGCCGTGGTGAACACCCCGTTGGCCGTGCACAAGGAGGTGGAGAGTTACACGGTGAGCGTGCGCCATCTGGACCGTGCCGGTGCCGTGACGTCCGACCACACCACCTTCCTGGTCGGGCTGACGGACCTGAGCGACTACCTGGCGTACGACCCGGACGGCACCGCCGAGGTGCGCGTACCCAAGGGGCGGTACGGCCTGGCCAGCTACGTGATCGAGGCGGATGGCGAGGTTCAGACGCTTGTGGTCCAGCCGGAGCTGGAGGTGACCCGGGACACCGCGGTCACGGCTGACGCGCGCAATGCGGGGCCGGTGCGGATGACGGTGCCGGACCGGTCGGCCCAGCGGGCGATGGTGGCCGTCGACGCGGCCTTCATGATCGACGCAGGCGCCTCGATCTTCGGGGTGGTGGGCCCCGATGCCGACAGCGTCCGCACCGGGCAGCTCGGTCGGCCGGCGGCGGCGGAACACTTCTTCGTCACGGTGAACACCCAGTTCGCCGATCGGGACGTGGCGCACAGTCCGTACTTCTACGCGCTGGCCGAGCGCATCGAGGGGCGGATGCCGAACGGCCTGAACAAGCACTACCGCAGCCGCGACCTGGCCACCGTCAGGCAGACGTTCCAGAGCGGGCCCCCGGGCACGCTCACCGAGCGGCTGGTCTTTCCGGTCTTCGAACCCGACCTGGGCGGCTGGGCGGTGGTGGTGCTCGGCACGGCACCGGCGCAGCGGGTCGAGTACTACAACACCGGGACGGTGCGCTACGCCAGCGAACTGTGGTTCGGTACGCCGACCGAGCAGCCGTGGCTCGACCCGGTGACCCTGCTGTGGTCGAACCCGACCGCGTACCGCGCCGGTCGCCAGTACCAGGACACCTGGAACGGCGCGCCCTACGGGCCGTCCTTCCCCGCTCGCCAGTGGCCCGGTCAGGGGCTCACCCGTCAGGGTGACCTGATCGTGCTCAGCCTGCCGATGCACGGTGACGCCCAGGAGCATGCCGGCGCGTCGATCGTCGACGCGGCGCGTACCGCCCTGTACCGCGACGGCAAGCTTGTCGACGAGACGGCGTACCCGGGCGATGGGTTCTTCGAGGTGCCCGCCCGGGCGGCCAACTACCGGTTGGAGACGTCGGCGAAGCGCAGCTTCACCGACCTCAGCACGGAGGTCGCCGCCGCCTGGACGTTCCGCTCCCGACACGTCCAGGGTGACGAGTGGCTGCCGCTGCCGGCCTCGGTGATCAGGTTCACGCCCACGTTGGACGCGCGGCACTCCGCGCCGGCCGGCCGGTCCTTCGTGATCCCGGTCGCGGTGCAGCGCCAGCCCGGTGCTCCGGCGGCGAGGACCGCGTCGCTGACCGTGGAGGTCTCCTACGACGGCGGGCGGAACTGGCAGCGGGCGAAGGTGCAGAAGAGTGGCGACGGCTGGCAGGCCACCGTCCAGCATCCGCGCGGCACCGGCCACGTGTCGCTGCGGGCAAGTGCCCGGGACACCGCCGGCAACACGGTGACCCAGCGGATCATCCAGGCGTACCGCCTGCGCTGAGCGGTGTTAAGCGGGGCCCCTTCCTATGCGCGAGGCGTTAGGAAGGGGCCCCTCCTTACACCTCAGTCGTTGGCGTGCAGGGCGGCGTTCAGCTCGATGCCACGGCCGGTACGCGGCCGGGCCTCCAGCGCGCCGCTTACCGAGTTGCGCCAGAACAGCAGGCCGTCGACGCCGGAGAGTTCGCGGGCCTTGACCACCCGACCGTCCGGCAGGGTGATCTTCGAGGCGGCCGTGATGTAGCAGCCCGCCTCGACCACACAGTCGTCGCCGAGCGAGATGCCCACGCCCGCGTTCGCCCCGATCAGGCTGCGTTCACCCACGCGGATCTTGTCGGTGCCGCCGCCGGAGAGGGTGCCCATGATGGAGGCGCCGCCGCCGATGTCCGAGCCGTCGCCGACCACCACGCCCTGCACGATCCGCCCCTCGACCATCGAGGTGCCGAGGGTGCCGGCGTTGAAGTTGACGAAGCCCTCGTGCATCACGGTGGTGCCGGCGGCGAGGTGCGCACCGAGGCGGACCCGGTCGGCGTCGGCGATGCGTACCCCGGAGGGCACCACGTAGTCGGTCATCCGGGGGAACTTGTCCACCCCGTACACGGCCAGGTGGCGGCCGGCGGCCCGCTCGATCACGCGCAACTCGTCCACCCGCTCGGGGGGACACGGGCCGGCGGAGGTCCAGGCCACGTTCGCCAGCTTGCCGAAGATGCCGTCGAGGTTGAGCTCGTTGGGTCGCACCAGGCGGTGGGAGAGCAGGTGCAGCCGCAGGTACGCGTCGGCGGCGTCGGAGATCGGGCCGTCCAGCGAGCTGATCACGGCGACCACCTGGACGGTACGCAGACCCGGCAGCGACCGCTCGCCGATCGCGCCCGGCGGCAGGTCCAGCACGTCGGCCTCGTCCTCGCCGGGCACCAACGGCAGCTCGCCCAGGCCCAGCTTGCCGGTCGGGTACCAGGTGTCCAACACCTGGTCATCGGCGGTGACGGTGGCCAGGCCGATACCCCACGCGGAGTGTGTGGACGTCACTTACTCACCTCTCGTTTTCATCTCGTGCCGACTGCTGCTCGCGACTGCGGGGCTCGCAAGCTCACTCCGCGCGCTTCGCCGAAGGGCCGGCGGGCTCGCGTCTGACGGTCGCCGGTTGTGACGGTACCGTGCGGACCATGGAGAACCCGCTTACCCCCGATGTCCTCGCCGATCCGGTGGCGTTGACCCGCGCGCTTGTCGACATCGAGTCCGTGTCCCTCAACGAGAAGGCCATCGCCGACTGCGTTGAGGAGGTCCTGCGGAAGGTGCCGCACCTGACCACCTACCGGCACGGCAACACGGTGATGGCCCGGACCGACCTTGGCCGGTCGTCCCGGGTGGTGCTGGCGGGGCACCTGGACACCGTCCCGCTCAACAACAACTTCCCGTCGACCGTGCGCGGCGACCTGATGTACGGCTGCGGCACCTCGGACATGAAGTCCGGGGTGGCCTTCGCGCTGCACCTGGCGGCGACCCTGCCCGACCCTCGCTACGACGTCACGTACTTCTTCTACGAGGCGGAGGAGATCGAGTCCAGGTACAACGGGCTGCACCTGGTGGCCGAGACGCACCCCGAGTGGCTGACGGCGGACTTCGCGTTGCTGCTCGAACCGACGTACGGCGTCGTGGAGGCGGGTTGCCAGGGCACCATGCGGGCCACCGTGGTCACCACCGGGGTCCGGGCCCACTCGGCCCGCTCGTGGCACGGGGTCAACGCGGTGCACGGGGCGGGTGAGGTGCTCCGGCGGCTCTCCGAATACCAGGCGCGGCGGGTCACCATCGACGGCTGCGAGTACCGCGAGGGGATGAACGCGGTGCGGATCTCCGGCGGGGTGGCCGGGAACGTGGTGCCGGACCGGTGCGAGATCGGGGTCAACTACCGCTTCGCGCCGGACCGTACGCCGGCTGAGGCCGAGGCGCACCTGCGCGAGATCTTCGCGGGCTACGAGTTGACGGTCACCGACAGCGCCGCCGGAGCGCTGCCCGGGCTGGAGGCACCGGCCGCGCGGGAGTTCCTGGCGGCGGTGGGTGCCGCGCCGATCGGGAAGCTGGGCTGGACCGATGTGGCCCGGTTCGCGGCGATGGGCGTTCCGGCGTTGAACTTCGGCCCGGGTGACCCCAACCTGGCCCACCACCCGGACGAACACGTGGAGATCGGCAAGATCCGGGACGGCGCCGCCACCCTGCACCGCTGGCTCTCCCGCGACTGAGCCGCGCGGCTCGGTTCCCGTCCGGCCGGGCGGGTGCTGAGGTCAGACGCTGGTCAGGTGCGAGTCGGCGGCGGTGGTCTCGGTCGGTGGTTCCGGCGAGTTGTCGAGCAGGCGGGCGCGGCGACGCTCGGCCACCACGTCGCGGATTCGCTGCTGCATCTGTCGTCGGATCCGGATCCGTTCGTTGCTGGTGATCACGCTGTCCCTCCCCCGAAGCCTGCGTGCCGGGGCATACCCGGTATGTGAATAGTAAGACGTACGGCAAAGCGATTTGGTTGCACAAGATCACAAAGTGTTTGTCGAGTTCTTCGTCGCGGCTCCACTACGGTTGCTCTCATGAGCCAGAGCAACCATCGTGAACCGGGGCGGGAGCGGCATCGTGGCCCCGTCACGCTGCGTCGTCAGGCCGCCACCACCAGCACTGCCGACCAGGGGCTGCTCGACTCGCGGACGCGGTCCGACTGGAAGACCAAGGACGCCTGGCGTGCGCTGCGCATCCTCTCCGAGTTCGTGGAGGGGTTCGACACCCTCGCCGACCTGCCGCCCGCGGTGAGCGTCTTCGGATCCGCCCGGAGCAAGCCGGACAGCCCCGAGTGTCAGCTTGCCGAGGCGGTGGGCGCGGCCCTGGCCCGTGCCGGATACGCGGTGATCACCGGCGGCGGCCCCGGGGTGATGGAGGCGGCCAACCGGGGCGTCAGCGAGGCCGGCGGACTCTCCGTCGGGCTCGGCATCGAACTCCCCTTCGAGCAGGGCATCAACGAGTGGGTCGACCTGGCGATCGACTTCCGCTACTTCTTCGTGCGCAAGACGATGTTCGTCAAGTACGCCCAGGCCTTCGTCGTGCTGCCCGGCGGCTTCGGCACCCTGGACGAGCTGTTCGAGGCGCTCACCCTGGTGCAGACCGGCAAGGTCACCCGGTTCCCGGTGGTGCTGATGGGTGCCGCCTACTGGCAGGGGCTGCTCGACTGGCTGCGCGACACCATGGCCGCGGAGGGCAAGATCGGGCCGGTCGACCTGGAGCTGATCTGCGTCACCGACGACGTGGCCACGGCGGTGCGGCACATCGTGGAGGCCGAGGCCGCGCTCAGCTCGGAGCAGGAGGCGGTACGCGAGGAGGCGGTCGCCCGTACCGCCGCCGACCAGCAGGCCGCGGCCGACGAGCCGGAGCGCTGAGGATGGCGGCGATCTGCGTGTTCTGCGCCTCCTCCCGAACCCTGGACCAGCGCTGGCTCGACCTTGCCACGGCCACCGGCGCGGAGCTGGCCCGGCGCGGGCACACCCTGGTCAGCGGCGGTGGCAGCGTCGGCATGATGGGCGCGCTCACCGAGGGTGCGCGGTCGGCGGGCGGGCGGACCATCGGGGTGATCCCGCAGGCGCTTGTGGACCTTGAGGTGGCCGATCTCGCCTCCGACGAGCTGCTGGTGACCGACTCGATGGCCAGCCGGAAGATCGTCATGGTCGAGAAGTCGGACGCCTTCCTCACCCTGCCCGGCGGGCTGGGCACCCTCGACGAGCTCTTCGAGGTCTGGACCACCGCCACCCTGGCCCTGCACGACAAGCCGATGGTGCTTGTGGACACCGACGGCTTCTACCGCCCGTTGCTGGACTGGCTGCGAAATCTGGCCGACCAGACCTTCCTCAAGCCCGCCGGCTTCGGCCTGCTCCAGACCACCGACACCGTCCCCGCCGCCCTCGACCTCCTCGAATCCCACCTGACCTGACCCCTCACCCCTCGCCACCCCAGCTCGCCGATCTTGCACTTTTGGTCGCCGGCTTCTCCCTTTCGCGGCGATTTATCCCGACGCAATGTGCATGATCGACGGGGCGAGGGCGAGGGCGAGGGCGAGGGCGAGGGCGAGGGCGAGGGCGAGGGCGGGGGCGAGGGTGGGGCGGGGCGAGGGGTGGTGTGGCGGGTGGGGGACTGTCGCAGGCCCGTGATGGGATGGCGGGATGCAGGCGTACCGGCTGGTGCGTCGGCCCGGCGGGCCGACCGAGGGGAGTGGCCCGTCCGGCGGCTCGGTCACGGACCAGGGTCGCCCGGAGACTGTGGCCGGTCGGGACGATCCCGGGCAGGCCGAGGTGGTCGCGCACACCGACGGGCCGATGCTGGTTCTCGGTGGACCGGGCACCGGCAAGACCCGGACGCTTGTCGAGGCGGTCGCCGCCCGGGTCGCCGAGGGGGTCGATCCGGAGCGGATCCTGGTGCTCACCTTCAGCCGGCGGGGTGCCGCCGAGCTGCGGCAGCGGATCGAGGCCCGGATCGCCGCCGGTGGGCAGCGGGTGTTGCGCGAACCGTTGGTACGCACCTTTCCCGCGTACGCCTTCGGGCTGTTGCGGCGGGCCGCCGCCGAGCGGGGCGAGCCGTCACCGCGGCTGCTCACCGGCCCCGAACAGGATCTGATCATCCGCGAGCTGCTGGATGTCGTCGGTGCGGAACCGGGTGACGACCCGGTCGGCTGGCCCGAGGACCTGCGCCCGGCACTGCGCACCCGGGCGTTCGCGGCCCAGCTGCGCGACCTGCTGATGCGCGCGGCCGAACGCGGGATCGGCCCGGTCGAGCTTTCCCGGCTCGGCGAGCAGCTCGGCCGCGCCGACTGGCCGGCCGCCGCGCGGTTCCTCCGGGAGTACGTCTCGGTGCTGGCGTTGCGTGACGTGGCCAACCGGGGCTCGGTCGCGTACGACCCGGCCGAGCTGGTCCGGGCCGCCACCGGGATGCTGCGCGACGACCCGGAGCTGCTGGCCGCCGAGCGGCGCCGGCTGGCGTACGTCTACGTCGACGAGTTGGCCGACACCGATCCCGCCCAGCTCGCGCTGTTGGAGACGGTGGCCGGTGGTGGTCCACCACTTGTCGCCTTCGCCGATCCCGACTCGTCCACGTACGCGTTCCGGGGTGCGGATCCGACCGGGGTCACCACGTTTGCGCACCGGTTCCGTACCGCCTCCGGTGCACCGGCCGCGCAGCTGCTGCTGACCACCAGTTACCGCGCCGGTCCGCGACTGTTGGCCGCCGCCGCCCGACTGGCGCGTCGGCTGCGCGGCCCGGCGGCGCATCGCCGGCTCTCCCCGCTACCGGACGCGCCGCCCGGCGAGGTGGAGGTACGCACGTTCCGTTCGGCCACGAGTGAGGCGGCCTGGCTGGCACACGCCCTACGTGAGGCGCACCTGCTCGGCGGCATGCCCTGGGGACGGATGGCGGTGCTGGTCCGCTCCACCGGCCGCCAGTTGCCCACGCTGCGTCGGGCGCTGCACGCGGCCGGCGTGCCGACCGTGGTGCACGGCGAGGACCTGCCGTTGCACCTGCAACCTGCGGTGGCACCGCTGCTGCTCCTGCTGCGCTGCGCGTTGGAGCCGGAGCGGCTTGACGAGGAGGCCGCCGTCGCCCTGCTGCACTCGCCGCTCGGCGGTGCCGACCCGCTGGCCGAGCGGCGACTGCGACAGGGCCTGCGGGCCATCGCCCTGGCCACCGGCGATCGTCGCCCCTCCGGCGAGTTGATCGTCGAGGCGCTGCGTGATCCGGCCGAGCTGGCCGGTATCGAACGGCGCTGGGCCGAGCCGGCGCAGACGGTGGCCGGCCTGCTGGCCGTGGCCCGGGAGGCGGCCGGCCGACCCGGCGCAGGCGCCGAGGAGGTGCTCTGGGCGGTGTGGCGGGCCAGCGGGTTGGCCGAGCTGTGGTCCGCCGCACTGACCCGGGGGCCGGCCGAGGCCGGTGAGGGTGACCTCGCCCGCCGACGTCGGGCCGAGGCGGCCGACCGTGACCTGGACGCCGTGCTTGTGCTCTTCGACGCCGCCGCCCGGTTCACCGACCGGCTTCCGGGCGCGCGTACCGAGGTCTTCCTCGACCACGTGCTCGGCCAGGAGCTGCCGGCCGACACCCTCGCCCCGACCGCCGACCGGGGGGACGCCGTGCGGCTGCTCACCGCGCACGCCGCGAAGGGTCTCGAATGGGACCTGGTCGCCGTCGCCGGGGTGCAGGAGGGGGTCTGGCCCGACCTGCGGCTGCGCGGCAGCCTGCTCGGCTCCGAACGCCTGGTGGACGTGCTGGCCGGCCGGTCGGACGGCAGCGGTGGGGTGGCCACCCTGGTCGGGCAGACCTCCGCCCTGCTGGACGAGGAGCGACGGCTGTTCCACGTCGCGGTGACCCGGGCCCGGCGCCGGTTGCTGGTCAGCGCGGTGGCCTCGGCGGCCGTCGGCGGCGACGACCACGAGGAACAGCCCAGCCGCTTCCTCTACGAGCTGGGGCCCGCCGACCCCACCGCCGACGCACCGCCCGGACCAGCGGGGCCGGATGCCCCACCCGGACCGCCGAGGCCGGACGGACCGGACGACCCGTCGGGACCGGACGCGGTGGGCGGCGCGGCGCCGCAGACCGGGTCCGACGGCTCGACGGCCGGCGGCGGCCCGGCGGACGCCGCGCCGCCGCGCACGCTGCCGATCAGCCGTCCACCTCGGGCGCTGACCCTGCCGGCGCTGGTGGCGGAGTTGCGTACCGCGGTCGCCGACCCGACGGTCCCGCTCGCCCGGCGGCGGGCGGCGGCGGCCGAGCTGGCCCGGCTGGCCGCCGCCGGAGTCTCCGGCGCGCACCCCGACGACTGGTGGGGGCTGCGACCGCTCTCGGACGACCGGCCACTTGTGGACGAGGGGGAGCCGGTCCGGGTCACCCCGTCGGCGATGGAGAGCGCGTTGCGGTGCAGCCTGCGCTGGCTGCTGGAGCGGCACGGCGGCACCGCTGCGGCCAGCACCGCGCAGGGCGTCGGCAACCTGGTGCACGCGGCGGCGATGCTTGCCGAGGACGCCAGCGCCGACCGGGGTGAGCTGCTGGACTACGTCGCCGCCCGGTTCGACGCGATCGAGCTGGCCGCGCGGTGGATGGTCGGCCCGGAGCTGAGCCGCGCCGAGGAGATGGTGGACAAGCTGCTGCGCTGGTTGGCCGCCAATCCGCGCCGGCTGCTCGCCATCGAGCACGAGTTCGCGGTACGCCTCGACGACCCGCACCGGCCGGTCGAGCTGACCGGCCGGGTGGACCGGTTGGAGGTGGACGCGGACGGCCGGTTGGTGGTGGTGGACCTCAAGACCGGCAAGTCCACCGCCGTCACCGCGCGTGAGGTGGCCGAGCATCCGCAGCTCGGCGCGTACCAGGCGGCGGTGGAGGCGGGTGCGTTCGCCGAGTTCGGCGACGAGCCCGGCGGGGCGGCTCTGGTGCAGCTCGGCACCGGCGCACGCGACGCCAAGGAGCAGGCGCAGCCGCCGACGACCGACGGGCCGGAGGCCGGCTGGGCCACCGCGCTGGTCCGCCGTACCGCCGATACGATGGCCGCCGCCACCTTCGCCGCGGTCGCCAACTCGAAGTGCCGGGTGTGCCCGGTGCGCACCAGCTGCCCGGTGTCCGGTCAGGGACGGCAGGTGGTCGAGCCACCGACCGTCCGGCAGCCGGAGCACAAGGAGTGAGCGTGCCAGCTCCGCAGAGGACAGCATGACCCAGCCCACCCTGTTCAACCCCGCCGCACCGGCACCCCGGGCGGCCGACGCCGGTCCCCGCTACACCCCGGTGGAACTGGCCAGGTTGCTGCGCCTGCCGGCGCCGACCCGGGAGCAGGCGGCGATCATCGCGGCCCCGGTGGAGCCGCTGCTCGTGGTCGCGGGCGCCGGTTCGGGCAAGACCGAGACGATGGCCGCCCGGGTGGTCTGGCTGGTCGCCAACTCGTACGTCCGGCCGGAGCAGGTGCTCGGCCTCACCTTCACCCGCAAGGCCGCCGGTGAGCTGGCGCATCGGGTGCGTACCCGGCTCGACCAGCTGATCCGCCGACTCGGCCGGCGCGGGCGCGATCCGCTCGACGACCCGCTGGCCGGGGAACCGACGGTGGCCACCTACCACTCGTACGCCGGCCGGATCGTCACCGAGCACGGCCTGCGGGCCGGCTACGAACCCACCACCCGGCTGCTCACCGAGGCGTCCCGCTGGCAGCTTGTCGATCTGATCGTGCGCAACTACGACGGGGACATGTCCGGGGTGGACCGGATGCCCAGCAGTGTCACCGACGCGGTGCTGGCGCTCGCCGGTGAGCTGGACGAGCACCTGGTCGACCCGGACACCCTCGCCGCCTGGACCGGCCGGTTCTTCGCCGACGTGCAGGCCCGACCCGGGCGGGTCTACGCCGACGTGCGCAAGGCCCTCACGCTCCAGCAGATCCGGCTGAAGCTGCTGCCGCTGGTGCGCGCGTACGCCCGCCGCAAGGACGACTTCGAGGCGATGGACTTCGCCGACCAGCTCGCCCGGGCCGCCCGGGTGGCCCGGGACCACCCGGGCGTCGGCGAGATCGAGCGCAGCCGCTACCGGGTGGTGCTGCTCGACGAGTACCAGGACACCAGCCACGCCCAGGTGGTGCTGCTCGGTGCGCTGTTCGGCGGCGGGCATCCGGTGACCGCCGTGGGTGACCCCTGCCAGTCCATCTACGGCTGGCGGGGCGCCAGCGCCGGCACCCTGGACCGCTTTCCGACCGACTTCGCCCGTGCCGACGGCAGCCCGGCCCGGGTGCTCGGGCTGACCACCAGTTGGCGCAACCGCCCGGAGATCCTCGCGGTGGCGAACGCGCTTGCCACTCCGTTGCGCGCCGCCGGCGCCCGGGTGCCGGAACTGCACGCCGCGCTCAGCGTCGACGAGCCGATCGCGCACCGCAGCCCGCGCGGTGCCGCCGCCGGCACCGTGCACTGCGCGCTGCTGCGCACGTACGCCGACGAGGCCGACTGGATCGCCGACAGCATCCTCGCCGCCTGGCAGGGCGCGGCCCGGATGCCCGGTGTGCTGCCCGAGCGGATCCCGGTTGCGTTGCGCCCGACCACTGCGGTGCTGGTCCGGGTGCGCAGCCAGATCCCGGCGATCGCCGCTGCGCTGCGTGGGCGTGGCCTGCCGGTCGAGGTGGTCGGGCTGGGCGGCCTGCTGGACACTCCCGAGGTGCGCGACGTGGTGTGCACGCTGCGGGTACTGGCCGACCCGACCGACGGTGCGGCGCTGCTGCGCCTGCTGACCGGTGCCCGCTGGCGGATCGGGCCGCGGGATCTGGTCGCCCTGCACCGCCGGGCCCGGGCCATCGCCACCGCCCGCCGGCAGCTCGCCGACGACGGCAGCCCGGAGATCGTCCCGGACCGCCTCGACGAGGCGACCCTGGTCGAGGCGCTGGCCGACCTCGGCCCGGCGCAGGCGTACTCGGCCGAGGGATACGCGCGGTTGCGCGCGTACGCCCGGGAGCTGGGCCTGCTGCGCTACCGGCTGGACCAGTCGTTGCCGGAGCTGATCGCGGACATCGAGCGGACCACCGGGCTGGACGTGGAGGTGGCGGTACGCGCCGGCGGAGGCGGTGCCGGCGACGCCGGCCTGGCCCGGGGGCACCTGGACGCGCTTGGCGACGTGGCGGCCCGGTTCAGCGGGGAGAGTCCCGGTGCCACGCTCGCCGGCTTCCTGGCCTACCTGGCCGCCGCCGAGGACGAGGAGCGTGGCCTGGCCCCGGGTGAGGTGGAGGTGGTCGAGGGGGCGGTGCAGATCCTCACCGCGCACGCCGCCAAGGGGCTGGAGTGGGACGTGGTGGCGGTGGCCGGGCTGAGCCGGGCGGTCTGGCCGGGACCGGTGCGCAACTCCGACCACTGGCTCGGCGGCTTGGGCGTGCTGCCCTTCCCGCTGCGCGGCGACGTCGACGGCCTGCCCGAGCTGGCCCTGGCCGAGGCGGACGACCAGCGCGGGGTGGCCCGGGCGATGGCGGACTTCACCGACGCCTGGAGGGCCCACGACGAGCGGGAGGAACGACGGCTGGCGTACGTGGCGGTGACCCGCCCGCGCCGGCTGCTGCTCTGCTCCGGACACTGGTGGGGGGAGGGCACCAAGCGGCCACGCGGGCCGTCGGCGCTGCTCCGCGAGGTGCACGACGCCTGCCTGGCCGGCGGTGCCGGTCACCTGGTCGACGAGTGGGCGCCGGAGCCGACGCCGGACGCGGCGAACCCCACCACCGAGGTGGTGTTGCGCGCCGAGTGGCCGGCGGACCCGCTCGGCGTACGCCGTCCGGTGCTGGCCGAGGCGGCGGCGTTGGTGCGGCGGTGCCTGACCGAGGGGGACGAGACGGCCGGACCGGACGACGAGACGGCGGCGACGGATCCGGACATCGCCCGGTGGCGGCGGGAGGCCGACCTGTTGTTGGCCGAGCGGGCGGAGCTGAGCCGGCTCACCGGTCCGATCGACGTGGCGTTGCCCGAGCACCTGTCGGTGACGCAACTGGTCGCGTTGCGGCGGGATCCGGCGGCACTGGCCCGTACGCTGCGCCGCCCGCTGCCCACCGAGCCCAACCCGTACGCCCGTCGGGGCACCGCCTTTCACGCCTGGCTGGAGCAGCGATTCGGCGCGGACCGGCTGCTCGACACCGACGAACTGCCCGGTGCGGCGGACGCGGACGCCGCACCGGACGAGGCGCTGGCCGAACTCCAGCAGCGTTTCCTGGCCAGCGAGTGGGCCGACCGTACGCCGATCGAGGTGGAGGTGCCGTTCGCCACGGTGATCGGCGGCGTGGTGGTACGCGGCCGGATGGACGCGGTGTTCCGCCGGCCCGGAGATCGGTTCGACGTGGTCGACTGGAAGACCGGTGCCCGCCCGTCCGGGTCGGCGGCCGAGGTGGCCGCCGTGCAGTTGGCGGTCTACCGACTGGCCTGGGCGGAGTTGGCCGGCGTACCGGTCGACCGGGTCGGTGCCGCCTTCCACTACGTACGCGACGGGGTGACCATTCGTCCGGCGGACCTGCTCGACGCCGACGGGCTCGCCGAATTGATCACCGCGGTTCCGGAGCCGGCCTGAGCCCGGCTGGGTCGAAACCGTTGCATGGGCCAGGATCCGTGGTAAGGTTCGCGCGTTGCAGTTTTGGTTACCAGCTCTGTGTGCGCCTGGCCGAAGCGTGGCCCCAGGCGCACTTTGTTGTGTCCGGAGTTCTCCGGGCGGGGCGACCAGCAGCGACAGGCGTTTCGTGCGGGTTCCCGCATGAAACATTCCTCTCTACGGGCCCGTGACAGATGCGGGTCCGACGTTCCGTCAAGGAGACGAAACAAGCATGGCTATTGGCACCGTCAAGTGGTTCAACGCGGACAAGGGCTTCGGCTTCATCACCCCGGACGGCGGTGGCGCTGACGTCTTCGCCCACTTCTCGGCCATCCAGTCCTCCGGCTACCGGAGCCTGGACGAGAACCAGCGGGTCGAGTTCGAGGTCGTCCAGGGCCAGAAGGGCCCGCAGGCGGAGAACATCCGCCCGCTCTGATTCGCGCAGGTCGCCCGCGTCGGACGGGCCGCTGCGGCTGGGCATGTCCCGCCTGCGGTGGCCCGTCACCGGCGGAGCAAGTCTCGCGTCATCCTCCGTTCGCGCCGTGGCCCGCCCGGTTCGTCGGTCCTGAGTCGGCAATCAGTCGCTGGAAGGTCGGGTGGGCGACTGTCCCCGTTCAATGACCGGGGTGACGCTGGATGCGAGGGACCCGGGGTCGGGGGACCCGGGTCCCGTCAGATGAGTCGGAGACGCCGGCTCGGTGCGGAAGGGACGAGATGCTGGGCTCGGCGGCGACACGCGAACTGCTCCTGGTGGTCGCGGTGGCGATCGCCGGTGTGCTGCTCGCCATGCTGGCCGCCTTCACACCGTGGCCCGTCACGCCGGGCGGAGCCGCCCCGTCCGGGCTTGTGGAACTGCACGGGCCGCCGGCGCCGACCGATCGTCCGGAACTCCACACCGACGCCGCCGCCGGCTGAGCGCGGCGGACCCACGCCTGGCGCACCCGGCACGGCCCGGTTAAGCGGGGGCCCTTCCTATACCGCAGGCGTTAATAAGGGGCCCTTCCTTTCTGGGCAGCCGGGAGAGGCTAGGGTCGGATCCGTGCCGACGCGCAGAGCGAAGATCCCAGCGACGAGGTATCCGGTCGAGCGGTTCACCCTCGACAACGGCCTGCGGGTGGTCCTCGCCCCCGACCGCAGCGCCCCGGTCATCGGGGTCGCGGTGGTCTACGACGTCGGCATCCGTTCCGAGCCAGAGGGCCGCACCGGCTTCGCGCATCTCTTCGAACACCTGATGTTCCAGGGTTCGGAGAATCTGGAGAAACTCGCCCACTTCCGGCACGTGCAGGGCGCCGGGGGCACCTTCAACGGCTCCACCCACCTGGACTACACCGACTACTTCGAGACGCTGCCGAGCAACGCCCTGGAACGGGCGCTGTTCCTGGAGGCGGATCGGATGCGCGGCCCCCGGTTGACCGAGGAGAACCTGCGCAACCAGGTCGACGTGGTCAAGGAGGAGATCCGGGTAAACGTGCTCAACCGGCCGTACGGCGGGTTCCCGTGGCTGACCCTGCCACCGGTCATGTTCGACACCTTCCCCAACGCGCACGACGGTTACGGCTCCTTCGACGACCTGGAGTCGGCCACCGTCGCCGACGCGGCGGACTTCTTCCGGCGCTACTACGCCAGCGGCAACGCGGTGCTCTCGGTCAGCGGTGACATCGACACCGCCGAGGCGGGCAAACTGATCGAGCGGCACTTCGGGGACGTGCCGGCCCGGCCCGCGCCGGACCGGCCGGACTTCGCCGAGCCGGAGCTGACCGCCGAGCGGCGCCGGGCGTACACCGACCAGTTGGCGCCGCTGCCGGCGGTGGCGTCGGCGTGGCGGGTGCCCGATCCGGTCGGCGACTTCGCCGCCTACCTGCCGTACGTGGTGCTCGCCGAGGTGCTCACCGACGGCGACGCCTCCCGACTGGTCGAGCGACTTGTGCACACCGACCGCGCGGTGACAAGCGTGGGTGGCTACCTGGGGTTCATGGGTGACCCGTTCGACGTACGCGACCCCACCGCGCTGCTGCTCCAGTCCCACCTGCCGCCCGGCGGCGACGTGGACAAGGTGCTGCGCACCATCGACGAGGAGCTGGATCGGCTGGCCACCGATGGGCTGACCGACGGCGAGCTGGCCCGTACCCAGGCCCGGATGGCGACCCACCTGCTGCGGGACACCGACGCGGTGCTGGGCCGGGCGCTGCGGATGGCGGTCCTGGAGCAGCAACGCGGCGAGCCGGGCCTGCTGGGTGAGCTGCCCCGGCTGGTCGGCGAGGTCACCGAGGCGCAGGTCCGCGCCGCCGCAGCCACCCTGCGGCCGGAGCGCCGCGCATCCGTCGAGGTCATCCCCGGAGGTGCCCGGTGAGCGCGAGGAGTGAGCCGGTTTTGCGAGCCCCGCAGTCGCGAACGAAGGTGGTCCGGTGAGCGCGAGGAGTGAGCCGGTTTTGCGAGCCCCGCAGTCGCGAACGAAGGTGGTCCGGTGAGCGCGAGGAGTGAGCCGGTTTTGCGAGCCCCGCAGTCGCGAACGAAGGTGGTCCGGTGAGCGTCCGTCCGCTGCCGCCGCTTGGCCCGACCCGCCGGCTCAAGCTGCCGAGCCAGGCCGAGCGCACGCTCGCCAACGGGCTCACCGTGATCGCGGTACGCCGCCCGGCGGTTCCGCTGGTCGAGGTGCGGCTGTGGATCCCCTTCGGCCGGGCCCCGCTGGCCCGTGCGCACCTGCTCGCGCAGACCCTGCTTTCTGGCACGGCGGCGATGAGCAGCGTGCAGATCGCCGCCGAGCTGCAAAAGATCGGCGGCGGGCTCTCCGCCGGGCTGGACCCGGACCGGCTGATGCTTTCCGGGACCGCCCTGGCGACCGGGCTGGACCGGATGCTGGAGATCCTGGCCGAGGTGGTCACCGGGGCCAGCTACCCGGCCGCGTGGGTGGGCGTGGAACGGGACCGCCTGGTCGACGGCATCCAGGTGGCCCGGAGTCAGCCTGCCCACCTGGCCCGTACCGCCCTGCTCAAGCGGATCTACGGGCGGCACCCGTACGCGGTGCAGACGCCGGATCCCGAGCAGGTCCGGGCGGTGCGGCCGGGCGCGCTGCGCACAATGCATGCCCAGCGGGTGCATCCGGCGGGTGGAGTGCTCGTGCTTGTCGGCGACGTCCGGCCGGAGCGGGCGCTGGACGCGGCCGAGAAGGCGCTCGACGGCTGGCAGGGCGATGGGCACCAGGGCGAGCTGCCGCCGGCTCCTCCGCTGGAGCCCGGCCCGCTGCTGCTGGTCGACCGGCCCGGGTCGGTGCAGTCCTCGCTCCGGATGGCCTTGCCGGCGGTGCCGCGCACCCACCCCGATCACGCCGCGCTGCAACTGGCCAATCTGATCTTCGGGGGATACTTCTCCTCCCGCTGGGTGGAGAACATCCGCGAGGACAAGGGCTACACGTACGGGCCGCACTCGCTTGTCGAGCACTCGGTGGCCGGCTCGCTCCTGGTGGCCGCCGCCGAGGTGGCCACCGAGGTGACCGCGCCCGCGTTGCTGGAGACCAGCTACGAGCTGGGCCGGCTGGCCACCCTGCCGCCCACGGCGGAGGAGCTGGAACAGGCCCGGCAGTACGCTCTCGGTACGCTCCAACTGGGCGTCTCCACTCAGGCGGGGCTGGCCTCGCTGGTCAGCGCGTACGCCGGCAACGGGCTGCGGCTGGACTTCCTGCCCGAGCACGCGGCCCGGCTGGCCAAGGCGAGCGCCGACGACGTCGCCGCGGCGGCGGCCCGCTACCTCGCGCCGGCCCAGGCGGTCACCCTGGTGCTCGGTGACGCCGAGCGGATCGCACCGTCGCTGGCCACCCTGACCCCGGTAGTGACCGCGCCGGTGCCGACATGAGCCGGTACGCCGGCCCGAACGGTGTCGGTCAGCCCGCCGACGTACGCGGGGAGGCGACCCCGCCGCTGGCCCGCGCCACCCTGGATCGGGCAGCGCACCGGCGTACCGACCCGCAGTGGCTGGCGCAGGCGTGGACCGGTGCCCGGGTGCTGGTGCTCGACGTCGAGGCCGGCGGGCAGACCCTGGTGCGTACCGACACTGCGGTGCCGACGCTGGTCCTCGCCGAGGCCGACGACCTGCCGCCGACGCTGGCCAGCGAGGCGATGTTTCTCGGCGTCGAGCCGGACGGGGTGCCGGTCTTCTGCGTACACACCACCCTGGCGGTGATGCCGGGCACCCGGGCGGCACATCTGCGCGAGGTGGGGCACCGGCTCGGCGACCGGGACGCCGGACTTTTCACCACGGCGCTGGCGTTGACCAACTGGCACCTGCGGCACCTCTACCATCCGGTCACCGGCGAGCCGACCCGGGCGGACGAGGCCGGTTGGTCCCGGGTGGACACCAAGGGCGAGCGGGTGTGGCCGCGTACCGATCCGGCGATGATCGTGCTGGTGCACGATGGGGTCGACGGCGTGCACGGGCGGTGCCTGCTGGGCAACAACGCCGCCTGGCCGAACCCGGCGGGGCAGCGTCGCTTCTCCTGCCTGGCCGGTTACGTGGAGCCGGGGGAGTCGGCCGAGGCGACGGTGTTGCGGGAGGTCCACGAGGAGGTGGGCGTGCCGATCCGGGACATCGCGTACGCGGGCAGCCAGGCCTGGCCCTTCCCTGGTTCGCTGATGCTCGGCTTCCTGGCCACGGCCGATCCGGCGCACCCGCTGCGGGTCGACCCTGAGGAGATCGCCGAGGCCCGCTGGTTCTCCCGGCAGGAGATCGGCGCGGCGTTGGCCGGGCGACCGGTCGACGTGGGCGACGGCGCCCAACTACGCCTGCCCCCACCCTCGTCGATCGCGCTCTTCCTCATCCACCGCTGGTTCGACGGCCATTGTTGAAGGAAGGGCCCCTTGTTAACGCCTCGTGCATAGCAGGGGCCCCCTTTTAACAGATCTTCTAACCGACGGCTCGACGGGCCAGGCAAGCGTGTGCGGCCCCGACCCGTGGTCGTCGTTGCCGCGGCGACCACGGGCCGGGGACACGGGCCCGTCGTGGTCGGCTGGGTGTGTAACACGGCGGGGGAGCCGGTCGACCACGACGGACGTGGGGTTGGTCAGCTGCCGGGCGAATCCGGCCGGGCCCGGCAGCGTCCCGGATCGTCAAGCGGCAGCACCTTGACCCGCTGCTTGCCGGAGCGTACGGAACCGACCGTGGCGAGCGCCCGGGCGAGCAGGAGTGCGGCGTCCCGGTCCTCGGCGTGGACGACCTGGCGGCGCGGCTCGGGTCGGATGGTCTCGTCCCGCAACCGGCGACCGCCGGCCCAGGCGGCGGTGATGTCGGTATCGGCAGCGGCGCGAATGTCGGTGCGTACGATCAGGAACCGCATGTGGGTCTCCGGATGTGCCGCGACGGGTGAAATCCGTGGAAGTTCCACGTCGGTACTCCGTCATCGTACGCCCGAGTCGCGTCCCAGCAAGTGAAACGCGCCTATTGGCCCGTTGCCTTGTCCGATCATCCGATTCCTGGTCACCGGCGTTTCCGGTGAGGACGACGACGGGGCCGCCGGCACCGATGCCGGCGGCCCCGCCCTGTCGTACGCCCTCTATGTGAGGTCGAACTGCCCGCTCTTGGTGCCGGAGATGAAGCCCAGCCAGCCGGCCCGGTCGAACAGCAACACCGGGCCGCCCCGGTCCTTGCTGTCGCGCAGGGCCACCGCGGTCGAGTCGGTACGCAGCGGCGCGACCTCGACGCAGTTGGAGGTCTGGCTGCGGGTGCTGGTACGCCATGGTGCGTCCGCGAGTTGGGCCAGGACGGACGGCGTGTTGCGGATCTCGTTCATCGTTGCGCTCCTGTGGTGAACCGATGGAACGAGCGGCGTGGCACGTCCTGACGACGGCTTCCCGCTGGGCCACCGCCCATGGGTCACCGCTCCGTCAGACGCCCGGAGGATCCGCGACGCTGGGCCGGCGCCGTTGCCGAGCCGCTGGCCAGGTTGGACGGGGTCGCCGTGCCGGAGAGCCGTCCCAGCGACTTCGTCAGCCAGTGGTAGGTGTCCTGCTCGGAGAGCGCCGCCGTGCGTAACCGCTCGAACACCACTTTATAGCGATTTAGGGCGATTACCTCGGTCGACATGACGTCGGTGAATCCACCTTCTATGGCCAGCGTCTCCGGATCTTGTGGATCGGTGAACCGGTAGAGCGAGAAAGCGGTGGGCGGCAGGTACCACTGCTGGTCGAGCGGGGTCTCCCGGAGCAGTACGTGCAGCGTGACGTTTGGCAGCATGGAGAGCTCACGCAGCTGGTTGACCTGCTCCCGGAGCACGTCGGGCGGGCCGGCCCGGGAGCTGAGCGCTGCCTCTTCCAGCACCGCCGTGTAATGCGGCGGGTCCGTGTCCTGCTTGAGCAGTTCCTGTCGGGCCAGCCGGGCCGCGATCTCGGCCTCGGTGTCCTCACCGATCTCCGGCTCACCGGCCTCCTGGTCGATCTGTTGCGCCGAGGAGATCCGGAGCCGGGCGTACCCGGTGGTCTGCAACAGTCCCGGCACGAGCACCGGGCCGTACTCGGAGATCTCGGCGCAGCCCGCCTCCAGTTCGGCGAAGCCGCGCTGCTGCTGGGTCATTGCCGGGAACTTCTTCAGCCAGCCACGCATGTCGGCGGCCTCGTGGGTGAAACCGAGCAACTTTTTCTGCTTCGCCTCGCTGGCGCCGTACAGGTCGAGCAGGCGCTGCACGTCCTGCGGATCGGGCCGGCTGCGACCGTTCTCCAGACGGGACAGCTTGGAGGCGGAGGCCCACCCGATTCGGTCGATGACCTGGTCACCGGTGAGGCCGGCAGCCTCGCGCAACTGGCGCAGTTCAGTGCCGAGCCGGGAACGCCGCCGGATCGGGCTGGGTGCGGCTGGAGGCACGGTGTCCTCTTTTCGTCGACCGCCGACGACGCGACGGTAACTGTATGAAATTCGCCCCCCACGGCCAGTATGGACGTCGCGACCGGCGCCGGAAGTACCGGCGGCGGGCGTGTCACCGGAAATACGCCACCCCCGACACCCGGACGGAGCCACCGTGACCTGCGTCGTCGGCCCCCGGTCGGGCGTCTGCCACCCGCGTCGCGCCACCCCCGGAGGGATCCATGCGCACCGTCCTGAGTCGCCCGGACTTTCGCCTGCTTTTCGGCGGGTTGCTGGCCAGCATGATCGCGGAGTCGATTCTGTTACTGGCGCTCGCCATCTGGGTCAAGGACCTGACCGGATCGGATGGGCTGGCCGGTGCCACCATCTTCGTGATCATCGCGCCGAGGGTGCTCGCGCCGCTGGTCGGCTGGTTCGTCGACAGGTATCCCCGGCGCCCCTTCTTCGTGGTCACCAACCTGGCGATGGCGCTGCTGCTCACGCCGCTGTTCGCGGTCCGGGACGCGGGCGACATGTGGATCATCTACGGGGTTGCCGCCCTTTACGGCCTGTCGAATCTCACGGTCGGCGCGGTGCTGAGCCGGCTGGTCCGGGAACTGGTGCCGTCCGAACTGCTCGGTGAGGCGAACGGGGTGCTGCAAACGGTCCGCCAGGGGCTACGCCTGGTCGGGCCGCTGGTCGGCGCCGGACTCTACGCGGTCCTCGGCGGCTGGACGCTTGCCGCCGTGGGGATGGCCGGCTTTCTGATCGCAGCCGCAGTGGTCGGTACGTTGCGCCCCGCCGAGTCGGCCACCTCCTGGGCCGATCCGTCCGGTACCGGGGCCGGCGCGGCACTGGCCGAGGCAAACCGGGCGGACGGCGGCGGAATCCGGCGGCCGGGCCGGCCTGCCGACGAGATCACCCCGGCTCGCCGCTGGCTGGGAGAACTGGTCGCCGGGCTCCAGCACCTCACCCGTGAGCCGGCGCTGCGGCGAGCGTTGCTCGGCTACGGCCTCGGCTCGCTGGTGATGGGCTTCACCGAGTCGCTGATCTTCGCGTACGCCGATCGAGGGCTCGGCCGGGACGCGGCCTTCGTCGGCGTGCTGGTCACCGTGCAGGGCGTCGGCGGGCTGGTCGGTGGCCTCTGCTCCGCCGCCGTGCTGCGCCGGGTCGGCGAGTTGGGCACCCTCGGCGTCGGTGTCGCGTTCTTCGGGCCGGCCGCGCTGATGCTGGCGTACCCGAATCTGTGGCTCGGCTTCGTGGCGGTGCTGATGGCCGGGGTGTCCCTGCCGCTGACCCTGGTCGGGCTGCACACGCTGGTCCAGCGGCGGACGCCGCCCGAGCTGCTCGGCCGGGTGGCGGCAGCCGCTGAGGCCGTGATCCGCTGCCCGCAGGCGTTCTCGATCGGCATGGGCGCCCTGGTCGTCGGCGTGCTCGACTACCGGCTGGTCTTCGCGCTGGTCGGCCTGGCCACCCTGGTCGCCGGCGGCTACCTCTGGCGTGGCCGGCACCTGAGCCCGCCGACCCGCCCGCGTGTCCCCGCGCCGCGTGCGGCAATGGACGGTCCTCCGGCCGAGCGGGTCGTCGCCGGCCGGAGCTACCGGCGCTGAAATTATCAGGCGAGTCGTGCCGCAGACGGATCAGACAGCCCGGTCGGGGTGCCAGTATTTTGCAGATCCAGGTGGGTGACAATGTTGTGGTTCAAAGCGACGTTGACGAGTAGCTGCTTTTTCCACGGACGCCCACATCTTTTCGTCGCATCCGGCGCCCGAATATCGAGTCGATCGACGAGGTAGTCGATGTGGGCATCCACCGAGCGGTCGTTGAGAAAAATTCCCCGCTGGCGCAGATCGGCGGCGATTTGCCGGGAAGTCGGCTCAAGATTGGAGGTGCCGCTCAGGCGAGGTGCACACAGGGCGACCAGTACCTCGAAGTAAATCGTTCCCCGTCTGATCGGATGTGTCGAGTCGGTGGCGGCCTGAGGGCATCGGTGTGCTGGTGGTCGCTCGACCGGCTCGGGGCCGAGCACGGTCAGTATGCTCGATTCGTCCTCGCCGGCCACCGACACGTGAGCCACCTCGAACGACACCACGGCGCGGTTGCCAGGACCAACGGACACGCAGCCAGCGCCCTCGGCATCCCTGATCAGGAGGACCGAGAAGCTGCTGGAGTTGTCCAGCCGCCAATGATCCGTGAATGACCAGAACTGGCCGGATACGGCTGCTCGTGATCGCGGAATCCTGATGTCGAACACGCAGCAGCCGCAGCCGCATTCGCCAAATGATGCTGATCGGCCGACGTCCAACTCGACGCAACCGAATTCCGATTCTTTGCGCGCGATTACGCTAACGATCGAGAGCATCAGCAATCCTCCCCGTGGATGCCCTGCCGGTGGTGGCCAAGAATACTCGACATGTCAAGCGTTTGTGTCTATGTGTTGAGCGCTAAGCGATGCGTTGAGCGCTATGCGCAATACCAGATTCGCGGCGGCGATGCAACCGGAGCGTTGCAGATGTTTCGACGTCGAGTCATGCGCATGATCGCTGCACGGCGGGCAGATAGCCCGACCTGGTCGTACGGGAGGTTGCCTTGCTTAAGCGCAGAACCCAGGCAAAGTTGATCGTCGCCGCGTTCGCCGGCGCGGCGGCCCTGGCACTGCCGACGCCGGCAAGTGCGGCGACGGCGGAATCGAGTGGTGCCCGGGCCTACACGTGGTCGTCGGACACCCGCGTGAAGCTCTGCGACATCGCCGCCGACAGCAGGGCGGTGCGGAGCAACTTCAACCGGCGCGGCACGAACACGAATTACCAGGTGAACGAATCCCGCGGTAATGGCAACTGTTCGGACTCGCCGGCCGACAGCCGCCTGGTCTACCGACTGAACGCGTGTCACGCGGGCCCGGGTGGGGTCGGTTGGTGGTGCAGCTCCTGGGCGTACACCGGGCACTAACGCCAGCTGATCGGCGTCGCCGGCCCGGAGGACCGGCCGGTTGGCCGTGCCGGCGACGCCGCGAAACCAGCACCCACCGCAGAGCGAAAGGTACCCCGTGGCCGGCTGGAAGCGTCTGATGTCCCTGGCTCTTGCCGGCGGCATGCTGCTGTCCGTGCTCTGGGGACTGGTGGCCGTCGAAGCGTTGTTCGACGGCCGGGAGCACCGGTCGCGGGAGCGCACCCCGGTCCTCGCCGAGAAGGCCGTCGGCCAACCCCCGGCAGGGTGGTACCGGGAGGGTGCCGACACGGTCGACGATCGGCAGTTCTCGGTGGTGGGGCTGGTCAACGAAGTGCCCACCGCGCCGCCGCCACCGGGCATACCCCGGTGGCCGGCACCGGGCGAAGCATTCGTCTCGCCGGCTCTGCTGGCCAGCGGCGAGGCCGACGAGGTGCGACACCGGTACGGGCGGCTCGCCGGCACCATCGCACCGGACGGGCTCACCGACGGCGCGGAGTTCTTCGTGTACTACCAGCCTCCCGGGCCGGTCGCGGCGGCCGTCGAGGGCTGGGAACCGGTGGCCCGATTCGGTGCCGAAACGGGATACGCATGGGCCGGCGAGGGGCGCGGGTTGAGCCGAAACCAGGCCCGGCTACTAGTGGCCCTGCTCGGGTTGCCGGCAGCGTTCCTCGCCTTCGTCGCACTCGGGTCGCTGCTGCCCCATGCCGGCCGACCGGTCAGCGGTGTGCCAACCGCTCCCGGTGGACCGGCCCGCCGCGTGATCGGCGACGGTCTGGGACCGTTCCTCGCGCTGCTGGCCGGGATCTGCACAGCCGGGCTCGCCCTCGCCGTACTTTCCCGACGGAGCTTCACCCTGCCGTTGACGGAGTATCCGGTCGACGCCGCCGATCTGGCCACGACCATCGGAAGACTGCCACTGCTCGGCGCTGCCGTGCTGATCTTCCTGTCGACGGTTCTTGCCGCGCTGACCGTGGCGCACCTGCTCTGGTCGAGACGACTCGCGGCCCGCCCGACACGTGGCACTCCGATCCGTCCCACCGAAGGCCGATTCGCCGAACTTCGTTCGGAGCTGTTGCAGTGGACCCTGCTCATCGGCTTTGTGCTGGGTGTATGGGGTGCGGTCACCGGGGGCGATACCGGCCTGGTCATGGTGGGCCTGGGCGTCCTGGCCTCCTCGCTCGTGCTCCCGTTCCTGGTCGTCCGACTCTCCCGAAGCATCGGACGATGGCTAAGCGCGCGGGCCCACCGCGACGACAGGGAAGGGCTCAGGCGCGGCGCCCGCATGATGGAGAGCCAGGTCCGGGCACCACTGGCACTCGCCGCGATGCTTGTGATCGCGTTGTCGGTCCTGGGTGGCCTGCACGTTGTCCTGACGATGCGGATCGCGCCGGTCGCCGAGTCCCTCCGGCTGGTCGAGGTAGCGGGACACCAGGTCGTCAGCGTCCGCTCGCCCAGCCTGAGCCGGGACATCGAAGAGTTCGACGACAGCGTCGCTGGTGATCGGGTGCTGCGCATCTACCTGGCCGAGGGGGACGAGTTCCTCGGCCCACAGGCGGTGCCCGAGCCGCGTCTGCGGATAGTCGGCTCGTGTGCCGCGCTCCGGCTGATCGGCGACCTGACGGAATGTCCCACGGTCGGGAGCCCTCTCCAGGACGCCTACCGTTCCTACCATCCCTTTGGTGGGCTGCTCATCGCGACCGGCGTGTTGCCGGACTCCAGCGCCTCCGGTCCTGCCGACGTCCAGATCGGCGGCCAACCCGGAAGCGACCGCCTGCACAGCGCGATCGTCATGAACGGTGGTGGCGAAGCGGGCTATGGAGAGATCAAAAGGACTGCGTACGCGACCCTGGCGCTGCCCGAGGTCACCCTGCCGGGACAGGAATGGCGCGGGGTAGCGGTGACCGGCGCCGACAATGCCAGGTGGTTGGTCCTCACCGGGTACGCGGTCGTGCTGTTGGCGGCCCTGACCTGTGGCATCGCCGGGACGGCGAGCGGACTGCGGTTGCGGCGCCCGGACGTCGCGCGGCCCGGCAGCACCCTACGGGAGCTGCTGTACGGCGTGTCGATGCCGCTCGTGACCGCCAGCATCGTGGTCGCGATCGTGGCCCTCGCCCAGGGTGCCGCGCTCACCGGCGCGCTCAGATCGGGTGCCCAGGCTTTTTCGCTTATCGGCTTTTCGGTCCCAGCGGTGGCCGTGATCTCGACCGTCGTCTGCGTCGCCGCCGCGCTCGTCGTCCGTCCCGCAAGCCGGGCGGACAGGTAACGGTCCGACTCCCGGGCGCGGTCCGGTCCGACGTCTGAGTGCGGTCCGGCCTGGCGTGTCCGGGCGCGGTCCGGTCCGACGTCTGAGTGCGGTCCGGCCTGGCGTGTCCGGGCGCGGGACGTCCCGCGCCCGGGCCGCGACCTCAGGCGCTGATGCTGGCCAGGTGTTGCTTGACCTGGTTGATCGAGGGGTTGGTGAGTGCACTGCCGTCGGCGAAGCGCAGCGTGGGGACGGTCTGGTTGCCGCCGTTGACGCCCATCACGAACTCGGCGGCTGCCGGATCCTGTTCGATGTCGACCACCTGGTAGGCGATCCCCTCCCGGTCGAGCTGCGACTTCAGCCGGTGGCAGTAGCCGCACCAGGGAGTGGAATACATGGTCAGCATGATGGGATCCTCCAGGGTCACGACCGGCTGCTTGCCGATCAGGTCGAGGCTATCCGCTGCAACGTCTGCGGCAGCTGAGACAATTCCCCGCTGTGGTGGTCAACTCCCCGTCCGAACGCGTGCTCGCCGGGCTCGATCCGGAGCAACGCGCGGCGGTGACCGCCCAGGCCGGTCCGGTCTGCGTGCTTGCCGGTGCGGGCACCGGCAAGACCCGGGCGGTCACGTCGCGGATCGCGTACCGGGCGCTGACCGGGGAGATATCCGCCCGGCATGTGCTCGCGGTCACCTTCACCGCCCGGGCCGCCGCGGAGCTGCGCCACCGCCTCGCGTCGCTCGGCGTGGCCGGCGTACAGGCGCGTACCTTCCACGCTGCGGCGTTGCGCCAGGTGCGGTACTTCGCGCCCCGGCTGCTCGACGGCCGGGCCATGCCCGAGCTGCTGGACAGCAAGGTCCGGCTGGTCACGCTGGCTGCGGCCCGAGCCGGCGTACGGGCCGACCGGACCGCCGCCCGGGACCTCGCCGGTGAGATCGAGTGGGCGAAGTCCGCCCTGGTCGAGCCGGGGGAGTACGTCGTGGCCGCGGCCAAGGCGCTGCGCGAGACACCGTACGAGCCGACGAAGGTGGCCGAGGTCTTCGGCGCGTACGAGAAGCTCAAACGCTCCGGTGGAGTGATCGACTTCGAGGACGTGCTGCGCGCTGCGGTCTGGGGCATCGAGGAGCATCCGGACGTCGCCGAGCAGGTCCGCAACCAGTACCGGCACTTCGTCGTCGACGAGTACCAGGACGTCAACCCGTTGCAGCAGCGGCTGCTGGACGCCTGGCTGGGCGGCCGGGACGACCTGACAGTTGTCGGCGACGCCAGCCAGACGATCTACTCGTTCACCGGGGCGACCTCGTCGTACCTGGTGGATTTTCCCCGCCGGCATCGCGGCGCCACCGTGGTCCGGCTGGTCCGGGACTACCGGTCCACCCCCCAGGTGGTCGGGCTCGCCAACGCGGTCATCTCGCAGGCACGGGGGACCGAGGCGCGGCTGCGGCTGGAGTTGGTCGGCCAGCGCCCGGCCGGTCCCGAGCCGGAACGACGGATCTTCACCGACGAGCCGGCCGAGGCGAACGCGGTCGCCGCCCGCTGCCGTGCGCTCATCGACGCGGGCACGCCGGCTCGGGAGATCGCGGTGCTGTTCCGCACCAACGCGCAGTCCGAGGCGTACGAGAAGGCGCTCGGCGAGGCCGGCGTGCCGTACGTGGTGCAGGGCGCCGAGCGGTTCTTCGAGCGGGTCGAGGTGCGCCAGGCGATGGTGGCGTTGCGCGCGGCCACCCGTGCCGTTCCCGGCGAGACCCCGCTGCCGGCGGCCGTGGTCGAGGCGCTCGCCGGCGTCGGCTGGGCGCCGGAGGCACCCCCGGCCGGTGGCGCCGCGCGCGAGCGGTGGGAGGCGCTCGCCGCGCTGGTCCAACTCGCCGAGGAGTACGCGGCCACCCCGCAACTGCTGCCGCTCGGCACGGCGGCCACGGTCGAGCGTCCGGTCACCCTTGCCGATTTCACCGACGAGCTGGCCCGGCGGGCGGCCCAGCAGCACGCGCCGACCGTGGAGGGGGTGACGCTTGCCTCCCTGCACTCGGCGAAGGGCCTGGAGTGGGACGCGGTGTTCCTGGTCGGCCTCGCCGAGGGCACGCTGCCCACCACGTACGCCCGCACGGCCGAGCAGGTCGAGGAGGAGCGGCGGCTGCTCTACGTCGGCATCACCCGGGCCCGTCAGTGGCTCTGGCTGTCGTACGCCGCTTCGCGGTCACCGGGCGGGCGGGCCCGGCGGCCGTGCCGTTTCCTGCCACAACTCGCCCCGTCCGGCACCACGGAGCGGGCCGCGGGCACCCGCTCGGCACCCGGCGCCCCGCGGCGCGCCAACCGGATCGTCTCCTGTCGGATCTGCGGCACCACCCTGCTCGCCGGGCCGGATCGCAAGCTCGGTCGCTGCGCCACCTGCCCCTCCGACATGGACGACGAACTGCACGAGCGGCTGCGTGAGTGGCGGGCCCGGGTGGCGGGCGCGCAGAAGGTGCCGGCGTACGTCGTCTTCACCGACGCGACGCTTGTGGCGCTCGCCGAACGGCGGCCGACCCGGGCGGAGGACCTCGTCGCGATCGCCGGTATCGGACCGCGCAAGCTGGGCCTCTACGGGGAGGCGGTACTGGCCCTGGTGAAGGGCGCGGCGGTGGACGAGATCTGCCCAGAGAAAAGTTTCTGAATCTCACCGTTAATTCGTTTGCCCTCGCGCCGCTGGCGGGCATAGCCTCAGGACACACCTCGCGAGGGGCCCTGTTCGGGCTGCTCACGGGGTTCGTGTCCGAGTCGATCGCGAGTGAACGTCAAGGAGGTGGCACCGATGGAGAGCTACGTCAACAAGCGTCCGATGGCGCTGCCCGTTGCCGTCGCTGCGCTGTCGGCTGCCCGGACCGCCGTGGCTCCGCTGCCGGCTGCCCAGACGGCCGTGGCTCCGCTGCCGGCTGCCCAGACGGCCGTGGCTCCGCTGCCGGCTGCCCAGGCTGTCGTGGCTCCGCTGTCGGCCGTTCGGGCGACCGTCGCTGTTGCGCGACCGTGGGCTCCGCAGACGCACCGGGTCGAGGTTCAGGCCGAGCTGATTCTCGCACCGATGCCGCATGGGCTCCAGGGGACCAGTGGCTTCACGGGCAAGGGCGTCGATGGCGCCAACAAGCGGATGGACGTCCGCGGTGTTCCACCTCGAGGTAGACCGGTCTGACCCCAGACCACCGGCTCACCTCGAGGCCGCGGAACCCGCATACCGGGATCCGCGGCCTCAGTTTTTTTTGCACCGCCGAAGTAGTCGGACCAGCGATCCACGAGATCGACACGAGAGAGAGGTGACCGGGAGATGAGTCTGGCGTTAGCCCCGCTCGACCTGACTGTCGAGATGGAGGCGAACCTGCCCTGCCGGAAGTTCGACCCTGACCTGTGGTTCTCCGACTCGCCCACCGAGCTGGAACTGGCCAAGTCGCTCTGCGGAGACTGCCCGCTGCGCGTCGAGTGCCTCGCCGGCGCGGTCGAGCGGGCCGAGCCCTGGGGCGTCTGGGGCGGCGAGATCTTCGAGCGTGGCGCGGTCGTTGCGCGCAAGCGGCCCCGTGGCCGCCCGCGCAAGGAGGACCTCGCCCGCGACGCCGCGCTTCAGGTCGAGGCCGAGGCGCGGCTGGCCGCCAATGGCCTCACCACGTCGCGCAGCGCCGTCCGGCTGGCTGCCTGACATGTTCCCGATCCGAACCAACCCCGCCGGTGTCGTACCGGCGACGAAAGAGCTGACCACCATGTCGCACCTTCCGAACGGAGTTTTCGAGATGCACCTACTCCAAGAAGCGTTGTCGAGGGCTCGAATGCTCCGGCCTCAGGCCGGTCGCACCACGAGCACTGAGGCAACCCGATCCGCCCGTACCGTCGCCATGGCCGGCCGCGCCCGGTCTGCCCGCGAGTTGGGCGTTCTCTAAGCTGCACCGCACCGCGGGCGGGGACGATGTCCCCGCCCGTTGGCGTGTCCGGCGCCGCTCAGCTGACCTGGGCGAAACCGGGCAGCCAGCGTTCCAGGATGCCCCGGTACGGCGCCTTGGCCTCCAGTTGGCACAGCACCCCGATCGAGCCGAGCGTCACCCGGTGGATGAGCAGGTACGACGGCGGCAGGTTGAGCTGTCGACTGAACTGGTACGCGGGCGACCGCGGACTGGCCAGCCGCGCGGCCTCGGCACGCAGCCAGGCCCGGGTGAACCGGAACTCGTCGGCGGCGATCGGTTCGAGCATCGGGCGCAGGAAGTCCAGCAGCGCCTGGGCGTCGACCGGTTCGTCGGAGCTGACGAAACCCTCGGCCCGCAGGCCGGCCACCACCTCGTCGGCATCGCCACGCAGGGCCAGTCCGGCGATCCGGCCGATCGGTTCCGGCGTGCCCTCCGGCATTCGGGCCACCGCGCCGAAGTCGATCACGCCGAGTCGGCCGTCGGGCAGCAGCCGGAAGTTGCCCGGATGCGGGTCGGCGTGCAGCAGCCCGGCTCGGGCCGGTGCAGAGAGATGCAGCGTGGCCATCAACCGGCCCGCCTCGTCGCGCTGCTGCTCGCTGCCGTCCCGGATGATCTCGGCCAGCGGAGTGCCCTCGATCCATTCGGTCACCAGGACCCGGGGCGAGGCGGAGAAGACCGCCGGCACGAAGATCTCCGGATCGTCGGCGTACGCGGCGGCGAAGGCCCGCTGTGACTCGGCCTCCAGCTCGTAGTCCAGTTCCTCCGTGATCCGTTCCCGTAGCTCGGCCAGCAGCGGCTTGACATCCAACCCCGGCTGGATGGCCCGGAACATGCCGCCGAGCCGGGAGAGCTGCTTGAGGTCGGCGAGCAGGGCGTCACCGGCACCGGGGTATTGGATCTTGACGGCCACGTCCCGACCGGTGCCGTCCGGCATCCGCCACACCGCACGGTGCACCTGGCCGATGCTGGCCGCCGCGGTGGGGGAGTCGTCGAAGGTCACGAACCTGTCCCGCCAGGCGGGACCCAGCTGGCTGGCCAGCACCTTGTGCACGCTGGCGGCGGGCAGCGGCGGCGCGGCCTCCTGAAGCTTGGTCAGGGCCTGTCGGTAGGGCGCGGCGACCTCTTCCGGCAGGGCCGCCTCGAAGACCGACAGCGCCTGACCGAACTTCATCGCCCCACCCTTGAGCTGGCCAAGGACGCTGAACAGCTGCTCGGCGGTGCGCTGCTGGATCTCCGCCGAGATCACGTCGGAGGCGAGGCCGGTGACGCGCTTTCCCATGCCGAGGACGGTCCGGCCGGCGAAGCCGAGCGGCAGAGCGGCTAGTTTGGCGGTGCGGGACACGGCCCGGCGCGGGATGTCGGTCACTTGGTCATTGTTACCGACTCGACGTGCCTGCTGCTGCTGTGCGGCGGGGTCGGCTGGACTGCACTGCCCGTTCGACCGCAGCCGCAGCGGGGGTGCGGCGGCCAGTGACGGTGCCGGAGGCTGCCCGCCGTGCCGACCTCGACCGCCCCGCCGAGGGTTTCCGGGGTGCCGCCGTCCAGTTGGCTGAGCGCCTGGCTCACCGCGTACCCGATGGCCGCCAGTTGCGTGCTCACGGCGCAGGTCGGGGTGGCCGGGGTGCTGGCGAGCTGGGCGGCGAGCACCGGCCAGTCGGGGTCCCGGTCGCCCCGGTGCAGGTCGAGGCAGTGCAAGCAGGGGCCAGCCGGTGGGCGGACCAACGGTCCGATCACCGGTACGCCCTCGCGTACGTCGACAAGCAGGTGTGGCCGCCGCCGCTGGGCGTGGGCCGCGGCCAGCAGCGCGGCCGGCCGGTCGGCACCGAGGAGGACCACCAGGTCCGGCCGGTGCCGGCGCAGCGGGCAGGTGCCGGTGCCAGGTGCCGTCCGGGCCAGCGCTGCCCGGGTCACCTCGCCGAGCGGACGCCCGATCTCGTCGGCTCCGATGCCGGTGCCGACCAGGTCGACCGGGCGGACCGGTCCGGGTAGGTCGGGATGAACGTGGCCGACGCCGGCCTGGGCCAGGGCGACGGCGATGGCGGCGCCGAACGGACCGGCGCCGGTGACGACCACCCGGGCGGCCAGGCGGCGCCGGAGCACCTGGGCCGGCGTGCCCGGCAGCCGGGCGGCGGTGAGCGCCAGGGCGCCGGCCTCGGCGGCGAGCCGGAGCCGGCGTGGTCCGGCGAGGTCCCGAGGCAGAAGTGTGTATCCGGGTACCACCAGCCCCGCGTCGCGCAGGGCGTCGAGCAGGGCGCGGGCGTGCTCGGCGGAGACCCCCGTGCGGGTCGCCCCGGCCAGGACGTGCCGTTCGCTGCGGGTGCCGTCGAGCAGGTCGAGCAGCCTTGTGGCGCGCGGGTCGGTGACCTCGACCAGGACGGCCCGCTCCTGACCGAGGCCGAGTTGCAGGGTGTGCCGGTTGCGCCAGAGTCGGCTCAGCCCGGGCAACAGGGTCGGGCGGGGAGACGGCGGGCGTTGTGTGGACGGCGACATGGCACGAACAGTTACCGATTCCATGCTGTCCGTCGATCGTTGTCCACAGGTGGGTGGCCCCAGATCCAGGGCTGTCCACAGGTTTCGGCGAGATATCCACAACCAGCCGGTAACCCAGTCGGCTCTCCGACAGTGTCCGGAAACGCGCGACGGGGTGGCCGTCGGCCACCCCGTCGCCCGGGACGCGAACGTCAGACCTTCGCCTTGCCCAGGATGCGGTTCACTGTTGTGCCGCACACCGGACACTTTCCCTTGGCCATGTTCATGCCGGTCTTGGAGACCTCGACGCGGCCTTCGAAGTCCCGCTTCTCTTTGCACTTGACGCAGTAACCGTTGTAGGTCTGGGCCTGGTCGGCCACGGTGTGCCTCCTCGTCTCGTCCGCCGGTCGGTACCCCTCCGGCGGGTTTCCCGGCGGCGGTCGCTGCCGCGTCCGGCGCTGGGCTTGCCGTGATCACCCACGTGACCACTGGTTGGCGGACCCTACCCAGGTGTGGGCGGTTCCATGTCAGCTGCGCATTGCCACTGTGAGCAAGGCGACGTCGAGAGTGTGCACGCCGGATCGGCCCAGATCAGCCAGTTTCGCGGGGACACGCCGACTGAGGGTCGGTAAATCCGCTGGTCGTGACGCTTGAGCCCGGCCGGGACCCCCGACGGCGGCGACCGGACGATGATCATCTAGGGTGTCGCTGGCGCGGCTGTGACAGCTCGCCGGCCAACACGAAGGGTGATCGTGACGTCGGCCTGGCGGTCCGGCAAGAAATTTTTCGGGACTCCTGGCGACCAATCACCATTTTTCGGGCGCGTGTCGCGGGTTGACCCTTGCGGACCCCTGGTCACACTGCATTAGCTTGCCATCGTGACAGCAAACCGAGGCTGCGCGGTCCACTGATGGCTGGGCCGCGGAAGCCGGTCGTCGAGGTACGGCGCAGCCAGCGCCGGCGACGCACGGTGTCCGCCTACCGAGACGGTGAACGAGTCGTCGTCCTCATCCCGGATCAGTTCTCCCGGGCGGAGGAGAGCGAGTGGGTCGATCGGATGCTCGCCCGGCTCGCCGCCCGGGAAGGGCGGCTGACCCGCTCGGACGCGGGGCTGCTGGACCGGGCCGCCCGGCTGATCAAGCTCTATCTGACCGATTACGGCGACCAGGCCGTGCCGGCCAGCGTCCGGTGGGTGAACAACCAGAACGGCCGGTGGGGCTCGTGTACCCCGGCGGACCGTTCGATCCGGCTCTCGCACCGGATCCAGGAGATGCCCGACTGGGTGATCGACTACGTGCTGCTGCACGAACTCGCCCACCTCATCGTGCCCAGTCACAACGCCCAGTTCTGGGCCCTGGTCGGCCGGTACCCGAAAACCGAACGCGCGCGGGGTTACCTGGAGGGCGTGGCGGCGGTCGCCGGCCCGCCCTGAACAGCCCCGCACCGCGCGCTGCCCGGGAGGTCCGGCGGGCGTAGGGTCGACGGATGGTCGTACGTGTGGTGGTGGCACTGCTCGCGCCGATCGGCTGGGCGCCGCCCGGCGTCGACCCGGTCCAGTGGCGCACAGCGCTCGCCGAGGACGTGGTGGACCTGCTCACCACGCTCAACCAGGTGGACACCGCGGTGGCGGTCACCCCGGCCGACCGGTGGCTGGCCGACGCGGTGATCTGGCCCGGCATGGCCGTTCACGAGGTGCCCGAGCCGACACCGAACGCCGTGTTCGCGGCGACGGCGGGCCGGTACGAGCAGGTTGCGGTGGTCGCCGGGGACGCGCCCGACCTGCCCGGTCTCACCGTCGGAAAGCTGCTGCGCCCGCTGACCAGCCGCCCGGTCGCGGTCGCACCGGTCGAGGGCAATCTGCCGGGGCTGCTGGGGGTGGCGGCCCGGCTGCCCGTACCGCAGTGGCTGCCGGCATTGGACATGGAGGCCGCGGTGCCGGCGACCGTGCGCGCGGCGGCACCCCGGCCGGGTGACCTGGCCGTGACACCGTCCTGGCACCGGCTGCGTGGGCCAGCGGACCTGGCCCGGCTCGACCCGGCTCTCGGCGGGTGGGAGAACACCCGCACCCTGCTCTCCGGGACCGGCCGACCCGGCTGAGCCCGAGGGCAACGGTCGCCGCCGGTCCGTCAGCGGCGGCCGTTGCGATGCAGCGACCGGCTCAGGAGCGCGGCTCGCCGCCGTCGCTGTCGTCGCGGCGGTCCGGCTCGCCCGGAGCCTGCTCCTGCGGCCCACCCGGCGCCTTCTCTTCCGGCCCGCCCGGCGCGGAGAAGTCGAAGTTCTCCAGCTCGGTCATCAGGTCGGTGTCGGCCATCGCGAAGGCCACCGGGTCGGCGAAGTCGTCGTCGGAGGGAAGCAGGTCCGGGTGCCCCCAGAGCGCGTCCCGGCCGGAGATGCCCCGATGCTCGGTGAGCGCCGCCCAGAGCGCGGCGGCCTCGCGCAGCCGGCGAGGACGTAGTTCCAGGCCGACCAGCGCGGCGAAGGTCTGCTCGGCGGGACCGCCGGCAGCCCGGCGACGGCGGAACGCCTCGCCCAGCGCCACCACGTTCGGCAGCCGACCGGCCGCCGCACCGTCGACCACGTGGCAGACCCAGCCCTCCACCAGGGCGAGGGCGGTCTCCAGCTGGGCCAGGGAAGCCTTCTGCGTCGGGCTGTCCTCCGGAGTGAAGATGCCCTCCAGGGCGATCGCCTGCATCGACTCCGGATCGGTCGGGTCGACCCGGCCCATCGCCTCCTCGATCGCCTCCCGGTTCACCCGGATCCCGGCGGCGTACGTCTCCACGGCGTTGAGCACGTGCCCGCGCAGCCATGGCACGTGCTCGAAGAGGCGCTGGTGCGCCGCCTCGCGCAGGGCCACGTAGAGGCGTACCTCGTCCTCGGCAAGCTCCAGGCCCGCGCCGTAGCTGCGGATGTTTGCCGGAATCAGCGCGGCCGTGCCGGCCGGGCCGAGCGGCAGGCCGATGTCGCCCGCGGAGAGCACCTCCGCGGCGAGCGAACCGAGTGCCTGACCGAGCTGGCCGCCGAAGAGCGCACCACCGAGGGTGGCCACCATCGACTGCATCGGGCCGAGCTGGGCCCGCGCCTCCGGCGGCACGAGGTCACCCATCGCGCCGACCATCCGGCTGGCCACCGGATCACAGAGCTTGCGCCAGACGTCGAGAGTCTTGAAGATCCACTCGTTCCGGTTCCAGGCCACCGCGGTCCGGATACCCGAGGGCAGCGCGGAGGCCGGCTCCAGCCAGAGGTCGGCGATGCGCAGCGCCTCCTCCACCGCGTTGCGCTCGTACGGCGAGACCGCCGGATCGCCCGCCGCGGCGAGCTGGCTGGCCGCGACCTGGCGGGCGAGGTCCCAGTTGACCGGCCCGCTTCCCGGCGCGGAGAGCAGGTGCTGCAACTGCGACATGAACTGCTGCATCTGCGCGGGGTCGTTGGGGTCGGGCGGCTGCCCACCCGGTAGCGCGAAACCGAACGGAATATCAGGCACGACGTCTACGGTACGCGGACGGCGCCCCAGGTGGCCGCCGCCACGGTTGCGCTGAGGGCGAAGTCGTCCTCGTGCCGACCGGGCGATCTCGCCCGGATCGGTACGCTCTGCCGCATGAGACGTCGCGGCGTGACCGTCCTGCTCGGTGCTCTGCTCACCGCTCTGCTCAGCATCGGGGTGCTCGGCGCGCCCGTACCGTACGTGGTGCTCGGTCCCGGTCCGACGGTGGACACGCTGGGTCAGGAGGACGGCAAGGAGGTGATCCAGGTCACCGGCCGGGAGACCTCCACCTCCGCCGGTCAACTACGGCTGACCACGGTCGGCGTGCAGCCCAACGTCAAGCTCCGCGCGGCGATCCAGGGCTGGCTCTCCGACGACCAGGCGGTGGTGCCGCGCGAGCTGGTCTACCCGCCGGGGGAGACCCGGGAAGAGGTCGAGCAGCGCAATGCCGAGGATTTCCAGGTCTCGCAGACCAGCGCGGAGACCGCTGCGCTGCGCGAGTTGGGTTACGAGGTGCAGGTCGTGGTCAAGACGGTGGCCGCCGACGGTCCGGCGGCCGGCGTGCTCCAGCCGGGGGACGTGGTGACCTCGGTGGACGGGGAACCGGTGCCGCTCGCGTCCCGGCTCACCGAACTGATCCGGTCGAAGCCGGCGGGCACGGCGCTGCGGATCGGCTACACCCGCGACGGCGCCGCCCGCACCGGCACCATCACCAGTCGCGAACAGGACGGCCGGCCCCGTATCGGCATCGAGATCGAGCAGCAGCAGCCGCACCCGTTCACCCTCTCCTTCGACCTCAAGGACATCGGTGGCCCCAGCGCGGGGCTGATGTTCGCCCTGGGCATCATCGACAAGTTGACCCCGGACGATCTCACCGGTGGCCAGATCATCGCGGGCACCGGCACCATCGACGACACCGGTCAGGTCGGCCCGATCGGCGGCATCCCGCAGAAGCTGGTCGGGGCGAAGGAGGCCGGCGCGACGGCCTTCCTGGTGCCGGCGGCCAACTGCGCCGAGGCGGTGCGTAACCGGCAGCCCGACCTGCCGTTGGTGAAGGTGGGTTCGCTCGACGAGGCGTTGACGGCGCTGGAGACCCTGCGTTCCGGTGGCGAACCGACCCACTGCTGATTCCCGGCGACACCTTGCGCGGAGGCTTTCAGGAACACCCCGTACTCTGGGTGCCTGGTCGGAGCCGATCACATCGAGCGTGCGGAGCCAACAGTGGTCATGCGTAGCAGCAGCCCCCTGCCGAGGATGAGCCGACGTGGACGCGTCACGATCGGTGTCCTGATCGGGGTGTTCATCCTATTCACCCTGCTCGGCTGGGGTGTCCAGGCCTGGACGGACTGGCTCTGGTTCTCCGAGGTCGACTACACCGGCGTCTTCCGTGGCGTGGTCGTCACCCGGCTGCTGCTCTTCCTGGCCGCCGCGCTGGCGATGGCGGCGATCGTGGGCGGCAACCTCTGGCTCGCGCAACGACTGCGCCCCCGCAACCGGCCGCACTCGCCCGAGCAGGCCACCCTGGAGCGGTACCGGATGCTGCTCGGCCCCCGGCTCGGGCTGTGGATCGTGGCAGCCGCCACGATCGTCGGTCTCTTCGCCGGGCTGTCGGCACAGAGCCGTTGGAACCAGTGGCTGCTCTTCCTGCACGGCGGTGAGTTCGGCGTCGACGACCCGGAGTTCGGCACCGACATCGGGTTCTACGTCTTCCAGCTGCCGTTCTGGCGGTTCCTGCTCGGCCTCGGCTTCACCGCGGTGGTCCTGGCCCTGATCGGCTCGTTGGCCATGCACTACCTCTTCGGCGGGGTACGCCTGCAAGGCGTCGGTGACCGGATGAGCAACGCCGCCCGAGCCCACCTGAGCTCGCTGGTCGCCGTCTTCGTCCTGCTCAAGGCAGTCGCGTACGTGCTTGACAGGCGTTCGATGCTGCTCGAGTACAACGACGGCGTGGGCGTCTACGGCGCCGGGTACGCCGACATCAACGCGCTGTTGCCGGCCAAGGAGATCCTGGCCTACATCTCCGTGGTGGTGGCGATCGCGATAATCGTGTTCTCCAACGCCTGGATGCGGAACCTGGTCTGGCCGGGCATCTCCCTGGCGCTGCTCGGTGTGTCGGCGGTGGCGATCGGCGGCATCTACCCCTGGGCGGTGCAGACCTTCGAGGTCAAGCCCAGCGCCCGGGACAAGGAAGCGCCGTACATCCAGCGCAGCATCGAGGCCACCCGCGCGGCGTACGGGTTGGACATCGCGCAACATTCGGCGTACGCGGCGAGCAACCTGACACCGCAGGAGAACCTGGCCACCGACACCGCGGTGGTGCCGAACGCCCGGTTGCTCGACCCGCAACTGGTGAGCGAGACCTACACCCAGCTCCAGCAGGTTCGGGGCTTCTACGACTTCGGCCCGAAGCTCGACATCGACAGGTACACGCTCGACGGCAAGACCCAGGACTACGTGGTCGGCGTACGTGAGATCAACTACAGCGAACTGACCGCCCAGCAGAGCAACTGGATCAACCGGCACACCGTCTACACCCACGGGTACGGCGTGGTCGCGGCGCCCGCGAACCGGGTGGTCTGCGGTGGCCAGCCGTTCTTCGTCTCCGGCTTCCTCGGCGAGCGGTCGCAGGAGTCCTGCTCCTCGCCCACCGACCTGATCCCGGCGAACCAGCCCCGGATCTACTACGGCGAGCGGATGACGGACGGCGACTACGCGATCGTCGGCAAGCCCAACCCGGACGCCAACCCGGCCGAGTTCGACCGGCCCGCCGGCGAGAGCGGCGAGGGGCGCGAGTCGTACTACACCTACACCGGTTCCGGCGGCGTCGAGATCGGGTCGTTCACCCGCCGACTGCTCTACGCGATCAAGGAGCAGGAGGCGAACTTCCTGCTCTCCGAGGCGGTCAACGAGAACTCCAAGCTGCTCTACGTGCGTAACCCCCGGGACCGGGTGGAGAAGGTCGCCCCGTTCCTCACCCTCGACGGCGACCCGTACCCGGCGATCGTGGACGGCCGGGTGCAGTGGATCGTGGACGGCTACACCACCGCCGCCACCTTCCCGTACGCCGAGCGGGTCAACCTCCAGCAGGAGACCACCGACGAGCTGACCGGCCGCGGCACCATCCAGCTGGCCCGGGAGAACGTCAACTACATCCGTAACTCGGTAAAGGCGACAGTCGACGCGTACGACGGCACGGTCACCCTCTACGAGTTCGACGAGAACGACCCGGTGCTCAAGGCATGGAACAAGGCGTTCGGCGGTGATCTGATCAAGCCGCGGGCGGAGATCCCGCCGTCGCTTGTCGAGCACTTCCGCTACCCGGCCGACCTGTTCAAGGTGCAGCGCAACCTGCTCACCCGGTTCCACGTCACCGACCCGGGCGACTTCTACTCCGGCCAGGACTTCTGGCAGGTGCCGAACGTGCCCGACGCGCCGGACAGCGGAGTGAAGCAGCCGCCGTACTACCTCTACACCCAGTTCCCCGAGCAGGAGGAGCCGCGCTTCCAGTTGACAAGCGCGGTCACCCCGAACGGGCGGCAGAACCTGGCCGCGCTGATCTCCGGGTCGTACCAGGACGGGCGGCCGACGTTGCAGGTGCTGGAACTGCCCGACCAGACCCGCGTCTCGGGTCCGGTGCAGGTGCACCAACAGATGACCAACAACGCAAACATCCGGCAGCAGTTGAACCTGCTCTCCTCGAACCAGGCTCAGGTGCAGTACGGCAATCTGCTCTCGCTGCCCTTCGGCAACGGCATGCTCTACGTGGAGCCGGTCTACGTGAAGAGCAACCAGCAGGACGCGTACCCGCTGTTGCAGAAGGTGCTGCTGTCGTACGGCGACGGCGGTTCGTTCGTGGTGCTTGCCGACAACCCGGCCGACGGCATCAAGCAACTCGTCGAACAGGGCAAGCGGGCCGCCGCCGGCAACCCGCCGCCGGCCACGGAGGAGCCACCGGGCGACGGTGAGGAGCCGCCAGCGTCGCCACCCGCCTCGCCGCCGACGAACGAGGCGCCGCCGCTCACCGGCGAGCTGGGGGTGGCCGCGAACCAGGTGCAGGCCGCGATCACGGAGGTGCGGGCCGCGCAGGCGTCCGGCGACTTCGAGCGGTACGGCCGCGCGCTGAAGGCCCTGGACGAAGCGCTCACCGCGTTCCAGCAGGCTCAGCAGGCGGCCGGCGGCACCCCGTCGACCCCGGCGCCGACCGGCAGCCCCTCGCCGAGCGGCTGACGTACCACCGAACAGGGCCCGCGGCCCGGCGATCCCTGGTCGCCGCCGCGGGCCTCTTCGGTTGTCCGATCCGTCGGCTCGCCCGGTCGTTCCGTGGGTCGTTTTGCGGTGGCCGGGGTGGGTGCGCTACGGTGGATCTACCGACGCGGGGTGGAGCAGCTCGGTAGCTCGCTGGGCTCATAACCCAGAGGTCGCAGGTTCAAATCCTGTCCCCGCTACCACCGCAGAACGGCCCCGGACCAGTCCGGGGCCGTTCTCCTGTTCCTGGCCGGAATGCTCCGGCAAGGCCCCTCCGGGCCAGCTCGTGGCCCTGCCGGAACGGGGTGGGGTGGGGCGGATGAGGGCGCTGCGGCGGGTGGGGTAAGGTTGTTTCTACCGACGCGGGGTGGAGCAGCTCGGTAGCTCGCTGGGCTCATAACCCAGAGGTCGCAGGTTCAAATCCTGTCCCCGCTACTGCCAGACCAGAGGTCCCGGATTCGTCCGGGACCTCTGGTCGTTTCGGCGCCTGGCCACGCGTCGGGGTCGAGGCCGAGCCGCGACACGGGTCCCGATCGTCGCCGCAGGGTTGCCCGGGTCGGCGAGGATGGGCGCATGTCTTCCTTCGGCAAATGGTGGGGGCGGCTCGGCACGCTCCTGGGGACGGTCGTGTTGTCGCTGTACGTGCCGGTGGCCGCGTGGGCCTCCACCGGCACCGGCGAGCTGGTCGTCGAGGCCGCCCGGCGGCGCGGGCGCGGCTTCGGTTTCTTCGGTTTCCTGAGCCTGCTCTGCTGCCTGCTGGTGGTCGGTGTGATCGTTCTGCTGGTGATCCGGATGACCCGTGGCCGCCGACGCTGACGCGCTCCGGCGGGTTAATAAGGGGCCCTTCCTATACCGCAGGCGTTAATAAGGGGCCCTTCCTTGCTGTGGTCTACTTGTCGCCGTGGAACTTCTGCACTCCGGCAAGGTGAGGGACCTCTACGCCGACGGGGACGACCTGATCCTGGTCGCCTCGGACCGCGTCTCCGTCTACGACGTGGTGCTGCCCACTCCGATCCCGGACAAGGGCAAGCTGCTCACCGCGCTGTCGCTGTGGTGGTTCGAGCAGTTGGCGGACCTGGTGCCCAACCACGTCATCTCCGCCACCGATGTGCCGGCGCAGTTCGCCGGTCGGGCGATCCGCTGCCGCCGGCTGGAGATGGTCCCGGTCGAGTGCGTCGCCCGGGGCTACCTCACCGGCGGCGGGCTGAAGGAGTACGAGAGCAGCGGCGCGGTCTCCGGCGTCGAACTGCCGCGCGGCCTGGTCGAGGCGGCCATCCTGCCGGAGCCGATCTTCACCCCGTCGACAAAGGCGCCGATGGGTGAGCACGACCAGCCGATGACCTACGCCGAGGTGGTCGACAAGGTCGGCGCGGAGACCGCCGAGCGGCTGCGGCAGATCACCATCGACATCTACTGCCGGGGTGCCGAACTCGCCGCCGACCGGGGCATCCTGGTCGCCGACACCAAGATCGAACTGGGCTGGGCGGCCGACGGCACCCTGGTCCTCGGCGACGAGGTGCTCACCCCGGACTCGTCCCGATTCTGGCCTGCCGAGTCGTACCAGCCGGGTCGGACGCAGTTCTCCTACGACAAGCAGTACGTCCGGGACTGGGCGATGGCCAGCGGCTGGGACCGGCGGGATCCGGCGCCCGAGGTGCCCGCCGAGGTGGTGGACGCCACCCGCGCCCGCTACGTCGAGGTCTACGAGAAGCTCACCGGCCAGCGCTGGGACTGACCCCGTCGACGGGGATCGTCCGCCGGCCCGTGCGCCCGCTCAGTCCTGCCGGTGCCGGCCGATGTGCTGCTCGGTGGGCACGGTCGCGGTGACGATGCGTACCGTGGTGCCGGCCGATCCGGTCTCGACCTCCATCGCGTCGGTCAACTCGCGGGCCAGCCAGAGCCCCCAACCGCCAGCGGTGTCGGGTGCCGGCCGGTTGCGGTTGTCGAGGCGCTGGACGCTGATGCCCGTGCCGTGGTCGGAGACCTCGCAGAGCAGCAGGCCGGGTTCCTGCCACAGCCGCAGCCAGCCCTGACCGCCACCGTGCCGCACGGCGTTGGTGATCAGCTCGTTGACGGCCAGCACGAAGTCGTCCAGACGATCGTCGCGCAGCCCAACGGAGCGTGCGCAGGAGGCGACCGAGTGTCGAAGCTCGGTCACCTGGGCCTGGTCGAAGGCGTCGGCGATCAGGAGGGCGTGTTCGATGGGCACCACCGTACGCGGTCTGCGGGGTTGTGCGTTCGTCATGGCCCTGTCCCGACGGAGATCGCGGAGGTCTTACGCGGCATTTTCCACCGTACGTCAGGATTCGCTCGACCGCTCGGCCGAGGGGCGCCGGAAACGCCCCCTGTGGCATCGTGACGCTCGTGTCCGCGCCCGGTGGTTTCGAGGTCCCGCTCTGGCGGGCCATCGCGGTGTACCGGATGGCCTCCCTGGCGTACGTCTGCGTGGTGGTGACCCGGGACGCGGACCGCTACGCCCACCCGCTCGCCGCTGGCGCGCTGGTGTTGGTGATGGGGGTCTGGACCGCCGTCACCGCGGTCAACTACGCCGTGCCGGCCCGGCGTGGCTGGCCGCTGCTGCTTGCCGATCTGGGGGTCGTCCTGGCCATCCTGCTGGTCACCCCCGCGGTGATGGGCCGGCCCGCGCTCGCCGCCGGATTACCGACCCTGGCGGTGGCCTGGCTGGGCGGGCCGGTACTCGCCTGGGCCGTCTGTGGCGGGCGGCGCCGGGGCGTGACGGCGGCGCTCGTGCTCGGCGCAGCCGACCTCGCGACCCGGGGCATACTCACCCCGAGCGCGCTCAACGGTGCGATCCTGATGCTGCTCGCGGGCGTGGTCGTCGGGCACGTCGCCCGGCTGGCGGCGACCACCGAGGAACGGTTGCAGCGGGCGGTCGAGTTGGAGGCCGCAAACCGGGAACGGGAACGGCTGGCCCGCGACATCCACGACTCGGTGCTCCAGGTGCTCGCCCTGGTGCAGCGGCGCGGTGCTCGCCTCGACGGCGAGGCGGGGGAACTTGCCCGGCTGGCCGGCGAGCAGGAGGCGGCGCTGCGCGCGTTGATCTCCGGCGCCGGGCCGGTCCCGGCCGGTGCCGCCGATGCTCCGGTGGACCTGCGTGGGTTGCTCGGCCGGTACGCCTCGGCCACCGTCTCGCTCTCCGCCCCGGCCACCCCGGTGCCGCTGCCGCCGACGGTCGCCCGGGAACTGGCCGCCGCGACCGGCGCGGCCCTGGACAACGTGGCCCGACACGGTGGCGGGCGCGCCTGGATATTGATTGAGGACGAAGGTTCGGCGGTCACCGTGTCGATCCGCGACGAGGGACCCGGCTTCGCACCGGACCGGCTCACCGAGGCTGCGGCCCAGGGGCGGCTCGGCGTGGCCCAGGCCATCCGGGGACGTCTGACCGATCTCGGGGGTACCGCCCAGATCAGCTCCACCCCGGGCAGCGGCACCGAGGTGGAACTCACCGTGCCGAGGAGACGATCGTGAGCGGCGTACGTGTGATGGTGGTCGACGACCACCCGATGTGGCGGGAAGGCGTGGCCCGCGATCTCGCCGAGGCCGGCTACCAGGTGGTGGCCAGCTGCGGGGAGGGACGCCAGGCGGTCCGGGTGGCCGCCGCCACCGCGCCCGACGTGGTGGTGCTCGACCTGCAACTGCCGGACATCTCCGGGGTGGAGGTGATCCGGGGACTGCGCGCGGCCCGACCCGAGGTCCGGGTGCTCATGCTCTCGGCCAGCGGCGAGGAGCAGGACGTGCTGGAGGCGGTGAAGGCCGGCGCCACCGGCTACCTGTTGAAGTCCGCCGGGCTGGCGGAGTTCCTGGCGGCGGTGCGCCGGACCGCCGACGGGGCGCCGGTCTTCACGCCCGGACTGGCCGGGCTGGTCCTCGGCGAGTACCGCCGGCTGGCCGCCGGGCAGCGCGAAGCGGGCCCGGCCGCACCAGCGGCACCCCGGCTCACCGAACGGGAGACCGAGGTGCTGCGGCTGGTCGCGAAGGGGCTGTCCTACAAGCAGATCGCCGAACGCCTCGGCCTGTCCCACCGCACGGGTGCAGAACCACGTGCAGCACACGCTCGGCAAGCTCCAACTGCACAACCGGGTCGAACTCACCCGGTACGCGATCGAACGCGGCCTGGACGACTGAACGGGACCGCTCGGCGAGCCCGTCGAACCGGCATCAGACCGAGTGCGGTGGCTGGGTCTCGTGGATCGCCAGTTCCTCGGCGCTGGCACCGCCGCCGGCCGCTCCCGCGTCGTACGCGATCGAATCGGTCTCCTGGTCGGTGTGGGCCCCCTCGTCCGGTTGGACCAGCCGGCCCACCGTGGCGTCGGCTACGCTGCCGAGCTGGCCGTGGTCGTAGAGCGAGACCGGTGAGTTCGGGTCGGAGGTGGGGCCCGGGTCCATCACGTCGGCGTCGAGTTGGGCCTGTGCCGCCTGCTCGCGGCTGTCCGCCTCGGCCGCGATGGCCGGGTCGACCGGGCCGGCGAGCGGGTCGTCGACTGCCGGTTCGAGCTGTTCCCGGCTCAGCTTGTAGTCCAACGACTCGCCGTCGAGCTGCTCCTCGGCGGTGGTACCGAACTCGTCCACGGCCACCGTCGCCGAGCGGTCGCCGGGCAACTGCGCCGGTGCCGGACCGTCCGCCTCCCGTCCGGTCAGCACATCGTCACCGGCCGTCGAGTCGTCGTCGGCGGTGTCCGGCAGACCGTCGGCCTCGGGATCGGAGACGGGGGTGGGGTACTCGTCCTCGCGCATGTCTGATCACTACCCGCTGCTCTGCCGGCGTAACCGCCGCCACCCACCGAAGGCGGCGGTGATCCGGACCAGCTGACGGCGTCGGCCGTGCCAGCCGCCCGTCGACCGGGCCTCGCCGGTGGGCCGGAAGAGGTTCCCGGCGGTGTCCCACTCGGTGCCGGCGGTGAACTGGGTGCGCTGGGCGTACCAGCCGAGGAGCCGCTCGGCCACCGCCGGTGCGAGCCGCCACTGGAGGCCGATCAGGCGGGCCCCACCGCCCACGTACGCCTCACGGCGGGGCCGGCGCAGCAGCCGGACGACGGTCTTCGCGACCAACTCCGGCGGGTACACCGGTGGGGGTGGCGCCCACTGGCGGCCACTGTGGTTGGCGGCGTGCCGGAAGAACGGGGTGTCGATGGCGGCCGGCAGCAGCGTGCAGATCGAGATGGCGCTCCGGCCGGTGACCCGTAGCTCCTGGCGGATCGTGTCGGCGAGCCCGCGGATGCCGTGCTTGGCGGTGTTGTAGGCGGACTGGTAGGGCATCGCCACCTCGGCCAGCACCGAAGCGTTGTTGATCACGACGCCACCGCCGGCCGCGCCGAGCCGGGGCAGGGCGGCCCGGATGCCGTACGCGGTGCCGAGCAGGTCCACCTCCAGCACCCGGCGGAACTGCGCGGTCGGGATCTCGTCGAAGAGCCCGACCACGCCGACCGCCGCGTTGTTGATCCAGGCGTCGATCCGGCCGAACTGGGCGGTGGCGGTGGCGGCGAGCCGCTCGACCGCCTCCGGGTCGGTCACATCCGTGGGTACGACGAGCGCCCGTCCGCCCAGCTCACGGCAGCGCCGTGCGACCTCGTGCAAGGCCGACTCGGTGCGCGCGGCCAGCACCACGGCGCTGCCCTGACGAGCCAGGGCGTACGCGGTCTCCGCGCCGATCCCGCTGGAGGCACCAGTGATCACGACGGTGGCGTCGGCGAGCGGACGGGTCAGGGGCATTCTGCCTCGGTACCCCGCGTTGCCGGGGAGCATGCCGCTGGTCACATGCGGATCTGCCAGGTTTCGGCTCCTCGGGGGCGGGTTAATGGGACGCTCTGACCGGAGGACCACCGCCCAATCACGCATGGAGGTGACCCATGCGCGTCGGCCTCGTCTGTGCCCACGCCGCTGCGCCGCCCTCCGGCGACGGTACCGTCGTCGGCACCTACCAGCACATCGCACGGGTCGCCGCCGAACTGGTGGGGCGAGGTCATGACGTCCGGGTCTACACCCGGCGGGACGATCCGGAATCCGCCGAGAGCGACGCCGTGGACGGTTACCGGGTGCACCGGGCACCGGTCGGCCCGGTCGCCCCGATTCCCACCGCCGAGCTGGTGCCGTACGTGGCCGAGCTGGGCCAGTGGCTGGCCGACCAGTGGGCCGGTGACTGGACTCCGGAAGTGGTGCACGGGCACTACTGGATCGGCGGCCTGGCCGCCGCGCACGCCGTCCGGCAGACCGACATTCCGGTGGTGCAGACGTTCCACTCGATCGGCATGGAGCAACTGCGGCACCTCGGCCCGCAGTACGACGGTCCGGGCAACCGCATCCCGCTGGAGCGGGCGCTGACCAGGGCCATCGACATCGCGGTCGCCCAGTGCAACGACGAGGTGGACGAGCTGACCCGGATGGGCCTGCAACGTACCTCGGTCGCCATGGTCCCCACCGGCGTGGACACCGAGCGGTTCCGTCCCGACGGCGAGGCCGCTCCGCGCGACCAGCGGCCTCGCATCCTGTCGGTGGGTGGGCTCTCGCCCGGCCACGGCCAGGAGGACCTGATCCGGGCCATGCGTCTGGTTGGCGACGCGGAGCTGGTGATCGCCGGTGGACCGCCGGCCGACCGGCTGGACAACCACGCCGAGGCCCGCCGGCTGCGCGAGCTGGCCGAGCGTGCGGGCGTGACCGAGCAGGTGCACCTGGTGGGCGCGGTGCCGCACGACCAGATGGCCACCTGGTACCGCTCGGCCGACGTGGTCGCCTGCACTCCGCGCTACTCGTCGGCCGGCCGGGTGTCGCTGGAGGCGATGGCGTGCGGTGTCCCGGTGGTCGGCTACGCCATGGGTGGCATTGCCGACGCCGTGGTCGACGAGGTCACCGGCAAGCTGGTGCCACCGGGCGACGTACGCACCCTCGGGATGACGCTGCGTCGGCTGCTCACCGACAATGCGGGCCGGTTCGCGTACGGGCACGCCGCGGTGGACCGGGTGCGGTGCAGCTACACCTGGGAACGGACCGCCGCCGCGTTGGAGCGGCTCTACGAGCGGGTGGTCGGCCGGCGGAAACCGGTCGAGGCGGCCTGACCCGGCCTGCGGTGTTAAGAAGGGGCCCCGCCTATACCTGAGGCGTTAAGAAGGGGCCCTTCCTTACACCCCTACGACGGCGCGGGTGGTTTCCTTGGCTACGGCGTGGTGGTGCTGTGGTTCGGCGTAGCGGGTCAGCCCGATGACCGAGGCGAGGGTGACCAGGAAACCGATCCCGGCGAGCCACTCCCGGCCCGGCCAGATCTTGTCGTTGAGCAGCAACAGACCGATGATCGCGGCGGGCACCGCGCCAGCGGCGTCCATGGCGGCCACCGCCGCCGTGGTGGAACCGCGCTGCATCGCCAGCCCGAGCAGCAGCTGACCGACGATGGAGTGGCCGACGAGCAGGTAGAGCAGCGGGTCGGTGAGGAACGACTCCCAGTTCGGCGCGGAGGCCAACGGCCGGGCGGCCACCGCTGCGGCGGAGAAACCCAGTCCGGCGAGCGAGCCCAGGGCCACCGAGCCGGGCGCGCCGCGCAGCCGGACCGCGAAGAAGCCCAGCACCGCGATCGCCGCCAGGGTCACCAGCAGGGCGATCATGCCCGCCGTGCCGAGCGGTTTCGACGGTGCCGGCCGGGCGGCGAGCACAAGCGCGCTGATCCCGGCGAAGAGCAGCAGGAGCAGCACCACCTCGGCCACCGGAAGCCGCCACTTCAGCACGACCACCCCGAGGATGGCGGTGACACCCAACCCGGCCGCCACGCTGGCCTGCACCAGGAACAGCGGCAGGTCCCGCCGGGCCAGGAAGGCAAGCACGAATCCGCCCACCTGGCAAACCAGGCCGACCAGGTAGGTGCGGTGGCCGGCCAGGCGCAGCAGCAACCCCGGATCGAAGGTGTGGTGCACTGTGGTGCGGGCGGCAGCGACCGACTGCAACAGGTTGGCGACGCCGTAGGCGACGATCATCGCCGCCAGGAAACACCAACCTGCGGTAGCCACCTGGCGAGGATAGAGGTTACCGGGCGTCAGTGCGCGACGGGCCGACCCAGCCGGTCGAGGATGTCGGAGTGCAACAGCCCGTTGCTGGCCACGGCGCTGTTCTCAGCTCCGCCGGGGGCCGGCCGACCGGCCAGATTGGTGAGGTTTCCCCCGGCCTCGGTCACGATGGGTACCAGCGCGGCCACGTCCCATAGCGACAATTCTGGTTCAACCATCACGTCCAGCGCGCCCTCGGCCAACAGCATGTAACCGTAGAAGTCGCCGTAGGCCCGGCTGCGCCAGCTGTCCCGCATCAACTGGAGCACCGGCTCCAGCCGCCCGGCCCGCTCCCAACCGTCAAGTGAGGAGTAGCAGAAACTGGCGTCGGCCAACTCGCGTACCCGGGAGACCCGGATCGGCTCGCCCCGGGCGGCGTCGGGGCCCGCGTACGCGCCGGTGCCGTGCGCCGCCCACCAACGCCGGCCGAGCGCCGGCGCGGAGACCACCCCGACCACCGGCCGGCCGTCGACAAGCAGCGCGACCAGGGTGGCCCAGATCGGTACGCCCCGGACGAAGTTCTTGGTGCCGTCGATCGGATCCACCACCCACTGCCGCGTTCCGGCGGTCGGGGTGGCACCGAACTCCTCGCCGAGCAGCCCGTCGTCGGGGCGCTCCGCAGCGAGCCGGGCGCGGATCTCCCGTTCCACGGCGGTGTCCGCGTCGGAGACCGGCGTCAGGTCGGGTTTCGACTCGACCCGCAGGTCGAGCGCGCGGAAACGGGCAGCGGAGATGGCGTCGGCGGCGTCGGCGAGCCGGTGGGCGAGGGCGAGATCGTCGGCGTACCCGGTCATGCCGGAAACGGTAGCGACTGGCGGGGCCGGGTCATTCCGCGCGTCCGCGTGGCTCGGGGTTGCCGCGTGGCTCGGGCTCGCCGCGTGGGTCGGGCTCGCCGGCCCGGGAGGCCAGCAGCCGGCGGTACGAGGCCAGCCGGCGCGGATCGGCCCGGCCGTCGGCGACCCAGGCGTCCAGCGCGCAGTCGGCCTCGTCGGCGGTGTGCGGGCAGTTCGCCGGACAGTCGACGGTGGCCTCCACCAGATCCGAGAAGCCGTGCAGCAGGCTCTCGGCCGACACGTGCGCCAGCCCGAAGCTGCGCACGCCCGGGGTGTCCACGATCCACCCGGGATCGTCGTCGGCACCGGGCAGGACGGGCAGCCGCAGCGCCACCGCGCTGGTCGAGGTGTGCCGGCCCCGGCCAATCGCGCTTACCGCGCCGACCGCGCGTGCGGCCTCCGGTACCAGGCGGTTGACAAGCGTCGACTTGCCGACCCCGGAGTGCCCGACAAGCACCGACACCTGGCCGGCGAGCAGGCTGCGCAGCGCGTCCAACGGCGAGTCCGGCCGGATCAACACGTACGGCAGCTCCAGCTCGGTGTAGTAGTCGAGCACCGCCTCCGGGCCGGCCAGGTCGGCCTTGGTCAGGCAGAGCAGCGGCTCGATGTCCGCGTCGTACGCGGCCACCAGACAGCGGTCGATGAACCCGGTACGCGGCGGTGGATCGGCAAGCGCGCTGACGATCACGAGTTGGTCGGCGTTTGCGACCACCACCCGTTCCAGCCGCCCCTCGGCGGTGCTGGCGTCGTCCTCGGCGGTGCGTCGCAGCACCGACCGGCGTGGCTCGATCCGGACGATGCGGGCCAGCGCGCCGGGTGCGCCCGAGGTGTCGCCGACCAGCCCGACCCGGTCGCCGACCACCACCGACTTGCGTCCCAGCTCACGGGCGCGCATCGCGGTGACCATCGGCTCGTCCGCCCCGGCGCCGGCCAGCACGCAGGTGTACCGCCCCCGGTCCACGGCGATGACGAAGCCGTCCTTCGCGTCGGCGTGCCGCGGTCTGGTGCGGGTACGCGGACGCGAGGACTTGCCGGGCCGGACCCGGACGTCGTCCTCGTCGTACTCCCGCCGCTTGGTCGCCAGGGCCGCTCCTACCTGTTCGCTCAGCTCTTGCCGGTCACCATTGCCGACCATAGTGCCGGGAACTCGGGCATGGTCTTCGAGGTGCACGACACGTCGTTGAGTTCGATGCCGGGCACGGCGAGGCCGACCACCGCCGCCGCGTGCGCCATCCGATGGTCGTCGTAGGTGCGGAACATGCCGCCGCCTAGCGGGCGGGGTCGGATCTCAAGCCCGTCGGGAGCCTCGGTGAGGTCCGCGCCGAGCGCGGTGAACTCGCGGGCCAGCGCGGCCAGCCGGTCGGTCTCGTGGCCGCGGATGTGACCGACCCCGGTGAGCACCGAGGGGGAGTCGGCAAGCATCGCCAGCGCGGTCAGCACCGGGGTCAGCTCGCTGACGTCCGACAGGTCGGCGTGCAGCCCGCGTACCCGGCCGCTGCCCCGCACGGTCAGCCCCTCGGTGGTGAGCGCGACCTCGGCACCCATCCGCTGCAACAGCGACCGGAGCACCTCGACCGGCTGGGCGCTACCGCTCGGCCAGCCCTGGAGGGTCACCTCGCCGCCGGTCACCATGGCGGCGGCGAAGAACGGAACGGCACCGGAGAGGTCCGGCTCGATCTCCCAGCCGCGCCCGGTCAGCGGGCCGGGCTCGACCACCCAGACGTCGGGCGTGGTGTTGTCGACCGCCGCGCCGGCGGCCTGCAACATCCGCACGGTCATCCGCAGGTGCGGCGCGGACGGCACGGGCGGGCCGACGTGCCGGACCACCAGGCCGCGGTCGAAGCGCGGTGCGGCCAGCAGCAGCCCGGAGACGAGCTGGCTGGAGGCCGAGGCGTCGATGACCACCTCGCCGCCGGTGACCCGGCCGGTGCCCAGCACGGTCAGCGGCAGGCTGCCGGGACCGGTCACGTCGATGCGTACCCCGAGCGAGCGCAGCGCCTCGATCAGCGGCCCGAGCGGCCGGGTGCGTACGGATGGGTCACCGTCGAAGGTGACCTGCCCGTCGGCCAGCCCCGCCACCGGTGGCACGAACCGCATGATCGTGCCGGCCTGCCCGACGTCGACGTGCGCCGGACCGACCAGGCGGTGTGGCCGGACCAGCCAGCGCTCGTCGTCGGCGATCGACACGTGCGCGCCCATCGCGCGCAGCCCGCCGGCCATCAACTCGGTGTCCCGGGCGCGCAGCGGCTTGGTAAGTGTCGACGGGCCGGTGGCCAGGGTGCTGAGCACCAGGGCCCGATTGGTCATCGACTTCGAGCCGGGCAGGCGCAGCGATGCCGACACCGGGTCGCTGGCGGTCGGGGCGGTCCACGGCAGTGGCGGCCGGGTCGCGGTCAAGTTCCCCACGGCTACATTCTGCCGTGTCCGGTACGGCGCCGGTGGTGGGCCGGGTCGGCACTCCCGGTGGACGGGACATCCGAATGGTCGGCGGCGCGCTAGCGTGTGCGACATGTGTGGGAGGTACGCCACGACCCGCAGCGCCGGCGACCTGAGCGGCCTGTTCGAGGCCGTCGACGAGACCGACGGTCGGCTCGTCGCCGACCACAACGTCGCGCCCACCGATCCGGTGCCGCTGGTCCGGGTCAGCTCCGCGGGCCATCGGGCGCTCTCGCTCGGCCGTTGGGGGCTGGTGCCGGCCTGGTCCCGCTCGCCCGCCGGTGCCGCCCGGATGATCAACGCGCGGGTCGAGACGGTCGCGACCAGCCGGGCGTACGCTTCCGCCTTCGCCCGCCGCCGCTGCCTGATCCCGGCCGACGGCTGGTACGAGTGGGTACGCCGGCCGGGTGAGCCGAAGCAGCCGTACTACCTGACCCGGTGGGACGGATCGGTGCTCGCCTTCGCCGGCATCTGGTCGGTGTGGGACGGCCCCAGCGGCCCGCTGTTGACGTGCAGCGTGTTGACCACCACCGCCCTCGGCGAGCTGGCCGAGGTGCACGACCGGATGCCGCTGCTCCTGCCGCCGCAGCGGTGGGCGGACTGGCTGGGGGCGGCCGATGATCCGGCCGGGCTGCTCGCGCCTGCGCCACTCGACTGGCTCGCCGGGTTGGAGATCCGGCCGGTGGGGCCGGCGGTGGGCGACGTCCGCAACGACGGCCCGCAACTCACCGCCCGGGTGTCACCGGCGCGGTCGACGGCGCCGGAGGACATGACGCTGTTCTGATTACGGGTGCGCATTGTCGGGAGTGATTTGCCGCGGTTGCGGGCGAAACGTCGCTCGGCCGTTCTGGCAACTTCCTGGCAGAGTCTTGTCTCCGCGTCGGTAAATGCGATAGAACACAGCGCCGGTGGGGGTGTCGCTCACGCCCTGTGAACGATCCCCATCGATATTTCTGATCCCACGGGGGAGGTGGGTGGATGACTCGGGCGCGTATGCCCCGTCCGCACGAGGTGGCCGCCGCGCGGCGTGATCCGCGACTGTTGCGTGCTCTGCGGGAACGTCGGCAGGACGAGGCCTGGCGGACCAGAGGGACATGCCAGAGCGTCGATCCGGAGACGTTCTTTCCGGCGCCGAACGAGCCGGCCGACGCGGCGGTGGCGCTCTGCCGCAGTTGCGAGGTGCAGGGCTCCTGTCTGGCCTGGGCGCTGGAGGTCGGTGACTGCCACGGGGTGTGGGGCGGCACCACCCCGCGCGAGCGGCGGGCGATGCTTGTCGCCTGGCGCAGCGAAGTGCAGCCGGATCCGGACGCCGTCGACCCGGCGGGCCCGCCGGTGCGTGATCAACTGCTCACGCTGGTGCCGCTGAGCTGACCGGAGCCTGAGCGCCGCAGTGACCGGCGCGGCACCGAGAGGGCTGGCCGTACGGCTGGTGCGGGGTGTTCCGGCGCGGCGACGCAGAATGGGCCGATGCCGCACGATGACCTCCTGGACACCCCGCGCGGTCCGGCGCGAGTCGACACCGGCCGGCCCGCCGGCACCGCCCGGGCGCTGCTTGTGCTCGGGCACGGCGCGGGCGGCGATGTCGACGCCCCCGACCTGCTCGCGCTCTGCCACGCCGCGCTGGCCGCCGGGCTGGTCGTGGCCCGGGTGACCCAGCCCTACCGGGTCGCCGGCCGGCGGGCGCCGGCTCCCGCCGGCCATCTCGACGAGGCGTGGCGCAGCGTGCTCGCCGTGCTGCGCGACCGCCATCCGGGCGTACCGCTGCTTGTCGGCGGCAGGTCCAGCGGAGCGCGGGTGGCCTGCCGAACCGCGACCGCCGTGGGCGCCGCCGGGGTGGTGGCGCTCGCCTTTCCGCTGCATCCGCCCGGACGACCGGAGCGCAGCCGGGCCGGGGAGTTGGCGACGGGCGTGCCGACCCTGGTGGTCAACGGTGACCGCGATCCGTTCGGCGTGCCGGAACCGGCCCCGGGGGTACGGGTGGTGATCCGGTCGGGCGAGCGGCACGACCTGCGCGGCGACCCGGCCGCGACGGCCGCCGTGGTGCTCGACTGGCTGCGCGAGCACGGCTGGGCGGGCTGACCGGGCGCCGTCGCCGTTTCCGGCGGCGGGGCCGGGTCGTTGCATCCGTTGGTGTCGGCCCGCCCGCACCGGGCGGTGGCACCGGGCTCCCAGGCCCTTCCTGGTCCCGGCCCCGGCGTACGACCCCCGGGCCGGGACCAGGAACGGGGCCGGGAGGAATGCCCCGACCCGCAGCGGGTGTTGAACCCCTCGGACGACCACTGTGCGAGGGGGGTGACCGGTGCCGACCGAGATCCGGAGCCGGGAACGCGAGAAGCGGGAGGCGCGGCAGCTCAGACGGCTGCTCGCCGGCCCGGACTGGCTGGCGACGGTGTCGCCTACCGAGGTGGCGACGGGCACACCCGTCGGAACCGAATCTGCTGCTGGGTCGAGACGCGTATCCTCGGCGGGGAAGCATCCAACCCGAGGGGATGTGCGGTTGACCACCGAGAAGACGGACGAGCGCAGGGCCCGGTTCGAGCGGGACGCGATGCCCTTCGTCGATCAGCTGTACGCGGCCGGCCTACGGATGACGCGTAACCCGGCCGACGCAGAGGACCTGGTCCAGGAGACGTACCTCAAGGCGTACGCGGCCTTCCACCAGTTCGAGCAGGGCACGAACCTGAAGGCTTGGCTCTACCGCATCCTGACCAACACCTACATCAACTCCTACCGCAAGCGGCAGCGGCAGCCGGTGCAGGCGCCCACCGAGGAGATCACCGACTGGCAGCTCGCCGAGGCGGAGTCGCACACCTCCAGCGGCCTCCGGTCCGCCGAGACCGAGGCGCTGGACCGGCTACCGGACAGCGACGTCAAGGAGGCCCTCCAGCAGTTGCCGGAGGAGTTCCGGCTGGCGGTCTACCTGACCGATGTCGAGGGCTTTTCCTACAAGGAGGTCGCCGACATCATGGGTACGCCGATCGGCACCGTGATGTCGCGGTTGCACCGCGGGCGTCGTAATCTGCGCAAGCTGCTTGAGGGTTACGCCGCGGAGCGCGGCTTCTCCGCCGCCTCGTCGGCCCGGAGTTCGACCGCGGCCAGTGGCCGGGAGGTGTGACGTGAGCTGTGGAGACCCGCACGAGACGGATTGCCGTGAGGTTCTCGCCGAGGTCTACCTCTACCTCGACCTGGAGTGCGAGCAGGAACGCCGGACGCTGATCCGCCACCATCTCGACGAATGCGGCCCGTGCCTGCGGGAGTACGGCATCGAGCAGGAGGTCAAGGCGCTCGTGGCGCGCTGCTGCGGCAACGAGTCCGCGCCGGACGAGTTGCGTGAGCGGCTCCGGGTACGGCTGAGCGAGCTTGTCGTCTTCGAGACCGCGGAGTCGCGCGAACTGGCCGACTGACCAGCGGTTCGGTGGCCGGGCCTGCTGGTCGCCACCCTTGCCCCACCGCGACACCGACACCGACACCGACACCGAAAACGACGACGCCGGTGGCCCGACCAGGGCCACCGGCGTTTCGCTGTCCGGTCCGCGGCGCGGACCGGCACACCCGCTCAGGAGTTGGGGCGCTTGCCGTGGTTGGCGGCGCTCTTCTTACGGGCCTTCTTCTTACGGGCCTTCTTCGCCATGCTGACCTCCTCGTGATGGTCGGATCGCCCTGCGCTCGACCTCGACGCCGGTGCACGCACCGGTCCTCCCGGCACCAGGGTCCGACCCGTTGATGTTAGAGGCCGCCCGGGGCGGGTGCGGCCGGGGCTGCTCCTGGCCCGTACCCGGCCGGCGCATGATTGGATACCTCCCAGGCAGTCGCGAGAGAAGGGGCCCCGAAGATGGCCGAGGAGATCCGCGCCGAGATGGTGGCGAACGTCTGGAAGGTCGTCGCGTCGGCCGGGGACACCGTGTCCGAGGGGGACACCCTGGTGATCCTGGAGTCGATGAAGATGGAGATCCCGGTGGTGGCCGAGTGCGACGGTGTCGTGCAGCAGCTCGCGGTGAACGAGGGCGACGTCGTGCAGGACGGTGATCTGATCGCGGTGATCGGTTGAACCGCCCGCTGGTCCGGCCGGTCGAGCCGGCCGACTTCGCCGGGGTGGCCCGACTCACCGTCGCGGCGTACGAGACCGACGGGCAGCTCAAGAGCGAGCCCCGCTACGCCGACGTACTGGCCGACGTGGCCGGCCGGGCCGCACACGGCGAGATCCTGGTCGCCACCGATCCGGACACCGGTGAGCTGCTCGGTGCGGTCACCTTCGTCCAGCCCGGAAGCCGGTACGCCGAGTTGTGCGGTCCGGGTGAGGCCGAGTTCCGGATGCTCGCGGTGGACCCGGCGGCGCAGGGCCGGGGCGCGGGCGTGGCGTTGGTCGAGGCGTGCGTCGCGCGGGCGACCGAGCTGGGCTGCACCGCCGTGGTGATCTGCGTACGCGACGGCCACGCCGAGGCCGCGCACCGGCTCTATCGGCGGCGGGGCTTTGTCCGCGTACCAGAGCAGGACTGGGCACCCGTCCCCGGCGTCAACCTGCTAGCCCTCCGCCTTACCCTGCCCTAGCTGCCGCTGGGCGGGGCGGCGAGCGGGGCGAGGAGTTCGTCGGCGACCTCCAGGGCCACCCGCTTGCGCTCGGCATCGGTGATGCCCGGGGTGCGTACCACGAACCAGCTGCTGTGCACCGCGAACAGCGCGAGCGCGGCCCGCAGCTGCGCGCCCGGCGAGTCGTCTCCGGCGCAGAGCACGGTGGCCAGCCGGAGCATCCGTTCGCGCAACTCCCGGCCGGCGGAGAGGCTCTTCAGCGCGGTCTGGTTCTGCTCGAAGAAGCGCATCACCGAGGGCTGCTCGCCACCGAACATGGCCTCGGCGTACCGCGCGATGACCGCGCGCCGGGTGGCCGGCGAAGGCGGTTGCGCCTCCGCCCAGGCGATCAGGGCGTCCATCCGGTCCAACCGGTCGGCGACCACGCTGGTGACGATCTCGTCCTTGCTCTTGAAGTGGTAGTAGAGCGCGGCCTTGGTCACCCCGAGCCGCTCGGCCACCTCGCGCAGGGAGGTGGCCTCGTAGCCCTGCTCGGTGAAGAGTTCCAGCGCGACGGCCTTGATCCGCTCCCGCGTGCCGCCCGTGCTCTGGCTCACCAACACTCCTGAACTAGTTTGACCGGTTTCTGCTATCCAACTTACCGTGCGGCTAGTAAGGTGCCTAGCCGGGCGGCAAGTAAGTCCGCCCTGTCTCGGGGGGAGAGCTTACCGATGGTGCAGCAGAATCAGGCGGTCACGCGACCCAACGTCCGGGTCGTGCTCTTCGGTCTGATGATCGCCATGATGCTGGCGATGCTCGACAACATGATCGTCAGTACCGCGTTACCGCGCATCGTCGGTGAGTTCGGCGGGCTGAACCACTTCACCTGGGTGGTGACCGCGTACGTGCTGGGTACCACCGTCTCGACCCCGATCTGGGGCAAGCTCGGCGACCTGTACGGCCGCAAGGCGGTCTTCCTCACCGCCGTGGTGGTCTTCCTGGTCGGATCCGCGCTCTGCGGCATGTCCGGCTCGGCGCTGCTCGGCGGGCCCGATGACGGCATGGTCCAGTTGATCGCCTTCCGCGCGGTACAGGGTCTGGGTGCCGGCGGTCTCATGGTCGGCGTGATGGCCATCATCGGCGACCTCGTCCCACCCCGGGAACGGGGGCGTTACCAGGGCATGATCGCCGGGATCATGGCCATCGCGATGGTCGCCGGCCCGCTGGTCGGCGGCTTCATCACCGACCACCTCTCCTGGCGCTGGGCCTTCTACGTCAACCTGCCGCTCGGCGGCGTGGCCCTGGTGCTGCTGATCGCCACCATGCACCTGCCCCGGTACCGCACCGAGCACCGCATCGACTGGCTCGGCGCGGGGCTGCTGTCCGTGGGCATCACCGCGATCGTGCTGATCACCACCTGGGGCGGCAACGAATACGCCTGGCTCTCCCCGCAGATCCTCGGCCTGATCGGGCTGGCCGTGGTCGCGCTGCTGGTCTTCGGCTTCGTCGAGCGGCGGGCCGCCGAACCGATCCTGCCGCTGGGCCTGTTCATGAACCGGAACTTCGCCCTGATCTCGGTGATCGGTTTCCTGCTCGGCTTCGCGATGTTCGGCGCGATGAACTTCCTGCCGCTCTACCAACAGACCGTGCAGGGTGCCTCGGCCACCAACTCCGGCCTGCTGCTGCTGCCGCTGATGTTCGGCATGCTCGTGGTCTCGCTTGTCGTCGGCCGGGGGATCACCCGGACCGGGCGTTACCGGATCTATCCGATCGTCGGCGGCGTGGTGATGACCATCGGTCTCGCCCTGTTGAGCCTGCTTGACGTGCACACCAGCAAGGTCACCTCGTCGTTCTACATGATCGTGCTCGGGGTCGGCATGGGCTTCCTGATGCAGACGACGATGCTTATCGCACAGAACAGTGTCGAGCAGCGCGACCTCGGCGCGGCCAGCGGCGCGGCCACCTTCTTCCGCTCCATCGGCGGCTCGTTCGGCATCTCGCTGTTCGGCGCCATCTTCGCCAGCCGGCTGGCCGGATCGGCGGCCGGCGAGGCGTTCGGCGGCGGTGGCGGTGAGGGCGGTGCGGCGATGAACATCGAGCAGCTCAAGGAACTGCCGGCAGAGGCCCGAGAGCTGGTGCTCGGCGGCCTCGCCGACGCCATCTCGCACGTCTTCGGGTGGGCGGTGCTCTTCGCCATCCTGGTCCCCGTGCTGGCCTGGTTCATCCGGGAGATCCCGTTGCGCACCACCAACGACCCCACCCCGCCCGAGCACCACCCCGAACCCACCCTGGCCCGCTGAAAGGGCGCTGTAAGGGCGCTGTAAGGGCGATGAAAGGAAGGGCCCCCTGTTAACGCCTCGGGTAGAGCAGGGGCCCCTTCTTAACACCTGCTTCAGGGCGGTGGCGGTGGGCCGGGCAGGCGCGGTCGCAGCGTGCGTACCAGGCGACGCAGCAAGGTACGCAGCCGGTCGCGGGACCGGACGGTCCGGACCCCGGCCAGCGACCGGGCCAGCGCGACGGTGCCCGAATCCAGGTCGGGGGTGGCCAGGGCCAGGTGGGCCAGCGACGGGACGTTGAGACCCGTTCCTTCCCGGGCCGCCACCGTCAGCCGGCCGGCAACCAGTCCGGCCACGTCGGGCCGTACGGACGGGTCCACCCAGGCGGCGGTGACCAGTGCGAAGAGCGCCGCCTCGGCGAGCTCCTCGACCTCGTCGACCAGTTCCACAAGCACCCGCCGACGGGTCGACTCCACCCAGGGCTCGTCGGTGCGGTGGTGCAGCAGACCGAGGCAGGTCCACACCTGTACGCACCGTACCCACAGCGCCGGATCCTGACCGGACAGCACCCGACCCAGCGCGGTCTGCGGGGTCTCGGGCGGATGGGCCAGCAGGCCGAGCAGGTCGGTCAGGTCCAGGGTGGCCAGCACGACCGCCGTGTCGTACGCGGCCGGCGGATGCGGCCAGGCCGGATGGGCGAGTTGGCGGAGCCGGCGGGCCGCCTCGGCCGACGGTGGCGGTGCGGTCGGGCGTACCGCCGGGGACACCGGCCCCGCAGCGTCGGCTGCCCGCAGTGGATCGGTCGCCGGTGCCCGGTCGGACGGTCGCGGCGGGTCGACCGCTCGCGCCGGCTCGGACACCCGCGCCTGGTCCGCTGCCCGCGCGGCCTCGGCAGTCGGTGGCCCGGCGGTCGGTGGCCCGGTGGTCGGTGGCCCGGTGGTCGGTGGTGCGGCGGTTGGCCGCGCGGCCTCGGCGGTCGATGGCCCGGCGGTCGGTGGCCCGGCGGTCGGTGGCCCGGCGGTTGGCCGCGCGGCCTCGGCGGTCGGTGGTCGATCGGACGGCGGTGCCTCAGCCGAGCGTTGCGCTGGGACGGGTGCCGGTGCGGGCGGGGTCAGCTGCCCGAGCCAGGGGCGGGCGCGACAGCACTCGGCCAGGTCGCCGTGCTCGTGTGAGTCGTCCGGGTGGTCCCGGACGAAGTCGGCAAGCGCGACCAGGTGACGGACGTCCCCGTCGCGCTGGAACCGTAGCCGGTGCGCGGTGTGCACGGCGCAGTCGAAGGAGGGGTTGCGGACCAACGCCTGTTCGATCCAGCTGAGCGCCTCGTCCAGCCGGCCGTGGTCGGCAAGCGTGCCGGCGATGTCGGCATAGACGGCCAGGTCGTCCGGGTCGTGGTCGACGGCGCGCCGGAGCGCGGCGAGCGCCTCCCGGGTCCGGCCGGCGCTGCGCAGCGCGTACCCGAGCCAGACCTCGCCCATCTTGGACGGCGCCGCGCGTACGCCCCGGGCGGCCCAGCGGACCGCGAGCGTGACCTCACCCACCCGCCGAGCCAGCGCGGACGCCGTGCCCAGCAGCAGGCCGTGCTCCGGGTGGACGGTGATCGCGTTGCGGGCCAGCGTCAGGTAGGCCGCCAGCGCCGGCCGGTCGGCCGGTGGCACCGGGTCCGGGGCGGCGGCACAGACCTGCATCAGGACCCGGGCCGCGCGGTCCGGACCGATCCGCTCGGCCAGTTCCGGAGCGATGACCCAGGGGACCCCCGCCCAGTCCGCCCCGGGCGCGTGCGCGGTGGCGGCGACCAGCAGGTCGAGACCCTCGGCGGGCCGGCCGGCCGCAGCGAGCAGGTGTGCCCGGGCGACCACCGCGCCGACGAAGGTGTGGTGTTGCAGCGGGAAGAGGTCCAGCCCGCCGGCACCGTCGGCCGCAGCGAGTCGGGCGAGGGTCTCGTGCACCTCGGGCAGGGTGGGTGCCCGGACCAACGCACTCGCGACATGGTTGGCGGCGCGCGTCAGCTCGCCGGCGTCCAGGGCCCGCCGGGCCAGGGCCAGTTCCTCCGTCGCCGGCAACGCCCGGCCGTCCGTTCCCTCGGCCACGTCGTCCTCTCGCTGTCGGTACCGGTTGGCGGTGAGGTCGGGTCAGCGTAGGTGACAACATCCAATTTTGGTGATCGGTGCGCAATGCTGCTCGTTCGATTGCTCAAGCCAGATCAAAGATGCAAGACTGAGCAGGAAATGCGCGGAGATCGCGCAGGGGAGGAGTCTTTCGTGACGCGCCCAGGGGCCGGCATGGCCGCCGACATCGACGAGCAGCCGGCGGGTTACGAACGACTGCTCAGCGCCGAGTACGCCGATCCGATCGCCCGGGTCGCGGCGGCCATAGCGCAACGCCGGCCGCGACACGTGGTGTTCACCGCGCGGGGCACCTCCGACCACGCCGCGCTGTACGCGGCCTACCTCGCCGAGATCCGTCTCAACTTGCCGGCCGGCCTCGCCTCACCGAGCGCGATCACCCTCTTCGGCGCCCGCCCGGACTTCTCCGACGCGCTTGTCGTCGGGGTCAGCCAGAGCGGCGGTTCGCCCGACCTGACCGAGGTGCTCCGGGTCGCCCGGGACGCCGGTGCGCTCACCCTCGCCGTGACCAACGCGCCGGACTCACCGCTGGCGCAGGTCGCTGAGTTCTCGGTGGACATCGCGGCCGGACACGAGCGGGCGGTGGCGGCCACCAAGACGTACACCGCCGAGCTGCTCGCCCTGCTCATGCTGGTGGAGGGGATCCGGGCCGGCGATGGCGCGCTGCCCGCCGAGGAGCGCCGGGCCCTTTCCGCCCTGCCCGAGCTGGCCGCGCGTACGCTTGCCGATCCGACTCCGGCCCAGCTCGCACCGCGCTACCGGTTCGCCGCCCAACTTGTCACCACCGGCCGGGGATACGCGTACCCGACCGCCCGGGAGGCGGCGCTGAAGCTGATGGAGACGTCGTACCTGCCGGCGTTGGCCTTCTCCGGCGCCGACCTGCTGCACGGTCCGCTGGCCATGACCGATCCGGACGTACCGGTGCTGGCGGTGGTCGGCTCGGGGCCGGGCGGGCGGTCGATGGGCGACGTGCTGCCCCGGCTCGGCGAGCGCCGTGCCGACGTGGTGGTGATCGGCTCCGCCGAGGTCGAGGGGGCCACCCGTCTTGCCGTGCCGGCGGTCGACGAGCGGTACGCCCCGCTGCTGGACATCCTGCCGCTGCAACGGCTCGCCCTGGCCCTGGCCCTGGCCCGGGGCGAGGATCCGGACGCGCCCCGGGGGTTGAAGAAGGTCACCGCGACGATGTGACCGGCGGCGTGGCACCCTGGTCGGCGTGTCCACGCTGCGTGATCTCGCCGAAGAGCACACCCGTCTGAGCCCGGCCGACGTCGACCACCTGCACCGCATCGCCGGTGACTGGCAGCTGCTCTCCGACCTTTCCTTCGCCGACCTGCTGCTCTGGGTGCCGGTGGACGGCGAGGGCAGCTTCCTCTGCGTGGCCCAGGTCCGCCCCACGACCGCGCCCACCGCGTACCAGGACGACCAGGTGGGGCGGATCGTCGGCGGCCCGGAGGTGGCGCACCTGGAGGTCGCCTACGGGCAGGGCCGGATCTGGCGGGAGGGCGATCCGGTCTGGTACGGCGATGTGCCCGCCCGCCACGAGGCGATCCCGGTCCGGCTACGGACGGCCGACGGCGAAGCCGGCGAGGTGATCGCCGTGGTCGGCCGGGACACCAACCTCTCCACCGCCCGCACGCCCAGCCAGCTGGAGCTGAACTACCTGACCACCGCCGACGACCTGGCCCAGATGATCGCCGACGGCACCTTCCCGCCGCCCCGGCATCCCGGCGAGACCACCTCGGCACCCCGGGTCGGCGACGGCCTGGTGCGGTTGGACGCCAGCGGCAAGGTCACCTACGCCAGCCCGAACGCGCAGTCGGCGTACCGGCGGCTGGGCTACGTCTCCCACCTGGTGGGTGAGGATCTCGCGGCACTGCACCGCCGGCTGGCCAAGGATCCGTTGGAGGGCACCGAGGCCGCGAACGGCATCCTCGCCGCGCTGCGCGGCGAGGCGCCGCCCCGGCGGGAGATCGACGCGCGCGGCGCGACCATGCTCACCCGGGCCCTGCCGCTGATGCCCGCGGGAGTGCCGATCGGCGCGCTGGTGCTGGTCCGCGACATCACCGAGGTACGCCGCCGGGACCGGGCCCTGATCACCAAGGACGCCACCATCCGGGAGATCCACCACCGGGTGAAGAACAATCTTCAGACCGTGGCCGCGCTGTTGCGCCTACAGGCCCGCCGGGTGGGCATGCCGGAGGCGCGGGTGGCGCTGGAGGAATCGGTACGCCGGGTGGCGTCGATCGCCCTCGTGCACGAGACGCTCTCCATGTCCAGCGACGAGGCGGTCGAGTTCGACGGCATCGTCGACCGGGTGGCCAGTGCGGCGACCGAGGTGGCGGCGACCGAGGTGAGCGTCGGAATGCGGCGCAAGGGCAGCTTCGGCGTGCTGCCTGCCGAGATCGCCACCTCGTTGGTGATGGTCCTCAACGAGCTGTTGCTCAACGCCGTCGAACATGGCTTTCCGCCGGCCGGCGAGGACGCCCCGGCACCGACCACGGCGGAGCAACCGATCGTGCCGGAGCCGGAGCTGGCGGCGCCCGAACCGGCGGTGGTGCCCGAGGTGGTGGTCTCCGCCCACCGGTCCCGCAAGACGCTGCACGTCACGGTCGCCGACAACGGCCGTGGGCTGCCACCTGACTTCGACGCCGACGGCGGCAGCAAGCTCGGGCTCCAAATCGTCCGTGCCCTGGTCACCGGCGAACTGCGCGGCAACATCGAGTTGCGTCCCGGCGCCGCCGGGGGCACCGAGGCCGTCCTGATCGTTCCGCTCACCCGCCCCGCCTCCTGACCCGGGGCGGTCAGCGGGTCAGCAGGGCGATGGTCAGGCCGGGGCGGGGCCAGACCTGGGTCACGCGGTACCGGGCGCGCAGCGCGTCGGCCTTGGCGGTGGGCAGGGCGGCGAGCGGGTCGCGGGGGTGGCCGGCGAGCAGCAGCCAGACCCGGTCGGTGCCGGCCAGACAGCCGGCCGGCCGGTCGCATTCGGTGGCCCAGAAGTCGCCGCGCCGGTCCTGGTCCTCGATCAGCAGCACGTCCCGGGGCGTCCGCTCGCGCAGGTGGTAACGGAGGCCCAGGTCGAGCAGGAGCCAGCCGTCCCGGGGCGAGTAGACCACCGCGTCGCCGCTCCGCTGGCCCGCCGCGACGATTTCGGCCGCGCCGCGGTAGTCCACCGTGGCGGTGCGGGGCCACTCGTGGGTGCGGCGCAGCGCGACCTGGTCGGGCAGGCCGAGGAGTCCGGCCAGGAGCACCACGACCAGCACGGCCGGCGACCGGGCCGCGGCCAGCGCAGCGCCGGCCAGCAGGCAGGCGAACGGCACCACGAAGAGCAGGTAGCGAGGCACCCAGAGCGGCACGACCAACCCGGTGAGGAAGAGCAGCGACACGGGCAGCAGGACGCAGCTCGCCGGCAGCAGCGCCCACCGGCCGGCCCGGATCAGGCCGAGCGCGGCCAACCCGACCAGTACGCCGCCGACCACGCCGCTCTGCGTCACCCCGCCGGGCAGCGCCGCCAGGTCAGCGGGGCGCGCGGCGTCCACCCAGTCCAGTTGCCGGCGGCGTTGGCCGGCGGCCAGCAGCGCCAACGGCGTCACGGCCAGCGTCACCGGCAGCAGAGCGCCGAGCCACCACCGGACCGGCCACCACCGGACCGGCTGTCGCTGGTCCGGCTGTCGACCGTCCGGCTCTCGACGGTCCGGCTGTCGACGGTCCGGCTCTCGACGGTCCGGCCGGGCGGCGGCACCGAGCACCGCCACGGCGTGGGCGGCGAGCAGGGTGAGCGCGATCACGTGGAGCAGTCCGAGCGCGGTGCTCGCCGCCGCGTAGCCGGCCCAGCGGCCCCAGCCGGGTCGGCGCAGCGCGTCGACCAGCAGCAGAGTGCTCAGCACGGCGAGGGCGGTGGCCAGGGCGTACGGTCGGGCCTCCTGGGCGTACCGGGAGGTGCCGGGCAGCACCGCGAAGAGCAGCCCGGCCAGGGTGCCGACGCTGGTGCCGGCGAGCCGTTGCCCGAGCCCGGCGGTCAGTCCGGCCGCCGCCGCCATCGCCAGCGCCGACGGCAGACGCAGCGCGGCCACCGAATCGCCGACAACCGCGATCCAGGCGTGCATGAGCAGGTAGTACGGCACGGTGGCGGCGTCGATCGTGAGGGCCAGTCGAAGAAGTGCGGTCACCGGCCGGGTGGCGGCGCTCCAGGTCGCCAACTCGTCCCGCCACGGCTGAGCGGCGTCCAGCCCGGCCAGGGTCACGATCAGGGTGACGCCGGTCGGCACCAGCCACACCGGCAGGGCACGCAGGCGCAGACCGCCGAGCCGGACGCCGGTTCCGGTGGCTGGGACCGACCTTCCGGACAAATCACCCATGCCGCGAGCCTGCCACAGAGCGAGCATCAAGGGTGGCGAGCGCCACCGCCCGTGATGTGGGATCGGGCACCCACTCATTGGCCGGGGCCGACGAGGTGTGGGAGCATGACGTGCATGACTGCCGCCGTGGTCCGCCGTCTCGTGGCTCGCCGCCACGTGGACTATGGCCGCGTGCGCAGCGCCATCTGTCCGGCTCACTGACGACGCCCGATCAATCCTGCCTCGGGCCCGCAGCGCGCCGGCCGCACCTGACACCGTTGTCCACGGCCCCATCCGGAGCCGGTTGTCGCGCCCGGCCAATCGACCGAGGCACCCAGACAACGGAGGACGCCGCGATGGCGGTCAGCGAGATTCCGGCCCGCCCCGGGAACCCCCCGGCGCGACCCGCGCGAGCACCACGCCGGGCCCGTGGCGAGGGCCAGTGGGCGCTCGGGCACCGCGAGCCGCTCAACCCCAACGAGCGGATCAAGAAGGACGACGACCCGCTGAACGTGCGGGAGCGGATCGAGAACATCTACGCCCACCGCGGCTTCGCCTCCATCGACCCGCAGGACCTGCGCGGCCGGTTCCGCTGGTGGGGCCTCTACACCCAGCGCAAGGCGGGCATCGACGGTGGGCGTACCGCCGTGCTGGAGCCGCACGAGCTGGAAGACGAGTACTTCATGCTCCGGGTCCGCGTCGACGGCGGCCAGCTCGACCTGGCACAGCTGCGGACGATCGCCGAGATCTCCCGGGAGTTCGCCCGGGACACCGCCGACATCACCGACCGGCAGAACATCCAGTACCACTGGATCCGGGTCGAGGACATGCCGGAGATCTGGCGGCGGCTGGAGTCGGTCGGCCTACAGACCACCGAGGCGTGCGGCGACTGCCCGCGTATCGTGCTGGGCAGCCCGGTGGCCGGGGTGGCCGAGGCCGAGCTGATCGACCCGACCCCGGCGATCGACGAGATCGTCCGGCGGTACGTCGGCGACAAGCAGTACTCCAACCTGCCCCGCAAGTTCAAGTCGTCGATCTCCTGGCTGGTGGACACCCCGTACGAGGCGAACGACATCGCCTTCCTCGGCGTCGACCACCCCGAGCACGGTCCCGGCTTCGACCTCTGGGTCGGCGGCGGCCTCTCCACCAACCCGATGCTGGCCCAGCGCCTCGGTGTCTGGGTGCCGTTGGCGGAGGTGCCGGACGTCTGGGCCGGCGTGGTAGGCATCTTCCGGGACTACGGCTACCGCCGGCTGCGTAACCGGGCACGACTGAAGTTCCTCGTCGCCGACTGGGGCGTGGCGAAGTTCCGCGAGGTGCTGGAGAAGGAGTACCTCGGCCGGACCCTGCTCGACGGTCCCGCGCCCGAGCTGCCGGAGAAGCCGATCGACCACATCGGGGTGCACACCCAGCGGGACGGTCGCCACTACGTCGGTGCCGCACCGGTGGTCGGCCGGGTCTCCGGCAGCCAGCTGGCCCAACTCGCGGACGTGGTCGAGGCGCACGGCAGCGGCCGGGTGCGGCTCACCCCGTACCAGAAGCTGCTGGTGCTCGACGTGCCGGCGGAGCGGACGGAGTCGCTTGTCACGGCGCTGCGGGGGATCGGCCTGGAGGCCCGCCCGTCGGTGTGGCGGCGCGGCACCATGGCCTGCACCGGCATCGAGTTCTGCAAGCTCGCCATCGTCGAGACCAAGGCGCGCGGCGAGGAGCTGGTGGCCCGGCTCGAGGAGCGGCTGGCCGATGCGGATCTCACGGACGCCGACATCTCCATCCACCTCAACGGCTGCCCGAATGCCTGCGCCCGCACCCAGGTGGCGGACATCGGCTTGAAGGGCCAGCTGGTGACCGGACCGGACGGTCGCCAGGTGGAGGGCTTCCAGGTACACCTCGGCGGCGGGCTCGGCATGGCCGCGGGCCAGACCGCCGGCTTCGGGCGCAAGCTGCGCGGCCTGAAGACGACCGCCGAGGAACTTCCCGAGTACGTCGAGCGGCTGGTCCGGCGTTACCTGGCCGGCCGCACCGCGGAGGAGACGTTCGCCAACTGGGTTATCCGTGCCGACGAGGAGGAACTGCGATGAGCGAGGTGGCGCGATGAGCAGCGAGACCCGGGCCGCACCGTTGTACTGCCCGTACTGCGGCGAGGAGGACCTGCGACCGAGCGAGGCCGGGCCTGGCGCGTGGGAGTGCCACGCCTGCGCCCGGGCATTCACCGTCCGGTTCACCGGCCTGCTCTCCCGGGCGGTGGACCGATGAGCGGCCTGATCTCCGCCGCCGGCCTCGGGCTGGTCGGCACCACCGCACCCGCGCCGGCCGGCCGGCGTGCCCCGGACGAGTTGCGGGAGCTGGCCGAGCGTGCCGGCCGCGAGCTGGAGGGCGCACCGGCGGTGGAGATCGCCGGCTGGGCCGCGGAGACCTTCGGCGACCGGTTCTGTGTGACCAGCTCGATGGCGGACGCGGTCCTCGCCCACCTGGTGTCCCGGGTGGCGCCCGGCGTGGACGTGGTCTTCCTCGACACCGGCCTGCACTTCCCGGAAACCCTCGCGGTCCGCGACGAGGTGGCCCGGACGCTGCCGGTGACCGTCCGGTCGATCCGGCCGCGACTCACCGTGGGCCAGCAGGACGGCGAGTACGGACCACGGCTGTTCAACAGGTCGCCGGACGAGTGCTGCCGGCTGCGCAAGGTGGAGCCGTTGGAGCGGGCGCTGGCCGGCTACGACGCGTGGGCGGCCGGGCTGCGCCGCGACGAGTCGCCGAGCCGGGCCAACACGCCGGTGGTGGCGTTCGACCCCCGGCGCGGCAAGGTGAAGGTCAACCCGATCGCGGCTTGGAGCCAGGCGGACGTCGACGCGTACATCGCCCGGTGGAACGTGCCGGTGAACGAGTTGTTCCGGCGTGGCTACGGCTCGATCGGCTGCTGGCCCTGTACCCGGCGGACCAAGGCCGGGGAGGATCCGCGAGCCGGCCGCTGGGCCATGTTCGAGAAGACCGAGTGCGGGCTGCATCTCTGAGCGGATCGGTCGACGACTGTCGGAGCCGGCCCGGTGCGTCCGGGCCGGGCACCGACCCTGTGCTCCTGGTCGCCCACGGCAGCCGCGATCCCCGGGCGGCCGACGCGACCCGGGCGTTGGCCCGCGCGGTCGCGGCGGCCCGGCCCGGCACCCCGGTGCTGGCGAGCTGGCTCGATCACACCCAGCCGGATCCGGCGCAGGCGTTGCAGGCGCTGGCCGCCGCCGGGCATCGTCGGGCGGTCCTGGTGCCGCTGCTGCTCACTGCCGCGTACCACCGACGGGTGGACATCCCGGCGGCGGTGGCGGCAGCCAACCGCTCCGGTACCCCGATCGCGGTGCGGGTGACCGACGTGCTCGGCCCGGTCGCCGCTCAGGTGGACCCGGCGCTGCTGGCCGGCCTGCGACGCCGGCTGGCCGAGGTGGATCCGGGCCGGTGGGACGCTCTGGTGCTGGCCGCGGCGGGAACCCGGGACGCCGGGGCGCGGGGGTCCGTCGGTCGAGTGGCCGCCGCGCTGGGCGCGGCACTGGGCACCCCGACCCGGGTCTCGTACGCCTCGGCGGCGCCTCCGGACGCCGGTACGGCGGTGGCCCGGCTCCGGGCGGCTGGTGCGCGACGGGTGGCCGTGGCCGCCTACTTCCTGGCTCCCGGGCTGTTCCACGACGCGGTGACGACGACGGCGCGGGCCGCCGGTGCGGTGGCGGTGTCCGCGCCGCTTACCGATGCTCCGGAACTTGTCGACCTGGTGCTGCGCCGGGTGGACGGCACCGGGTACCGGGCCGGCTGACGGGCGTGCCGAGCCGCCGGCGGGAGACAGCTGGCGGGCCCGCGCGTCGCCGCTACGGCGAGTCGGCGGACCCGGGACAGCAGAACGCCCCGGCGGGCGGTGCCAGCCGGGGCGTGTCGCTTCGGTGCGGGTTGTGGTCAGGCGGAGTGAGCGCGCAGCACCCGGAGGCCACCGCGACGCTTGACGGCGCGCCGTTCCTCCTCGCTCATCCCGCCCCAGACGCCAGCGTCCTGACCGGACTCCAGCGCCCACTGCAGGCACTGGTCGGTCACGGAGCAGCGCCGGCAGACGGCCTTGGCCTGCTCGACCTGAAGGAGAGCCGGACCGGACGTCCCAATCGGGAAGAACAGCTCCGGGTCCTCGTCGCGGCAGACAGCATGGTGGCGCCAGTCCATGGCGGCAACACTCCTCATTCTGGATGGGTGGCAGATGTTGCTGTTAGTGCTTTTCCTATATGCATCCGCAATGTCGATGGTGACGGTTTGCATCCGTCAATTCGGCACTGCGTGAGCAGGCTGGTTGCTCCCGGGACCTGCTGGAACGGCTCAACTTGCTGAGCGCGCCAGGCAATGTCCCGGTAACTCAAGTTCGCTTGTGAATACTTTCACGAACTTACGCAATGTCAAGGGTGGCGCTCGGAAAAACTCCGGGCGGTGAGCAAGCCCACAACCCATTTGTCCGGGTTCCGGATCGCTCCGGCTGCCCGCCGTATCACAGCTAATGATCAATATAGTACAGTCCGGCGGACAATGCTGACATTTCCGACACGACTACCGGGTGTCGCGAAGCCGGGTGTCGGGGGCCACACCGCTTCATCTCTACCCGGCGATGCCGGAGGCCTAACAGATTACTCTGAGTGCGGCCGGAACGGAGGTGAATCTGACTTTTTCCCGCTCGCCAAGATAGTCGCCATCGAGCTGGAATGCCTGCGGACGGCCCGCCACCAGCGTGAACTCGGCCACGTCGTGCAGTCGCAGCACGTGACGACCACGCGGATCGGGCGTGTTGGAGAGCAATTGTGTCACCGTACGTGTCGTACTGGCGACGCCAAGCTGGCGCAGGGCCAACACATCGAGCCCCAGATCGAACGACGCCTCCGGGTTCGGGTTGGCCTCCCGGTCCCCGACGTAGGTCCACGGGGCGGTGTTCTGGACGATGACGGTGGACAGCTCCACCTCCGCCTCCTCGCCCGGTTGTTCAAGCCGGATCACCGGGTGTCGCCGTTCGGAGCCGAACAGGAACTGCGCGGTGAAGGCGCGGAAGTAGAGCCCCGGCGAGGAAACCCGACCCTTGCGACGAGCCTCCTCGACCCGGTGGATCACCGCCGCGTCGAGCCCGAAGCCGGCACAGAACGTGAAGTAGCGGTCGTCTGCCCGACCGAGGCCGATCGTCCGGTGTCGGCCCAGCCGGAGGCCCTCCAGGATCATGCTGGCGGCCTCCGCCCACTCCCGAGGTAGGCCCAGCGCCCGCGCGAAGACGTTTGTCGAGCCGCCCGGCACGGTGGCCAGGGCGGGCAGCCGCTCGGCCGACGGCGGGTGGCCACCGGCCGTGCTGGCGGCCATCAGCCCGTTGACCACCTCGTTGACCGTGCCGTCGCCGCCGAGGGTCACCACCACGTCGACCCCCTCGACGGCGGCCTCCCGGGCCAGGGCGGTGGCGTGACCGCGCCGGCGGGTGTAGCGCACGGAGAGGTCGACCTCGCTGCGTAGCGCGCGGACAAGTACGTCCCGTGCGCGCTCACTTGTGGTGGTGGCCTTCGGATTGACCAGCAGGACGGCCCGCATGGGCGGCACTGTACTCCGGACCGTCACGGGTATCGTGTCCGCGTGGCCATCGACTCAGTCCCGACCCCCGTCACGCTCCGTTGGGCGGTCCGGCTGTTACGAGGAGAGTCGATCGCCGTCGGTCTGGTCGCGGCCTGGCTGGTCGTCGCCGACTTCACCGCCACGCGAACCGACCTGACCTCGGCATTGCTGGTCACGGCCTTCGCTGTCGGTGCCGCCGCCGCGCTCTGGGCGCTGGGCGGGGCGCTGCTGCGTCGCCGGGCGGGCGCCCGCGCTCCGGCCATCGTGCTCCAGCTCATGCTGCTGCCGATCGGTTGGTTCATGATCCAGGGTGGGCTGGGCTGGCTCGGCGTACCGCTGATCGCGCTCGGGGCCGGCGTCACCTGGCTGCTGGTGAGCCCGCCCACCACGCGCGCCCTGGGCTTCGAGTGAACTGACCGTCACCACTGGGCTTCGAGTGAACTGACCGTCACCAACCCGGCGCACGCCGGGTCAGCAGGGCGATGGTGGCCCGGCCGTCGGTCGCGCTGGCCGAGGCCGACGTGGTCAGCGCGGTGAGCACCTTCCACGCGAACGACGACTCGGCGGGCAGCTTGGCACCCGGCACGGTCGGCACGGTGACCTCGACGGTGAGCGCGTCCTCGGTCACCGCGAACCGACAGTCGAGGTCGGCCTCTCGGGCGGCGATGGCGAGCAGCATGGCGCACGCCTCGTCGACGGCGATCCGCAGATCCTCGATCTCGTCGAGGGCGAACTGAAGCCGGGCCGCGAGACCCGCGGTGGCGGTGCGGAGCACGCCGAGATAGCCACCGTCGGCGGGCACGGTGAGGTGCACGACGTCGTCATCGGTCGCTGGCTGGCCGGTCAGTTGAGTCACCACTCATCCCCCCGGTCGGGGACTCTACCCGCTGAGGCGGTCAAACATGCCGGCGGCCGACGCGCCCGGTGCGGACGCGTCGGCCGCCGTGGCCGGCGATGTCACGCCTGCTTGGTCTCCCAGAAGATCTTCGAGATCTCGTCGATCTTCTGGAGCAGTTCGTCGGCCTTGCTCGGGTCGGTAGCACCCTTGGCACCCGCGGCACCGGCCAGCTTGGTGGCCTCGTTGAACAGCTGGTGCAGGTGCGGGTACTTCTCGAAGTGCGGCGGCTTGAAGTAGTCGGTCCACAGCACCCAGAGGTGGTGCTTGACCAGGTCGGCCCGCTGCTCCTTGATCAGGATGGCTCGGGTACGGAACTCGGGGTCGGTGTTGGCCTGATACTTCTCACAGATCATTTTCACCGACTCGGCCTCGATCCGAGCCTGGGCGGGGTCGTAGACCCCGCAGGGCAGGTCGCAGTGCGCGCTGGCGGTCACGCGAGGCGCGAGGATGCGTGGAAGTCGCATCGGGATCCTCCATGGGAAGTTTGCGATGATCCAAGACGACATTACTCCTGACGGTGGTCCCCGAGGCTGCTGGAGGTGAAACCCCCCGTGTCCGTGCCCCGGCTGCGGTGGCCGCTGTCCGCCGTACTGGTGACCGGTCCGTCCATGTCGCCCACGCTGCGGCACGGCGACGCGGTGCTGGTCCGCAGCGGCGGTCGGGCCGTACGTTCCGGCGACGTGGTGGTGGCGGTCTTCCGCAGCCGCCCCGACCTGCTGGTCGTCAAGCGCGCGATCCGCCCCGCCGACGGCGGCTGGTGGCTGTACGGGGACAACGACCTGGTCACCGACGACTCCCGGGTGTACGGGGTGGCCGACGTGGTGGGCCGGGTGGTGGCCCGGTACTGGCCCCGGCCCGGTCGGGTGCCGGCCCGCCGGTTATGACCCTGCTCACATGCCGGCCCCACCCGCCCCACTATGCTCGAAGACGCCCGGGTGACCCCCCGCACCGCGTGCCGCCGCTCGCCGCCTCACCGTGCGTCCGACCGGCCGGTCCAGCTGCTCGACAGATCCTGGAGTCACCATGCCTACGTCCACCGTGGACCCTGCTGATCCCGTCTTCTCCCTGCACCGAGGCGGCAAAATGGCCGTCGTCTCGACGGTGCCACTGAACAGCCGGGACGACCTCTCCCTCGCGTACACCCCCGGGGTAGCCCGGGTCTGCGAGGCCATCGCTGCCGACCCGACGCTCGCATACGACTACACCTGGGCGTCGAACACCGTCGCGGTCGTCACCGACGGCTCGGCCGTACTCGGCCTCGGCAACATCGGCCCGCGCGCCGCGCTGCCGGTGATGGAGGGCAAGGCCGTGCTGTTCAAGCAGTTCGGCGGGGTCGACGCGGTACCGGTCTGCCTGGACACCCAGGACGTCGACGAGATCGTGGCCACGGTCACCGCGCTCGCGCCCTCGTTCGGCGGGATCAACCTGGAGGACATCAGCGCCCCGCGCTGCTTCGAAGTGGAACGCCGGCTCGACGAGGCGCTGGACATCCCGGTGTTCCACGACGACCAGCACGGCACCGCCATCGTCGTGCTGGCCGCGCTGCGGAACGCCGCCACCCTGCTCAACCGCAAGCTCGGCGACCTGCGGGTGGCGGTCAGCGGCGCGGGTGCGGCCGGGGTGGCGGTGACCAAGATGCTGGTGGCCGGGGGAGTGGACCCGGACCAGGTGGTGGTCTGCGACTCCCAGGGCATCATCTCCGCCCACCGGGCCAGCCTGACCGGCACCAAGGCCGAACTGGCCGAGCTCACAAACGCCGACGGCCGCCGGGGCGACATCGTCGAGGCGCTCCGCGATGCCGACGTCCTGGTCGGGGTCTCCGGCGGGCAGATCCCCGAGCTGGCGGTGGCGGGGATGGCCCCCGGTGGAATCGTCTTCGCGTTGGCCAACCCCACCCCCGAGGTGCATCCGGAGGTCGCTGGCCGGCACGTCGCGGTGGTCGCCACCGGCCGCAGCGACTTTCCGAACCAGATCAACAACGTGCTCGCCTTCCCCGGTGTGTTCCGGGGCGCGTTGCAGGCCCGGGCCACCCGGGTCACCGACGCCATGAAGGTGGCGGCGGCCGACGCCATCGCCGCCGTGGTGGCCGACACGCTGACCCCCGAAGCGATCGTGCCCTCCCCGCTTGACCCACGGGTCGCCCCCGCTGTCGCCGCAGCAGTCGCCGAAGCCGCCCGCCGCGACGGCGTCGCCCGCGCCTGAGGTGTAAGGAAGGGGCCCTTCTTAACGTCTCGTGTATAGGAAGGGCCCCTTCTTAACGGCCGCTCAGCTTGTTACCGTGCGGATCATGCGTGCCGCCTTTGCCTCCCGCCTCGACGACGCCGATCCGCTCGCCGCGCTCACCGTCGGTGAGCAACCCGAGCCGACGCTGCCCGACGACGACTGGGTGGTCCTGCGCGTCACCGCCAGCTCGCTCAATCATCACGATCTCTGGTCGCTGCGCGGCGTGGGGCTGCGCGCCGAGCAGCTGCCGATGATCCTGGGCTGCGACGCGACCGGGGTGGACCCCGACGGCAACGAGGTGGTCGTCTACCCGGTGGTGGTCACCCCCGGCGACCCGCGTGGCGTCTCGATCCTCTCCGAGCACTTCCCGGGCACCCTGGCCGAGCGGGTGGCCGTACCCCGATCGAATCTGTTGCCGCTGCCAGCGGGCCTGGCGGCGACCGACGCGGCATGCCTGCCGACGGCCTGGCTGACCGCGTGGCGCATGCTGACCACCAAGGGCCGCGTCGACACCGCCGACGCCGTGCTGGTCCAGGGCGCCGGTGGCGGCGTGGCCACCGCGGCGGTGGCGCTGGCCGTCGCGATGGGCAAGCGGGTGTACGCGACCAGTCGGGACGCGGGCAAGCGGGAGCGGATCGCCGAGCTGGGGGCGACCCCGGTCGAGCCCGGCGCGCGGCTGCGTGAGCGGGTCGACGTGGTGATCGAGACCGTCGGCGCGGCCACCTTCGACCATTCGCTGAAGTCCGCCGCGCCGGGGGCCCGGATCGTGGTCTCCGGGGCGACCGCCGGGCACGAACCAAAGGTCAACCTGCGCCGGGTCTTCGCGATGCAACTCGAGATCGTGGGCACCTCGATGGGTACGCCGGGGGAGTTGACCGACCTGCTGACGTTCTGCGCCGAGCGGGGCGTCCGGCCGGTCGTGGACAGCGTGGTGCCGTTCAGCCGGGTTACGGACGCCTTCGCCCGCCTGCACTCCGGAGACGTCTTCGGCAAGATCGTCATCGACCACACCCGCTGAGCCCCAGCGCCCGGACGAGCCGTAGCCTGCCGACCGAGCCGGAGCGCTGTCGGAGCGGGAGCGCACGCTGAGCCGCAGCGCGCCGGCTGAGCCGCAGCGCGCCGGCTGAGCCGCAGTGTTAAGAAGGGGCCCTTGCTATACACGAGGCGTTAAAAAGGGGCCCTTCCTTACATCTACAAGCGGTTGTCGAAGGTGGCGATGTCGTCGCGGGTGCCGGCGGCGGGGATGCGGTCCCGGGCGTCGGCGTCGCCGTAGAGGGTCCAGCGGAGGAACTCGATGGTGGTGTCGGCCACCACCCGCAGGGCGGGACCGTCGCTGAGCAGGGCTCGGCCGTGGTCGCCCTTGGGCAGGCTGAGCATCGCCTTCGGCCAGGGCACCTTGTCGTAGACGGCCTTGCCGGAGGCGTACTGCACCACCTCGTCGGCCTCGCCGTGCACGAAGAGTTGCGGTGCTGCGGCTCCGGCGAACGCGGTGCCCACCCCGAGGGCGGTGCCGGCGAAGACGATGCCGGCGGCCAGCCGCTCGTCCCGGCCGGTGGTGAACAGCCCGATCGTGGTCACCCCGCCGGCCGAGTGCCCGGCGGCGGCCACCCGGTCGGCGGCGAGCCGCCCGCGCAGCGGGTCGCCATTGCGGGTGTTGAGGGCGAGCACCTGGGTCAGCGCGTACGACACGTCGGCGGGCTGGTTGAGCACGTCGAGCACGTTCTGGTCGCTGGACCGGGAGGTGTGCGGGAAGGTCGGCGCGGCCACCACGAAACCCGCCGCCGCCCAGCGGGTGAGCAGCTCGGCGTAGTCGGCGGGTCGACCACCGAGGCCGTGGCTGAACATGACCACCGGGAATTTCCCGGTCGCGGCGTCGGCCGAAGTCGTCGGCTGGCCTCCGGCGCGACCGGCCGCCGGATACCAGACGGTCACCGGCAGCGCCCGGTCGCCGTCGCGGTTCAGCTTCAGCTGCCGTACGCCGACCGCGAACTGGCGTTCCGGGGCGCTGCCGGCCGGTATCGCCGGTGCCGTTCCGCTCGCCTGCGGTGCGGCTGAGGTCGGCTGCGGTGCGGCTGAGGTCGGCTGCGGTGTGGCGGGGGCCGCCTGCGGGGCGGGTCCGGAATCGGTGGAGCAGCCGACCAGCGCGCTGACGAACAGCGTGCTGGCGAGCAGGGCGGAGGCGGCACGGCGCGACATGCCTTCGATTGTGCCCTGCGCCACCGCCACCCTTCCCCACCCCCACCGCGCCGATCTTGCACTTTAGGTCGGCAAAAAGTTCCTTTCCAGGGTAAATGTCGCGACGGAAAGTGCAAGATCGCGAGGGTGGGGTGGGGGTGGGGGGTGGTTAGCGGGTGGGGTGGGTTTCGAAGGTGGTGACGTTGGGGAGCAGGGCGCGGGCGGGGAGGCGGCGGGCGGCCTCGGGGTCTCCGTAGAGGGTCCAGCGGAGGAAGTCGGTGGTGGTGCCGAGCACCTGGGCGAACCCGGGGCGGCCGGGGACCAGGTACTCCCCGTGCCCCTGACCCAGCAGACTCAGAAAGTAGGCCGGTCCGGGCGTACGGCGGTAGGCGGCTCGGCCGACGCTCAGTGGTACCACGGAGTCGGCGGTGCCGTGCACGAAGAGTATGGGTGCGGTCGGCCCCGCGAAGCTGCCCGCCATCCCGCCACCGGCGATCACGATGCCGGCGCGCAGCCGGGCCGGATGCCCGCTGGTGAACATCCCGGCAGTGGTGAAGCCGCCCGCCGAGTGACCGGCGGCAGCCATGTGCTGCACGTCGAGATGCCCGGCGAGGGGGTCGCCGGCCCGACGGTCGAGCCGGACCAGGTGCCGGATCACCCGCCATCCGTCCGCCGGCTGGTGGCGTACGTCTGCCCGGGAGAAACGGGCGGCACCACGTCGGGTGTGTGGATACTCCGGAGCGGCCACCACGAAACCGGCGGCGGCCCACCGGGCGGTCAGCCCGGAGTGCTGCTCGGGCAGGCTGGCCAGGCCGTGGCTGTAGAGCACCACCGGGAACCGCCCGTCGGCCACCCGGCTGCCCTGCGCCGGATACCAGAGGGTCACCGGCAGCGGGCGCGCCGAGCCGGGATCGACAACGAATGTCCGGACGCCCACCGCGTACTGGAGCCGGGGTGCCGCTCCGGTCGGCGCCACCTGACCCGGCGGGTCGCCGGTCGCCGCGCACCCGGCCAGCCCGGCCAACAGGAAGGCGATCGCCACTGCGACGCACCGCCGTGGAATTCCCACGGCCTCACGGTAAGGCCCCGAGTCACCCGTCCGGGTGCCGTTACCCGGTGTCGTACGACACCTGGACCCGCGTAACTGCGGGACGACCCGACTGGACCGGTTTCGCTAGGGTCACGCGCATGGCTGAGAACTACACCGACCCGAGCGGTAACACCGAGGCGTTCCGCGCCTTCGCCAACACCGGGGACGCCCCGGCCCAGACAGCGTCGCGCACCCCTTTGATCATCGGGGCGGTCGTGATCGCGGCGCTGCTGATCGCCGCCGCCGGCTGGCTCGCCCTCGGCTGACCCCGCCGCCGGGTTCGGCACCTGACGCTCCTGCCGGCGCGGTCCCCGGCCGGCGCCCGCTGGCTCCTCCCGGCGCGCCTGCGCACCCCGCCCCGGCGCGGTCCCGGCTGTCGCCTGCGCACCCCGCCCCGGCGCGGTCCCGGCTGTCGCCTGCGCACCCCGCCCCGGCGCGGTCCCGGCTGTCGCCTGCGCACCCCGCCCCGGCGCGGTCCCGGCTGTCGCCTGCGACCCCGCCCCGGCGGGTATTGCGGCCGGCTGTTCAACCAGCTGCCTCGACCACCGCTCTGGCCGCGCGGGCGATCTCCCGTTCCTCGTCGGTGCCGATGACGTAGACCGCCACCTCGGCGCCGTCCGGCGAGATCAAGCGGTCGCCGCTGCCCGCGTTGCGCCCCGCGTCGACGGCGATGCCCAGCCGGTCGAGCCCGGCCAGCGCGGCGGCCCGTACCGCAGCCGCGTGCTCGCCGACGCCGGCGGTGAAGGCGATCGCGTCCACCCGGCCGAGCAGGGCGTAGTACGCGCCCACATAGCCGGTGATCCGCCGGCAGTACACGTCGAAGGCGAGCGCCGCCGCAGGATCTCCGGCGGCCCGCCGGGCCAGGACCTCGCGCATGTCGTTGGCGCCGGTCAGCCCGAGCAGGCCACTGCGGTGGTTGAGCAGGTCGTCGATCTCGTCCACGCCCAGTCCGCCCTCGCGGCGCAGGTGGAACACGATGGTCGGGTCCAGATCGCCGCTGCGGGTGCCCATCACCAACCCCTCCAGCGGGGACATCCCCATCGAGGTGGCGACGCTGCGCCCACCGGCGACCGCGCAGGCGCTGGCGCCGTTGCCCAGGTGCAGGCTGATCGTGTTGATCTCGTCGTACGGGCGCTCCAGCAGTTCCGCCGTGCGCCGCGAGACGTACGCGTGCGAGGTGCCGTGGAAGCCGTACCGTCGGATGCCGTAGCGCTCCGCTACCTCCCGGTCGATGGCGTACGTGGCGATGGGTTCGGGCAGCGTGTGGTGGAACGCGGTGTCGAAGACGGCGACCTGTGCCACGTCCGGCAGCGCCTCGCGGGCCACCGCGATGCCGGCGAGGTTGGCCGGATTGTGCAGCGGGGCGAGCGGCACCAGGTCGGCGATGGCGGCCAGTACCGCATCGTCCACAAGCGTCGGCGCGGTGAACCGCCGGCCGCCGTGCACCACCCGGTGCCCCACGGCGGTCAGCCCGGTCAGGTCCAGGTCGGCCAGGATCTGGCGTACCGCGCCGGCGTGGTCGGCTGGGCCGCCGTCCGGCTCGCCGATCCGTTCGACGGTGCCCCGGTCCAGCACCCGCTCGCCGTCGTAGAGCCGGTACTTCACCGACGACGAGCCGCAGTTGAGCACGAGCACCTTGCTCACCGCGCCACCTCGTCCCCGGAAACCGGAACCGAAACCGACCCGGTGGCACCCGGCGTCGACGCCGCGTCCGGCGGGGTCGGGGTCTCGGCGAGCGCGGCGGCCTGGATGGCGGTGATCGCCACGGTGTTCACGATGTCCGGCACGGTGGCTCCTCGGGAAAGGTCGTTGACCGGCCGGCGCAGGCCCTGCATCACCGGCCCGACGGCCACCGCCCCGGCCGAGCGCTGCACCGCCTTGTACGTGTTGTTGCCCGTGTTCAGGTCCGGGAAGATGAAGACGGTGGCCCGGCCGGCGACCGTGCTGCCGGGCAGCTTCGTCGCCGCCACGGCCGGGTCGATGGCCGCGTCGTACTGGATCGGTCCCTCCACGGCCAACTCGGGCCGACGCTGGCGGACCAGCGCGGTGGCCGCCGCGACCTTCTCCACGTCGGCACCCGCGCCCGAGCTGCCGGTCGAGTAGGACAGCATGGCCACCCGGGGTTCGATGCCGAACCGGGCCGCGGTGTCGGCCGAGGAGATCGCGATGTCGGCGAGTTGGGCGGCGTCCGGGTCGCGGTTGACCGCGCAGTCGCCGTACACCAGCACCCGGTCGGCGAGCAGCATGAAGAAGACGCTGGAGGCGACGGAGACCTCCGGCACCGTCTTCACGATCTCGAAGGCGGGGCGGATGGTCGCCGCGGTGGTGTGGGTGGCGCCGGAGACCATGCCGTCGGCGTGGCCGGCCGACACCATCATGGTGCCGAAGTAGTTCGGTTGCGCCACGATGTCGTACGCCAGCTCGGCGGTGACGCCCCGATGGGCGCGCAGCTTCGCGTACGCCTCGGCGAACTCGTCGCGCCACGGGCTGGTCGCCGGATCGACAACTGTCGCACCGCTGATGTCGACGCCGAGTTCCCGGGTCCGCCGGGCCACGCTGTCGGGGTCGCCGAGCAGGGTGAGGTCGGCGACGCCCCGACGGAGCAGGATCTCGGTGGCGCGCAGGATCCGCTCCTCGGTGCCCTCGGGAAGGACCAGGTGGCGGCGCTGGGCACGGGCCCGGTCGATCAGGTCGTACTCGAACATCATCGGGGTGACCCGTGGTGAGCGGCTGACCGCGAGCCGGCGGGCCAGGTCATCGGTGTCCACATTGGCCTCGAACGCGCCGAGGGCGGCCTCCACCTTGCGGGCGTTTGCCGCGCTGGGCCGCCCCTCGATCCGGCTGGACGCGGCGACCGTGTCGTAGCTGTCGCTGGCCACGCTGAGCACCGCGAGCCCGGTGTTCAGCCCCTCGAAGAGCCGCAGCGCCCGAGGATCCGGCTGTTCACCGAGGGTGAGGACCAGTCCGGCCACCGAGACCTGTCCGGCGACGTGCGCGGCGCTCGCCGCCACCAGCAGGTCGTCCCGGTCGCCGGGAGTGATCACGAGACAGCCGTCGGTCAGGTGCTCCAGCAGGGTCGGCACGTGCGCCGCGCCGACCACGTAGTCGAGCACGTCGCGGCCGAGGGCCGCCTCGTCACCGGCGAGCAGGGTCGCGTCGAGCGCGGCGGCGACCTCGGCCACCGTGGGTGCCGACACGGTCGGCACCTCCGGGATCGCGTACACCGGCACCGGCAGGTCGGGCAGGGTCATCGGTTCGGGCACCCGGTTGGCGATCACCGCCAGCACCGTCGCGCCGAGGTCCACGAGATCGTGGTACGCGCCTCGGGCTGCCGCCGCGATCGCCTCCGGTGACTGGCCCTGCCCGTCCACCACCGGCACCACGACGCTGCCGAACTCGTTCGCCAGTCGGGCGTTGAAGGCCAGTTCACGTGGGGCGGCGCCGTCGCCGGCATCGGCGAAATCGCTACCCACCACCACGACGGCCGGGCACTGCCGCTCGACCGTTCGGTAACGCTGCACCACCCGGGAGATCAGTTCTTCCCGTCGTCCGTCCGAGACCAGGGCCGTGGCCTCGGCATATGTGGCTCCGGCCAGGTCAGAGGGGGTACCTTCCACGCGGTACCGGTCGCGGAGCAGGGCAAGGATGTCATCTGGGCCGGTGGAGGGAACCAGTGGGCGGAACACGCCGATCCGCTCGACCTGTCGGGAGAGCAGCTCGGCGAGACCGAGCGCGATCGTCGATTTTCCGCCGCCGGATCCCACGCTGGTGAGGTAGACGCTGCGGGCCATGCGGCCAACCTACTCGGTCCGGTTGGTTGCGGCTGGACAACCAACTCGGGGTGAGCAGGCTCGTTCCCGCATGTCAGATGGGACACGTGACGGAGAAGGTGAAAGGTATTCACGTTTAGACTCGCGTACGTGGAGGGACCAACACAGATCATTCCTGTCGCGCCGGAACCACCCCCCGTCTTCGTTGATCCGACTGGCCGGCGGCGGCGGTGGCTGCGCCGGACCGCCTACTTCCTCGGGCTGGCGGGGTTGGCGTACACGGCGATGGTCGGCGTCAGCTTCGCCGGTGGGCCGGTCCGCCCAGAGACGATCATTCCCTTCGTCGAGCCCACCGAGACCTGGGAGCCACCGCCCGCCTCCACAGCGGCCACGCCCGCACCGTCGGTGACCGCCACCCCGTCGCCCACCTCGGTCACGCCGTCCCGCACCGCACCCGGTACCTCCACCACGCCCAGCACCGGTGCGACCTCCACCAGCCCCGCACCGAGCCCCTCCCCGACGGCGACGCGCAGCGCCCGGCCGAGCGCCACCCCGGCGCGTACTCCCTCGCGCTCTCCTTCGCCCACCGCCCCGCCGGCCAGCGACCCGCCCTCGAACAGCCCGGCGCCCCCCGCGTCGCCGTCCCCGCCACCGGATCCGCCGAGTGAGGCAACCGCCCCCTGATGAACCAGCCGCACCAGCCCGGCCGACCGGGATACCAGGCCCCCTCCCGTACCACGCAGCGGCAGCGAACCCGACCCGGCCCGGCGGCGCGTGCCCGGCGACTCGTCCCGCGTCCAAGCTGGACGATCTATGCGATGATCTTCGTGCTGCTGGGCGGCATCCTCTTCGTCCACGCCTACGCCAACGGCTCGTTCATCCCCGACTACCGGGCGGAGAACACCATCGGCAGCGGCCAGTACGACGTCCCCGACGAGATTCTCGAAGGGGGCCCGATCGTGAACACCACCGCCGAGCGCCCCCAGTCCTACCGGTTGCCGGCGCGGACCGTCGTGCTCACCTTCGACGACGGGCCGGACCCGCAGTGGACCCCGGCCGTGCTGGCGGTGCTGGAGAAACACCAGGTGCCCGGCACCTTCTTCGTCCTCGGCAACCAGGTGGTGCGCAGCCCCGAACTGGTCCGCGAACTGGCCGCCAAGGGGCACGAACTCGGCGTGCACACCTTCACCCACCCGCATCTCACGGAGATTCCCGGCTGGCAGCGGCGGATGGAGTACACCCAGACCCAACTGGCCATCGCCGGGGCCACCGGGATCCGGACCAACCTGTTGCGGTTCCCGTACTCGTCGCGGTCGGACGCCTTCGTCGACCAGGACTGGCCACTGCTGCAACAGGCCGGTGAGCTCGGCTACCTCACCGTGGTCAACGACCTGGACAGCCGGGACTGGGAGCGGCAGGGCCCGGACGGGATGATCGAGCGGACCATCCCGCCGGGCTACTCCGGGGCGATCACGCTCTGGCACGACTCCGGCGGCGATCGCTCGCAGACGGTCGAGGCGCTGGACCGGTACATCCCGATGATGAAGGAGCGGGGATACACCTTCACCACGGTCAGCGGCGGACTGAACCAGGCGCTCGCCGAGGCCGGGGTCACCGGCGCCACGGCCGGTCCGGTCGAGGCGACCCCGGGCGAGCGCTGGCGGGGCCAGATGCTGATCATGGCCGTGCGCGCCGCCGACGGCACCTTCGTCGGGTTCGGTGTGCTCTTCGTGCTCGTCGGCGTGCTCACCATCGGCCGTACCCTGCTGCTGTTCGTGCTGGCGTTGCGGCACGCCCGCAAGCGGCGTCGGCGGGACTTCGCCTGGGGCCCGCCGGTCACCCAGCCGGTCTCGGTGATCGTGCCCGCCTACAACGAGAAGGAGGGGATCGTCGCCGCAGTCCGCTCACTCGCCACCGGCGACCATCCGGGCGGGATCGAGGTGGTGGTGGTCGACGACGGCTCGACCGATGGCACCGCCGACCTCGCGGCCGGGCTCAACCTGCCGAACGTACGGGTGGTCCGCAAGCCCAACGGCGGCAAGTCGAGCGCGCTGAACACCGGCATCGCCCTGGCCCGGCACGACCTGATCGTGATGGTCGACGGGGACACCATCTTCGAACCCGAATCGGTCCGTCGCCTGGTCCAACCCTTCGGCGATCCGCAGGTGGGTGCGGTCGCCGGCAACGTCAAGGTGGGCAACCGGCGCGGCATGATCGCCAAGTGGCAGCACATCGAGTACGTGATCGGCTTCAACCTCGATCGCCGGCTCTACGAGACGTTGCGGTGCATGCCCACCATTCCCGGCGCGATCGGCGCGTTCCGCCGCGAGGCACTGGACCACGTCGGCGGGATGACCGACGACACCCTGGCCGAGGACACCGACGTCACCATGGCCCTGGGCCGGGCCGGCTGGAAGGTGGTGTACGAGGAGAGCGCCCGCGCCTGGACCGAGGCGCCGACAAGCATCGGGCAACTGTGGAAGCAGCGGTACCGGTGGAGCTACGGCACCATGCAGGCGATGTGGAAGCACCGCCGTTCGGTGCTCGACAAGGGTGTCTCCGGCCGGTTCAGCCGGCGCTGCCTGGCGTTCCTGACCGTGTTCGGGGTGTTGCTGCCGATCACCGCGCCGGTCATCGACCTGCTCGCCATCTACGGCCTGATCTTCCTGGACCGGACCGAGACGGCGTTGGCCTGGGTGGCCATGCTGGGATTGCAGTTCCTCACCGCGATCGTGGCCTTCCGCCTCGACAAGGAGAAGCTCGGCGTCCTCTGGGTGCTGCCGTTGCAGCAGTTCGTCTATCGCCAACTGATGTATCTGGTACTGCTCCAGTCGGTGGTCACCGCGCTTACCGGTGGGCGGCTGGGCTGGCAGAAGCTGAAACGTACCGGCCTGGATCCGGCCGGGCCGGGCGGTCGGCCGGTGCGGCCCGTACCGGGCGACGCGGCCACCGCCCGGCAGGTCAGCTTCTGACCCGCGGCAGGCCGCCCCGGTCAGCCGGCGGCCAGCGCCTCAGCCGGCGCGCTCGGCGAGTCCGAGGGCGTACTCGGGCCACCAGACACCGCTCTCCGGCTCGCCCGGACGGCAGGCGCCGTCGGACTCGCCCGGGTACTTGATCCAGAGCAGGGCGTCGACCCGGTCCAGGCCGGTGTCGGTGGTGGGATCCGCGCCGAGCGCCCGCCCCGGCGGGTTGCACCAGCTTGGCGCGGAGCGCACGGTCTCGCGCGGGTACGGACCCTTGCCGTTGCGACTCGTGTCGATGACGAACGTGGCCGTGCCGCCGAGGGCGTCGGAGATCCGGTGGCCGTAGCTGACGTTCTGCGGCGTACCGATGAAGTTCGCGACGTTGAGCGCGAAGCCGTCGGCGTCGGCGACGCCGGCCTGGCCCAGGGCCGCCGCCAACCGGTCGGTGTCCTTGATCCAGGCCGGGTGGCCGGCATCCAGGTAGACCTGGGCGCTGCCGGTGCTGCTCAACACCGCCACCGCGTCCCGCAGCAGGCCGAGTCGCTCTTCGACGTCGTCGACGCAGCGGTCCACCGCGTCCGGGACCGCACCCGGCTCCATGATGACCATGACCGGGCGTCCCTGCACCCCACGGGCCACCCGCCGGATCCAGTCCTGGTACGCCTCGGCCGACTCGGCACCACCCGAGCCCTGCCGCCCGCAGTCGCGCTCCGGCAGGTTGTGGGTGACGAGCACCGGCGTCTGGCCGGAACGCTTCGCCCCGGCCAGGAAGTCCGACACCTCCTCGGTGACCGTCTCCGAGTCACCGACCAGCCAGCGTGCGGTTGGGCGGGTGCTGATCCGGCGCAGCGTGGCGGCCTCCTCGGCCCGGCCCTCCCGCTCCCACTCGGTGACCTGCCACCCGGCGGCGCCGCCCGGATCGACGTAGAAGACGGGCGGCAGCGGCGCTGCCGAACGGCCGGCGCTTGAGGTCTCGGTCGGTGACTGCCCGGCTGCCTCGGCGCCACACCCGGCGAGCAGGACGGCCAGCGCGATCCCCACCAGCAGGGCGGGGCGGCGGGAGCTGGGCGGCATGGCCGTCACGCTACCTGGTGATCCGGCCGGTGGAGGTGGCCAGGTCTACTCGTCGTCGTCCTCGTCGTCGAGGCGGGCCAGCCAGGTGGCGAACCGCTCGATCGGGGTCTCGAACTCGGGGTTCAGGTCGACGAAGTCGCGCAGCCGCTCGCCGAGCCACTCCATGCTGACCTGCTCGTCGCCGCGCCGCTGGACCAACTCCTCGATCCCGCGATCGGTGAAATACACGGTACGTCCTCTCGCTCTGCATGAGCCCGCCCGCCTGCTCACCAGAACCGGGTGAGCAGGCGGGCGGGGCGGTACGGGTTACGGACGGGGCAGCGCCGCCTCGATGAGGGCGGTCTGCTCCACCTCGTGCATCTTCGCCGAGCCGACGGCCGGGGCGGCGGCGGCCGGGCGGGAGATGCGGCGCAGCCGGACCCCGTCGAGGTGCTCCAGCAGGTTGAGCGCCACGAACGACCAGGAACCCTGGTTGGCCGGCTCCTCCTGGACCCAGGCGAAGTCCTCGGCGTTCGGGTACTGCGCGAGCGCGGCCCGGATCTCCTCGACCGGCATCGGGTACAGCTGCTCCAGCCGGACGATCGCGGTGTCCGTGATGCCGCGCTCCTGGCGGGCCTGGAACAGGTCGTAGTAGACCTTGCCCGAGCAGAGCAGCACCCGCTTGACCTGCTCCGGCGCCGGAGCGGCCCCGTCGGCGAGCACGGGCGCGAAGGTGCCGGTGGTGAAGTCCTCCACCGACGAGACGCAGAGCTTGTGCCGCAGCAGGGACTTCGGCGTGAAGACCACAAGCGGCTTGCGCTTCGGCGAGAGGGCCTGGCGGCGCAGCAGGTGGAAGTAGTTCGCCGGGGTGGTCGGGATGGCCACCCGCATGTTGTCCTCGGCACAGAGCTGGAGGAAGCGCTCCGGGCGGCCGGAGGTGTGGTCCGGGCCCTGCCCCTCGTGACCGTGCGGCAGCAGCAGGGTGACCGCCGAACGCTGACCCCACTTCACCTCGCCGGAGGAGATGAACTCGTCGATCACCGACTGGGCGCCGTTGACGAAGTCGCCGAACTGCGCCTCCCAGCAGACAAGTGCGTCGAGGTTCTCCACCGAGTAGCCGTACTCGAAGCCCATCGCGGCGTACTCGGAGAGCAGCGAGTCGTGCACGAAGAAGCGGGACCGCTCGCCGTCACCGGTCAGCGACTGCAACGGCAGGTAGTCCTCGCCGGTCTCCGCGTCGACCACCGAGGCGTGCCGCTGCACGAAGGTGCCGCGCCGCGAGTCCTGGCCGGCGAGCCGAACAGTGATTCCGTCGTGCAGCAGCGCACCGAAGGCGATGATCTCGCCGAAGCCCCAGTCGATGTTGCCCTCGACGGACATCCGGGCCCGCCGGTCGAGCAGCTGCTGGATCCGCTTGTGCGGGGTGAAGCCCTCGGGCAGGTTGACGTGCGCCTCGCCGATGGCCTTCACCACCGACGCGTCGGTGGCCGTCTCCACCTGCGGCTCCGGCTCATCCTGCCGGGCCGGCCGGCTCAGCTGGCGCGGCGCGCTGGCCGCGTCCCGGGTGGCCTTGAACACCCGCTCCAACTGGGCCTGGTAGTCGCGCAGCAGCTCCTCGGCGTCCTCCACGGTGATGTCGCCCCGCCCGATCAGCTCCTCGGTGTAGAGCTTGCGGACCGACCGCTTCGAGTCAATGATCTTGTACATCTGGGGGTTGGACATCGACGGGTCGTCGCCCTCGTTGTGTCCGCGCCGCCGGTAGCAGACCAGGTCGATCACGACGTCCTTGTTGAACGCCTGCCGGTACTCGAAGGCCAGCCGGGCCACCCGGACCACGGCCTCCGGGTCGTCGCCGTTGACGTGGAAGATCGGCGCCTGGATCATCCGGGCCACGTCGGTGCTGTAGAGGCTGGAGCGGCTGTACTCCGGGGCGGTGGTGAAGCCGACCTGGTTGTTGACCACCACGTGCACCGTTCCGCCGGTGCGGTAGCCGCGCAGCTGGGAGAGGTTGAGCGTCTCGGCCACCACGCCCTGGCCGGCGAAGGCGGCGTCGCCGTGCACCAGCAGCGGCAGCACCGTGTAGCCCTCCAGCTTGAGGTCGATCCGGTCCTGCTTGGCCCGGACGATGCCCTCCAGCACCGGGTCGACCGCCTCCAGGTGCGACGGGTTCGCCACCACCGAGACCTTCACCGCGTGATCGCCGTCGGGCGTGGTGAACTTGCCGTTCTGGCCGAGGTGGTACTTCACGTCACCCGAGCCCTGGGTGGAGCGCGGGTCCAGGTGCCCCTCGAACTCGGAGAAGATCTTCTCGTACGGCTTGCCCACGATGTTTGCCAGCACGTTGAGCCGGCCCCGGTGCGCCATGCCGATGACGACCTCGTCGAGCCCCGCCTCGGCGGAGGACTCAAGCACCTCGCCGAGCAGCGGGATCAGCGACTCGCCGCCCTCAAGCGAGAAGCGCTTCTGGCCGACGTACTTGGTTTGCAGGAAGGTTTCGAAGGCCTCCGCCGCGTTGAGCCGGTTGAGCACGTGCTTCTGCTCGTCGGCCGGCGGCTTCTCGTACTTGCGCTCGACCCGTTCCTGGATCCAGCGGCGCTCCTCCGGGTCCTGGATGTGCATGTACTCGATGCCGACCCGCCGGCAGTACGAGTCGCGCAGCACGCCCAGGATCGAGCGCAGCTTCATCCGCTGCTTGCCGGCGAAGCCGTTCACCGGGAAGGTTCGGTCCAGGTCCCACAGGGTCAGCCCGTGCTGGAGCACGTCCAGGTCGGGGTGCTTGCGGATCTTGAACTCGAGCGGGTCGGTGTCGGCCATCAGGTGGCCGCGCACCCGGTAGGCGTGGATCAGCTCGTGCACCCGCGCGGTCTTGTTGATCTGGCCTTCGCTGTCAACCGCGACGTCGCGCATCCAGCGCACCGGCTCGTACGGGATGCGCAGCGAGGTGAAGATCTGGTCGTAGAAGCCGTGCTCGCCGAGGAGCAGCTCGTGCATGGCCTTGAGGAACTCGCCGGACTGCGCGCCCTGGATGATCCGGTGGTCGTACGTGCTGGTCAGCGTGATGACCTTGCTGACCGCCAGCTCGGCGAGGGTGGCCTCGCTCATGCCCTGGTACGGCGCCGGGTACTCCATCGCGCCGACGCCGATGATCGCGCTCTGGCCCTGCATCAGCCGGGGCATCGAGTGCACGGTGCCGATGCCGCCCGGGTTGGTAAGCGAGATGGTGGTGCCGGAGTAGTCCTCCATGGTCAGCTCGTTGCGGCGGGCCCGCCGGACGACGTCCTCGTACGCCTGCCAGAACTGCCGGAAGTCCATCCGCTCGCAGCCCTTGATGGAGGGCACCACCAGGTTGCGGCTGCCGTCGGACTTGACCAGGTCGATGGCGATGCCCAGGTTGACGTGCTCCGGGCGGAGCATCGCCGGCTTGCCGTCGGCCTGGGTGAAGGAGTTGTTCATCTCCGGGTGCGCGGCGAGCGCCCGGACCAGCGCGTAGCCGATCAGGTGGGTGAAGCTCACCTTGCCACCGCGCCCCCGGGCGAGGTGGTTGTTGATCACGATCCGGTTGTCGACCAGGAGCTTGGCCGGCACGGCGCGCACGCTTGTGGCGGTCGGCACCGCGAGCGAGGCGTCCATGTTCTGCACGATCTTGGCGGCCACCCCGCGCAGCGGCGTGGTCTGCGCTCCGGTAGCGCTCGGGGTGCTCTTCGCCGGTTCGGCCTTGGCCGGCCGGGCCTTGGCGGACTCGCCGGTCTTGGCCGGCTGGGTCTTGGCCGGGGCCGGCGCGGTGCGCGGCTCGGCCTTGGCCGGCGCGGCGGCCTTCGCCGCCGGCTCGTTCTTCGGCGCCGGCTCGGGTTTGGCGGCCGCTGCGGTCTTGGCCGGGGCGGGCTGCGGGCGGGTGGCCTGGGCCGGCTTGCCGGCACCATCGCCCTCGGTCGTCCGGGCCGCGCCCGGCCCGGGCCGGTAGTCGGCGAAGAAGTCGTGCCAGGCCGGGTCGACGCTGCTGGGGTCGGCGAGGTAGCGCTGGTACATCTCCTCGACGACCCACTCGTTCGGGCCGAAACCCGCCAGTGGGTTCTCCTGCGAAGTCTGCTGGGTCGACACGGCCGGTAATCGCCTCTTTCACGCGGGTTTGTGTGTCACGCGGTGTCCGGTGCCGCCGCACGGGCGCACAGGACGGATCCAAGGCTACGCCGTAGCGATCCCTGCGGCATTTCCGCCTCCACCCCGTGGTCGGATTCACAGAAGATGCCAGAAGTTTGGTAAGCGCTGCGTGTTCCGTTGCTTGCTGCTAGGAGAGATCGGGCCGGTGACGGCGAGACGGGCCCGGTCCGCCGGTTGTCACCGGTGAACCGGGCCCGCCGGTCGCCAACTCGGCCCGCACCGGGCCGGCCAGGGTCAGGAGATGTCGCGGCGCCTGGTGATCAGTACGCCGACGATGCCGCTGACCAGGGCGTACCCGACCAGCACGAGCGCACCGACCCACCAGGCCGGCAGCATCTCGTTCTCGCCCGGGGTGATCATGATCTGGGACGCGGCCGCCGGCCAGATCACCTGCCACTTGAGCACGGCCATGCTGTCCAGCCAGTTCGACAGCAGCAGGAAGAGCAGGCCCACCACCTGCGTGCCGATCAGGTAGAGCACGGAGGCGGTGATCACCGCACCCAGCTGGTTGGTGATCAGCGTGCCGATGCCGACGCCGAGCACGGTCCAGATGGCGTACGCCATCAGGTTGAGCAGCAGCGCCCGCTGGACCTCCCACTCACCGAGCAGGGTGCCGTAATCGTTGAGCGCCAGGAAGGCGGCCCCGCCGATGAGGTCGATCACCGTGGTGACCAGCCAGAACGCGAAGCCCAGCAGGCTGGCCGCGATGAGCTTGCTGACGATCACCGCGGTGCGCCGCGGGGTGGCCAGGAAGGTCGTGGTCGCGGTCTGGTGGAAGAACTCGTTGGTGACCATCAGGATGCCGATGAGCATCACGAACATCAGCCCGAGGTACTGCCCCGAGGTGTAGAGGTTCGCCGCCTGGGCGGGCGCGGACGCCGCGTCACCGGTGACGCCGAACTCCTCACCGCCGCCGCTCACCGTCTCGTTGAACAGCCAGGCGTTGAACGGGAAGGCCATGGCGATCGAGAGGAACGCCCCGATGGCCAGCCACCACCAGGTGCTGGTCGTACGGATCTTGAGCAGTTCGGAGCGGACCAGGTTGCTCATCGAATGCCCGCCTTTCCGGCCGTCAGTTCCAGGAACACACGTTCCAGGTCGGGTCGTTCGGTGGTCAGCTCGTGCAGCTCCACCCCGGCCGACAGCGCGGCCCGGCCCACCGCCGGCGCGTCCACCCCGGCGATCAGCAGGTTGCCCTGACCGTCGGCCTCCACGGTGGCGGCGCCATCCGCCAGCGCGGCGGCAAGCGCCTCCGCCTGCGGGGTGCGGACCCGGACCCGGGCGCCCTGCGCCATCGATCCGATCACCTGATCGACCGGTCCCTGCCGGACCAGCTGCCCGGCCGCGATGATCACCACGTCGTCGGCGAGCAGCTGCATCTCCGACAGCAGGTGGCTGGAGACGAGCACGGTGCGGCCCTCGGCGGCGAGACCCTTGAGGAACCCACGCATCCACCGGATGCCCTCGGGGTCGAGCCCGTTGGCCGGCTCGTCGAGGATGAGCACCTGCGGATTGCCGAGCATCGCGGCGGCGATACCGAGCCGCTGCTTCATGCCCAGCGAGTATCCCTTGAACTTGCGCTTGGCCGCCGGGGACAGCCCGACCAGGGCGAGCGCCTCGTCGGCGCGCTCCCGGGGCAGTCCGGCCGCCGCGCAGATCACCCGCAGGTGGTTGATCCCGGTGCGGCCCTTGTGCGCGCTGGACGCCTCCAGCACCGCGCCGACATGGCGCAGCGGATCGGCCAGATCCGGGTACCGGCGACCGCCGATGGTGGCCGCCCCGGCGGTCGGCGTGACCAGGTTCAGCAGCATGCGCAGCGTGGTGGTCTTACCCGCGCCGTTCGGACCGAGGAAGCCGGTGACCCGGCCCGGTTCGACCGTGAACGACAGGTTGTTGACCGCGAGCACGTTGCGGTACTGCTTGGTCAGGCCGGATACCACGATCTGCGCGTCATTGTTGGGGCGTGGCTGCCCGTCGGACATCATTCTCCTCCCGTGGCGCCGGGAGGCGCCGTTGCACAGCGTGACGCTAGCGGTCAACCAAATCAATCGGGCGCGCTCCGGAGATCCCTCTCCGTCGCAGGCAGGAGCCGTCTCATCCCCAGGTACGACCCGATCGACGAATCGCCCTACCGGGCGATCCAGGTGGCGTGGGCACGGGCGAGCAGATTGCCGTCCGGCGCGTACAGGCTGGTGCGTACCGACGCCTTGCGTCCCTGGGTGCCGACCGTCACGCCGGTCACCACGCACTCGTCACCCGGACGGGGGAGCGCCTCGACCTGGGCGGTGATCCGGCCGAGCAGGTACGGCCGGCCCGCCGTGAGCACCGCCCAGCCGCCGGGGCAGTCCAGCGCGGCCCAGACGGTGGCGATGCTCACCCGCTCCGGGGCCTTCAACGGCGCTGCCGTCCGGCCGTCGGGCAGTGGGCCGGGAAAGATCCGCAGCCCGTCGGCACGCCCGGGCCCGCAGACGTAGCAGTCGGGAAAGGGATGCGCCACCAGCCCGGGGTACGCCGCCGAGGCGGCCCGTGCGGTCGCCAGGTCGACCGGTGGCACCACGTCGTCGAACGGTTCCGTCGACCGTAGTTGCGCGATCACCGCACCGGCCGGGTCATGCACCTGCCCGTCGACAAGCGCCAGCGCGGTGTCCAGCGGTGGTGGCCGGCGCAGCGTCACCTCGACCGGACCGGGGACGCCGTACGCCTCGGCGAAGACCCCGGCGCTCCAACCGCCGTTGCCCGAGCCGGACGGGCCGTTGAACCGTGCCTCGATGATCATCGGACTCCTCCTGCGGCGGGGGCCGTCGCCGACCGTCCCGGCAGCTTCGCACGGCCGCGACGCGCACACCGAGGGCGGGTCGGCGACCAGGCGCCGACCGGCGTTCACCGGATCGACATCGCTTCTCACCAGGGCCGGCAACCCGCCAGGCGCTACACAGAACGCATGCCCGCTCTGCCCGCCGCCGGCGCTCCTCTGACGACAAGCGGCTACGTTCTCTCGATCGCCGACGATCTGCGCCAGGTCGAGGCGGCCCAACGCCTGCGTCACCGGGTGTTCGCAGGTGAACTGAGCGCCACCGTGGCGCCGAACCCGGCCGGTCTCGACCGGGACGCCTTCGACCCGTACTGCGACCACCTGCTGGTGCGGCAGGTAGGCACCGGTGAGGTGGTCGGCACGTACCGCCTGCTCCCGCCCGGCCGGACCACCCGGCGCTACGCCGAGGGCGAGTTCGAGCTGGCCGCGCTCGATGCGTTGCGTGCCCAGTTGGTCGAGGCGGGCCGCTCCTGCGTGCACCCGGACCACCGCACCGGTGCGGTGATCAACCTGATGTGGGCGGGCATCGCCCGCTACCTGCATCTGCGTGGTCTGGGCTGGCTCGGCGGCTGCGCGTCCGTGCCGGTTGCCGACGGCGGTCTGGCCGCCGCCGAGGTGTGGGCCCAGGCCCGGCATCTGGCGCCGCCGCCGCTGCGGGTACGGCCGCGGCGACCCTGGTTCGCCGAACCGGGTGTGCCGACCGAGACGGTCGCGGGGGCGACCAAGCTGGTCCCGCCGCTGCTCCGCGGCTACCTCCGGCTCGGCGCCTGGATCTGCGGCGAGCCGGCGTACGACCCGGACTTCGGGGTGGCCGACTTCTACGTCCTGCTCTCCATGGACCGGATCAACCCCCGTTACCTGCGGCACTTCCTCGGCGGGCAGCCGTGACCACGCTGGCCCACCCGCTCTGGCGGCCCAGCTCCGGCTGCGGCCCCGACTGCCTGCCCCGCCCCGGCGAGACCCCGACGGTGCCGGCGGTCCAGCAACTTGGCCGGGCCATCGCCCTGCTCGGCATGCTCGGGCTCGGCATCGGCGTGGCCGCCGTGCTCCCCGTGCTGCCCAGCCGTGAGCGGCGCACGCTGACGAGCGGCTGGGCCCGGGCCACGGCCCGCGCCTGCGGCGTACGTCTGAAGGTGCGCGGCCGGCTGCCCCGTCGGCGTGCGCTGCTGGTCGCCAACCACGTCTCCTGGTGGGACATCCTCGCGTTGCTTGCGGTCGCGCCGGCCCGGCTGGTGGCCAAGCACGAGGTGCGCCGATGGCCCCTGGTGGGGTTGCTCGCCCGCGCCGGCGGCACGGTCTTCGTGGACCGCACCCGGCCCCGCCAGCTGCCGGCCACGGTGGGCCGGGTGGCGGCGGCGCTGCGGGCGGGCCGTTGCGTGGCGGTGTTCCCGCAGGGCACCACCTGGTGTGAGACAGCTGCCGCCTGCCGCCCTCGCCCCGGGTTCCGGCCGGCGATGTTCCAGGCCGCGATCGACACCGGGGCGCCGGTGGTACCGATCCGGATCGGCTACCGCTGCGCGGTGACCGGCGAGTCCACCACGGCACCGGCCTTCCTCGGCGACGAGACCCTGCTGCGGTCGGTGCGCCGGGTGCTCGCCCTGCGGCAGTTGACGGTCACCGTGGAGATCACCGCGCCGCTGCACCCGTCCCGTCGCGCCGACCGCCGGGCGCTCGCCCGGGTCGCCGAGGCGGCCGTCCACCCGCTGATTCGGCCGTTGGCCCGGCCGGCTGCGGCCGACGTGTCCGAGCTGCCGTTGGCCCGGCCGGCTGCGGCCGACGTGTCCGAGCTGCCGTTGGCCGCCTGATCCGAACGGGCCACCCGCTCACAGGCTTTTTTCAGGGTCTGCCCAGCGGTGGCGCAGCGATTGCGCGGATGATGGGCGGCATGGCCGCTACCCAGACCGAGGCGCGACTGCTCGTCGTCGAGGACGATCCCAACATCCTCGAACTGCTCTCCGCCAGCCTGCGTTTCGCGGGTTTCGACGTGGCCACCGCCACCAGCGGCTCGGCGGCGCTCAGCGCCGCCCGGGATCATCGACCCGACCTGGTGGTGCTCGACGTGATGCTGCCGGACCTCGACGGCTTCGAGGTGATCCGGATGATGCGGGAGGGCGGCACGCGTACCCCGGTGGTCTTCCTCACCGCGCGGGACGCCACCGACGACAAGATCCGCGGCCTGACCCTGGGCGGCGACGACTACGTCACCAAGCCGTTCAGCCTGGAGGAACTGACCGCCCGGATCCGGGCGGTGCTGCGCCGCACCAGCACCGGTGAGCAGACGCCGGCCCGGCTCACCTTCGCCGACCTGGAACTGGACGAGGAGACCCACGAGGTGTACCGGGCCGGTCAGCGGGTCCAGCTCTCGCCGACCGAGTTCAAGCTGCTGCGCTACCTGATGCTCAACGCCAACCGGGTGCTGTCGAAGGCGCAGATCCTCGACCACGTGTGGAACTACGACTTCCGGGGCGACGACAACATCGTCGAGTCGTACATCTCGTACCTGCGACGCAAGGTCGACAACACCGAGCCTCGGCTGATCCACACCCTCCGGGGCGTCGGTTACGTGCTGCGCAAGCCGGCGGCGTGAACGCGTTACAACAGGGCAAGACCCGGCTGCGCGCGGTACCGCTGCGCGTCAAGCTGGTCGCGGCAGTCCTCGCCCTGGTCGCCGCCGCGCTGCTGGTGATCAGCTCGCTTACCACGTTCTTCCTGCGTAGCTACCTGGTCGACCAGGTGAATGCGGAGTTGACAGACGTGGTCAACCAGCTCGAGAACGAGTTGAACAGCCGGCCCTGGGCCACCCTCGTGCTGCGTAGCGACAGCGTCGTGCCCACCGACTACGTGGTGGTGATCACCAACCGGGACTCCGGCGCGGTCGAGGACACTGGCTTCGACAGCCGGCGGTTCAGCGAAGCCGACCTCCCGCCCTGGCCGGAGAACGCGGCCGGGTTCGCCAACCTCGCCGGTGAACCATTCCCCACCAAGTCCCGGGGCAGCGAGGTGCGCTGGCAGATGCTCTACACCGAGCTGCCCAACGGGCAGTGGGTGGCGATCGGCCAGCACCTGACCGACGTCGACCGGGCCGTCACCCGGCTGGTCTGGATCGATGTGCTGGTGGGCGGGGCGGTGCTGATCCTGCTCGCCTCGGTCGGCGCGGCGATCGTGCGGACCAGCCTCAAGCCGCTTGTCGAGATCGAACGTACCGCCGCCGCCATCGCCGGTGGCGACCTGAGCCGGCGGGTGCCCGACCCGGAGGGCGGTGAGCCCTGTCCGACCTCCGAGCTGGGGCGGCTCTCCCGGGCCCTGAACGCGATGCTCAGTCAGATCGAGATGGCCTTCACCGCCCGCGCGGCCTCGGAGTCCGCGGCCCGCTTCGCCGAGGCCGCCGCCCGCGAGGCCGCCGAAGCGGCCCGCGCCTCCGAGGCCCGGGCCCGCCGCTCCGAGGAGCGGATGCGGCAGTTCGTGGCGGACGCCTCGCACGAGTTGCGGACGCCGCTGACCACCATTCGCGGCTTCGCCGAGCTGTACCGGCAGGGTGCCGCCCGGGATCCCGAGCAGACCGCCGACCTGCTGCGCCGGATCGAGGACGAGGCGGCCCGGATGGGTCTGCTGGTGGAGGATCTGCTGCTGCTGGCCCGGCTGGACCGGGAGCGGCCGCTCTCGCTCGCCCCGGTGGAGTTGCCGGTGCTGGCCGCCGACGCGATGGAGGCCGCCCGGGCGATGGCACCGGACCGGCGGATCGAGTTGGAGATCGAGTCCGGTTCCGGGCCGCTCGTGGTACGCGGCGACGACGCGCGGCTGCGACAGGTGATCGGCAACCTGATGACCAACGCGCTGCGGCACACCCCACCCGAGGCGGCGGTCACGCTGCGGCTGCGTACCGAACCGGACAACCTGGCAGTGATCGAGGTGGCCGACACCGGTCCCGGGCTCACCGGAGAGCAGGCGGAACGGGTCTTCGAGCGCTTCTACCGGGCGGACGCCTCGCGCACCCGTCGGCTGGGCGGGAACACCGGCACCGGCCTCGGTCTGGCCATCGTCGCCGCGCTGGTGACAGTGCACCAGGGCACCGTCGAGGTGACCGAGACCCCGGGCGGGGGAGCCACCTTCCGGGTCCGGTTGCCGCTCGCCCCGGACGCGGACGCCGACCAGCAGTGACTTTCAGCGAATCCTCAGGCCAGGCTAAGGCGGATCGCAGAGCGATGGGAGAGGGTAGGGCCATGACCGAGTACGAGTCCGACCCGCGCCGGCCGGCACACACCGACGCCGAGCCGTCGCACTCCGAGCTGTCCCGCGCCGAGCACGCGCGGTCCGACTCCTCATCCGTACCGGCGGACGATTCGACCGCCGAGGCACGAACCGTCCCGGTCCGTGCCGTCGAGACGCCGTCCGGCTCCGTGGGATCCGACGGCGAGCCGACTCTGCCGGCCGCGCCCACCACCGGCCAGCCGGCCGCGCCCACCACCGGCCAGCTGGCCTCGACCCCGCCGGTCTCCGGACAGCCCGCCTGGGCGCCGACCGGCCAGTACCCGCACCAGAGCACCCAGCCCGGTTCCGCCCCGCCCTACCCGGGCAGCCCCTGGTACTCCGGCCAGTCCAGCTGGAGCGGCAGCAGCGCCCAGCCGACCGGCGGGCACCCGGGCTATCCGGGGCAGCACGGCTACTCGACCGGCTCGGCCAGCGGCTACCCGGCGGGCTCGGCCAGCGGCTATCCGGCGGGCTCGGCCAGCGGCTACCCGGGCAGCTATCCGGGCGGCTCGACCGCCGGCTATCCGGGCGGTACGAGCGGTGGTTACCCCGGACAGCCGGCACCGTGGTCGCCGACGCCGTCGGGCGGCGTACGGCCGGGCCGGGTCGCCAAGTTCGTCGGCGCCGGCGTGGCGGTGTTCGCGCTGATGCTCGGCAGCGGCGTCGCCGGCGGGTCGCTCGCCCTGGCGTTGAACGACGGCGGCGGGATCACCCGCACCTACTCCGCCGCACCGGTCATCGACAGCGCCGACCTGCCCCGCATCGCCGCCTCGGTGCAGGACAGCGTCGTCTCGATCAGCACCGGCAGCGGCGAGGGCTCCGGGGTGGTGCTCACCGACGACGGCTTCGTGTTGACAAACAACCATGTGATCGCCGGTGCGGACGGGGGCAACGTCCGGGTGTTCTTCGCCGACGGCACAAACGCCCAGGCGGAGGTCCGCGGCACCGACCCGAAGACCGACCTCGCGGTGTTGAAGGCCAGCGGGGTACGCGACCTCAAGCCGGCCACCTTCGGTGACAGCGATGCGATGCAGGTCGGCGACCAGGTGCTCGCGCTGGGCAGCCCGCTCGGTCTGCAAGGTTCGGTCACCGCGGGCATCCTCAGCGCCCGGGACCGCACCATCCAGGCCGGTGGCGGGCAGCAGTTGCCGGGCCAGGCGGTCAGCTCGATCTCCGGCCTGCTTCAGACCGATGCGCCGATCAATCCCGGCAACTCGGGCGGCGCCCTGGTCAACACCCGGGGCGAGGTGATCGGGATCAACACCGCGATCGCCACCGCCGGGCAGGGCAACACCGGCAACATCGGCGTGGGCTTCGCCATCCCGAGCAACAAGGCCAAGGACGTCGCGGACAAGCTCCAGCGGGGCGAGAAGGTCAGCCACCCGTCGCTCGGCGTGGGCGTGAACGACGCGCCGGACGGCGGTGCCCGGATCGACAACGTCACCCCTGGTAGCGCCGCCGAACGGGCCGGCCTGCAACGCGGCGACGTGGTCACCCGATTCGGCGACAAGGTGATCAACGACGCGAACGACCTCGTCGGTGCCGTACAGGCCGGCAAGGTCGGTGATCAGGTCGAGGTGACCTTCCAACGAAATGGGTCCGAGGCGAACGCAACCGTGACGCTCGCCGAAGCGTCCTAACCCAAGGACCTGCCTCCCTCCCGGGCGGCGGGCGGCGCGGCCAAGGGGGTTGGCCGCGCTGCCTGCCGCCCTCCTCCTGAGCCCGGTTCACCCGCAGCGGGTGAACCGGGCTCACCCGTCCGGCCGGCAGCCTCACCGGTGCAGACCTCGTGCGGCGGATGGGAGAGCCATGAGCACCACGGCAGCGGCTCGGACCGATGACCGGATCCAGCGCGACGTGCTCGACGAACTCGCCTGGGACGCCCAGGTGCGCTCGCTCGACATCGGGGTCACCGTGGGCGGCGGCGTGGTGACGTTGACCGGTCAGGTGGACAGCGCCGCGCGCCGGTGGGCCGCGGTCCGGGTCGCCCAGCGGATCCGCGGGGTGCGGGCGGTCGCCGACGACATCGAGGTACGCCCGATCGGGCCGGTCGACATCACCGACGACGCGCTGGCTCTCGCGGCCAGCCGGGCGCTTGAGTGGAACAGCTTCGTGCCAGCCGAGCGGCTCGACCTGACCGTCTCGAACGGTTGGCTGATGCTGCGGGGCGAGGTGGAGTTCGGCTGGCAGCGGCGTACGGCCGAGCGGGAGCTACGCCGGTTGCGGGGCGTACGCGGGGTGACAAACCTGGTCGAGGTCACGCCCGCCGCTCCGGCCGACGCCGACCGGATCCGTCGCGACGTGCAGCGCGCCCTGCTCCGCGGGATCGGCACCGAACGGGTCACGGTCGAGGTGGAGGGCGACACGGTGGTCCTGAGCGGGGTGGTGCGGTCCTGGTGGGAACGCGACCAGGCGGAACGGGTGGCCTGGTCAGCCGAGGGGGTGTGCGCGGTACGAGTCGACCTGCTGGTGGGCGGCTGAATGACGCGCGTGATGTCCGGTTTGCCGGGGCTGGCACCGGGAAATCGCTCCGGTCCGGCACGGCGCGGCGTCGCCTGCCGGACCTGACGCCACCGACCGACGGGGGGAGGAGCCGTGCCCGACAACCACGCCGAGGGTGCGTACCGGTTGCGGATCGCGATGGTGGTGCCGCCCTGGCTGTCGGTGCCTCCGCCCGGCTACGGAGGGCTGGAGCAGGTGGTCGCCGGCCTGGTGGATGCCCTGATCGAGCGGGGCCACGCGGTGACCCTGATGGGTGCCGGTGACGCGCACGGCACCGCCGCCGACTACCTCGCCATGCTCGACGAACTCCAGTACGACCGGTTGGGCGAGTCGCTGCCGGAACTGGCCCTCCTGGCCCGGGTGAACCAACTGCTCAGCGCGGCCGACTTCGACCTGGTGCACGATCACACCACGGTCGGCCCGCTGGTGGCCGGCCGGCGGGCGGTGCCGACGGTGGCAACCGTGCACGGCAACCCGGTGGGTGAGTACGGCACCGTGCTCGGCGACACCGACCGGGGCGTCGGCCTGGTGGCCATCTCGCACGCGCAACGCCGGCTGAACCCTCGGCTGCCGTGGGTCGGCACCGTGCACAACGCGATGGAGACCGACGCCTTTCCGCGCAAGAGCGAACCCAGTCACGGCCCGGTGTTGTGGCTGGCCCGGTTCAGCCCGGACAAGGGACCGGAGTTGGCCATCCGGGCCTGCCGCGCCGCCGGCCTGCCGCTGGTGCTGGCCGGCAAGTGCAACGAACCCGCCGAGCGGCGCTACTACGACGAGGTGGTGCGACCGCTGCTCGGCCCGGATGTCACGGTGGTGCTCGACGCCGACCGGGAGGCGGTGCTCCGGCTGCTGATCGAGGCGCGCTGCCTGATCATGCCGATCCAGTGGGAGGAGCCGTTCGGGATCGTGATGCTGGAGGCGATGGCCACCGGTACGCCGGTGGTGGCGCTGAGCCGGGGAGCGGTGCCGGAACTGGTCCGGCCGGGCGTCACCGGGATCGTCTGTGCCACGGCGCAGGAACTGCCGGCGGCACTGCGCGACGCACCCGATCTCGACCCGGCGGAGTGCGTGGCGCACGTCGCACGGACCTTCTCCACCGAGCGGATGGCGGCCGGTTACGAGGCGGTGTACCGACGGTTCCTCGCCGCCACGCCGTCCGGCGGTGTGGCGCGGGAACCCGTGCGCAGCACGCCGGGCTGACCGGAGGAAGCCGAGCGCAGCACGCCGGGCTGACCGGCCCGGATCAGGTCTGCGCGGCGCCCAGCGCGGCGATGGCCGCATCCAGTTCCTGGGCGTACGCCGGGCTCAGTGCCTGCTCGCCCAGCCGGGTGGAGACCTTCTCGCGCAGCCGGGCGACGCCCGGCCCCAACTCGCCCTCGCCGCCGGTCACCGCCCGGGTCAGGTTGCGTAGCTCGTTGCGCAGGTCGAGGCCGACGTCCTCGCGGATGCCGCCGTCGGCGAGACCGGAGCTGATCACCGTCTCGAGCCGATTCGCCGCCTCGACCAGGGTGTCCGTCCCGCCCGGCTCGGAGGGCGTGACAGACGGCCTCGGCTGTGGCGCCGCAGTGGTCGAGGGCGTGACCGGTGGCTGGGGACTTGCGGTGTCCTCCGGTGGCGTCGGTTCGACCTGCGCGGTCGGCCCGTTGCTGGGCAGCGCGGCGGGTGGCTCGTGCTCCTCCGGCAGCAGCGCCACAATTGCCAGTGCCACGGCGACCAGCGCCGTCGCCGCCACCGGCACCAGAAGCGCGGGCCGCAGCAGCCGGGCCGCTCCGCCAGGTCGGACACTGCCGACGGGGTCGCGTGCCGGCTGGTCGGGTGCGCGTGCCGGCTGGTCGGGTGCGCGTGCCGGCTGGTCGGGTGCGCGTGCCGGCTGGTCGGGTGCGCCCGGTGAGCCGAGGGCGGCGGGGCCGACCGCGATACCCGCGACCTCGGGAACGGCCGGTGGTGCCTCCTCCGGGGCTTCTCGGGGCGGCTCGACCGCAGGAAGCGTCACGGTGGGGGCAAGCATCGTGCTGGCCTGCGGATCGGCGGGCAGCAGCTGGTCGCGGAGCACGGTCGCCACCTGCCGGGCGGTGGGCCGGTCGGCCGGGTCGCGGGACAGGCAGCGCAGGCAGATCTCGGCCACCGCGGGCGGCAGGCCCGGCACGCCGGAGAGCGTGGGCGGCGCACCCTCAGTCAACGCGACGCTGAGTTCCTCCCAGGTGTCCGCCGGGTACGGCACCCGGCCGGTAAGCGTCTCGTGCAGCAGCACGCCTAGCGAGTAGACGTCGGTCGCCGGCTGGGCCGGTGCCCCGTCGAGCCGCTCCGGAGCCACGTACGCCGGGGTGCCGAAGGTGGCACCGTCCTCGTCGTCGTCCGGGGTGCCGATCCGGGTGGCGATGCCGAAGTCGAGCACCTTGGCACCGACCTGGGTCATCATCACGTTGGCCGTGGTGATGTCGCGGTGCACGATGCCGAGCCGGTGCGCGCTGGCGAGCGCGTCGGCGACCTGGGCGCTGATCTCCACCGCCTCGGGCCAGGGCAGCGGTCCCTCGGTGAGCCGGAACTCCAACTCCTCGCCGGAGAGCAGTTCCATCACCACGAACGAGGTGATGGAGCCGTCCGGTGAGACGGTCTCGCCGTAGTCGTGGACCGACGTCACGTGCGGGTGGACGAGCTGGGCGGCGGCCCGGGCCTCCTCGCGGACCATGTCCCGGAACCGGGCGTCGGCGGCAAGTGAGGGGGCGAGCACCTTCAGTGCGACCACCCGGTCGAGCACCTCGTCGTGGGCTCGCCAGATCACCGACATGCCACCGGCACCGATCTGGTTGATCAGCCGGTATCTGGTGGCCAGCAACCGGCCGGGCTGCAGTGCTGGCTTCACGGATCGCACCTGCCTCATAGGTGGTAGCGGTATCAGGTTGCGCGAATGTTGCTCCGCTGTCAACGCATCGCCAGCCATCGGTGCGGGGCACGACACGGCCGGTACGTGAGCGCGCTCGGCAGGGTTACCCTGCGCGAGTCCCGGTGACGGTGGAGCGGAGCGCAGGTGGATCGGGATGACCGCGCGTCGGCGGGGCGTGCCAGGATTGACGGCATGGCGCGGGGACCGGTGGCGTTCGTGCTCGGGGGCGGCGGCGTCCTCGGCGCGGTCGAGGTGGGCATGCTGCGGGCCCTGTTCCGCGCCGGGATCCGGCCCGACCTGGTGCTCGGCACGTCGATCGGCGCGGTCAACGGCGCCCTGGTCGCCGCCGACCCGACCGAGGCGGTCACCGACCGGCTGGTACGACTCTGGGCCTCGCCCGAGGCGAGCGAGGTGTACGGCGACTCGGTGGCCCGGCAACTGCGCCGCTTCGCCGCCCGTACCCACCTGCACTCACCCCGGCCGCTGCGCAAACTGCTGGAGAGCGAACTGGGCGCGGAAACCACCTTCGCCGACCTGAAGATCCCCTTCCGCTGCTGCGCGGCGAACATCGAACGAGCGGCGGAACACTGGTTCGTCAGCGGGCCGGTGGTGCCCGCCGTACTGGCGTCCGCCTCCGTGCCGGGTCTGCTGCCGCCGGCACGCATCGGTGACCAGCACTACCTCGACGGCGGGATCGTCAACTCCATCCCCATCGGGGAGGCGGTGGCGGCCGGCGCCGGCCGGATCTTCGTACTCCAGGTGGGGCGGATCGAGCGGGCGCTGACTCCGCCCCGGCGACCCTGGGAGATCGCCCAGGTCGCGTTCGAGATCGCCCGCCGGCACCGGTTCGCCCGGGAGATGGCCGCGCTGCCCGAAGGGGTGGAGGTGCACGTGCTGCCCACCGGTGGGCTGGAGCCGCGCGACGACACGCCTTGGGCGTACCGGGACATGGCAGCGGTGGGGCGGCGGATCAGCCGGGCCTACGCGGCCTCCCGGCACTACCTGGCCAACCTGGAACGCTGATGCCGCTGCCGCCCCGCTGGCTCCGTCGTCTGCTGCTGGCACCCGGTGTGGTGCTGCTGGTGCTCCTGCTGGTGACCACGGTGCCGATCTGGGCGTTGCTGGCGCTGCTCGTGTCCCCGTTCGTCCCGGGGCGGTTGCGGCCCCTGCGGCTGTTGTGGATCGGCCTGTTCTACCTGATCTGGGACGCGGCGGCGCTGCTCTGCCTGTTCGGGCTCTGGGTCGCCGCCGGGTTCGGCTGGCGGGTCCGTTCGCCGGCCTTCCAACGTGCCCACTACGTGCTGGCGGGCTGGTTCCTCCGGGTGATGTTCTGGCAGGCCCGCTGGACGCTGCGACTCAGCATCGAGGTGGTCGGCACCGACCCGGACACCGCCATGCCCGGTCGGCCCGAGTTGGTGCTCTGCCGGCACGCCGGTCCGGGCGACTCGTTCATCCTGATCCACTCTCTGGTGAACTGGTTCCGTCGCGAGCCACGGATCGTGCTCAAGGACACCCTCCAGTGGGACCCCGCGATCGACGTGCTGCTCAACCGGCTGCCGAGCCGCTTCATCGCGCCGGGTCAGCACAGCCCCGACTCGCTCACCGAGCAGGTCGGGCACCTGGCCACCGGGCTTGACGACGACGACGCCCTCGTGATCTTTCCCGAGGGTGGCAACTTCACCCCCCGGCGGCGGTTGCGCGCCATCGACCGGCTGCGCGACCGGGGGCACGAGCGGATGGCGGTGAAGGCCGAGGCCATGCAGCACGTGATCGCCCCGCAGCCCGGCGGGGTGCTGGCCGCGCTGGACGCCGCGCCGGACGCCGGAGTGATCTTCGTGGCCCACACCGGCCTGGACCGGATGCTCACCGTCGCCGACGTGTGGCGGGAACTGCCGATGGACAAGCGGCTCGTGATGCGGTTCTGGTCGGTGCCCCCGGAGGAGATCCCGACCGGACGGCAGCAACGCATCGACTGGCTCTACGAGTGGTGGAGCCGGATCGACCGGTGGATCGAAGAGAATCGCTAGCACGCTCAGTGCGGCCGTGATTACACCGATCGGCTGAGTACGCACACTCTGGCGTGCGCATTCCGACCCGACCAATATGATCGCGTGGACAACGCCTATCCCTGCCCGGCATGCGGTGCACGAGCGCTCCTCGACTCCGGTTGCACCGGCTGTGGCCGGCCACCGCATCCCGCAGCCGCCGAGGTCATCCGGCTGGATCGGGAGATCGTCGTACTCGATGGCGAAGTGACCCGGGCCCGTCAGGCGTACGAGGGCCTGGCCGGGCGGCTGGCCGCGATCCGGCGCCGACGCAACGAACTGGCCGCCACGGTACGGGCCGAGTTCCCGGTCGCCGCCGGCCCGGTCCCCACTCGCCCGGTCGCGGCCGGCCCGGTCCCCACTCGCCCGGTCGCGGCCGGCCCGGTCCCCACTCGCCCGGTCGCGGCCGGCCCGGTCCCCACTCGCCCGGTCGCGGCCGGCCCGGTCCCCACTCGCCCGGTCGCGGCCGGCCCGGTCCCCACTCGCCCGGTCGCCGCCGGCCCGTTCGCTGCGCCGGTCGGCGGGTGGCGGCCGGGGCCGGCGTTGCCGGCGAGCCGGCCGGGTGGGGCCGAGACCTCGTCCCGCGCCGTCCAGTGGCTGCTCTTCGTCCTGGGTGGACTGCTGCTGGGTACGGCGGCGACGGTTTTCACGGCGGTCGCCTGGTCCTCGGTCGGGATCACCGGCCGGGCGTTGATTCTGCTGGCATTCACCGCGCTGCTGCTCGCCGTGCCGCTGGTCGCGCGTTGGCGCGGGCTGCGCGGCACCGCCGAGACGTTCGCCGCGGTGGGGCTGCTGCTCGTGCTGCTCGACGGGTACGCCGTCTGGGCGGTGGACCTGTTCGGGGTGACCGGTTGGCCGGGCAGTCGGTACGCCGCACTGGTCGCGGTGATCAGCGTGGCCGTCGCGGTCGGGTACGCCCGGCTCAGCCGGTTGACGGTGCCGTGGTTCGCCGCGTTGATCGGCGCACAGCCGGTGCTGCCGCTGCTCGCCGCCGAGGCGCGACCCGAGCCGGCGGGCTGGGCCGTGGTCTTCGTCGCGGTGGCGCTGCTCGACCTGGCCGTGTTCGTCCTACTGCGGCGCCGGCCGGAACACGTCGCGGGCGAGGGGGCCGCGACGACCCCGGGGGTGCTGCTCGGCGGGCAGGTGGTCGCCGGGCTCGGGTACGCCGGTGCGCTGCTGCTGGCCGGCGGTTGTGCGCTGGTGCCGCTGCTTGTCGGCCGGGCGGGCGGCATACCGCTGCTGGCCGGTGGGCCGATGCTGCTGGTGGCGCTTACCGCGTTCGCCACGGCGCTGCTGCTGGGCGACGGGACGGTGCGGGCGCTGACGGCGGGCGTGCTGGTGCCGGTCCTGGCCGGCGCGCTGCTGCGGCCGGTGGCGGAGCTGCGCTCGTCCGTGCTGCTGGTGGTGGCGGCGCTGGTGGTGGCGGCGCTGGCCGGTGCCGTACGGCTGCTGCCGGCCGGCTGGCGACCCGGCCCCCGGATCGGTGCGCTGCTGGTGGCCGGCGGTACCGCGACGCTGACCACCGTGGTGGCGGTGGTGCTGGCCGGCGCCGCCGTGGGCCGGTCGGTCCCGCCGTGGCGGGGGCCACGGCGGGACCGGCCTACGCCTGGGGCTGGCAGTTGCCGGTGGCGGTGGCCCTGATCTCGCTCGCGGTGGCCTGGTTGCTGCCCCGGGCCGCCCGGCCGGCGATCGCGGCGGCCGGCGCCGCCGCGACCGCGCTGGCCGCGCCGGCGGCCTGGGCCGCGCCCTGGCCGGCCGTGGTCGCCATCGACCTGGCGGTCGGGGCGGCGCTGCTGGTCGCCGCAGCGGCCCGCTCGGTGGCCTGGGAGCCACCGCCTTGACGGCGGCGCTGGCCGGTACCGTGCTGCTCGGGCACGGGCTGCTGGTCGGCCTGGCAGGTCCGGCCGGGGCGGGCGCGGCCTGCGCGGTGATCCTGGCCGCCGGTCTCGTCGCGGCCACCATCGGCCGGCACGGCGGACCGGTGCAGCGGAGGGTCGCCGGGTACGGCCTGCTCGCGGCGGTGCTCGTGGTGCCGGCCGGTGCGGCGATCGCACTGATCGGTGCCGGCGCCCCGCCGTGGTGGCAGTCCCGCGCCGCGCTGGCCGCCGTCGCGTTGCCGGCGGTCGCGCTGCTCACGCTCCGTCGACACTGGTCCGAGCTGCGGACGTACGCCACGGTGGGCCTCGCCGTGACCGCCGTCCTGACCGGTCTCGCGCCGGTCGCCGTACCAGCCGAGGAACCGGTGTCGGTCTACGCGGCAGTGGCGGCGTTGCTTGTCGCGCTGGCCTGGTTCCGGACCCGCGAGGCGGGCGCGTTGTCAGTGGCCGGGCTGGGCCTGGCCGTCGTGGCGGTGCTGGCGGCCGTCCCGGTGACCGTGCTTGCCCTGGTGGCGCCGTACGGCCCGCCGCCTGCCGTGTGGGCGGGCGTCCCGGACGCCGAGCCGCTCCAGAACGCCTTCCCGCCCGGCCTGGCCCTGGCGATCCTGGCCCTCGCCGCAGCACTTGCTGCAAGGAAGGGCCCCCTATTAACGCCTCCGGTAGAGGAAGGGTCCCCTTTTAACATCGACCGATGGCGGGTGGCGGCGATGGTGCTGCCGTTCGTGGCGGCTGCCGGGCAGGTGCTGCTGACCGCTGGGGGAGCGCCTTGGCCGGTGGTGCCGGCGACGGCGCTGCTCGGCGGCGTGGCGCTGCTGCTGACCACCGCGTTGGCCACCCCGCGCGGTCCGTTCCTCGCGGTCGCTGTGCCGCTGGGACTGGTGCTGACCGGGTCGGGGCTGCTCAACCTCCAGGCCACCCGGGCGGGCACCCTCGCCGGGCTGGGCCTGCTGGTGGTGGCCGCCGCCAGCATCGCGGTGGCCGCGCGGCAGCCCGGGGTACGCCTGCTCGGCTGGCTGGTCACCATCAGCACGGCGACGGCGTTCGCGATCGTCGCTCCGCTGGCCGGCGGGCTGCCGCTGCGGATGGCCGCGTTCGCGGTGCTCGGTGTGGCCGCCCTCGCCCTGGCGCTCGCCGCCGTGGCACCCGAGCGCTGGCGCCCCGCCCCGCAGGTGGCCGCGTCCGCTGCGCCCGCCGGAACTGGCGGGCCCGCCGGCTCTGCCACGTCCGCTGCCCCTGGCGGACCCGGCGGACCTGGCGGACCGCAGGTGGCCGCGTCCGCCGGAACTGGCGCACCCGCCGCATTCGCCGCGCCCGCCGGAACTGGCGCATCCGCCCCCGTCGCCCCCGTCGCCCCCGTCGCCCCCGTCGCCCCCGCCGCGTCCGCCGCGTCCGCCGCGTCCGCCGCGTCCGCCGCATCCGCCCCCGCCGCGTCCGCCGCGTCCGCCGGAATGGTCGGGCCCGGCGGGCCGTGGGTGGCCGGGCCCGCCGGTGCGGTGCGGGGCGTGGCGTCGGTGCCGCAGGTGAGCCGGGTGCTGGACGCCGCCGCGCAGGCGGTGGCGCTGCTCGCGCTGCTGCTCACCCTGGGCTCGGCGCGGCACGGCGCGACGGTCTGCGTGCTCTGGGGCGCTGCGGTCGGCGTACGGCTGCTGCGGCGGGGCGAGTCGGCCGGGCGACGGTGGACCTTCGCCGGCATAGCGGGGGGTAGCGAGCTGCTCGCGACCTGGCTGCTGCTGCGGGCCGGCGGGGTGACGGTGCTGGAGTCGTACACCGTGCCGCTGGCCGTGCTGGCGCTGGTCGCTGGCGCGCTGGCGTTGCGCACCCGGCCGGGTCTGAACAGCTGGCTGGCGCTCGGGCCCGGCCTGGCCGCCCTGCTGCTGCCCAGCCTGGCCGCCGTGCTGGTCGGCAGCGACCCCCAGCCGTGGCGGCGGCTGTTGCTCGGTGCCGCTGCCCTCGCCGCTACGCTGCTCGGCGCAGTCCGTCGCTGGCAGGCACCGGTGGTGCTGGGCGGCGGGACGCTTGCCCTGCTCGCCCTGCACGAGGTGGTACGCAGCTGGGACCTAATGCCCCGGTGGATCTACCTCGGTGCCGCCGGGTTGGCGCTGATCGGCCTGGCGGCCACCTACGAGCGGCGCCGCCGCGATCTGGCCCGGCTGCGCAATGCGGTGACCCGGATGAGCTGACCGACGTCGCGGGCCGACCCGCCCGGCGGGTCGGCCCGCGCTGATGTCCGGCGTGGCCGCGCTGATGTCCGGCGTGGCCGCGCTGATGTCCGGCGTGGCCGCGCTGATGTCCGGCGTGGCCGCGCTGATGTCCGGCGTGGCCGCGTTGTGGTCCGGCGTGGCCGCGTTGCGGTCCGGCGTGGCCCGCGTTGCCGTCAGGGGCCGACCCGCTCGGCGGGTCGGCCCGCGCTGACGTCCGGCTTGGCCTTCGTTGCCGGTCCGTGGGCCACCGGCGCTGCCGGGCGCGGTGGCCTGCGAAGCTCACCGGTAGGGTCTGGCCATGGCAGAGGTGCTCACCGCCGAGGCGGTGCGAGACGAGCTGGGTGAGCTGACGGGCTGGTCGGGAGACCCCGCGGCGATCACCCGCACGGTGGAGCTGGCCAGTTTCCCGGACGCCATCGAGGTGGTCGACCGGGTCGCCGCGATCGCCGAGGAGCTGGATCACCACCCGGACATCGACATCCGGTGGCGTACGGTGACCTTTCGCTGCGTGACCCACTCGGCCGGCGGTGTCACGCGGCGCGACTTCGAGCTGGCCCGGCGAATCGACGAGATCGTGGGGGGCGGCCGATGAGGTTCGAAATCAGCAAGGTGCTGGATGCCATCGAGGGGCGGGTCTGCACCGACCCACAGTTGGTCCGGGCGGTGATCGACCTGGCGGAGATCATCCGGTACCAGGACCTCGACGGCGGCCGGCCGGCCAGCACGCTGCGCCTCGGCATGGTCATCGACGCGCTGGCGCGCAGCCTGGAAGAGGACAGCGTGCCGGTCTACGCGGTGGTGCACCGTGGCGTGCTCTCCGACGCCGATCTGACTTCAAACGAACGTATGGTGGTGCGTCGCTGGGCCGACGACGGCCTGGTCGAGGTGCTGGACAACCCGGGCGACCGGATGCTGGAGGTCGCCGACCTGCTCGGCCTGCCGGTGCTCAGCCGGGTTCGCTTCGACGGTCTGCGTGGGCGTTTCCCGTGGCTGGCCGAGCAGCCCGGCCGGGTGGTCGCGCCGGTACCCGGTGCGGGCGGGCCGGTCTTCATCGCCCACGTCGGTGGTGGTCACAGCCCGGCGTCCGGGCCGCCGTCGCCGGCTGCGGCGAAACTGCTCGCCCGGGAGTGGCGTTGCCCGGAATCGGGCTGCAACCTGTTCGGCGGTGGTGGGGGCGGTGGCGCCTTCGCCGACCTGGCCCGGGTGGACCGCGCGCCGACCGGCCAGCCGCCACCGTCCCTGCGTAACGGCGTACCGACCTGTCCCCGGCACGGCACCCGCCTCCGCGACGCCGGACCTCGGCCGCGAAGCCAGGTCCTCGCGGTACGTGTCGGCGGCCTGATCCGGCGCCGTTTCGTGCTCACCGAGGAGCAGCCGGTGACGGTCGGCCGGGCACCGGAGGGCTCCAGCGGAATCACGCTCGGCCAGTGGCTCAACGACGAGGCGCGCCGGTGGATCAGTCGCACTCACCTCCGGTTCGAGCTACGCGGCACCGACGTCGTCGCCATCGACGTGAGCACCAACGGCTCCGGCATCCGGCCGGCCGGCTCGATGGCGGAGGCGGACCGGATTCCCCTGCCACCGCAGGAGTCCCGGGTCCTCGGTGCCGGCGACATGGTGGAGCTCTACCCCGGCGTCCAGATCGGTCGCCCGGCCGACCTGCCGGCCGGCGCACCGTACAACCCCGACTCGGTGATGTCCGAGGCGCCTACCATGGCGATGCGTCTGCCCCGCTGAGCTGCCCCGACAACGACAACGACAACGACGACGCGGGCGCCGGGATGATCAGTCCCGGCGCCCGTCGTCGGATCGGCTGGTCAGCCAGCGAGCACGGCGGCCAGTTGGGCGACCGCGTGGTCGATCTCCTCGGCGGTGATCACCAGCGGCGGGGCGAGCCGGATGGTCGAGCCGTGGGTGTCCTTGGCCAGCACCCCGCGCGCCATCAGCCGTTCGCAGGCATCCCGGCCGCTCATCAGCGCCGGGTCGATGTCCAGACCGGCCCAGAGGCCCCGGCCGCGTACGGCGACCAGGCCCTTGCCGATCAGGGCCCGCAGACCGGCGTGCAGCCGTTCGCCCAGCTCGGTCGAGCGGCGCTGGAACTCGCCGGTGGCCAGCAACCGGACCACCTCGGTGGCCACCGCGCAGGCGAGGGGGTTGCCGCCGAAGGTGGAGCCGTGCTGGCCCGGCTTGAGCACACCGAGTACGTCGGCGTCGGCCGCCACCGCGGAGACCGGCACGATGCCGCCACCGAGCGCCTTGCCCAGCAGGTACATGTCCGGCACCACGCCGTCCTGGTCGCAGGCGAAGGTGGTGCCGGTACGGCCCAGGCCGGACTGGATCTCGTCGGCGATGAAGAGCACGTTCCGTTCGGTGCAGAGCCGGCGGACGCCCGGCAGGTAGTCCGCTGGCGGCACCACGACACCCTGCTCGCCCTGGATCGGCTCCAGCAGCACCGCGACGGTGTGCTCGTCGACCGCCTCGGCCAGCGCCGACAGGTCACCGTAGGGAACGATCCGAAAACCGGGGGTGTACGGCCCGAAGTCGGCCCGCGCGTCGGAGTCGGTCGAGAAGCTGACGATGGTGGTCGTACGCCCGTGGAAGTTGCCCTCCGCAACCACGATGTTGGCCTGGTCGGCCGGTACGCCCTTGACCTGGTAGCCCCACTTGCGGGCGACCTTGATGCCGGTCTCCACCGCCTCGGCGCCGGTGTTCATCGGCAGCACCAGTTCCTTGCCGCAGAGCGCCGCCAGTTCGCGGCAGAAGTCGGCGAACTGGTCGTGGATGAACGCCCGGCTGGTAAGCGTCAGCTTGTCCAACTGGGCGTGTGCGGCGGCGATCAGCGCCGGGTGCCGGTGGCCGAAGTTCAGTGCCGAGTACCCGGCCAGGCAGTCCAGGTAGCGCCGACCGTCGACGTCGGTAAGCCAGGCACCCTCGGCAGCGGAGATCACCACCGGCAGCGGGTGGTAGTTGTGCGCGGTGTGGCGCTCCGCGTCCTGCACCGCGGCCGGAGTCCGCAGCATGTCCTCGATCACTTGCTCGCCTTTCCCTGACGGAGTCGCAACGTGCAGCACTTCGGGCCACCGCCGGCCTTACGCAGCTCGGACAGGTCGACACCGATGGTTTCGTAGCCCCGGTCGCGCAACTGGGCGGCGAGACCGGTGGCCTGGGCGGGCAGCACCACGTGCCGGCCGTCGCTTACCGCGTTGAGGCCGAGCACCTCGGCGTCGGCCATGGTGGCGTGCACCGCGTCCGGGAAGAGTCGGCGCAGCACGGCCTGGCTGCCGGGGCTGAACGCCTCCGGCAGGTACGCCACGGTCCGCTCGTCGAGCACGGTGAGCGCGGTGTCCAGGTGATAGAAGCGCGGGTCGACCAGCTGCATGGTGATCACCGGGTAGCCGAAGACCTCCTGCAACTGGGCGTGCGCGGCGTGTGCGGTCCGGAAGCCGGTGCCGGCGAGCAGGTGGTCGCCGGCCAGCAGGATGTCGCCCTCACCCTCGTTTACCTGCTTCGGGTCGTACATCTCGAAGCCGGCGGCCTCGAACCAGGCGCGGTACGCGGGCGCCTCGTCGGCGCGCTGCGGGTCGCGGAACTGCACGGCCATTGCCTTGCCGTCGATCACGGTGCCACCATTGGCGGCGAAGACCATGTCGGGCAGGCCCGGCAGCGGGGTGATCTCCTCGACGGTGTGGCCCAGGTCGCGGTACACCTGGCGCAGTCGGTCCCACTGGCGGACCGCGAGGTCGGTGTCGACCGGGGCGCTCGGGTCCATCCACGGGTTGATCGCATAGTCGACGGCGAAGTACGTCGGCCGGCACATCAGAAAGCGCTGGCGGGTGGCGTCCATCGTCATTGTCCTGCTCCCAGGGTCTCCGCGCGCCCGGCCACCGTCGGCCCACGGGCTGGCGCCGTGGCTCAACGTTATGCGGCGTCGACCCGCAGGATCCACCGTCGAGTATTGCGACGAGCAGCTGATCGTTGCGTCTGCGCGGCATTTGTCGGCTGTTCGTTGCAACGCCCGCTCGATCGACGCCGTCTGCGGTGATGACCTGATCAACGCCGTTCCGGCGGGACGGCGGCATCCGGCCGGGGCGGAAGGCGCCAGACCGGCGTAACGGCGGCGCAGGGGGAGGAGAAGAGGGCCGGACACGACGTCAGGGGCGGCTGATCGCCGCCCCTGACGAGTAAGTGCGCCCGGCTGGTGAACCACCAGAACTGGTCGGGCTTCGGCCGGTAACTCGCCGACCGGGCGCCGGTGAACCACCGGCGGGCCGAAATGTGCCCACTAGAAACGATCGACAAACTGTGAGTCAAGCCACTCGCGGAAGCGGGCCACGGTGTCGCCGTCGGTGGTCGGCCAGTCGTACTGGCCGGTCATCGCGAGCACACCGACGACCACCGCACCCAGGCCGAGGACGATCCCCAACAGCGCGTCGGACTTACCGGCGATGTGCCGCCGCCGGGTGGCGATCAGCCCGAGTACGGCGAGCACCGCACCGAGCGCGCCCAGGGCGATGCCGTAGCCGGCGAGGATCCCGGTGAGCACGAAGCCGAGGCCGGCCACTGCGCCGATCAGCCCGAGGGTGGCCAGCAGGCTGGCCCGGGGCCGCGGTCCCGCAGGCGCCGGCGGGGCATCCGGAGCGGGCCCCCGATCCCGGTCGACCGTCCGCTCCCCGTCGACGGTGCGGCTCTGCTCGACGGTGCCGTCCTGGTCGGTCGTGCGGGCGGGCGCGACGGTGCGGCTCTGCTCGACGGTGCCGTCCTGGTCGGTCGTGCGGGCGGGCGCGACGGTGCGGCTCTGCTCGACGGTGCCGTCCCGGTCGGTCGTGCGGGTCGGGTCGGCGGGGCGGTCGAGATCGGCGGTCCGGTCCGCGTCCGGAGTGCCGACTGGGGCGGCGGTGCGGGCACGCCGGGAGCCGCCGACGCTGGAACGGGCGGTGGCAGCACGGGCCGCCGCGGCCCGCTCCCCGGTGGGCTGCTCGGCCGTCTGCTCGGTGGCGGCGCGATCTTCGCCGGCAACACGGTCGGCCCGGTCCCGGCCGGCAACCTCGTCCGTACGGTCCCGGCCGGCGATGCCGGTGCCGTCCCGGCCGGCGACGCGGTCGGTGGCCGTGGCGCGGGCCGCCGTGCCGCTGCGGTAGGTGGTGCGGCTGTCGTCGCGCTCCTCGACGGTGGGCCGGGTGGTGGTGGTGCGGGTGTCGGTGGCTACCGCACCGTTGCGGTCGGCGTCCTCGCCGGCCGTCGTGGCCGCCGGCTCCTCGCGGCGCGAGAAAGAAGGAAATCTCATGGCTTGACCTCCTGGTAGTGCGTGAGGGCGCCGCAAGCCCCGTGAATCGTCACCACCCACGCGCGTCGATGACCCGCAGATACCCACCCGCCCGCTGCCCGACACCCGCGCCGGCCCAAGGCGGAGAGCCGACCGGGATTCAGCGCGGATCAGCGCGGGCGGATGAAGGGAGCCAGCGCCGAGGTGAGGAGAGCCATCCGGCGCGGACGGGAGATCGAGACCGGGCGATTGCGTACGCATCGCGCCAGGATCTCCACCGCCCGGTCGACCGGGATCATCAGCGGGCGTACCGGACCCTTGGCCATCTTGGTGTCCACGAAGCCGAACCGGACCGTGGTCACGCTCACACCCTGCCCGCGCAGCGCCGCCGAGAGCCCCATCAGGTACGACGACAGCCCGGCCTTGGAACCGGCGTACCCGGGTGCCTCGGCCGAGACCAGCCGGTCGGCGAGGCTGGACAGCCCGATGATGTGGCCGTCGCCAACGGCCACCATGTGGGGCACGACCGTGGTCACCGTGCGGACCGCACCCATCAGGTTCACCTCGAAGGTACGGGCCTGCGCGTCCAGGTCGGCCAGGTCGACCGGCTCACCGATCCCGGCGGCGTACACGCAGAGGTCGATCCGCCCCAACTCGTCGATCGCCTTGCTCAGCACCTCCGGGTAGTCCGGCGCGGTCACGTCCACCGTGTGGTGGGTGTACGTCGGGACGTTGATGCCGCTGTCCCGCCGGGACAACCCGGCGACCCGCCACCCGTCAGCCAGCAACCGGCGGGTGAACGCCAGCCCGATCCCGTCGCTGTTGCCGATCAGCACCGCGCAACGCATCCGATCCGCCATGACCCACCGTCCTCGTCGCGCTCGACCGCTGCCTTGCCGGCGGCCCGACGCGCAATTGAACCAGACACCGGGCCAGAATCCCTACCACCCAGTAACAGCGCCCTGCCCCGGACGCCGGGCACGCGGCCGTGATCCCGGCTGCCGGACCGGCCGGCCCTCTGCCGGCAACGGTCACTCACCGTCTCAGGGAAGCCGCCGGACAACCGGGCCTAACACGGTGATCAGGAGACTGGGGTCGGTAGTGGCGAGGTGCTGTTGGCAGGCGGTGATGTTCGCTTCCGGGTTCAGCTCGGACCAGTCCAGCAGGTAACCTGCCGCAGCCGCGAGCTGCCGCAGGAATGAGCGGATCGTGCGTCCGTTGCCCTCGCGAAAGGGATGACAGACGTTCAATTCTCCGTAGTAGTGCGCCAAGGCTTCGACAAATGCGTCTGGACGCAGGCCGAGCAGGAAGCCGTCGTCGGATAGCCGGCCGAGGACGGTGCTCACTTGATCATCAATGTAGCGCCAATGGCAAAACCGCGCACCGGGTTTGCTGATGTCGACTCTCCTGGTCTGCCCGGCCCATGGGTAGATGTCGGAGAAGAGGTGCCGGTGGAAGCACTGGAGATGATCCAAGCCGTAGCCGCCGGGGATGATCATCCGCGATGCCTGTACTTCTCGGATCGACGCGAGTCGGAACTCGACCTCGCTCAGTTGATCGGCGTCGGTAATGCCGAGCTTGTTCTGTAGGCAGTCCGTACCCGGCCAGCAGTAAGGGTCAGTCTCGGTCACCGGTGGTCCGAGCGATTTCCTGAGCGATCAGCTCGTCGGCATCGATAACTCCGGCGGCGACGTCCCGGAGTCTGTCCTGCCAGTCCTCGTCAAACTCCTTGCCCTCGAGGGCGGCGTTCGCGGAGGCGAGGGCGACAGCCGTTTCGACGTTGGCTACCTGCCGGGCGAAGTACCTGCGCATGAGGTCGACGTCGAGCTGTTCTGTTGAACTGGCAGCTTCGGGGAGAGCGCCCCGGGCGGCGCGCCAAGGTAGCTCGTTGTGGGTCATGACTGACAGCTCCGCCGCCGAGAACTGGCCATAGCTGCTGGTCACGTAGCGAACGGTGGCAACCTGGGGAGGTGTCAGGCGGGACGCTTCGCCGTGTGGCCACTCGGACACCACACGCTGGCGTCGGTGATGGCGATAGAGGAGTGGCACCACTGGACCTTGCCGCCATGCCTCGATCGCCTCTTGGAACAGGGGGCGCCCTTCGCGTGCCAAGTGCCAGCCCTGGCAGTAGTAGACGAGCTTCTCCAGCTTCATGGCGGTCATGGAGCCCAGCTCACCTAGCACCGCCGCTGCGACGTCATGCGCGCTGGTCACCGTTGGCACCCCCTTTCAGCTTGGGCGTCTGTCTGTCGGTGAGCCTAGCGACCAGCGGAGACTTGTCACCTGGGCTCGATTCAGTGTCGCTACTTCGACCCTACTGCACCGAGACCGAGTCGGTAGAACGTTTGTTCGATAAACCATCGCCCTCAGGAGGAGCGTTGTGCGCGGACCCAGTCGGTGAAGCGGTAGTGCAGGTCCGTCTGGTGGGTGCCGCCGTTCTGTTCGGCGAGCTGTTCGGCGGCCTCTTCGCGCAGCGTGACCAGGTAAACCATGAGCCCCGGGAGGTTGTCCCGGTACTCGGCCAACAGGCGCAGCTTCGCTGGCGAGCAGGGCCAGGCGATCCCGCACGCCTGGCAGCGCCACGTCGGGCGGGACGCGACGTGATCGCGCGGGTACGGTCTCATCGGTGGTCCCTCGCCGTGCCGCGCCGCCCGGGGGCGCGACGGCTGCCCGGCTCGGGTGCGGGGAGCATCCCGGCGGGGCGCACGAACAGTTCGCGGCGGGCGACGGCGTCGCCGTGCGGATCGAGTTCGTAGACCTGGATCCAGGTCCACTCGTGGTAGGTGTGCCGGTCGGTCAGCTCGCGGATCACTCGTACCGTGATCGGCTTGGCGAACTGCGGTGACGCATCCCGGGCCAGCAGGTAAACCCCGGGTTCGACCCGGGGCGTCCCGTCCGCGCGCCGACCAGGGGCCGGGCGGGCTGGGCGGCTCGCCCAGCGGGACACCGGAACGGCATTTGCGGGCCTTGGCACGGACACGGGTGGCCTCCTCCGTCGGTGGTCTGGATGTCCTTCCACCCTGGACGCTGGCCCTCTAGCCTCGGAATAGTCATCGCTCGATCGCGGAAAGTAGCGAACGAGTGCAAGTCGATCCGGAACGATGTGTCGCCCCAGGGAAGGGTGTGGAAGCTGTGGGAATCTCGCCGTCCGAGTATCTGCTTCGTGAGCTGCGGCGACGCCGCGGGGCCGCCGGGCTGACCCAGGCCCAGCTCGGCGAGTTGGTCTTCTGCTCGGACTCCCAGGTCAGCGCGATCGAGACCGGAACCAAGCCGCCGACCCTGCCCTACCTCACCGCCGTCGACAAGGCGCTGAACACCGGCGGCCATCTCGCAACCCTCTGGGAGGAACTGGTCAAGGACGACGCCGCTCCGGTCTGGCTGCGTGAATTGATACAGATCGAGCGGGAGGCCACCGCGTTCCGCTGGTACGAACACTCGTTCGTGCCGGGACTTCTTCAGACCGAGGCGTACGCCCGGGCGACGTTCCGGGCGGCAGGCACGCCCATTTCCGAGCTGGATCAACGGGTCGCGGCACGGATGGAACGGCAGGCAGTCCTCGCCCGTGAGCCGGTTCCTCAGCTCTTTGTGGTGCTGGACGAGATGGTCATCCGACGACCGTGTGGCAACTCTGACGTAATGGCTGAGCAGGTCGAACACCTGCTGACCTGTGCCGAGCAGCCGCATATTCGGTTGCAGATCGTGCCACTGTCCGCTGGCATCTACTCAGGACTGGCCGGGGCGTTCATCCTGGCCGACCTGCCCGACGGATCACGCGCCGGCTATGTGGACAACCAGGTGGCCGCGCAAATCACGGGCCAGCCCGGAGCGGTTGCTAGCCTGGGCTTGGCATGGGACGCGGTCCGTGGCGAAGCCCTCCCATTGGGGCAGACCCTCGACGTGCTCAAGGAGGCGGCGAAGACATGGACGATCTGACCGGTGCGCGGTGGCGCAAGTCGTCCCGTTCCTCTACCAACGGCGGCGCCTGCGTGGAGGTCGCCGACAACCTGCCCGGCGTGGTCGGCGTACGGGACTCGAAGGACCCGGCTGGTCCGGCGCTGACTTTTGCCCCGACCGCCTGGCGCGCGTTCGTCACCCACCTCGTCGGCCGGCGCTGAACCCGCCGCTGCGGAGCCGGCTGGCGTGTGGAGGCGATGGTCGTCAGGAGTCTGATTTCATGCTGAAATCAATATTTCATGCTGAAATCAAGCCTCTTCAGGGATGTGCTCCTGGCCGGTCGGCAGCGGCGTGAAGTGCCGGTCTCTCTAAGCTTGGCGGCGTGCCAGAGGGACACACCATTCATCGTCTGGCGGCCCGGCACGCCGAACTGTTCGCCGGGGACAAGGTGCTCGCCGCCAGCCCGCAGGGCCGGTTCGCCGAGGGTGCCGCGCTGCTCTCCGGCACCGTGCTGGAGCACACCGAGGCGTACGGCAAGCATCTGCTGCACCACTACGCCGGTGAGCTGATCCTGCACGTACACCTCGGCCTGTACGGCAAGGTCACCGACGGCGACGGTGCGCCGCCCGAGCCGGTGGGGCAGATCCGGCTGCGGTTGGTCACCGAGCGGCACTGGCTGGACCTGCGCGGGCCGACCGCCTGCGAACTCTTCACCCCGCCCGAGGCGGCGGCACTGCGCGCCCGCCTCGGGCCCGATCCGCTGCGTTGCGACGCTGACCCGCAGCGGGCGTACGCCCGGATTGTGCGCAGTTCCACGCCGCTGGCGGCGCTGCTGCTGGACCAGTCGGTGGTGGCCGGCACCGGGTTGATCTTCGTGACCGAGGCGCTGTTCCGTGCCGGGCTGCCGCCCACGCTGCCCGGCCGGGACCTCAGTCGCGCCGGCTGGGAGGCGCTCTGGGCCGACCTGGTGGAGTTGATGACGCTCGCCGTCGTCACCGGCCGGATCGACACCGTCCGGCCGGCGCACCTGCCCGAGGCGATGGGCCGCCCGGCCCGCGTCGACCGGCACGGGGGAGAGGTGTACGTGTACCGCCGCGCGGGCCAGCCGTGCCATGTCTGCGGCACCCCGGTCAGCCGGGGCACCATCACCGCCCGCAACCTCTACTGGTGCTCGGGCTGCCAGAGGTAAGGAAGGGCCCCCTTTTAACGCCTGGTGTATAGGAGGGGTCCCTTCCTAACATCTCACGGCTCGCCGAGCAGCCAGCGGACCACCTCGATGTGGTCGTGGAAGACCTTGTCGCCGGCGATGCTCCAGGCCATCGTCTGGCCGATCGTCCAGCCGCGTACCCGCTCGCGGTCCAGCCCCAGCTCGGCGCTGAGCCGGTCCAGTCGACGCCGGACCGCCGCGCCGGAGTGCCCCAGCTCGGTGCCGCGCACCATCGGTATTACCGAGAACTCGCGCTCGCCGACCAGCGGCTTCGGATCGATCACCAGCCACGGCTCGCGCTCGGCCCGCAGCACGTTTGCGGCGTGCAGGTCCTGGTTGACCAGCACCTGCTCGCCCTGGCTGTCGGCCAGCCCGGCCAGCAGGTCGAGCGCCAGGTCGACCAGCCGGCGATCGTACGGCCGGCCGGCCCGCTCCCACGCGGTCGGCAGCCGCACCGTCCAGCCGGCCACCGCATCGGCAAGCGTCGTGAACGGCTGCCCGGCCGGCCCAGCCGCCGCGTCGGGAGGCGACTGGGTCGGCCGGGGCGTGTCGTCGGGGGCCGGGGTCGCCGGCACCCAGAGTCGGGGGAGGAGCCCCACCAGCGCGTCGAGGGCGTCGTCCAGCGGCAGGGTGTGCAGTGGCGTGCCGGGTTCGCAGCGCTCCACCAGCAGGGCCCGCAGGTCGGGATCGTGGGCGAGCAACCGGACCGCACCCTCGCCGTTCCAGCGGCGCAGCGCGGTCGCCTCGTGCTCGCTCTCCGCGTCGGGGAACTGCAACTTGAGCACCGTACGGGTGCCGTCCGGCAGGTCGGCCGGCACCACCAGGGAGGTCATCCCGTACCCGAAGGGTGGGCCGACCCGCAGCGACCAGCGCGCGGCGCAGGTGGCCAGGCGGTCCGGCAGCCCGGCCAACCACTGCGGACCGCCCGCCATGCCGTGCAACCAATTCAACTCGTCGGGGATCCGCAGCGCACCGGTCACCGGCTCATGGTGGCGGAGTCCGCCCGGTCCCACAACGGTCAGCGTAGGCGGCGGATGTCGCCGTACGCCCGGTAGAAGCCGCCCCGGCCGGCTTCCCGGACCTCGGTGACCAGGTAGCGCGCTCCGGGTTCGCGGATGCCCTTGGGGAACTGCACCGACCAGTCGCGGTGGTAGCCGGTCGAGAGCACGTGCACCCGCAGCCGGCCGCCGTGCTCGACGCACTCCACGACCACCCCGTCACCGCCGTCGCCGACCACCTCGACCTGGGTGTACGCGGCCGGCTCCGGCAGTCGGGCGGGAGCCTTCACGTCGACCACCTCGGGCCGGTCGCCCGCCTGCGCCGCCCGGATCGCCGGCTCGCTGGCGTCCACACAGGCCAGGTAGCCGCTTGTGGTGACCAGGTAGAGGCGCTGGTCGTGGTACTGCATCGAGTACGCCGAACCGCAGTCGGTGCCGAGCTTCCAGAGCCGGGTGCCGTCGGCGGCGAAACAGTAGATCGAGGAGTGGCTGTCACCGGCGAAGACGTAGCGGCCGTCGGAGGCGGTGGCGCAGGAGAAGACCGGCGCGTCGGCGTGGTATCTGCGGGCCGTCCGGCCGTCCTTGTCGAGGCGTACCACGTCACGGGAGGCGGTGCCGGCGAACACCGCGTCGCGCTCCTGCCAGCCGAAGAGCACCGGACCGGTGCGGGTGTGCCACAACTGGTGCCCGGTACGCCAGTCGTAGCCGCTCACCCCGGTCGAGTCACCGTGGTAGACGGCGTCGGCGTCGCAGCGCACCATCCAGGCCGACTGGCCGCGCCCGGCCCGTCGCCAGAGAAACTCGTCCTCGTGGTCGATCGCGGCGATGCCGCCGTCGGCGTCGGAGACACCCAGCACGCCGTCGTGGATGTCGAGCCAGTAGATGTCGATGTCGGGCGCGATCGCGTACGCCACCCGGGGGATCTTGCCGGAGAGGTCGTAGACGTTTCCGTCGTCGCAGCCGGCGTAGATCCAGTCGTCGTCGGCCACGATGCACTTCACCCCGTCGGGCAGGCGGACCTGGTCCAGCACCCGCGCCTGGTGGTCGAGGGTGGTGATCACTCCTCGCTCGTTGCCCACCATGCAGGTGCGCCCGTCGACGAAGATGCCGAACGCGGGTGCGCCGGAGTGGTACCGCCAGAGCACCGGTGCGGTGCGGGCGGTCGAGCGGGTGCTGACGATCTGCCGGCGGGAGACGGCCCGCTTCTGGCGTACGCCGAGCACCGCCGGGGCGTACCCCTTGCGGACCTTCTCCCCGATCTTCTTGGCCGCGGCGGCCCGCGCCCGGGCGTTGTCGGGGTAGCTGGTGGTCTTCACCTGGCCCTGGTCGCCGATCCGGCCGTAGCGCACGGTCATCCTGGCGTCGTCGACCACCACCTCGTAGAACTTGTGCGCACCACCGTCCACTTCGGACAGTTCGAGGTAGGTCGTCTCCTGCGGCATGGGGTCCTCCGAGGGGTGTGGCGCCGGCCCTTGACTACGGTCGCGCGCACACGCTAACCCCCACCACCGACAGAAACGGGTCAGCCAGCCAGGGCGTCGACGGCCTTGCGGGCGGCGACCAGCACCGGGTCCCAGACCGGGGCGTACGGCGGGGCGTAGCCCAGATCCAGCGCGGTCATGTCGTCCACCGTCATCCGGTTCCACAGCGCCACGGCCAGCGTGTCGATCCGCTTCGCCGCCTCGGACCGGCCGACGATCTGCGCCCCGAGCAGCCGTCCGCTGGGCCGCTCGGCGATCAGCTTCACGGACATCGGCCGGGCCCCCGGGTAGTAGCCGGCCCGGTTGGTCGACTCGGCGATCACCGAGACGAACTCGAAGCCGGCGGCCAGGGCGTCCCGCTCGCGCAGCCCGGTACGCCCCACCTCCAGGTCGCAGACCTTTGTCACCGCGGTGCCGATCACGCCCGCGAAGGTGGCGTACCCGCCGCCGATGTTGATCCCGGCCACCCGGCCCTGCTTGTTGGCGTGGGTGCCGAGCGGCACGTGCACCGGCATCCCACTGACCCGGTGCAGGGTCTCCACGCAGTCCCCGGCGGCCCACACCCCGGGTACCCCGGTGACCCGCATCCGGCGGTCCACCCGGATCCCGCCGGTCGGCCCGAGCGGCAGGCCGGCCGCCTCGGCGAGCGCGGTGTTCGGGCGTACGCCGAGACCCAGCACCACCAGGTCGGTCGGGATGTGCCCGGCGTCGGTGTCCACCCCGTGGACCCGGCCGTCGCGCTCGGCCAGCCCGGTGACCTGCACGCCGGTGCGGATGTCCACGCCCAGCCCGCGCATCGCCTCGGTGACCAGCCGGGCCATGTCCGGATCCACAGTCGACATCGGCTGCTCGTCCCGTTCCACAAGGGTGACCGACAGGCCGCGCAGGACCAGGGCCTCGGCCATCTCGACGCCGATGTAGCCGCCGCCGACCACCACCGCGCGCCGGGGCCGTGGCTCGTCCTCCAGCCACTTGCGCAGCGCCGAGCCGTCGTCGAGGGTCTGCACGCCGAACACCCCGGCGGCGGTCGTCCGGGCCCAGTCCGGCTTGGTCGGCACCGCCCCGGCCGCGTACATCAGGGTGTCGAAGCGCTCCCGGACCTCGCCGCCGCCGTCCAGGTCACGGGCGACCACCTCGCGGCGGTCCAGGTCGATTGCGGTCACCTCGTGCCGGATCCGCACGTCGATGTGGAACTGCTCGCGGTGGGTCGCCGGATCCCGCGCCACCAACTGCTCGCGATCGGTCACCAGACCGCTGATCCAGTACGGGATGCCGCACGCCGAGTACGAGGTGAAGTGTCCCCGCTCGAACGCCACGATCTCCAGATCGCTGCGGTCCCGGCGCCGCCGCGCCTGGGCGGCGGTCGCCATTCCGGCGGCGTCCCCACCGACCACGATCATCCGTTCCACCACGGGAACCCTCCTGTCACTTCGGGAGCTCGCCCCGGGTCTGTCGCGCCACCTCCACCACCACATCCTCCATCCGACCGGTGCGCGCGTACGCGGAACGCTGCCGCGCCGCGCCGGTGCCGTGCTGACGCAGCTGCTCCAGCAGGCCGGTCACCTCGGCGAGGTCACCGTGCCGCTCCAGGGCCGGACCGAGCCGCCCGACCAACTGGTGCAGCACGTCCCACGCCGGCCGCAGCTCACCGGTGTTCAGGTCGACCGCCGAACCCTCCAGCCCGTCGTGCGCGGCCCGCCAGTGCGCGCCGACCAGCAGATGATGGTCGGTGGGCAGCGGTGGCCGGCCGGCGGCGATGTCGTCAAGTGCGGTCGCCACCAGACCGCGGACCAGCGCGGCGACCAGCACCGCGTCGTCCACCGTCGGGCAGACGTCGCCGATGCGCAGCTCCACCGTCGGATACTTGGCCGACAGGCGGGCGTACCAGTAGAGCATGCCCTCGTCGAGCATCACGCCGCTGCCGATCAGCTGGCGGATCAGCCGTTGGTAATGCTCGTGGTTGACCAGGTACGGGGTCGGTGCCACCGAGGGCCAGCGTTCCCATTCGATCGAACGCCAGCTGGCGTAACCGGTGTCCTCGCCCCGGGAGAACGGTGAGTTGGTGGTGACCGCGTGCAGGATCGGCAGCCACGGCCGGACGTGGTTGAGCACCTGTACGCCGGTGTCGGGATCGGGCACCCCGACGTGGACGTGCATGCCGTTGTTGCCCGGTCCGGGTACCAGCAGCCGGTACCGCTCGACCATCCGGTCGAAGCGGGGCTTGTCGACCACCGGCGGCACCGGGCCGTCGACCGGGCCGGTGCCGATCGCGAGCAGCCGTACGCCGGCCCGCTCGGCGGCGTCGGCCAGGGCGGTGCGGAGCAGGCCGAGCGAGTGCCGGATGGAGGCCAGCTCCAGCCCCGGCGGACTGCCGATCTCGATCTGGCTGGTCTGGAACTCCCGCTCCACCTGCCCCCGCAGCTCGGCGGGGACCTGGTCCAGCACCGCGTCGACGGCGGACACCGCGACTCCACGGTCCGCGTCCACGAGCAGGAACTCCTCCTCGACACCCACCGTGAGCAGGTCGGTCTGCTCGGCCGCCGGGTTCGGAGCTGCCGTTGCCTGCCTGACCATCGCCACCACCGTCCGCTCCTGCCGGTGCGGTCCGTCCGCGCCCGGTCGCCGGCATGTACCCGCTGTGCTGGGCGCGGGAAACCCGGTCGGGTCGGCACCTGGACCGATCCGCTCCATCGATGCATTGACAACTGCGAGGGTGCGACGTACAACTCGTGAGAGAGCGCTCTCTGTGCCCGTTCCCGTAGAGAGGCACGTCCCATGTCACCTGTCCCGGCGGCCCCCGCCGCCCTGCCCGCTCGACGCCGGCTGCCGCTGGCGTTGGCCCTGCTCATCACCGCCACCACCGGTCTGGCCGGGCTCGCCGCCACCGCCGACGCCGCCGTGCCGCCGCCGCCGTCCGGCTGGAGCCTGGTCTGGAGCGACGACTTCACCGGCGCGGCCGGCACCCTGCCCTCGGCCAGCAACTGGATCATCGACACCGGCACCAGCTACCCGGGCGGCCCGCCCAACTGGGGCACCGGCGAGATCCAGACGTACACCAACAGCACCGCAAACGTCAGTCACGACGGCAGCGGCAACCTGCGGATCACGCCGCTGCGGGACAGCTCCGGTCGCTGGACCTCGGCCCGGATCGAGACGGTACGCAGCAACTTCAAGCCGCCCTCCGGCGGCGTACTGGCCATCGAGGGCCGGATCCAGATGCCAAACGTGACCGGTGCCGCCGCCTCCGGCTACTGGCCCGCGTTCTGGGCGCTCGGATCGCCGTACCGGGGCAACTACCAGAACTGGCCGGGCGTCGGCGAGTTCGACGTGATGGAGAACGTGAACGGGCTCAACACGGTCTGGGGCGTGCTGCACTGCGGCGTCGCGCCGGGCGGGCCGTGCGACGAGTTCAACGGCATCGGCGCCTCCCGTGCCTGCCCGGGCAGCACCTGCCAGTCGGCCTTCCACACCTACCGCTTCGAGTGGGACGCCTCGGTCAGCCCGCAGCAACTGCGCTGGTACGTCGACGGGCAGCTCTACCACACGGTCAGCCAGAGCCGGATCGGCGAGCCGTACTGGTCCCAGATGACCGGTCACGCCGGCTACTTCCTGCTGCTCAACGTGGCGATGGGCGGTGCCTTCCCGGACGGTGTGGCTGGCAGCGTCACGCCGACCTCGGCGACGGTGCCGGGGCGGCCGATGCTTGTCGACTACGTGGCCGTCTACAGCCGGGGCGGCGGCAGCACCCCACCGCCGGCCACCACCACCCCGCCGCCGAGCGGCGCGCGGGACGCGTACGCGACGATCCAGGCCGAGTCCTTCAACGCGCAGAACGGGGTGCTCGTCGAGAGCTGCTCCGAGGGCGGACAGAACATCGGTGCGCTACGCAACGGCGACTGGGTCCGGTTCGACAACGTGGACTTCGGCTCGCCCGGCCCCCGGGACTTCGTGGCGCGAGTCGCCTCCGGCGCGGCGGCCGGGGTGAGTGGCCTGGTCGAGGTGCGCATCGGTAGCCCGACCAGCACGCCGATCGGCAGCTTCGCCATCGCCAACACCGGCGGCTGGCAGAGCTGGCGCACGGTGCCCGGCAACGTCTCCTCGGTGACCGGCCGGCAGACGGTCTACCTCACCTTCAGTAGCGGCCAGCCGAACGACTTCGTAAACGTCAACTGGTTCCACTTCCGCCGCTGAGGTGCAAGGAAGGGGCCCTTGTTAACGCCTCCGGTAGAGCAGGGGCCCCTTATTAACCACTCGCACCGCCCCTCTGGACAGAAATAGTTAACAGTCTTAATAATAGGCGTCAGGTTGACGACGATGGATTTCTGTCCGGTCTGGAGGGGCACATGAAACGGTCCAGGACCCTGGTGCTGTCGGTGGTCGGTGCGCTGGCCGCCGCACTGGGCGCGGTGTGGCTGGCACCTGCCGCGTACGCCGCAGGAGTCACCGCGAGCTTCGTCAAGACGTCCGACTGGGGCTCGGGCTGGGAAGGGAAGTACACGATCACCAACGGCGGCACCGCCACCGTCAACGGCTGGAATTTGAGCTTCGACCTGCCCGCCGGCAGCACGGTCGGCACCTACTGGGACGCCCTGCTCACCTCGACCGGGCAGCGGTACACCTTCACCAACCGCTCGTGGAACGGCACCATCGCCCCGGGCACCTCGGTCTCCTTCGGCTTCCTGGGCAACGGTTCCGGCGTACCGACGAACTGTCGGTTGAACGGCGCGGCCTGCGGCGGCGGAACCACGCCGACCACGCCGCCACCCCCGACCACGCCGCCACCCACCACCACGCCGCCGCCGACCACCTCACCCACCAGTACGCCGCCGCCGACCACCTCGCCGCCGGTCACCGGGCTGCCGAAGCACATCCTTACCGGGTACTGGCACAACTTCGACAACCCGGCGGTCGAGCTGCGGCTGCGCGACGTGCCGAACGAGTACGACCTGGTCGCGGTCGCCTTCGCCGACGCCACCGGCACCCCCGGCGCGGTCGGCTTCGCCGTCGACCCCGGGCTCGCCGCGTCGCTCGGCGGCTACACCGACGCCGAGTTCGCCGCCGACGTGCGGACCCTCCAGAGCCGGGGCAAGAAGGTCATCATCTCGGTCGGTGGGGAGACCGGTCGGGTCGTGGTGGACAACGCGGCGTCCGCGACGGCCTTCGCCGACAGCGTGTACGCCCTGATTCAGCGCTACGGCTTCGACGGCGTGGACGTCGACCTGGAGAACGGGCTGAACCCGACCTACATGGCGCAGGCGCTACGGTCGCTGCGGTCCAAGGTGGGCAGCCGGTTGATCATCGCGATGGCGCCGCAGACCATAGACATGCAGAACCCGGCGAGCAGCTACTTCAAGCTGGCGCTGGACATCCGGGACATCCTGACCGTGGTGAACACCCAGTTCTACAACTCCGGGGCGATGCTTGGCTGCGACAACAACGCCGCGTACGCCCAGGGCACGGTGAACTTCATCGTGGCGTTGGCCTGCATCCAGTTGGAGGCGGGGCTCCGGCCCGACCAGGTCGGGCTCGGCCTGCCGGCCGGTCCCGGGGCGGCCGGTGGTGGCATCGTCGCGCCCAGCGTGGTCAACGCCGCACTGGACTGTCTGACCCGGGGCACCAACTGCGGCAGCTTCCGTCCGCCGCGTACCTACCCGGCCCTGCGCGGTGCGATGACCTGGTCCGTCAACTGGGACGTCACCCACAACAACAACTTCGCCCGCACCGTCGCCCCGCACCTGCGCACGCTGCCCTGACCCGCGCTACCGCCCGTTGATCATGAAGTTGTTGTCGTGACGGGTAACGACAACTTCATGATCAATGAGGCGGGTCGGGATGCAGGGTTTCGTCGGGCGAGCCGTGCCGCCAGCCGGTGAAGCGGACGGTGAGCCCGGCCCGGGAGGGTGCACAGCAGTAGGGGCCGGCGAAGGCGGTGGCGTCCGGTGCCAGCGGGGCGAGCCGGACCAGCCGCCAGGGTTCCCCGGCCACCCGGGCGCGTACGGTCAGCGCGTCACCGCAGCGGCTGACCCGTACGCTGACCTCCCGGCCCGCCCAGTCCGGAACCGGCGCGACCGACCAGTCGGAAGACTCGCGGGTCACCACCGCGCCGACCTGGGGCTGGCCGTCGCTGACCTCGACGCCGGCCTTGACCCAGTTGCGGTCGTCCACCCACACCAGTACGCCCGCCTGGTCGAACTGCTCGGCATAGTCCAGCCGGAGGTCCACCTCGACCGCGCTGCCCGTGGGGAAGGGCGCGAGCAGTGCCGGGGCGTCCTCGTGCACGAAGCCGTAACTGGTGTGCCGCCACAGGTCACTGCCGGCGGCCGGCTCGACGCTCAGGCTGCCGTCCGGCTCCTCGGTCACGCGTACCGGCGGTTGCCGCCAACTGCCGCTCGACCACTCGATGCTTCGCATCACGGCACCGTAACGGGCTGACGGGTTTGCCGTCCGCCCACCTCGGAGAAGGTACGGGGGCATGTCTGACAGGTGGTACTCGGAGGCGGTCGTCTACTGCCTCGACATCGACACGTACGCCGATTCCGATGGTGACGGAGTCGGCGACATCCCGGGGCTGATCAGCCGGCTGGACTACCTGGCCCGGTTGGGCGTGACCTGCCTCTGGCTGCACCCCATCCACCCGTCGCCGAATGACGACGACGGGTACGACGTGACGGACTTCTACAACATCGATCCCCGGTTCGGCACCCTCGGCGACTTCGCCGAGCTGCTGCACCAGGCGAACAACCGGGGCATCCGGGTGATCATCGACCTGGTCGTCAACCACACCTCCGATCAGCATCCGTGGTTCCAGTCCGCGCGCTCCTCGCCGGACTCGCCCTACCGTGACTGGTACGTCTGGTCCGAGCGCGAACCGGCCGACCGGCACCAGGGCATGGTCTTCCCCGGCGAGCAGCACGAGACGTGGACCTATGACCGCACCGCGAAGGCGTGGTACTACCACCGCTTCTACAAGTTCCAGCCCGACCTGAACACGAAGAACCCGGCGGTACGCGCCGAGATCAAGAAGATCATGTCGTTCTGGCTCCAGCTCGGGGTGGCCGGCTTCCGGATGGACGCGGTGCCGTTCATCATCGAGCGGACCGAGCCCGGCGACCCGAACCCGGAGCTGGATTTCCCGTTCCTGACCGAGCTGCGCCAGCACGTGCAGTGGCGGCGCGGCGACGGCCTCCTGCTCGCCGAGGCGAACGTCGAGCCCGACCAACTGCCCGCCTTCTTCGGTGACAGCGGCGGCTCGGCGAACCGGGTGCACATGCTCTTCGACTTCATGCTCAACGGCCGGCTGATGCTGGCGCTGGCCCGGCAGGACCCGGAACCGGTGATCGAGGCGTTGCGCGACACCCCGGCCCTGCCGGAGGGTGGGCAGTGGGCCACCTTCCTGCGAAACCACGACGAGATCGACCTGTCCCGGCTCACCGCCGAACAACGCAACCAGGTGTACGAGCAGTTCGGCCCCGAGAAGCACATGCGCATCTACGACCGGGGCATCCGCCGCCGGCTGGCACCGATGCTGGGCAACGATCGGCGGCGCATCGAGTTGGCGTACTCCCTCCAGTTCTCGCTGCGCGGCACCCCGGTGCTGCGCTACGGCGAGGAGATCGGGATGGGCGAGGACCTGTCGCTGGACGGGCGGGAGGCGATCCGTACCCCGATGCAGTGGTCGAGCCAGGTCAATGCCGGCTTCTCCGCGGCGGAGCCGGAGAAGCTGGTCCGCCCGGTCATCGACAAGGGCGATTTCGGGTACGAGAAGGTGAACGTCACCCTCCAGCGGCGGGACCGCAACTCGCTGCTCAGCTGGTTCGAGCGGATGATCCGTACGCTCCGGGAGGCACCGGAGATCGGCTTCGGCTCCACCACTCACATCGACGTGCCGATGCCGCCGGGCGTGCTGGCGCACCGGGCCGACGGGCCGAGCGGGACGATGGTCTTCCTGCACAACCTGGGTACCACCGATGTCGAGGTGGACCTGAGCCTGCTCCAGCCCGAGGCGGACCTGCCCATCGACGTGCTCGCCGACCGCAACTACGGTGACGTGGGCAAGCTGGACAAGCTGGCGCTGGCGGGCTACGGCTACCGCTGGATCCGGCTCTGCCGCTCTTGGCGTACCTGATCGGCGCGGCCCCGAGCGAGCGTGGCGGCGCGGCTCCGAGCGTGGCGGCGCGGCCCCGAGCGTGTGGCGGCGCGGCTCCGAGCGTGGCGGCGCGGCTCCGCGTGGTCACGCGAGGTGGCGTCGGTGGGACCCGGCGGGCTTCGGTGCTAGCCGGATCTCGCCGGGTTTCGGGTGGGTTAGGCTCCTGCGGTCAAGCCAAGTTACCGGGAGGTAGGCATGTCGGAGGGGCAGCGGGTCGCCATCGTGACCGGGGCGGCGCGGGGGATCGGGGCGGCCACCGCCAAGCGGCTGGCCGCCGACGGGCTCGCCGTCGCGGTGATCGACATCGAGGAGTCGGCGACCAGGGAAACCGTGGACGCGATCACGGCGGCCGGCGGCCGGGCGCTCGGCGTCGGCGCGGACGTGGCCGACCGGGCCCAGGTGGAGGCCGCCGTCGAGCGGGTCGCCGCCGAGTTGGGCGCGCCGACCGTGCTTGTCAACAACGCAGGTGTGCTCCGGGACAATCTGCTGTTCAAGATGACCGACGTCGACTGGGACACGGTCCTGGGCGTACACCTGCGCGGCGCGTTCCTGTTCAGCCAGGCCGCGCAGAAGTACATGGTCGAGGCCAAGTGGGGCCGGATCGTCAACCTCTCCAGCACCTCGGCGCTCGGCAACCGGGGTCAGGCGAACTACTCGACGGCCAAGGCCGGTTTGCAGGGCTTCACCAAGACCCTCGCCATCGAGTTGGGGCCGTTCGGGGTGACCGTCAACGCGGTCGCGCCCGGCTTCATCGTCACCGACATGACCGCCGCCACCGCCGCGCGAATGAAAATCGACTTCGAGGCGTTGCAGAAGCACGCCGAGGCGGAGATCCCGGTCCGCCGGGTGGGGCGGCCCGAGGACGTGGCTCACACCATCGCGTTCCTGGTCAGCGAGGGCGCGTCCTTCGTCTCCGGTCAGGTCGTCTACGTCGCGGGCGGTCCGAAGGACTGATCGTCGGCTGCGCGTGGCTGGGTGCGTTAAGCGGTTGGGTGCGCTAAGCGGTTGGGTGCGCTAGGCGGCTGGGTGCGTTAAGCGGATTGCTGCGTTAATAGGGGGCCCTTGCTATACACCAGGCGTTAACAAGGGGCCCTTCCTTACCGGGTCTTCGCGAGCCAGGCCAGGCCGAGAATGGGGAGCAGCAGGGGGATGTAGCCGTAGCCGCTGCCGAAACCGGACCAGACCGTTTCGTCCGGAAAGAGGTCGGGTCGGACGAGGCTGAACGCGCCGACCCCGAGCACCCCGACCAGCTCGACCGCGCAGCAGGCGAGCGCGACCCGGCGGCCCGCGTGCCCGGCCCGGGCCAGGCCCACCGCCGCCACGATGTAGACCACCGCGGCGAGCGCGGAGAGCAGGTACGCCAGTGGCGCCTCGTCGAACCTCGTGACGATCTGAAGGCCGGCCCGGCTGGTGGCCGCGATCGCGAAGATCAGGTACACCGCGATCAGCAGCCGGCCCGGGCCGGCGTTGGTCCGCATCGACCGCGCGGTCCGCAGCTCAGCCACCGATCAACTCCCAGGTCTGTTGCAGCCGGATCACGACCACCGGCGTCACCAGGCAGATCGCGCAGACGATCGCCGACCCCCAGCGGGTCGGCTCCATCCGGGCCAGCACCGCCGCCAGCGGCGGCAGGCAGACAAGCGTGACCAGGTAGCCGAAGAACGCACCCGGCTCGCCCGGTTGCTCGCCACCGGCGAGCGCCACCCCGGCCAACACCCCCAGCCCGAGCAGAAGCAGTTCCATTACGGCCAGGCCGATCAACTGCACCCGGTCCGGTGGCCGGTGGCGCAGCGTGGCCACAAGTGCCCAGGCGGCGACCAACAGCGACAACACGATGGCGGCGACGGCCAGCACGCCGTCGACCGGGGACCCGGTGCCGCTCACCGACGCCGTCCGGCGCTCAATTCGCTCACCGCATCACTCTACTAAGCCCCGTAGTAAAGCCCGGTCGCGCCCGGCAACCGATAGCGTGGGCGTGCCGTGGCCCGGCTGCGGCATCGACGACGATGGGGAGGTTCGCGGGATGCGGTTCGGGTTGTTCGGCACCGGGCACTGGGCGGCGGAAACGCACGGGGCGGCGCTCGACGCGCACCCGAGGGCCGAACTGGTGGGTGTCTGGGGTCGCAACCGGGATCGGGCCGCCGCGCTCGCCACCCGCTACGGCGTACCGGCCTTCGACGACGTGGACGCGCTTATCGAAGCCTGTGACGTGGTGGCCGTCGCGCTGCCGCCGGACGTCCAGGCGGAGATCGCCGTGCGGGCCGCCAACGCCAAGCGGCACCTGTTGCTGGACAAGCCACTCGCGCTCAGCCTCGCCGACGCCGACCGGGTGGTCGACGCGGCGACCCGCTCCGGCGTGGCGTCGGTGGTCTTCTTCACCGCCCGCTACCAGCCCGAGGTCGCCGGCTTCGTGGCCGCCGCCGCAGCCGCCGGTGGCTGGCACACCGCACACGTGATCCGGTTCGCCTCGATCTTCCAGCCCAGCAGCCCGTACGGACAGTCGCCCTGGCGCCGCCAGCACGGCGCACTCTGGGACATCGGCCCGCACGCCCTGGCGATCCTGCTGCCGGTGCTCGGCCGGGTGACCCGGGTGGTGGCCGTCGACGGTCCGGGCGGCCTGGTGCACCTGCTGCTCACTCACGACGGCGGTGCCGTCAGCACGGTGTCGCTGACCCTGGACGCCCCGCCGACGGCGGTGGCCAGCGAGTTCGTCTTCTACGGCGAGAACGGGGTCGAGACCCTCCCCAACCCGAGCGGAAGTTCGGCGACGGCGTTCGGGGCGGCGATCGACCAACTGCTTACGGAGATCGACGCCGGCACCCGGGACCACCGCTGCGACGTGCGCTTCGGCCGCGAGGTGGTGGCCGTACTCGCCGCCGCCGACGCCGCCCGCACCCGGTCCACCGCCGTCGACCTGGCCGGCTGAGCCGACCCGCGCAGCGCCGAGGCCGGCCTCGACTACCGAAAAAGCGGTGGCCGGGTCGGCCGGCGGGTCGTAGGGTCGCGGCCATGGGTACGTACGCTCTGATCAACGCGGCCGTTGCGTCGGCCGCGTTCGGGCCGCTGTCGCAGGCCCGCCCGCGAGTCCGGCGCCCGGCCCTGGCCGGCGCGATGATCCGCGACTGACGCCTCCGCGTACGCCTTCGGCACCGCCTGCCCCGCAGGTGCTGCTCTCGCGCCAATTCACCAGGGTCGTCCGAGTCCCGATCCCTCGGACAGGCCCCGACTCCGGCTGCCTGTCCGCATCCGTCGCCCCTTCGGCGACAGACAGGACGACCGCCAGATGGCACCCCGCCGTACCCGCACCACCGAGCGCGACCGGTCCCGTCGCGTACTCTCCCAGAACTTCCTCGCCGACCCGGCCGCGATCGCGCGGATGGTCGAGGCCGCCCGCCCGGATCCCGATGGTCTGGTGATCGAGGTGGGCGCCGGGCGTGGCCAACTGACCCGGCCACTGGCCGCGCGCTGCGGCCGGCTGGTCGCCTACGAGGTGGATCCCGACGCCGGTGCGGAACTGGCCCGGGTCTGCGCGGCCCTGCCCACGGTGACCCACCGCCAGGCCGATTTCCTCGCCGCGTCGCCGCCGCGCGAGGAGTTCGCCGTGGTCGGCAACATCCCGTGGTCGCTTACCGCGGCCGTGGTGCGCTGGTGCCTGGCCGCGCCCCGGCTGCGTACGGCGACGTTGCTCACCCAGTTGGAGTACGCCCGTCGCCGTGCCGGTGACTACGGCCGGTGGAGCCGGTTGACCGTGCTGACCTGGCCGGAGTTCGGCTGGCGCTACGCCGGGCGGATTCCGCGTACCGCCTTTCGTCCGGTGCCCCGGGTCGAGGCGGGCATCCTGCGCATCGAGCGGCGGACCCAGCCGCTGCTGGCACCGTCCGCCCTGCCGGCGTACCGCTCGATGGTCGAGCTGGGCTTCGGCGGGGTCGGCGGTTCCCTCGCGGCGTCGCTTGGCCGCCGGTATCCGCGCGCCCGGCTGGCGGCGGCGCTGCGGGCCAGCCGACTCGACCCGGCCGCCCCGGTCGGGCACGTCTGGCCGGAGCAGTGGCTGGTCCTGCACCGCCTGCTGCACGCCCGCTGAGGTGCTCGGTCAGAGCGTGCTGCGCAGCGCCTCGGCCAGCTCGTCGGGGGAACCGAACTGCTCCACCGGCAGCGACCGTACGGTCTGCAACTCCGCCGTGCTCGCGCCGTTCTCCTGGCACCAGCGGACGAGGTCCTCGCGGGACACGGGGTAGTCCAGGCCCACGAGGTACTCCGGCAGGGAGACACCGCTGTCGGTCATGCCGTCAGAGCTACCCCGCCGACCGTCCCGGCACACCACCGCGCCGCCCCGCGTTTGCCCGCCGGGGTGCGGGGTAGCCGCGGTCATGCTCGTACAGCGGCTCGGCGCGCCGAGCGACTTCGACCCGTTGCTGGAGCGCGTTCGGGACGCCCGGGTGGTGATGATCGGGGAGGCGACGCACGGCAGCTACGACTACTACCGGATCCGGGAGCAGTTGACCCGCCGGTTGATCGCCGAGTGCGGCTTCAACTTCGTCGCGGTGGAGGGTGACTGGCCCGACTGCGACCGGGTGCACCGCTCGGTGGTCGGCGCGCCGGGCGGTGCGGTCGAGCCGCAGATCGCGCTTGAGCGCTTCGAGCGGTGGCCGACGTGGATGTGGGCGAACGCCGAGGTGGCCCGCTTCTGTCGCTGGTTGCGGGCGTGGAACATGGAGCGGGCCGAGCCGGCCCGGGCCGGTTTCCACGGCCTCGACGTCTACAGCCTCTGGGAGTCGATGCAGGCGATCTTCGACTATCTGGGCGAGGAGGACCCGGCGTCGCTGGAGGCCGCGCAGGAGGCGTACCGCTGCTTCGAGCCGTACGGCAAGCGGGTCGAGGAGTACGGCATCGCCAGCCGGTTCGTCTCCGCACGCTGCGAGCCGGAGGTGGTACGGCTGCTGGCGCGTACCCGGGAACAGGCCGCCGTGGACGGACCGGGCGCCTTCTCGGCCTGGCAGAACGCGGAGGTGGTGGCCGGCGCCGAGCGCTACTACCGGGAGATGGTCGCCGGTGGTCCGGGTTCGTGGAACGTCCGGGACACCCACATGGCCGACACGCTTGACCGGTTGCTGGACCGCTACGGGCCGGGCGCCCGGGGGGTGGTCTGGGCGCACAACACGCACGTCGGCGACGCGCGGGCGACCGACATGGCTGACGACGGGATGGTGAACATCGGCCAGCTGGCCCGGGAACGCCACGGTGCCGACGGCGTCGTGCTCATCGGTTTCGGCAGCTGGCGCGGCACGGCGATCGCCGCGCCGCGCTGGGGGTCACCGGCCGAGGCGATGCTGGTGCCGCCGGCCCGTCCCGGCTCGGTGGAGCACCGGCTGCACGAACTCATGCCGGAACGCGCGGTGCTGATCTTCGGCGGACCGGACCAGCCCGGTTGGGTCACCGACACCTACGACCACCGGGCGATCGGAGTGGTGTACGACCCGTCGTTCGAGTCGTGGGGCAACTACGTGCCCACCCAGCTGGGGGCGCGGTACGACGCCTTCATCTGGTGCGACGAGACGACCGCGCTGCATCCGTTGCCCGCGCTTTCCACGCCTGGCGAGATGGAGACGTACCCGGCCGGCGTCTGAGTCACGCGCGGGCGGAGGCGCGTTAATCGGGCGGAGGCGCGTTAATAAGGCGGAGGCGCGTTAATAAGGGCCCCCTGCTATGCACGAGGCGTTAACAGGGGGCCCCTCCTTGCATCCTTGCTTGCCTACACCTTGTCGAGTTGGGCGCGGAGTTTCTCGCCCTCGATGTCGACGTTTGGCAGCGCCCGGTCCAGCCAGCGCGGTAGCCACCAGGCCGCCTTGCCGAGCAGCGACATCACCGCCGGGACGATCGTCATCCGGACCACGAAGGCGTCGATGGCCACGCCGATGGCGAGTGCGAAGCCCATCGACTTGATCACCGGGTCGTCGAGGAAGACGAAGCCACCGAAGACCGACGTCATGATCAGTGCGGCGGCGGTCACCACCCGGGCGCCGTGGCCCATCCCGTTGATGGTGGCCTGCCGGGCGGTGTCACCGTGCACGAAGTCCTCCCGCATCCGGGAGACCAGGAAGACCTCGTAGTCCATGGCCAGGCCGAACAGGATGCCGATCAGCAGGATCGGCAGGAAGCTGATCAGCGGACCGGGGGTGTCCAGGCCGACCAGGTCGGCGAGGTGACCCTGCTGGAACACCGCCACCGTGATACCGAACGTCGCGGCCACGGTGAGCAGGAAGCCAAGCGCCGCCTTGACCGGCACCAGCAGCGACCGGAACACCAGCATGAGCAGCAGGATCGACAGCCCGACGACAAGCGTCAGGTAGACCGGCAGGGCGTCGGAGAGCTTCTCCGAGATGTCGATGCCGACCGCGGTCACGCCGGTAAGCAGCACGTCCGCGTTCGGGACGTCGGCGACGGCCGTACGGATGTCCTGCACCATCGTCTCGGTGGCCGGGTCGGTCGGCCCGGTCTGCGGGATCACCCCGAGCAGCGCGGTCCGGCCGTCCGGGCTGAGCTGCGGCGGCGCCACCGCCAGCACGTTCTCGTTGCGCTGCACGAGGCCGGTCACCTGCGGGATCGCCGCCGCGGTGGCGGCGGCGTCGTCGCCGGCCACGACCACCGCGAGGCGGCCGGTGAAGCCGGGTCCGAAGCCCTCGGTGATCAGATCGTTGGAGACCCGGGCGGCCGTGCCGGTCGGCGCGGTGCCGGCGTCCGGCAGGGCGAGCCGCATGTCCGGCGCGGGCAGCGCAAGCAACCCGAGACCGAGTACGCCGACCAGGATCACCGGGATCCGGAAGCGGGTGATCAGTTCGGCCCAGCGGAATCCGAACGCCGAACGGTCCTCCCCGGCGATGGTGGCGGCCTGCGGCGCCGGGTGGTCGGTCGACGCACTGCCGCTGCCGTCGGTCGACGTGTCGCCGGTGCCGTCGGCCGGGGCGTTGTGCCCGGCGGTCCGGTCGCTCTCCCCGGTGGCCCGATCGCTGTTTCCGGTCGTCACCGGGACCGAGTTGCGCAGTCGGCGGGGCAGCACCCGGCCGGCGGCGAAGCCCAGCAGGGCCGGCTGAAGGGTGATCGCCACCAGCACCGCGACGGTCACCGTGCCGGCCGCGGCCAGACCCATCACGGTGAGGAAGGGAATGTTCACCACGGCGAGTCCGGCCAGGGCGATGACCACCGTGGCGCCGGCGAAGACCACCGCCGAGCCGGCGGTGCCGACCGCCCGGCCGACCGCCTCGTCGGCCGGTAGCCCGTCGAGCAGGTTCTGCCGGTACCGGGAGGTGATGAAGAGCGAGTAGTCGATGCCGACGGCGAGGCCGAGCATCAGCGCCAGGATCGGCGCGGTGCTGGTCAGTTCGATCACGTCGCTGAGCGCGAACAGTCCGGCCATGCCGACGCCGACGCCGATCAGCGCGTTGAGCATGGTCATGCCCGCCGCGACCAGCGAGCCGAAGGTGACGATCAGGACGACGAGTGCCACCGCCACACCGATCGCCTCGGTGGACCCGACCTCGGGTTCGGCGTTGAGCACCTCACCGCCGGGGGCGACCTGCCAGCCCTGGGCCTTGGCCTGGGCACCCACCTCCTGGTAGGCGTCCCGCTGTTCGTCGGTCATCGTGTCCACGCCGCCGTTGAACTGCACCTGGACCAGCGCGTACTGGCCGTCTGGCGAGACGGCACCGACCTGGAAGGGGTCGACCGCACCGATCACCCCGGGCACGGCGGTCGCCTCCTGGGTGATGCCCTGGACCACCGCCTGACCCTCGGGTGTGCCGAGCTGGCCGGCGTCCGGTGCCTTGACCGCGATCGTGCCGGTGGCGCCGGCTGCCGCCGGGAACTGCTCGGCGAGCAGGTCGATCGCGCGCTGGGACTCGGTGCCGGGCATGGTGAAGTTGCTGGCCGTCGGGCCGCGCAGGGTCGCCGCAGCCAGGCCGAGCCCGACGAGTACGACGAGCCAGATCGCGGCGACGAGTCGCCGTCGGCGCATCGCACCCCGGCCAAGCCGGTAGAGCAGGGTCGCCATGAGGTCCTTTCCCTCGGTAGTTGCTTGTGGAACGGGTCAGTTGACGGGTTCCAGGGCCCGTCGCAGCAGCGTCAGCAGCGATCTGCGCAGTTCCTCGTCGGGCACGTCGGCAAACTCGCCGCAGGTCTCGGCGACGCCGGCGAGCAGCACGAACGCGGCGATCCGGGCCGGCGCCCGCGCGCTTCGCCCGGCGAGCGCGTCGAGCAGCCGCTCGGAGATCTGTTGGATGTGCGCGAAGCCGGGCTGTTGCATCAGCTCCGGGAACTCACCGCGGAGCAGCGCGATCTCGCCGCGGAAGCGGACCGCGAGGTCGACGAAGCCCTCGGCGGCGACCCGCTGGGCCGACGCCGGATCTGCCTGGGCCGCGATCCGCTTGTCGAGCGAACGCAGCACCTCGATCGCCGGAGCCATCAACTCGGTGAGGATGGCCTCCTTGTTGGCGAAGTGATAGAGCACCGCCGCCTTCGAGCAGCCGACCTCACCGGCGATGTCCTGTAGGGAGGTGCCCCGGTAGCCGGTGACGCCGAAGCGGCGGGCCGCAGCGGCCAGGATCTCGCCATGCGTCTGCGGGGTGGTGCGGGCCATGGCCCCCAGCATGCCTGACCGATCGGTCAGCAGCTGACCGATCGGTCAGATCAGTGGTGTTCCCCACAGCCACTCGCCCTGGATTGGTCCTTCAGGCTTGCCAGCCGGCTGCCCGAGAATCCACCCCATGTCCGTTTCTCTGAGCGCGCGGGCCAGCGCGCTGCGCGCTCTGCACCGGCCGGGTGACCCGCTGGTCCTGCCCAACGTGTGGGACGCCGGCTCGGCCCGGGCGGTGGCCGACGCCGGTTTCCCGGCCGTGGCCACCGGCAGCGCCGCCGTGGCCGAGTCGCTCGGCCACCGCGACGGGGAGAACCTCCCGCTGGACGAGATGTTCGGCGCCGTGGCGCGAATCACCCGGGCGGTCGACGTGCCGGTCACCGCCGACCTGGAGCGGGGGTACGGCCGGAAGCCGGACGAGCTGGTCACGCGCCTGCTCGAAGCCGGTGCGGTCGGGCTCAACCTGGAGGATTCCGACCCGCGTACCGGCGCTCTGGTGGACGCCGAGGAGCAGGCCGAGTTGCTGGCCGGAGTACGCGCGGCGGCCGATACGGCCGGGGTGGCGGTGGTGCTCAACGCCCGGGTGGACGTCTTCCTGCACCCCGACCGGAAGCCGGCCGAGCGGCTCGCCGAGGCGATCCGGCGTGGCCGGCGCTACCTGGCGGCCGGCGCGGACTGCGTCTACCCGATCGTGCTGGCCGAGCCGGCAGCGCTGGGCAGCTTCGTCGAGGCGATGGCGGCGCCGGTGAACGTGCTGGCCCGTGCCGGAGTACCGACGATCGCCGAGTTGGCCGCCCTCGGGGTGGCCCGGGTCAGCTACGGCTCCGGCCTGTACGCGGCCACCCGCGCGCACACCGCCCGGCTGCTCGCCGCGGTCGCCGCCGGAGGTCCACTCAACTGAGCGAGCATGCCGGGATCGGGACGTGTCTCGGTTGACCGCCGGGCGTAGGACCGGGATGGTGGTCGGGTGAGCGGGGCGGAGAAGACCCGGGACGGTGTGGCGCTTACCAATCTCGACCAGGTGCTGTTCGACGGCTCCGGCGCGGTCAAGCGCGACCTGGTCGACTACCTCGACGCGGTCGCCGACCGCCTCGTCCCGCAGCTGCGGGACCGTCCGCTGTCGGTGGTCCGGGTGCGTCCGGGCCAGCCACCGTTCATGCAGAAGAACCTGCCGAACTACGCCCCCGACTGGGTACGCCGGGTGCCGATCTGGGCCGAGGCGTCGCGCCGGGAGATCGCGTACGCGCTCTGCGACGACCGCCGTACGCTGCTCTGGTTCGCCAACCAGCGGGCGGTGGAGTACCACCCGACCCTGGCCACGGTCGACGACCTGAGCCGCCCCACCCACCTGGTGCTCGACCTCGACCCGCCCGCCGACGGCGGCTTCGCCGCCGGGGTGGCCGCCGCGTTGCTGGTCCGGCAGGCCCTCGACGACGCCGGGCTGGCCGGTGCGGTGAAGACCAGCGGAGCCAAGGGTGTGCACGTCTTCGTGCCGATCGCCCCCGGCCCGGACGCCGAGGAGTTGGCCGCGGCCACCCGGGCCCTCGCGGCGCACGCGGAGCGGCTGGATCCGGCGCTGGCGACCACCGCGTTCATCCGGGAGGACCGGGGCGGGAAGGTCTTCGTCGATCCGACCCGGTCCGGTGGCGCCACCGTCGTGTCGGTCTACAGCCCACGGCTACGACCCGGGGTGCCGGTCTCCTTCCCGGTGCCCTGGCCGGAGCTGGGGTCCGTGACACCTGCCGACTTCACCATCCGGACGGTCCCCGAGCTGTTGGTGGACCGGGACCCGTGGACCGAGCTGATGCCGCCGCCGCAGCAACTCCCCGCCGACCTGGTGGCGGAGGGCCGGAGCATTCCGGTGCCGCGGGTGCAGGCGATGCACGAGGGGCGTCGTCGGGCCCGTGCCCGGCGCGCCGCCACCGACTGAGAAGGGTGACTGCCGTGCCGCTGCTCGACTGGCTCTCCGCCACCACCGACGAGTCCCCGGAGGCGGTCCGCATCGTGGACCGGGCGGTGTCCTGGGTGGAACTGCGACAGCTCGCCACCGCGGTCGCCGACGACGTACGCGGGCTGGACCGGGTCGCCGTCGAGGCGACCGCCAGCCTGGAGACGGTGGTGGGCGTGGTCGGCGCGCTGCTGGCCGGCGCGGCGGTCGTGCCGGTGCCGCCGGACGCCGGCCCGGTGGAACGCGGCCACATCCTGCGGGACTCGGCGGCCCGGGCGATGCTCGCCCCGCCTGGGACCGGCTGGGGCGACGGATCGGGGCCGCCGATCATCCCCGTCGACCTGACGCGACGTTCGGACACCGGGTACGCCGAGCCGGAGCCGGCCCGGACGGCGCTGGTGCTCTACACCAGCGGCACCACCGGGCCGCCGAAGGGCGTCGTCCTCTCGCGACGGGCGGTCGCCGCCTGCCTCGACGGGCTCGCCGAGGCGTGGCGCTGGACCCCGGACGACCTGCTGGTGCACGGGTTGCCGCTGTTCCACGTGCACGGCCTCGTGCTCGGCGTACTGGGTCCACTGCGGGTGGGCAGCCGGCTGCGCCACGTGGGTCGACCCCACCCGGAGCGGTACGCGACCGCCGCCGGCTCGCTCTACTTCGGAGTCCCCACCGTCTGGTCGCGGATCGCGGCCGATCCGGCCGCGGCCAGGGCGCTGCGTGCGGCGCGGTTGCTGGTCTCGGGCAGCGCGGGCCTACCCAGCTCGGTCTTCGCCGACCTGGCCGGGCTCACCGGCCACCGGGTGGTCGAACGGTACGGGATGACCGAGACGTTGATCACGGTGAGCGCCCGGGCGGACGGTGACCGCCGTCCCGGCGCAGTCGGGGTGCCGTTACCGGGGGTGCAGACCCGGGTGGTGGACGAGCGGGGGGAGCCGCTGCCGACCGACGGTGCCGCGATCGGGGAACTTGAGGTCCGCGGGCCAACCCTCTTCGACGGCTATCTCCACCGGCCGGACGCCGACGAGGCGAGCCACACTCCGGACGGATGGTTCCGCACCGGTGACGTGGCCACGATCGGCCCGGATGGCTGGCACCGGATCATCGGCCGGTCCGCCACCGACCTGATCAAGAGCGGTGGCTACCGGATCGGTGCCGGGGAGGTCGAGGAGGTGCTGCTGGCCCATCCCGGCGTTCGGGAGGCCGCCGTGGTGGGCACTCCCCATCCGGATCTCGGCCAGCAGGTCACGGCGTACGTGGTCGGCGACGACGTGGGCGAGGTGGAGCTGATCGACTTCGTGGCCCGGCAGTTGTCGGTGCACAAGCGGCCACGGCAGGTACGGCTGGTCGACGCGCTGCCCCGCAACGCCCTGGGCAAGGTGCAGAAGAACCGGCTGCCGACGGGTTGACCGGCCGACGCCGGCTCAGCCATCGGAGGCTCTCGTGGCGGTTGCGCCGTCGGTCGGCCTCGCGGCGGCTCAGCCGTCGAGGGGTACGGCGATGGTGGTGAGCAGCAGGCCCTGGTCGATCAGGAACCGGCCGTGGAAGCTGCTCACCGGCTTGCCTCCGAGCAGCGGGCCGGGCACCAGCAACCGGGCGACGAAGGTGCCGGCCGGGTCCAGCTCGATGTCCGCCTCCTCGAACCCCAGCCACCGGCCGGTAAGCGGAAACCACGCCTTGTACACCGACTCCTTCGCGCTGAACAGCAGCCGATCCCAGCAGATCGTCGGCTGGCCGGCGGTCAGGGTCGCGGTACGCACCCGCTCGTCGGGAAGGGCGATCGCGTCGAGCACGCCCTCCGGCAGCGGTGCGTGTGGCTCGGCGTCGACTCCGATGCTGGCGATCTCGGTCGAGCGGGCGAGGGCCGCGCCACGGTAGCCGTCACAGTGGGTCATGCTGCCGACCACCCCGTCCGGCCAGACCGGCGCACCCCGTACGCCCGGCAGGATCGGTGCCGGCGCCAGCCCCAGCTGGCCCAGCGCCCGGCGGGCGCAGTCGCGCACCGTGCTGAACTCGCGCCGACGTTTCTGCACCGCCCTCGCGATTACCGCCTCCTCCTCGGGGAAGAGCGTGACCTCGTCGGGGTCGGTGCGGGACTCGACCACCACCACGGCCGGCGGCAGGATTCGTTCGATCACGGTGCTCGATGATATGCGGGACATCGGCGTGCGGCGGACCCGGCGGACCCGGATCAGGGGGTGCATGCGGGCTTTCTGGTGGGGTCGGCCGAGGTGGCGTCGCGTGTGGGGCGGCGGGTCAGGACCTGGGGGCCGGAGTCCGTGATGGCGACCGTGTGTTCGGAGTGGGCGGTGCGGGAGCCGTCGGCGGAGCGGATGGTCCAACCGTCCGGGTCGAACTTGATTTTGTCCGTGGAGCGGCAGAACCAGGGCTCGATGGCGATGGCGAGGCCGGGCTGAAGTTTCAGGCCACGGCGAGGGCGCCCGTTGTTTGGCACGTGCGGTGCCTCGTGCATGGTGCGGCCGATGCCGTGGCCGCCGAACTCGCCGTTGACGCCGTAGCCGTAGGAGCGGGCGACCTCGCCGATGGCGGCGGAGATGTCGCCGAGCCGGCCGCCGGGTTGGGCGGCGGTGATGGCGGCTGCCAGGGCGACCTCGGTGGCCTCGATCAGCCTCAGGTCGGCCGGGTCGGGGGTGCCGACGATGACGGAGACGGCGGAGTCGGCGACCCAGCCGTCGATGCCGACGGCCATGTCGATGCTGAGCAGGTCACCGTCGCGCAGCAGGTAGTCGTGCGGCAGGCCGTGCAGCACCGCGTCGTTTACCGACAGGCAGAGCACGTTGCGGAACGGGCCGCGGCCGAACGACGGGGCATAGTCCCAGTAGCAGGATTCGGCGCCGCGCTCGGAGATCCGGCGGCGGGCGTGGTGTTCGAGGTCCATCAGGTTGACGCCGACCGCGGCGACCTCGCTCAGCTCGGCGAGTAATTCACCGACGAACTGGCCGGTCACCGCCATCCGGCCGAGCTCCTCGGCGGACTTGAGTTCGATCATGACAGCCTCCCCTCCGTATGCGGTATTTTTATACCACGCCAGTTCGCCCGGGCCGGGGCGATATCCTGCTGGCATGGTTCGCCAACCACTCACCGCGGAACAGATCGCAGCGGGGCAGCGCCTCGGGGTCGCCCTGCGGGCCGCGCGGGCCGGCCGCAGCCTCGTCGAGGTGGCGCTGGCGGCCGGCATCTCCCCCGAGACGCTGCGCAAGATCGAGGCGGGCCGCCTTCCCGCACCTGCCTTCGGCACCGTGGTCTGCCTCAGCCAGGCCCTCGACGTCCCGCTCAGCGACCTGGCCGAGGTCTGGCTGGCCGACATGCCCGTCCGCCAGGCCTCCTAGCGGCTCCGCCGCCCCGCTGGGCACAGCCGGGCACGGCCATGAGCCGGATCATGGCTACTTTGATCGCGCGTCGGTGAGCGATGGTCGAAGAACTGGCCGCTCGTGGGTGAGAAGGGTGATCCCTGCCACCGGACCGAGCAGTCCGGCTGCTCCGCACATCTGCGGCACCGCCACCCGGCCCAGTGGAGAATCCACGCCATGACCGACGCCGAGGCGTCCCACACGCCGATCACCGTGTACAGCCGACCCGGCTGCCCCTACTGCTACCTGCTGCGCCGAGGACTCCGCCGCCGTGGCCTGACTTTCACCGAGATCAACATCTGGGCCGACCCTCAAGCGGCGGCGGCCGTCCGCGCCGTCGCCGACGGCAACGAAACCGTGCCTACCGTCCACGTCGGCGGTCAATGGCTGGTCAACCCCAAAGCGGCCACGGTCGACCAGCTCGCTCGCGGGTGATCGGCTTTACCAGCTCCGCAGCCTTGACCAAGAGCATCGGTAAGTCGTAGCTTACCGTTCGTGGCTACTTACCAAGCCCAGGAGGGCTGGGAAGCTCTGGGCGACCCCACCAGGCTCGCCATCGTCACCTGCCTGGCCGAACGACCACGAGCCGTCAGCGAACTCGCCCACGAACTGCCGATCAGTCGGCCTGCGGTCTCCCAACACCTGAAGATCCTCAAAGACGCCGGACTGGTCACCGACCACGCCGTTGGGACTCGCCGCGTCTACCGGCTCAATCCCGCCGGTCTCAGCGCCCTACGTGATCAGCTTGAGGCGTTCTGGAACCGCGCCCTGGACAGCTTCCAGGACGTCGTCGAACAGCCCACCGAGGAGAACTCATGACCGAACCAGCGGCCGTGGCGGTTCGCCGGCACATCATCGTCAACGCGCCGATCGAGCGGGCCTTCACCGTGTTCACCGAACGGTTCGGCGACTTCAAACCGCCGGAGCACAACCTCCTCGGTGCCCCGATCGCCGAAACGGTGTTCGAGCCGAAGGTGGGCGGCCACATCTACGACCGTGGCGCCGACGGCAGCGAGTGCCGCTGGGCCCGCGTCCTGGCCTACGACCCGCCCCACCGGGTCGTGTTCAGTTGGGACATCAGCCCGCAGTGGCAGATCGAGACCGAGCCGGAGAACGCCAGCGAGGTGGAGGTCACCTTCGTCGCTGAAACCCCCACCCGCACCCGGGTCGAACTCGAACACCGCAACCTCGACCGGCACGGCCCCGGCTGGGAGTCCGTGCGTGACGGTGTCGCCCACGACGAAGGCTGGCCGCTCTACCTCAGCCGCTACGCCGCCCTGTTTACCCAGGACAGATGATGCCACCGATCACCACCAGCACCGACGTCGACCGGCCCGCCGGGGAAGTGTTCGCCTACGCCACCGACCCGTACAGGGCTGATCAAGGCAAGGTCCCCGTCAGCCCCGACGAACCGGCCCTACCGGCGAAAAGGGCAGAGGCCCAGTCGAGTGACTGGGCCTCTGGACGCTGATCAGGAAGCGTGAAGGTGGCTTCGATGTGCAGCACGCGATCGACCAGGCTGCGCTGTTGCAGTTCTGTGACGTGCCCCCGGCAGGATTCGAACCTGCGCCCCCGCCTCCGGAGGGCGGTGCTCTATCCCCTGAGCTACGGGGGCTCAGCGACTGGAGAAGATTAGCAAACCCCGTAGCCGATCGCCGAATCGGTACCCGTGGGTCAAGCGGCAAGCGCCCGCCCGCAGCTGGGCAACGGGTGCGGCACGATGCGGCGGGGGAGTCGGCGCGGCCACTCGCTGCGGGCCCAGGAACCGTCCACGATCAGGTGGACGGTGCGTTGCTCGGCGCCGCTGAGTCGGAGCACGAAGTCGCGCGGCAGCCGCGGGTCCACCGACGGTGTGGTGATCATGAAGCGCACCCGACCCCGTGAGGAGACGGCGGAGATCACGTCGGCCGCCGGCATGGTGCCGCGCAGCCGGACCCGACCGATCCAGTAGACCTCGGCGAGGTGCTCCTGGGCCGCCCGCGTGATCGCCGGGTACTCGCTGCGTACCCAGCGCTCGACCGCGCCGACGCAGAGCCCGCAGGCCCGCTCCCGAGGCTCACGCGGGCCGAGTCCCCAGGCCCGCAGGTACGCCCCGACCGCTCCGACGTCCAGGGTCAGCCCGAAGTGCTGCTGGATCAGGGCGTGCAGACTCTGTCGGGTCCACAGCTCCTCGTCCAGGCCGAACGCGTCGGGGTGGGCGCCCCGGAGGGTGTCGATGAGTTCCAGCTCCTGTTCGCGGCTGAGTGCTCCCGGCTCACCCTGCCGCTGTCCGCGACGGACGGCGGCTACCGTCCCGTCACCACCGATGGTGTGGCGCCGGCACCAACTGGTGACCGAGCGCTGCGCGTCTCTGAGTGCAACCCCCACGTGCTGGACAACGAGTGCACTTCCCCCTAAGTAACCCCTAGAGGGAAAATCGGTCTTATGGCCTCAACATGGTGCGGAAAGCTTCATCCCCGTACTTAAAGGCGTTGTGCGGCAACGAGGACGCCGCCCCGCTCGTGGTGAGCGGGGCGGCGTCGGGTCGTCTCGGGCGGCGGTCGGGTCAGCCGGCCTGCTGGAGCTTGCGCAGCTCGTTGATCTCCTTCTGCTGCGCCTGCTTCATCGCCTCGGCCATCCGGATCACCTCGGGGCGGTCGGTGGCCTTGAGCACCCCGTCGGCCATGTGGACGCCGCCGATGTGATGCTTGATCATCAGCTCCAGGAAGAGCCTGTCGACCTCGGCGCCCTGGGCCTCGCGCAGCTGGACGATCTCCTCGCGGGTGGCCATCCCGGGCATCAGCCCGTTCTCGTCCACCCCCACCCCGTCGGGCATCCACGCCATGGCCGGGCGGGAGCCGGTCGGCAGCAGGTCCCATTCCTGCAACCAGCGTTGCATCTGACCGACCTGGGCCTGCTGGGTCAGGGCGATGTCGTAGCTGATCTGCCGGATCTCGGGATTCTGGCCGTTGGCGTACCCGATCATGGCCATCTCCACCGCCTGGGCGTGGTGGCGGGACATGTCCCGGGCGAAGCCGGCCTCGGCCGACTCCTCGCCCGGGGTACGCCCAGCGAACAGCGTCGCGCCCGTCCAACCCACGCCGAGCAGCAGCAGCGCCGCCACGGCCAGGGTCAGGTAGCGCAGCGTCCGGGCGGAGCGGGGCGGGGCCCCGCCGGTGCCCTCCACGGCCGCTGGCTCCTGTACGGCGGTGGACATGTCAGCCACCCATCGACGGCTGGAGCTCGCGCGGCTCGGTGCCGGTGCCGGTGGTGTAGTTGCCGGCGGAGCAGGTGGCGCCCGGCTCGACCGAGGCGTTCTGCGCCAGCGTGGTGGCGAACTCCTTGATCCGCGGGTCGTCGGCGTTGTCGACCTTGAGCTGGTAACCCCAGGCCTGGATGGAGACCGGCTTGTCGAGGCCCTCGTACGGGCTCATCAGCATGAAGTCGTTGCCGCGGATCACGCTGGCCAGCTTCTCCACGTCGCCGGCGGGCAGGTCCGGGCGGTAGGTGAGCCAGACGGCGCCGTGCTCCAGGCTGTGCAGCGCGTGCTCACTGGCGATCGGCGAGTCGTAGACGTCGCCGAGGCAGCGCTGCCAGGTGTTGTTGTGCGGACCGCCGACCGGCGGGCTCTGCGCGTACTCCTGCTTGCCGGACCGGTGCTCCTGGTTGCTGATGGCTTCCGGGTCCGTCTCGCGGTAGTTGACGATGCCCTCGATCGCGGCCGCCTTGTCCTGCCAGGACTGGCTGCCCTTGAAGGTCGCCCAGGCGCCGTACCCGATGATGGCGGTGGCGAGCACACCCACGGCGACGAAGAGCGCGATCGGCCCCCAGGGCCGGCCCTGGCTGACCTTGACCGGGGTGATCGGCTTGCGGGGCCCCTTGCCGCCGCCGCCGGAGCGCTGGGGGTTCGCCGGCTTGCCGGAACCAGCCTTGGCGCCGGCGGCCGGCCGACCCGCCGCCGGCTTCTTGCCGGTGCTGACCACGGTCGGGCGGCGCTGCGGGCCGCCCGGGGTGCTGATGCTCATCGGTCCTCGTCAGGTCGGTTGGTCAGGGGATCCGGCGGCCCGGCCCCCGATGCCGGGTCGCCGCCGCGGGGACCGAGTCTACCCCCGATAACATGGATCGGTGACTCCCGCAGAACTCGCCGAAGCCGTCCTCGCCGCCGCTCACGCCGTCTTCGCCGACCGAGGGCTGGACCGCTCCGCGCTGCCGGAGCACACGACGGTCGAGCGACCCCGCAACCCCGAGCACGGCGACTACGCGGCCACGCTTGCGTTGCAGCTGAGCAAGAAGGTGGGCGTCCCGCCCCGGGAACTGGCCGCCGCGTTGGCCGCCCAGCTCGCCAGCACGCCGGGGATCAAGTCGGTGGAGATCGCCGGGCCGGGCTTCCTGAACATCCGGCTCGACGCCGCCGCCGCCGGCCAGCTCGCCCGGACGATCGTCGAGACCGGCGCGGAGTACGGCCGGGGCGACCGGCTCGCCGGCCTGAAGATCAACCTGGAGTTCGTCTCGGCGAACCCGACCGGCCCGGTGCACATCGGCGGGGTCCGGTGGGCGGCGGTCGGCGACGCGCTGAGCCGGCTGCTACGGGCCACCGGTGCCCAGGTCGGCACGGAGTACTACTTCAACGACGCCGGTTCGCAGATCGACCGATTCGCCCGCTCGCTGCTCGCCGCCGCCAAGGGCGAGCCGGCGCCGGAGGACGGCTACGGCGGCGCGTACCTCGGCGAGATCGCCGCCGAGGTCACCGCCCGCCGGCCGGACGTGCTGGAACTGGCCGACACCGCCGCCCAGGAGGTGTTCCGGGTCGAGGGCGTCGCGCTGATGTTCGAGGAGATCAAGTCCTCGCTGCGCGACTTCGGGGTGGAGTTCGACACCTACTTCAACGAGAAGGACCTGCACGACCGGGGCGAGCTGGAGCTGGCCCTGACCCGGCTGCGCGAGCAGGGGCACGTCTTCGACGCCGATGGCGCCACCTGGCTACGGACCACCGACTTCGGCGACGACAAGGACCGGGTACTGCGCAAGTCCAACGGCGAGTGGACATACTTCGCCGCGGACTGCGCGTATTACCTGGACAAGCGGGAACGCGGCTTCGACCGTGTCGTGATCATGCTGGGCGCGGACCATCACGGCTACCTCGGCCGGATGAAGGCGATGGCCGCCTGCTTCGGCGACGACCCCGACCGCACCCTGGAGATCCTCATCGGCCAGCTGGTCAACCTGCTGCGCGACGGTGCGCCGGTGCGAATGAGCAAGCGTGCCGGCACCGTGGTGACCCTGGAAGACCTGGTCGACGCGATCGGGGTGGACGCCGCCCGGTACGCGCTGGCCCGCTACTCCACCGACTCGCCGATCGACATCGACATCGAGCTGTGGACCCGGGCAACCCGGGACAATCCGGTCTACTACGTGCAGTACGTGGCGGCCCGGACGGCAAGCGTCGGGCGCAACGCCGCCGAGGTCGGCCTGACCCGGGGCGACGCCGACGCCTTCCGGCCCGAACTGCTCGACCACGACAAGGAGAACGAGCTGCTCAAGGCGCTCGCCGAGTTCCCGGCCGTGGTCGCTGCCGCCGCCGAGCTGCGCGAGCCGCACCGGGTCGCCCGCTACCTGGAGGACCTGGCCGGGGCGTACCACCGGTTCTACGACAACTGCCGGATCCTGCCCCGGGGTGACGAGGAGGTCACCGACCTGCACCGGGCCCGGCTCTGGCTCAACGACGCCACCCGGGTCGTGATCGCCAACGGGCTGCGCCTGCTCGGCGTCTCGGCACCGGAGAGGATGTAGACATGCGCGCTCATGAGGCCGGTGCCCTGCACGGCGACCTCGGCAACCGGGGGCCGGCCTGGCTGCGTACCCCGGCTGACGTCAACGCCCTGACGCCGCAGTTGTGGCCGCGCAACACCACGCGCGGCGACGCCGGCGCCCTGGTCGTCGCGGGCCTGGACGTACGCGACCTGGCCGCCGAGTTCGGCACCCCGGTCTACGTGCTTGACGAGAACGACCTGCGCTCGCGCTGCCGGGACTTCCGGGCCGCCTTCCCGACCGAGGACATCTACTACGCCGGCAAGGCGTTCCTCTGCCGCGCGGTGGTCCGGATGATCGCCGAGGAGGGGCTCTTCCTCGACGTGTGCAGCGGCGGCGAACTGGCCGTGGCGCTGGCCGGCGGGATGCCCCCGGAACGGATCGGTTTCCACGGCAACAACAAGTCCGTGGCGGAACTGGGCCGGGCGCTGGACGTCGGGGTCGGCCGGATCATCGTCGACTCGTTCACCGAGATCGACCGGCTCACCGCGCTGGCCCGCGAACGGGGCGTACGTCCCCGGGTGCTGCTCCGGGTCACCGTCGGCGTGGAGGCGCACACCCACGAGTTCATCGCCACCGCCCACGAGGACCAGAAGTTCGGGTTCTCGCTGGCCGGCGGGGTGGCCATCGCCGCCGCGCTGCGCATCCTCGACGAGGACGTGTTGGAACTGCGCGGCCTGCACTCGCACATCGGCTCGCAGATCTTCGACACCAGCGGCTTCGAGGTCTCCGCCCGCCGGGTGCTGGCGCTTCAGGCGCAGATCCGGGACGCCCGGGGCGTGGAGCTGCCCGAGCTGGACCTCGGCGGCGGCTTCGGCATCGCGTACACCACGCAGGACGACCCCTCGACCCCGCACGACCTGGCCAAGCGGCTGCGCAAGATCGTGGATTCGGAGTGCGCGGCGGAGCGGCTGGCTGTGCCGCAGCTCTCCATCGAGCCCGGCCGGGCGATCGTCGGCCCGGCCGTGTTCACCCTCTACCAGGTGGGTACGATCAAGGATGTCGATGGCATCCGCACGTACGTGAGTGTCGACGGCGGGATGAGCGACAACATCCGCACGGCCCTCTACGACGCCTCCTACTCGGCCACCCTGGCCTCCCGGGCCAGCGTCGCGGAGCCGATGCTCGCCCGCGTGGTGGGAAAGCATTGTGAGTCCGGGGACATCGTGGTGAAGGATGAATTCCTGCCCGCCGACGTGCAGCCCGGAGATCTTGTCGCGGTACCCGGCACGGGTGCCTACTGTCGCAGCATGGCCAGCAACTACAACCATGTACCCCGCCCCCCGGTGGTCGCGGTAAGTAACGGCCAAGCTCGGCTGATCGTTCGACGGGAGACTGAAGAGGACCTGCTGGCATTGGATGTTGGATGAAGTCACCTGTGCGCCTGGCCCTGCTCGGTTGCGGCACCGTGGGTGCCGAGGTGGTCCGGCTGCTGAATGAGCAGTCGGCGGACCTCGCCGCCCGGATCGGTGCGCCGCTGGAGATCGCCGGCATCGCCGTACGCCGGCTCGGGCGCGACCGCGGCGACCTGCCGGTGGACCCGGGCCTGTTCACCACCGACGCGCTCGGGCTGATCAAGCGCGACGACGTGGACGTGGTGGTCGAGGTGATCGGCGGGATCGAGCCGGCGCGCGGCTGGCTGGTGGAGGCGCTGCGGGCGGGCAAGAGCGTGGTCACCGCCAACAAGGCCCTGCTCGCCGAGGACGGCGGCGCGCTGCACGACGCGGCGGCCGAGGGCGGCGGCGACCTCTACTACGAGGCCTCGGTGGCCGGGGCCATCCCGCTGCTGCGCCCGCTGCGCGAGTCGCTGCACGGCGACCGGATCACCCAGGTCACCGGCATCGTCAACGGCACCACGAACTTCATTCTCTCCGCCATGCACGCCACCGGCGCCGGCTTCGCCGAGGCGCTGGAGGAGGCAACCGAGCTGGGGTACGCCGAGGCCGACCCGACCGCGGACGTGGAGGGCTTCGACGCGGCGGCCAAGGCGGCCATTCTCGCCTCGCTTGCCTTCCACACCCGGGTCGGCGCGGCCGACGTGCACCGGGAGGGCATCACCGAGGTCACCGCGGCCGACATGGCCAGCGCGAAGGCGATGGGCTGCACGATCAAGCTGCTCTGCATCGCGGCCCGGGGCGCGGACGGTCAGGGCCGGGAAACGGTGAGTGTCCGGGTGCACCCGGCGATGATCCCGCTGACCCATCCGCTGGCCAGCGTCGGCGACGCGTTCAACGCGGTCTTCGTCGAGGCGGAGGCGGCCGGGCAGCTGATGTTCTACGGGCGGGGCGCGGGTGGTGCGCCGACCGCCAGCGCGGTGCTCGGCGACGTGGTGGCGGTGGCCCGCAACCGGCTCGCCGGGGTCCGGGTGGCCAGCGAGTCCGCGTACGCGGCCCTGCCGGTCCGGCCGATGGGGGAGGCGCTCACCCGCTATCACATCAGCCTCGACGTGGCCGACCGGCCGGGTGTGCTGGAGGCGGTGGCCGGCGTCTTCGCCCGGCACGACGTCTCCATCGCCACGGTGCGACAGGGCCCGTCGGGCGGCGGCAACGGCGACGCCGTACTGGTGATCGTGACTCATGTGGCGCCGGACGCGGCACTCGCCGCGACCGTCCAGGAGCTGCGGGGCCTGGACATCGTCCGGTCGGTGGCGAGCGTGCTGCGGGTCGAGGGCGGTCTCTGACCGCAGCTGATCGGCTGGTGCGGCGGGATCCGGTGTCCCGCCAGATGGGTGCGCGAGGGTGCGGCGGGACGCGGTCCGCCGGGCTACGCGAGGCTGATGGTGACCCGGACGGGACACAGACGAGGAGAGCGACATGTGGCGGGGCCTGATCGACGCCTACCGGGACCGGCTGCCGGTCACCGCGGCCACGCCCGTCGTCACCCTGCACGAGGGGAACACCCCGTTGCTGCCCGCACCGGTGCTCTCCGCCCGGCTCGGCTGCGACGTCTACCTCAAGGTGGAGGGTGCGAACCCGACCGGCTCGTTCAAGGACCGTGGCATGACGATGGCGGTCTCCAAGGCGGTCGAGGCCGGCAACAAGGCGATCATCTGCGCATCCACCGGCAACACCAGCGCCTCCGCCGCCGCGTACGCGGCCCGGGCCGGGGTGACCTGCGCCGTGCTGGTGCCGCAGGGCAAGATCGCGCTGGGCAAACTGGCTCAGGCGCTGGTGCACGGTGCCAAGCTGCTCCAGATCAACGGCAACTTCGACGACTGCCTGGCCTTGGCCGCCAAGCTCTCCCAGGATTACCCGGTGGCCCTGGTCAACTCGGTGAACATCGACCGGTTGCACGGCCAGAAGACGGCGGCGTTCGAGATCGTCGAGGCGCTCGGTGACGCGCCTGACATCCACTGCCTGCCGGTGGGCAACGCCGGCAACATCACCGCCTACTGGATGGGCTACACCGAGGACGCCGCCGCCGGCAACGCCAGCCGCACCCCGAAGATGTACGGCTTCCAGGCCTCCGGTGCCGCGCCGATCGTCACCGGTCAGGTGGTCGCCGAGCCGTCCACCATCGCCACCGCCATCCGGATCGGCAACCCGGCGAGCTGGACCAAGGCGCTGGATGCCCGGGACGCCTCCGGCGGTCTGATCGACGCGGTCACCGACCGGGAGATCCTCGCCGCGTACCGGCTGCTGGCCCGCGAGGTCGGTGTCTTCGTGGAACTGGGCAGCGCAGCCAGCGTGGCGGGGCTGCTCCAGCAGGCCGCGGCCGGTCGGGTGCCGGCCGGCTCCACAGTGGTCTGCACGGTCACCGGGCACGGCCTGAAGGATCCGGAATGGGCGATCTCCACCGCCCCGACCCCGGTCACCATCGCCAACGACCCGCTCGCCGCCGCCCGCTCCCTAGACCTAACCTGACCCCCACCCCCACCCCCACCCCCACCCCACCCTCACCCGGTTGATCATGAGGTTAGCGGCAGTTTGAAGATCAACAACTGCCGCTAACCTCATGATCAACCGGGTGGGGCGGGATCTGGTGGCGTCGTTACGGATCGGCACTGCCCCGGAAACCGGTGGGCGAACCGGGTCGGGCACACTGCTCGTACCCTAGGTCCGTCTCCTTCAGGAGTGAGCCACGCCGATGTCGCTGCTCGCCAGATTCAGCCTCGCCAACCGGGGGCTGGTAGCCCTCATCGCGGTGGTGACCACGGCGTTCGGTGCGTACGCCGTGCCGTCGCTGAAGCAGCAACTCCTGCCGTCGCTGGAGTTCCCCGCCGCCTTCATCGTGGCCTCGTACCCCGGCGCCGCGCCGGAGGTCGTCGAGGCGCAGGTGACCGAGCCGATCGAGAACAGCCTGCGGGGAATTCCCGCGCTCGACACGGTCACCTCCACCTCTCGCGAGGGCCTCACCACGATCACCGTCCAGTACGAGTTCGGCACCGACCTGGACGACGTGGTCAACAAGATGCAGAACGCATTGAACCGCACCCGGCTGCCCGACGGCGTCGAGCCGCAGGTGCTCGCCGGCAGCACCGACGACCTGCCCGCGGTGGTCCTGGCCGCGACCGGCGGCGGTGCCGACGCGCGTGCCCTGGCCGGCAAGCTGCGGGACACGGTGGTGCCGGAGCTGGCGGCGATCGAGGGCGTCCGCAGCGTCGAGCTGACCGGCGTCCGGGACGACCTTGTGGTGATCACGCCGGATCCGGCCAAGCTGGCGCGGGCGAAGGTGCAGCCGACCGCGATCGGCACGGCGTTGCGGGCCAACGGGGTGACGGTGCCGGCCGGTGCCGTGGTCGACGGCGAGCGCACCCTGCCGGTGCAGGTCGGTGCCCCGCTGACCACACTTGACGAGCTGCGGGCGATCGTCGTCGGGCCGCCGCCGAACCGCAGGGCCGGCCCGGTGCTCCTCGGCGACGTGGCCACGGTCTCCGAACAGCTCGCCCCACCCACCGCGATCACCCGCACCAACGGCGAGGAGAGTCTGGGCATCGCGGTCACCGCGGACCCGGACGGCAACGCCGTGGAGATCTCGCACGCGGTCACCGACCGGCTCGCCGAGCTACGCGAGGCCACCGGCACCGAGCTGACCGTCGTGCTCGACCAGGCCCCCTTCGTGGAGAAGTCCATCAAGACGCTGAGCACCGAGGGCCTGCTGGGTCTGATCATGGCCGTGGTGGTCATCCTGGTGTTCCTGCTCTCGGTGCGCTCCACGGTGGTCACCGCGGTTTCCATTCCACTGTCCGTGGTGGTGGCACTGCTCGCGCTCTGGATCGGCGACTACTCGCTCAACCTGCTCACCCTCGGCGCGTTGACCGTCGCGGTCGGCCGGGTGGTGGACGACTCGATCGTCGTGCTGGAGAACATCAAACGCCATCTGACGTACGGCGGGTCGAAGCGGGAGGCGATCCTCACCGCCGTCCGCGAGGTGGCCGGGGCGGTCACCGCGTCCACCCTCACCACGGTGGCCGTCTTCGCACCCATCGCCCTGGTCGGCGGCTTCGTCGGCCAGCTGTTCGCGCCGTTCGCGATCACCGTCACCGTGGCGTTGCTCGCCTCGCTGCTGGTCTCGCTGACGGTGGTGCCGGTGCTCGCGTACTGGTTCCTCAAGCCGGTGACCGGGGCCGACGGGGCCGCGATCCGCCGGGCCGCCGAGGAGCGCGAGCTGCGCAGCCCGTTGCAGCGGGCGTACCTGCCGATCATCCGGTTCGCCACCGGGCGGCGGGCGTACCGCTGGGCGACCCTGGCCGCCGGCCTGCTGGTGCTCTTCGGCACCTTCGGCCTGGCCCGCCAGTTGGAGACGAACTTCCTCGACGACTCCGGTCAGGACACGCTCAACATCCGGCAGGAGTTGCCGGTCGGTACCGGGCTGGCCGGTACCGACGCCGCGGCCCGCCGCGTCGAGGCGGTGCTGGCGGAGACCCCGGGCATCCAGTCGTACCAGGTGACCGCCGGGGGCGGAGACAACCCGTGGGCCGGCAGCGCCGGCAACAACGTGGCCAGCTACGCGCTGCGGCTCGGTGGCGACACCGACGCCACCGAGATGCGCGGCATCCTGCGGGAACGATTGGCGCAGCTCGGACCGGCGGCCGGTGAGATCACCTTCCCGGCGGGTCAGGGTGGCGCCGCCGCAAACGAGTTGGCGGTGGTGGTCCGGGCCGCCGACCCGGAGGCGCTGGCCCGCGCCACGGAGCAGGCCCAGGCGGCACTTGCCGGTATCGGAGGGGTCGAGGACGTGTCGACCACCCTGGCCGACCGGGTGCCACGGATCGACGTGACCGTCGACCGGATCGCCGCCAGCCGGGCCGGGCTCACCGAGGCTGCGGTCGGCGAGCTGGTGGGGCAGGCGTTCCGCGGTACGCCGGTGGGTCAGGTCAGCCTGGACGGCGACCGGCGGGACATCGTGCTGCGGCTGTCGGCGCAGCCGCCGGTGACGGTGGAGGAGTTGAAGGCGCTGCCGGTCGGCCCGGTGCGGCTGGACGCCATCGCCCAGGTCACCGAGACCGAGGGACCGCAGCAGGTCCGGCGGATCGACGGTGAGCGCAGCGCCTCGGTGACCGGTACGGTCACCGGCTCCGACCTCGGCGCGATCAGCACCGAGTTGCAGAGCCGGCTCGACGCGATCGACGTGCCGGGTGCCACGCTCACCCTCGGCGGGGTCAGCGAAGAACAACGGGAAACCTTCGCCGACCTGGGTCTGGCGGTGCTGGCCGCGATCGCGATCGTGTTCCTGATCATGATGGCGACCTTCCGCAGCGTGGTGCAGGCGTTGATCCTGCTGGTCTCCATCCCGTTCGCGGCCACCGGCGCGGTCGCCCTGCTGCTGGTCACCGGCACCGCGCTGAGCGTGCCGGCGCTGATCGGCGTGCTGATGCTTGTCGGCATCGTGGTGACCAACGCGATCGTGCTGCTGGACCTGGTCAACCAGTACCGGGCCCAGGGGCTCGGGGTGCGGGAAGCGGTGGTCGAGGGTGGCCGGCACCGGCTACGCCCGATCCTGATGACCGCCATCGCCACCATCTTCGCGTTGACGCCGATGGCCTTCGGGCTCACCGGCGAGGGCGGCTTCATCTCCCGGCCGCTGGCGATCGTGGTGATCGGCGGGCTGATCAGCTCCACCCTGCTCACCCTGATCCTGGTGCCGACGCTTTACGCGATGGTGGAGGACACCAAGCAGGCGCTGCGGGGCCGGCGCCAGCCGCGCTCCGCCGACGAGCGGCAGGACGCCCCGGTCGACCCGGAGCAGGCCGGTGCCGAGCCGGCCGCGGCCGAGCCGACGCCGACCGGAGACGGTGCGCCGCAGAGCCGACCGGTGCCGCCGGCACCCTCGGGTGCGTTGGTGGACGGCACCGACCAGTTCGAGGTGCTCCGGCTGCCGAAGAGTCGCCAGTCGCCCTTCCCGCCCAACAGCTGAGCGGGTGACCCGACGCCCTCGGTGGGTCCCGGCCCGCCGGGGGCGTCGCCCTGCCAAGCTGCCGTCCCAGCTGGGATTCGACCGCCGCCGGTCGCCAGGTATGGTTCGGCTCCGTGGCGTCCACCCGCTCCGTGCTCACCGGTAACCGGAACTTCCGCAACCTGTTCCTGGCCCAACTGGTGATGTTCGGTGCCGACTGGTTCGTCATGGTGCCGCTGCTGGTGCTGCTGCCGAAACTGACCGGCAGCGGCGTGTGGGGTGCCCTGGTGCTCGCCGTGGACACCGGCATCGTGGCGCTGCTGCTGCCGTACACCGGCACCATCGCGGACCGTTTCGACCGTCGCAAGATCATGATGGTGGCGAACGTCGCCGCGCTGGTCGGCGTACTGCTGCTGCTCGGCGTGCGCAGCGCCGACACCGCCTGGCTGGCGATGCTCGGCATCGGGGTGGTCGCGGTGGCGAAGGCGTTCTACTCGCCGGCTGCCCAGGCCGCGCTGCCCAACGTGCTCGACCCGGCGGAACTGGCCGCGGGTAACGCGGTGGCGGGGTCGGCCTGGGGCACGATGACAATCGTCGGCGCGTCGCTCGGCGGCGTGCTCAGCGCCGCCGTCGGGCCGTACGTCTGCTTCTGGGTCGGCGCGGTGGCCCTGATCGGCGCGGCGGGCCTGGCCACGCGCATCCGCCGGCCGTTGCAGGCACCGCGGGAGCGGGGCGCCGCGACGCCACAGACCTGGGCCGCGATCCGCGAGGCACTTGGCTACATCGGGCACCGCCCGCCGGTGCTGGCGTTGGTGACGGTGAAGTCGGCGGTCGGCCTGGGCAACGGCGTACTCACCGTCTTTCCGCTGCTCGCCGGGGTGTACGCGGTCGGTCCGGTGGGTGCCGGCCTGCTCTTTGCGGTACGCGGCGCGGGTGCCCTGTTCGGCCCGATCCTGATGCGCCGGGTGTTGACCAATCGGGCCTGGCTGCTGCCGGGGCTGGCGTTGTCCATGTCGGCGTACGGGCTGGCCTACCTCGGTGCCTCGGTGGCGCCCTGGTTCTGGCTGGTGCTGGTCCTGGTCTTCGTGGCGCACTTCGCCGGTGGCAGCAACTGGGTGATGTCGAACTTCGCGTTGCAGGGGCAGGTGCCGGACCGGTTACGGGGACGGGTCTTCGCCACCGACATGATGCTGGCGACCCTGGCGATCTCGGTCAGCCAGCTGGTGGTCGCGGGGGTGGTGGACCTGGTGGACGAGCGGGTGGTGCTGGCCGGTTGTGGCCTGGTCACCCTGGTCTACGCGATCGGCTGGCGGATCGCCACCCGGCGACTCTCGCTCGCCGCCGTGACACCGGCCGTCGCCGAGACCGGAACTCGCTAGGCCCCGTCGCGCTAGTGGGTGCCGGTGGGAGACAGGTGCGGATCGGCCGGCGGGCCCCAGGCTGCGGGGGCGCTGGGGACGGCCGGGCCGGGTGCCGACCCGGTCCGGCGGCCGGCCGACGCGGCCGCGATCAGCAGCCCGACCCCGACCGGGAAGAGCAACGCGTGGACCACTCCGACGAGCATGGACAGCGCGCCGAGCCGTTGGGCGCCGCCGTCGGCCGTCCAGGGCAGTGTGACCGACCACACGGTGCTGATCAGCGTGACGACCAGCAGGACGGCGAGCCCGGCCACCAGCAGGCGGCGGGCTGCCCGTGGTAGCCGGCCCCGGGCGGACGCCGCCAGCGCACCTCCGACGATAAGCACCACAAGCGTGGGCAGTTGCAGCGCCAGCTGCACCAGCAGATAACCGAAGTCCTTCACGCAGTCCTCCCGAAGCCGTCGACCGGGCCAGACTCTAGAGCCTGTGGGCAAGCGTGCTCAGGCACGGCACGCGTCCCAGGGGACGGACCGCGCGCCGGACGTCCCCGGTGGAGCCCTAGCATGGGCGACGTGCCGACCACATTCGCCGCCGGCCCGGTCCGGGTCCGGGTCCCCGCCACCAGTGCGAACCTGGGCCCCGGCTTCGACGCGCTGGGGCTCGCCCTCGCGCTCTACGACGACGTGGCCGCCGAGGTGACCACGAGCGGCGTGACCGTCTCGGTGGTCGGTGAGGGCGCCGGTGACCTGCCGCTGGACGACGGGCACCTGGTGGTACGCGCCATGCGGGCGGCCTTCGACGAACTCGGCGGGCAGCCGTCGGGGCTGGCGGTGGAGTGCGTGAACCGGATTCCGCAGGCTCGTGGCCTCGGGTCCTCGTCGGCGGCCATCGTCGCCGGGGTGCTGCTGGCCCGGTCGCTGGTCACGGACGGGGTGCAGCGGCTCGACGAGCAGGACGCGCTGCGGTTGGCCGCGCGGATCGAGGGGCACCCCGACAACGTGGCGCCCTGCCTGCTCGGCGGCTTCACGGTGGCCTGGACGGAACCGGCCGGCGCGCGGGCCGTGTCGTTGCCGGTGGCCGACGGCGTACGCCCCACGGTCCTGGTTCCCGCCGAGCGTGGCCTGACCGCCGCCGCCCGGGCGGCCCTGCCGGCCACCGTGCCGCACGCCGACGCCGCGTTGACCGCCGGCCGGGCGGCCCTGTTGGTGCACGCGCTTACCGCACAGCCGGCGCTGTTGCTGCCGGCCACGGTCGACCGGCTGCATCAGGACTACCGCGCATCCGGGATGCCCGCCACCGCAGCCCTGGTCGGGCAGCTTCGTGAGGCTGGTGTGGCCGCCGTGGTCAGCGGGGCCGGGCCGACCGTGCTCGCCCTGTCTGAGCTGCCCGAAGGCTTCGATCCGGGAACAAATTGGGAAGTCCTGCGGTTGGCGATAGACGTACCCGGTGCCCAGGTCGGGCAGGGTAGACTCGGACACGCGGAGCGGGACCCTGTTGCCGCAGGTCGGAAGAGTTGATTACGCTCTAGACCTAGCACAGCCGCGAAGCATGCGATCTCCTGCGGGTCGGCGCACCCCCGAAGCTTTCGGCGGTAAGCCCGTCATCCCTGCCTAGGCCCACGCCGCACCGCAGTCTTCACCGGTCGCCGCAGACGGCGAAACCCGCTCACCGGTCTCCTGGTGGGTCGGGCGACCGACCGGCTGCTGTGTCACAGACTCCCGCATAGCGTCATGCGAGGCGGGTGCACCGAGGCCGCCCGGCCACCTGATTTCGACACCGGGCAGTCCCGGCCTATCGAGGGAAGGAATCCATTGAGCGACACCACCGACGTGACGTCGGATGTTTCCAACGTCGCTGGCGATGCCACCACCGCTGCCCCTGCCCGCCGCCGGCGCAGCGGCACCGGCCTGTCGGCGATGCTGCTGCCGGAGTTGCAGAGCCTGGCCGCGTCGCTCGGCATCTCTGGTACGGCTCGCATGCGCAAAGGCGAGCTGATCAGCGCGATCACCGAGCGGCAGGGCAGCGCCGCCGGGGCCCCTCGACCACGGGCCGAGGTCGCGGCGGCCGCCGCCCCGGTCCGCGAGGAGGTCCACGCGGAGGTACGCGACACGGCTGAGCAGCCGCAGGCCGAACGGCGTGGCGCCGAGCAGCCGGCGGCGGGCACCGAGACCGAGGTGCGTACCACCCGGACCCGGCGCAGCCGGGCAGCTGCGGCGGCTGAGCCCCGCGCCGAGGAGGCCGCCGCCGAGTCCGGCGAGCGGGCCGAGGGCCGTACGGGCCGTGATCGCGCCGAGCGGAGTGACCGGGCGGAGCGTGAGGAGCGCGCCGAGCGTGCCGACCGCGCCGAGCGTGGTGAGCGGGCGGACCGGGCCGACCGGAACGAGCGTGCCGACCGGGCCGAGCGCACCGACCGTAACGAGCGGGGCGAGCGGGCTGAGCGCACCGACCGTAACGAGCGGGGCGAGCGGGCTGAGCGCACCGACCGTAACGAGCGCGGCGACCGGGGCGAGCGGGCCGAGCGTAACGAGCGCGGCGACCGCGCCGAGCGGGGCGACCGTAACGAACGCGGTGACCGGGGTGACCGGGGTGACCGTAACGAGCGCGGGCAGCGGGCCGAGCGGGACAACGACGGTGATGACGACGGTGACGGCGGCGGTCGGCGTAGCCGGCGCAGCCGCTTCCGGGACCGTCGCCGTGGTCGTGGCGACCGCAGCGAGTCCGGTGGCGACAGCGGCCGCGAGCCGCAGGTCGGCGAGGACGATGTGCTGGTCCCCGTGGCCGGCATCGTGGACGTGCTCGACAACTATGCCTTCGTCCGGACCACCGGCTACCTGGCCGGGCCGAACGACGTGTACGTGTCGATGTCCCAGATCAAGAAGTACGGCCTGCGGCGGGGTGACGCGATCACCGGCGCGGTCCGCGCGGCCCGCGACGGTGAGCAGCGGCGGGACAAGTACAACCCGCTGGTCCGGCTGGACACCATCAACGGGATGGAGCCGGACGAGGCGAAGCGGCGGCCGGAGTTCTACAAGCTCACCCCGCTCTACCCGCAGGAGCGGTTGCGGTTGGAGACCGAGCCGCACATCCTCACCACCCGGGTGATCGACCTGGTCATGCCGATCGGCAAGGGCCAGCGGGCGCTTATCGTCTCGCCGCCGAAGGCCGGTAAGACCATGGTGCTCCAGGCGATCGCGAACGCGATCACGCACAACAACCCGGAGTGCCACCTGATGGTGGTGCTTGTGGACGAGCGACCCGAAGAGGTCACCGACATGCAGCGGTCGGTGAAGGGCGAGGTCATCGCGGCCACGTTCGACCGTCCGCCGCAGGACCACACCACCGTCGCCGAACTGGCCATCGAGCGGGCCAAGCGCCTGGTCGAGCTGGGCCACGACGTGGTCGTACTGCTCGACTCGGTGACCCGGCTCGGTCGGTCGTACAACCTGGCGGCGCCGGCCAGCGGCCGGATCATGTCGGGTGGTATCGACTCCACCGCGCTCTACCCGCCGAAGCGTTTCCTCGGCGCGGCCCGCAACATCGAGAACGGCGGTTCGCTCACCATTCTCGCCACCGCGCTTGTGGAGACCGGTTCGATGGCGGACACGGTCATCTTCGAGGAGTTCAAGGGCACCGGTAACGCGGAGCTGAAGCTGGACCGGAAGATCGCCGACAAGCGGACCTTCCCGGCCGTGGATGTCAGCGCGTCCGGCACCCGCAAGGAGGAGATCCTGCTCGCGCCGGAGGAGCTGGCCATCGTGCACAAGCTCCGCAAGGTGCTGCACTCGCTGGACTCGCAGGCATCGCTCGACCTCCTGCTGGACCGGCTCAAGCAGTCCCGGACGAACATCGAGTTCCTGATGCAGATCGCCAAGTCGACGCCGGGGGAGTGAGCTCTCCCGACGACGATCGACCGAGGGGCGTGGCCGACATCGGCCACGCCCCTCGGCGTACCAGGAATGCTCCCGCCGGGCGGCGGGAATGCTGACGGACGGCCCGATGTTGCTACCGGCGACCAGTCCGGTGCGGGCCGCCTCCGGGGTCGGCCCCGGCCCATGGCAGACTGGTCAATCGGCCACCGGTTCCGGTTCACGCCCTGATCAGCGCGCCTGGTGCGCGAGGGCGACCCGGCGACCATCACGAGAGGACCGAGGCGACATGAAGCCCAACATCCACCCGGAGTACGTGACCACCGACGTCACCTGCTCCTGCGGCAACACCTTCACCACCCGCAGCACCGCCAAGGGCGGCTCGATCCACGTCGAGACCTGTAGCGCCTGCCACCCGTTCTACACCGGCAAGCAGCGCGTCCTGGACACCGCTGGGCGGGTCGCGAAGTTCCAGCAGAAGTACGCCAAGGTTCAGGCCAAGAAGGCCAAGTAGCTCCTCGTTCGACGCCCGCGTCCGGTTTCCGCCGGGCGCGGGCGTCGGCCGTATCTGTCCCGGTCTGTCCGCGTGCAAGGAGCGATCCCCCACATGAGCAGCGAGCGCCTGACCGCCCTCCTCGACGAGTACGCCGAGCTGGAGAAGCGGTTGGCCGATCCCGCCATCCACGCCGACCAGGGCACCGCCCGCCGGGTGGGACGGCGCTACGCCGAACTGGTCCCGCTGCACAAGGCCGCCGCCGAGCTGGCACAGGCTCGGGCGGATCTGGCCGCGGCCCGGGAACTGGCCGCCGAGGATCCGTCCTTCGCGGCCGAGGCCGATGCGATCGCGTCGACCCTGCCCGAGCTGGAGGAGCGGCTGGCCGAGCTGCTGATCCCACGTGATCCGCATGACGCCAAGGACGTCATCGTCGAGATCAAAGCCGGCGAGGGCGGTGAGGAGTCGGCGTTGTTCGCCGGTGACCTGCTGCGGATGTACACCCGGTACGCGGAGCGGCGCGGCTGGCTCACCGAGGTGATCGACGCTCAGGACTCCGACCTCGGTGGGGTCAAGGACGTCTCGCTGGCGATCAAGGCCAAGGGGGTGCCGGAGGGCGGCAACGGGGTCTGGTCCCGGTTGAAGTGGGAGGGCGGCGTGCACCGCGTCCAGCGGGTGCCGGTCACCGAGTCGCAGGGGCGCATCCACACCAGTGCCGCCGGTGTGCTCGTGCTGCCCGAGGCCGAGGAGGTAGACGTCACCATCGATCCCAACGAGCTGCGTATCGACGTGTTCCGCTCGTCCGGGCCGGGCGGCCAGTCGGTGAACACCACCGACTCGGCGGTGCGGATCACCCACCTGCCCACCGGCATCGTGGTCTCCTGCCAGAACGAGAAGTCCCAGTTGCAGAACCGGGAGCAGGCGATGCGCATCCTGCGGGCGCGGTTGCTCGCCGCGGCTCAGGAGCAGGCCGACGCGGCCGCCTCGGACGCCCGCAAGGCGCAGGTGCGTACGGTCGACCGCTCGGAGCGCATCCGCACCTACAACTTCCCGCAGAACCGGATCACCGATCATCGGATCGGCTATACCGCGTACAACCTCGACCTGGCCCTCGCCGGAGAGTTGGACGGGGTGCTCGACGCCCTCAGCGAGGCGGACCGGGCGGCCCGCCTGGCCGGCGACGCGGAACTCGCCAGGCGCTGACGTGGCTGCGGCGCCGCGCGCTGACGTGGCTGCGGCGCCGCGCGCTGATGTGGGTGTGGTGCTGCGTGCTGATCAGCCTCAGGCGCTGCGTGGACGGACCTTCGCCTGGAGCATCTCGCGGTCGGCGGCCTCGAAGGCGGCGCTGAGCGCGTCCCGCTGGCCCGGTCCGCCGGAGCCCACCTCGGAGAAGCCGATGCTGACGCCGACCGGGGTGCCGGGCACGAGGGACTCCCAGTCCTCGGTGCGTACGGCGGCGTCGATGCGGCGGGCCACCTCCGTCGCCTCGGTCATTCCGGCGCCCGGTAGCACCACCACGAACTCGTCGCCGCCGTAGCGGGCCACGAAGTCACCCCGGCGCATCACCCGGTTGATCACCCCGGCGATCCGCTGAAGGACGAGGTCGCCGGAGTGGTGCCCGTGCCGGGTGTTCACCGCCTTGAACCCGTCCAGGTCGCAGACGCCGATCACCACCCGTTCGCCCCGGGAGACCACCGCCGCGATGTAGCGCTCCAGCCGACGCCGGTTCGGCAGCCCGGTGAGCGGGTCGGTAAGCGCCTCGCCCTCGAACCGCGCCGCCTCGCGGCGCATCTCCTCGTGGTCGATCCGGGCCGCGATGCCGTCGATGTAGACGTCCCGGAGCCGGTCGTGCCGCTGGGCGGCGAGTCGGAAGGCCAGCCGGTCGGTGCGGTGCGCGGCGGCGTGATCACCCGCCCGGCTCAGCGCCATGCTGCGCAGCCGGGCCGCCTCGGCGGCACCGAGGGTCTCGGCGGAGACCTGGACGGTGTCCAGCCGGGCGACCGCCTCGATCGGCCGACCGGCGGCGATGGCCAGGCAGACCTGACCGAGTTGGCGCATGTCCCGGGCCCGGGCGCTGTCCGCGCCGTGCCCGAGCAGCCAGGCCGGGTCGGTGTCCCCGCCGGCTTCGTCCACGCTGTCGCCGAGGGCGGCCCGGCGGGCGGCGGCGTACCCGTAGGCGGCCAGGCTGCTCGGGCGTAGCCGGTCGGCGCGCCCGGCCGCGACGAACCGGTCGAGGTCGACCCCGACATCGCGCAGTACGCGCAGGCAACCGTCGCTGTCGCCGGTGTGGTCCAGCGCCACCGCGTTGCGCAGCCGGATGCCCGGTGCGGCGAACGTCTCCTCCGGAATGCCGGCGGCGGTGCCGAGCTGCCGGGCGCGTTCGATCGCACCGAGCGCGTACCCGTGGAAGCTGAGGTACGAGTAGGCCATCGCCAGGTCGTGCCAGCCCCAGGCGGTGTCCCGGTCCGAGTCGTCCACCGCGCTCAGCGCGCGGGCGGCCTTGACCAGGTGCGTCACGCAGCGGTCCAACGCGCCCTGGTGGTGCGCGGCGAGTGCGGCGAGCGCGTTGAGGTGCCCGTGCAGGTAGGGCTCGGCGAGGTCGCGCACCGTCGCGGCGGCCTCCTCGATGGCCCGGGTGTACTCGGCTGTCCGGCCCAGATTTATCAGCGCCGAGAGGCGCTGCACCAGCGCATCGGCGCGAGCGTGTGGATCCCGAGTGGTGCAGATCACCCGGTCCAGGATCGTGCACGCCTCGACCGAACGGCTCACCTCCTGCAACGCCCGCGCCTGCGTCAGGGCGTCAACCTGGTCATCGACCCGGTCGAGCCAGCCCACCCGCGACCTCCCGTCGGTGTGTCGCCGGCTGCACCTGCTTATGCACGTGCATGCGACGCCTCATGATTATTGCGTGACCACCGAGCCGCAACACCCGTCCGAAGGGACGAGACGGCGACGTCCCACTCCCATAGTGGCCCACGCCGCCCGTGACCTGGCCGAAGCCGGCGTGACTTCGGCGCGGGCCGAGGCCGAACTGTTGGCCGCGTTCGTGCTCGGGGTGCCCCGGGGACGGCTGGCCCTCGCCGACGGTTTCACCGAAGGTCAACTCGATCGCTACCGAGAGTTGGTGGCCCGCCGGTCCCGCCGGGAACCGCTGCAACACCTGACCGGCAGCGCCGGCTTCCGGCATCTGGACCTGGCCGTCGGGCCTGGCGTCTTCGTGCCGCGCCCGGAGACCGAGCTGCTCGCCGGTTGGGCCATCGAGCAGGCCCGCGCCAGTGCCCGGCCGACGCCGTTGGTGGTGGACCTGTGCAGCGGTTCCGGGGCGATCGCGTTGTCGGTGGCCCAAGAGGTACCGGCCGCGCGGGTGGTGGCGGTGGAACGATCCCCGGCGGCGCTCTCCTGGTTGCGCCGCAACGCCGCGGCCCGGGTTGCCGCCGGAGACCGGCCGATCGAGGTGGTCGAGGCGGACGCGACCGATCCGGACCTGCTGGCCGAGCTGGTCGGCCAGGTGGACGTGCTGGTGTGCAACCCGCCCTACGTGCCGCGGTCGGTGGCGGTACCGCCCGAGGTGGCCGGGCACGATCCGGCGCAGGCGGTGTTCGGCGGGGCGGACGGCCTGGCCGTCATCCGTCCGGTGATCCACCGGGCGGCGGCGCTGTTGCGTCCCGGCGGCGGGCTCGGCATCGAGCACGACGACACGCACGGCGAGGTGCTGCCCGAACTGCTCGCGGCGGACGGTCGCTACGGCTCGATCGCCGACCACGCGGACCTCGCCGGGCGGCCCCGATTCGCGACCGCGTCCCGCCGCGCGGACCGCCCGCCGCCCGCACCGGCCGACACGTGGCAGACTGGCTCCTCGTGATGCTCTACGACTGCCGGTCGCTCGCCGACCGGGACCGCGGCATCGCTGCGGCCATTGAGGCGGTCCGCAACGGCGAGCTGGTGGTGCTGCCGACCGACACGGTCTACGGGATCGGCGCGGACGCCTTCACGCCGTACGCGGTGAAGGCACTGCTGGACGCCAAGGGTGCGGCGCACGTGGCGCCGCCGGTGCTGATCGGCTCCCGGCACACCCTCGACGGCCTGGTCTACACGCTGCCGGCCGCGGCGCGTGACCTGGTGGAGGCGTTCTGGCCGGGCGCGCTGACCATCCTGGTGCGCCACTCGGCGAGCCTGCGCTGGGACCTCGGTGACGACAGCGGCGTGGTCGCGGTGCGGATGCCGCTGCACCCGGTGGCGTTGGAGGTGCTGCGGGAGACCGGCCCGATGGCCGTCGCCTCGGCCAACAAGACCGGTCAGCCGCCCGCGCTCACCGCCGACGAGGCGCGCGACCAACTGGCCTACTCGGTGCGGGCGTACCTGGAGGCCGGGCCGGCCGTCGACCCGGTGCCGAGCACGATCGTGGACCTCACCGGCGACGAACCGGTGCTCGTCCGGGAGGGCGCGATCACCCTGGCCAGACTGCGCGACGTGGTACCGGAGCTACGCGAGAGCCAGGTGGCGTAGGTGCCTCCTTTCACCGTCCTGCACGTCTGCATGGGAAACATCTGCCGCTCGCCGATGGCCGAGCGGCTGCTCACCCTCGCCGTGCGACAGCGGCTGAGTCGACGCGACGCTGACCCGGGCCGGGCCGACGAACTGCTGCACAGCCACAGCGCGGGCACCGGTGGTTGGCACGCCGGTGAGGAGATGAACCCGCCCGCGGCTCGCCAGGTGGCCAGCCGGGGCGGCAGCGTCTCCGGGTTCGCCGCGCGCCGGCTGCGCTCGGAGCACATCGACGCGGCCGACCTGGTCCTGACCGCCACCGCCGACCAGCAGGAGTACGTGGTGGCACTGCGTCCCGACGCCGCCTCCCGCACCTTCGTGCTTGGTGAGTTCGGCCGGCTGCTGGCGGCCCTGGATCCGGCCGGACTGCCGCCGGCCGAAGCCACCCCGGACGCGGTCTACGCCCGTGGCGTGGCGCTGGTGGACGCCGCGCACGCGGCCCGCCAGGGCAGTACCGCGCTGCCCACCGACGATCTCGACGACCCGTGGGGACGCGGCGACCAGTGCTTCACCCGGGTGGCCGACGAGATCGAGGAGACCGTGCACCCGCTGGCCGCTGTCCTGTTGCCCTGACGGTGCGCGTTGCCTGACGGGGGCTTGTTGCCCTGACGGTGCGCGTTGCCTGACGGGGGCTTGTTGCCCTGACGGTGCGCGTTGCCTGACGGGGGCCTGTTGCCCTGAAAGTGTGAATTTCCTCCGGGTTGGTGGAAAGGGCGGCCCGAAGGGCGATTAGCGCCATTCTGGGAGGGTCCTGCCGGCTCCTGCGGGGAGAGCTGATGACCCGGGCGTTTCTGCCGAAAGTGTTCACCGTCCTGCTGGCCGGCACGTTGGCCGGGCTGGTGCTGGCCGCAGCGGCCCTGCCGGCCGCGCTGGTCTTCGGAATCGGCTTCTCGGCGCTCGCCGCGCCGTACGCGGAGCTGCCGAACACCCTGCGTACGCCGCCGACCGCCCAACGGACGAACCTGTACGCCAACGACGGCACCACCCTGATCACCTCCTTCTACCAGGAGGACCGGGTGGATGTGCCGCTCGGCGAGGTGGCACCGGTGCTGCGGCAGGCGATCATCGCCGCCGAGGACGCCCGCTTCTACCAGCACAGCGGCGTGGACCTGCGCGGCATCGCGCGGGCGTTCACCGCCAACCGGCGCGACGGGGCCACCCGGCAGGGTGCCTCCACGCTGACCATGCAGTACGTCCGCAATGTGCTGAGCACCGATCCCCGGCTGAGCGAGGCGCAGCGGGCCGCAGCCACCGAGGTGAGCACCGCCCGCAAGCTCCAGGAGATCCGGTACGCGCTGGCGCTGGAACGGGAGCTGAGCAAGGACCAGATCCTCACCCGGTACCTCAACATCGCCTACTTCGGCGCCGGTGCGTACGGCATCGCCGCCGCCAGCAAACGTTACTTCTCCAGCTCACCGGCGGAGCTGACGCTGGACGAGGCGGCACTGCTGGCCGGGCTGGTCCGCTCCCCGCACACCGACGACCCGATCAACGGCGACGCGGACAGCGCGCTGGCCCGCCGTGGCTACGTACTGGATCGGATGGTCGAGGCCGGCCAGTTGGCGCCCGACCTGGCGGCCCGGGTCAAGGCCGAGCCGCTGAACCTGCGTCCCAGCGAGACCCCGAACGACTGCACGGCGGTGCCCGAGGGGCACAACGACTGGGGCTTCTTCTGCGACTGGTTCACCCGCTGGTGGAACGACCAGGCGGCGTTCGGTGGCAGCGTCGACGAACGCCAGCGCACGCTGCGCCGGGGCGGCTTCACCGTGGTCTCCTCGCTCGACCCGGGGGTGCAGCGGGCGACCACCGAACAGGTCCGGCGGATCTACTCGGCCGAGGACCGGTTCGCCATGCCGACCGCGGTCGTCCAGCCGGGCACCGGGCGGGTCCTGGCCATGTCGGTCAACCGGGTCTACAGCGTGGCGGCGAACCCGCCCGGGCAGCAGAATCACCCGAACACCGTCAACCAGCTCGTGGCCGGTGGCGGCACGATCGTCGGGTACCAGGCCGGCTCCACGTTCAAGCTCTTCACCATGCTTGCCGCCCTGGAGGCCGGGATGCCGCTGAACACCGTCTTCGACGCCCCCCGGCGGATCGTCACCGGTTTCCGGGTCAGCGGCGAGGCGAGCTGCGGCGGTTACTGGTGCCCGCAGAACGCGAACTCGCTTACCACCGGCGAACAGGACATGTGGACCGCGTTCGGTCGCTCGGTAAACACGTACTTCGCCTGGCTCACCGAGCGGGTCGGCGCGGACCGGGTGGTGGAGATGGCCGAGCGGCTGGGCATCGTGCTGCGGGCCGAGGAGGACGCGCAACTGGCCCGGCACGGCGCGCGTGAGTGGGGTCCGTTCACCCTGGGCGTGGCCGCCACCACCCCGCTGGACCTGGCCGGCGCGTACGCCACACTGGCGGCCGAGGGCACCTGGTGCGCACCCACGCCGATCAGCTCGATCACCGACGCGGCCGGCCGCCGGGTGCTCGCCGGGCAGCCGGACTGCCGGCAGGTGCTCGACGTGGACGTGGCCCGGGCGGGGGCCGATGCCGCCCGCTGCCCGGTCGGCGACCAGTCGATGTACCACGCCTGCGCGGGCGGCACGGCCACCCGGCTGCGTAGCCAGCTCGGCCGCCCGGTGGGCGGCAAGACCGGCAGTTCCGAGCGGTACGCCACGGAGACCGTGGTGGCCTTCACCCCGCAACTGGCGGTGGCCGCGATCGCCACGAACCCGGACAACCCCCGCGACGGGGTCGGTCGGACGGTGCAGAGCGGCATGGTCGAGTCGGTGGGGGAGATCCTCGCCTTCGCGCTGCGGGATCAGCCGGTACGCGACTTCGTGCCGCCCAGCGAGCGGACGGCCTGGCAGGCCACCGGGCAACGTACCGGCGAGTGACCGGAGGAAATGTTAAGCCGGAGGAAATGTTAAGCAGGGGCCCCTGCTATACCGGAGACGTTAACTAGGGGCCCTTCCTTGCATCTGGCGTTCGGCGCCTGCCGCGATGTTGCGGGCCATCCCGCCGAAGACAAGCGCGTGGAACGGTGCCACCGCGATCCAGTACGCGTGCCCGACCAGCCCGCGCGGCAGGAAGACGGCGCGCTGCCGGTAGCGGACCACGTCGCCGTCGTGCTGCACCTGCATCTCCAGCCAGGCCCGGCCGGGTAGGCGCATCTCGGCGCGCAGCCGCAGCAACTCGCCCGGCACGATCTCCTCCACCCGCCAGAAGTCCAGCGCCTCGCCCACCCGCAGCCGGTGCGGGTGACGCCGGCCGCGCCGCAGGCCCACCCCGCCGACCAGCCGGTCCAGCCAGCCCCGCACCGACCAGGCGAGCGGGAACGAGTACCAGCCGTGCTCGCCGCCGACGCCCTCGATCACCTGCCACAGCACCTCCGGGGGTGCCGCCACCGGCCGTTCCCGGATGTCGGTGTAGGTGCTGCCGCCGCTCCAGCCGGGGTCGCTGGGCAGCGGATCGGCGGGGGCGTCCGGCCCGGCCGCGGTCGACCACCGGGTCTCCACCTCCGCGTCGCGGATGGTGGCCAGGGCCAGTTCGACCGCCCGGTCGAAGCCGGTCAACCCCTCCGGCGGGTCCGGCAGGTAGGCCGCGATGTCGTGCTCGTGCGCCACCGACTCGTGCACCAGGCTCTCCACAAGCGGCCGGGCCAGCGCGTTGGGTACCGGGGTGACCAGCCCGACCCAGTACGACGAGAGCGTGGGCGTCAGCGGTCGCACGGGCAGCAGGAGCCGGCGGGACAGGCCGGCGACCCGGGCGTACCGCTGCATCATGTCGGCGAAGGTGAGCACGTCCGGGCCGCCGATGTCGAAGCCCCGGTTGAGCTCCGGCGGCAGCGTCGCGCAGCCGACCAGGTAGCGCAGCACGTCGCGGATCGCGATCGGTTGGATCCGGTTGCGCACCCAACGCGGGGTGACCATCACCGGCAGCCGCTCGGTCAGGTAGCGCAGCATCTCGAACGAGGCCGAGCCGGAGCCGATCACCACCGCCGCCCGGAGCACCACCGTCGGCACCCCGCTGGCCAGCAGGATCCGCGCCACCTCGTCGCGGGAGCGCAGGTGCGCCGACGAGGCGCCCTGGTCGGCTGCCGGCTCCGGCCCACCCAGGTAGACGATCCGGCGTACGCCGGCCGCGTGGGCCGCCGTCGCGAAGTTCTCGGCGGCCTGCCGATCGGCCGCCTCGAAGCCGGCCTGCCCGAGCGAGTGCACCAGGTAGTACGCCACGTCTACCCCGTCGAACACTCCGGTGAGCGATTCCGGCCGGCTCAGGTCGCCCTCGACGACCTCGACCGCGCCGGCCCAGGGCACGTCGCGCAGCCGTCCGGCCCGGCGGGCCAGGCAGCGCACCTCATATCCCTCGGCGAGCAGGCGGGGCGCCAGGCGCCCGCCGATGTACCCCGTGGCACCGGTGACCAGGCATCTCACGGTCTCCAGTCTGAGGCCGCATAGACTCGGGCGTTGTGGAGACCGCCAAGGACACCGTCTGGGGGCCGTACGCCGAGCAGCCCAGCGCCGGGGAACCGGGCGCCATCCGCGCCCGCCTGCCCTACCTCCGGCTGCCGCTGTTCGCCTGCGCCGTGCTGGCCGTGCTCGGCGTGCCGGCCGCGGCCTGGCTGCGCGGTCCGACCGGCGCGGCCGGGGTGGCCGCCGGGATCGCCCTGGTGGTGGTCAGCTACCTGATCTCCGGCCTCTCGGTCGCCTGGGCCGACGCGGTGCACCCCAAGCTGATCATGCCGGTGGGACTTGCCACCTACGGCGTGAAGATCGTTGTCCTGGGCCTGGTGATGATGGCCCTCGCGGCGGCCGGCTGGCCCGGATTGCCGGATCTGGGAGTGGCCGCCATCGCGGCCGTGGTTGTCTGGACCGGAGCCCACCTGACCTGGGCATTGCGCACGCCGCTGCCCACCGTGCGTCGTTCGCCGTAGCACTGTCCGTACGGCTGGCGTTTCCGGGTGTTTCGTCGGCCTGTCCGGCTGGCTGGACAGGAGTAGGCTGACGCACGGCTTGACGCGCCCGTACCCGCCGCCCGCACGCTGTTCGCAGTGTGGGGGGTGCCGCACACTCGCGAAACACTCGGCTGATAGTGTTCGCCTCGTCATGGCCGACAACCCACACCGCGACCGCCCCGACGGATACCCGTCAAAGGGCGCAGCCGGAGCCGTATTTGGCTACCTGTTCGCTGGCATCGTGGTGTGGGGATTCCTCGGCTGGTTGGCGGGGGACCTCCTCGGATTGCCGACCGGCATCGGGATCGCCGTGGGCATGATGCTCGGCGCAGCCGGAGCGATCTACCTGATCATGAAGAGGCTCAGTGCCTGAGTGCCGGCACGCGCGGGTCTGTCGAGTGCGGAGGATGACACGGTGAGCGGACAGCTTGTCGCCGCTGAGGGCCTTCCCTGGCCCCCGAGGGTCGAAGACTTCTACCTGCCGGATGTCGCCGGTCCGTGGGTCACGAAGTTCACCCTCATGATCTGGCTGGCCGTCGGGCTGCTGATCATCTTCTTCATGGCCACCTACCGGAACCCGAAGCTGGTGCCGAGTAAGGGCCAGTGGATGGCGGAGTCGATCTACGGCCTGGTGCGGGACAACATCGCCCGGGAACAGATGGGCAAGGAAGGCATCAAGTTCGCGCCCTACTTCACGGTGCTGTTCTGTTTTATCGCGCTGACCAACCTCTTCGGGATCACCCCCGGGTTGCAGATCTCGCCGAACTCGCACATTGCCTTCCCGATCGTGCTCGCCCTGGTCTCCTACGTGATGTACATCTACATCGGAGCCCGCAAGCACGGTCTTGGGCAATACCTCAAGCAGAGCCTGATCCTGCCGGGCGTGCCGTGGCCGATGCACATTCTGCTGATCCCGATCGAGTTCCTTCAGACGTTCATCGTCCGGCCGTTCACGCTTGCGGTGCGTCTCTTCGCAAACATGTTTGCCGGCCACCTGATCCTGCTGGTCTTCACCGTCGGTGGCTTCGTGATGCTCGCCTCGGACAACCTCTTCATTCAGGTGTCCTCGGTCGCCGCGTTCCTGATGGCGATCCTGATGGCCTTCTTCGAGGTGCTCGTCTCGCTGTTGCAGGCGTACGTCTTCGTGATCCTGTCCGCCAACTACATCGGCAGCTCGCTGGCAGACGAGCACTGATCCACAGACCCCGGCGGGCCGCCCGGCCCGACCAAGCTTCCGGCACGACCGCGTACGCGTGAGAAGTCACGCGTCTACTAGGAGGAATACCCGCAATGGACGTTATTGCCGCCGTCGAGGGCAGCGTCAACACCATCGGCTACGGCCTCGCCGCCATCGGTGGTGCCATTGGTGTGGCCATCATCTTCTCGGCCTACATCCAGGCCAGCGCCCGCCAGCCGGAGTCGGCCGGCTACAACCGCACCTGGCTGATCCTGGGCTTCGCCATGGCCGAGGCGCTCGCGCTGTTCGGCCTGGTGCTCGCGTTCGCAGTCGGCGGCTGACGCGCCGCACTCCTCGACCCGGAGGTCTGACATGAATCTCGCCGCTGAAGGCGTGGAGCACCACCCGCTCGTGCCGATCTGGCAGGAGCTCGTCATCGGGTCGATCGCCTTCGCCCTGCTCTGCTTCGTCCTGCTGAAGTTCGTCATGCCGCGCATGGAGACGATGTACCAGGCGCGGGTCGACGCGATCGAGGGCGGCCTCAAGCGCGCGGAGGCTGCTCAGGCCGAGGCCAACCAGCTGCTCGAGCAGTACCGGGCCCAGCTCGCCGAGGTGCGTACCGAGGCGGCGCAGATCCGGGACGACGCTCGCGCCGACGCCGAGTCGATCCGTACCGAAATCCTGGCCAAGGCCCGGGAGGAATCGGACCGGATCATCGCCGCCGGCCGGGAGTCGCTGGCCGTGGAGCGCCAGACCATCGTGCGCGAGCTGCGCGCGGAGGTCGGCGGCCTCGCGGTCGACCTGGCCAGCCGGATCGTGGGCGAGTCGCTCGCCGACGAGGCCCGCCGTAAGGGCACCGTCGAGCGGTTCCTCACCGATCTCGAGAGCGCGGGGGCCCGCTGATGCAGGCCGCCAGCCGGGAGTCCTACGCCGCCGCGGCCCAGCGGCTGGAGGAGTACGTCCGGGGCACCGAGGCGTCGACGGTGGCCACCACCGGCGGCGAACTGCTCGCCGTGGCGGACCTGCTGCGGCGGGAGGTCCGGCTGCGCCGGGCGCTCTCCGACCCGGCCCGGGACGGTGCGGACCGGACCGGGCTGCTGACCTCGGTGCTCGCTGGCAAGGTCGGCGCGGAGACGCTCGACCTGCTCGGTGCGCTTGTGGCCGGCCGCTGGTCGGCGCCGTCGGAGCTGCTCGACGGCGCCGAGCGCCTCGGCGTGCAGGCGCTGCTCGGCAGCGCTGACCGCGCCGGTGAGCTGAGCGAGGTGGAGGACGAGCTGTTCCGCTTCGGCCAGGTGGTCGCCGCGGACCCGCAGCTCTCGAACGCCCTGTCCGACCCGAACGCGCCGGTGCCACAGCGGGCCGAGCTGGTCGGGATGCTCCTGACGGGCAAGGCCCGGCCGGCGACGGTGCGGCTGATCGAGGCGGCGCTGGCCGGCTTCGGCGGTCGGACGTTCTCCGTCGCGCTGTCCCGCCTGGTGGAGCTGGCGGCCGAGCGGCGCGACCGGCAGGTCGCGTACGTGACCGTCGCGGCGCCGCTCAGTGAGGACGAGGAGCGACGGCTGGGCGATCAGCTTTCCGCCATATACGATCGACAGGTCGCTGTCAAGCTTACGGTTGACCCGACGATCCTCGGCGGAGCGAGCGTCCGGGTGGGTTCGGACCTGTACGACGGGACGATCCTGCGCCGCCTCAACGAGACCCGTAACGCGCTCGCGAAGCGCTGACCAGCACCCCGCGAAGCGCCCGGAAACGACAGTCGCCCCGAGGACCGGTCGGTACTAGGTATCCCGGGCCCCTGATACTTAAGGAAGCAGAGGATGGCCGAGCTGACCATCTCGACGGAGGAGATCCGCGGCGCATTGGAGCGCTATGTCTCCTCCTACTCGCCCGACGTCTCCCGTGAGGAGGTCGGCACCGTCTCCGACACCGGTGACGGCATCGCCCACGTCGAGGGCCTGCCCTCGACCATGACCAACGAGCTGCTGGAGTTCGAGGACGGCACGCTCGGCGTGGCGCTGAACCTCGACGTCCGGGAGATCGGTGTCGTCGTCCTCGGCGACTACTCCGGTATCGAGGAGGGGCAGCGGGTCAAGCGCACCGGCCGGGTGCTCTCGGTGCCGATCGGTGACGCCTTCCTCGGCCGCGTGGTAAACGCGCTCGGCCAGCCGATCGACGGCCTCGGTGAGATCGCCGACGAGGGCTACCGCGAGCTGGAGCTGCAGGCTCCGAACGTGATGGCCCGGCAGTCCGTCTTCGAGCCGCTGCAAACCGGCATCAAGGCCATCGACGCGATGACCCCGATCGGTCGCGGCCAGCGGCAGCTGATCATCGGTGACCGGAAGACCGGCAAGACCACGGTCGCCCTGGACGCCATCCTCAACCAGCGGGAGAACTGGGCCTCCGGCGACCCGAAGAAGCAGGTCCGCTGCATCTACGTCGCGATCGGCCAGAAGGCCTCCACCATCGCCTCGATCAAGGGGCAGCTGGAGGAGGCGGGCGCGATGGAGTACACCACAATCGTCGCCTCCCCGGCCTCGGACCCGGCCGGCTTCAAGTACCTCGCCCCCTACACCGGCTCCTCCATCGGCCAGCACTGGATGTACGGCGGCAAGCACGTCCTGATCGTCTTCGACGACCTGAGCAAGCAGGCCGAGGCGTACCGGGCCGTGTCGCTGCTGCTGCGTCGCCCGCCGGGCCGTGAGGCGTACCCGGGTGACGTCTTCTACCTGCACTCCCGGCTGCTGGAGCGCTGCGCGAAGCTCTCCGACGAGATGGGCGGCGGCTCGATGACCGGCCTGCCGATCATCGAGACGAAGGCCAACGACATCTCGGCCTTCATCCCGACAAACGTCATCTCGATCACCGACGGTCAGATCTTCCTGGAGACCGACCTGTTCAACCAGGGCGTCCGGCCGGCCATCAACGTCGGCACCTCGGTCTCCCGGGTCGGTGGCGCCGCCCAGGTGAAGCCGATGCGCAAGGTCGCCGGTTCGCTGCGGCTGAACCTGGCCCAGTTCCGTGAGCTGGAGGCGTTCGCCGCCTTCGCCTCCGACCTGGACAAGGCCTCCCGCTCGCAGCTCGACCGCGGCTACCGGCTGGTGGAGCTGCTCAAGCAGCCGAACTACTCGCCGTACCCGGTGCAGGACGAGGTCGTCTCGGTCTGGGCCGGCACCGAGGGCAAGCTGGACGACGTCCCGGTCGGCGACGTGCGGCGCTTCGAGACGCAGTTCCTGGAGCACCTGCGGCGTAAGCACAGCGCCACCCTCCAGGCGATCGCCGACAACAAGTGGGACGACGAGATCATCGCGACCCTCGACGCGGCCGTCACCGAGTTCAAGCAGGGCTTCCTCGGCCGCGAGGACGAGCGCTCGATCAACGAGGCGCCGGCGGCGCCGCTGGAGGGCGAGGCCGAGCACGAGACGGTCACTCGCTACAGCGGCGGGGCTCCGGCCCAGAAGCAGTAGGGCCGGGCCATGGCGGCGCAGGTACGTGTTCTTCGTCAACGCATTCGCTCGGCGAAGGGGATGAAGAAGATCACCAAGGCGATGGAGCTCGTGGCGACGAGCCGGATCGCCAAGTCCCAGGCCCGGGTGGAGGCGTCCCTGCCGTACGCCCGGGCCATCACCGGCGTCCTCACGGCGCTGGCCTCCAACGCGCGGATCGACCACCCGATGCTGACCCCGCGCGAGCAGGTGCGGCGGGCGGGCGTGCTGCTGGTGACCGCCGACCGGGGTCTGGCCGGCGGTTACAGCTCCAACGCCATCCGTACGGCGGAGTCGCTGATCGCCCGCCTTCAGGCCGACGGCAAGGAGCCGGTGCTCTACGTCGTCGGGCGCAAGGGGGTGTCGTTCTACCGCTTCCGCAACCGGCCGATCGAGGCCAGCTGGACGGGCTTTTCGGAGCAGCCGTCGTTCGCCGACGCCCGCGAGGTGGGTGAGACGCTGATCAAGGCGTTCACCGCCGGCGCGGACGACGTCGACGGCGGCCCCGGCCCGGACGGTGTGCGTGGGGTGGACGAGCTGCACATCGTCTACACCGAGTTCAAGTCGCTGATGACCCAGACTCCGGTCACCCGGATCATCGGCCCGTTGCAGGTCGAGGAGCGTCCCCGCGCGGAGGCGGCGCCCGGTGCCCTGCCGGACTACGACTTCGAGCCGGACCCGGAGGCGCTGCTCGACGCGCTGCTGCCGAAGTACATCAACACGCGGATCTACGCGGCGTTGCTGGAGTCGGCGGCGAGCGAGTCGGCGGCCCGTCGGCGGGCGATGAAGGCCGCCACCGACAACGCCGAAGAGATGATCGACAAGTACACGCGTGAGATGAACTCGGCCCGCCAGGCCGGGATCACCCAGGAGATCAGTGAGATCGTCGGCGGCGCGAACGCGCTGGCCGCGTCGGGAAGTGAAGTGTGATGACTGCCCCAGTAGAGACCAAGACGGCCACGGGTCGCGTGGTCCGGGTCATCGGCCCGGTCGTCGACGCCGAGTTCCCGCGCGACGCCATGCCGGACCTGTTCAACGCCCTGAACGTCGACGTGACCCTCTCCGGCGGCGAGAAGACGCTGACCCTGGAGGTCGCCCAGCACCTGGGTGACAACCTGGTCCGCGCGATCTCGATGCAGCCCACCGACGGTCTGGTCCGTGGTGCCGAGGTGCGCGACAGCGGCTTCCCGATCCGGGTTCCGGTCGGCGACGCGGTAAAGGGCCACGTCTTCAACGCCATCGGCGAGTGCCTCAACCTCACCGAGGGTGAGACCATCCAGGCCGACGACCACTGGGGCATCCACCGCAAGGCCCCGGCCTTCGCGGACCTGGAGCCGAAGACCGAGATGCTGGAGACCGGCATCAAGGTCATCGACCTGCTCGCCCCGTACGTCAAGGGCGGCAAGATCGGCCTGTTCGGCGGTGCCGGCGTGGGCAAGACGGTGCTCATCCAGGAGATGATCACCCGGGTCGCCAAGAACTTCGGTGGCACCTCGGTCTTCGCCGGTGTGGGTGAGCGCACCCGCGAGGGCAACGACCTGATCCACGAGATGACCGACTCCGGCGTCATCGACAAGACCGCGCTGGTCTACGGCCAGATGGACGAGCCGCCGGGCACCCGGCTGCGGGTCGCCCTCTCCGCGCTGACCATGGCGGAGTACTTCCGGGACGTGAAGAAGCAGGAGGTGCTGCTCTTCATCGACAACATCTTCCGCTTCACCCAGGCCGGCTCCGAGGTCTCCACCCTGCTCGGCCGGATGCCGAGCGCGGTGGGTTACCAGCCGACGCTTGCCGACGAGATGGGCGAGCTCCAGGAGCGGATCACCTCGGTCCGGGGCCAGGCGATCACCTCGATGCAGGCGATCTACGTGCCGGCGGACGACTACACCGACCCGGCCCCGGCGACCACCTTCGCCCACCTGGACGCGACCACCAACCTGGAGCGTTCCATCTCCGACAAGGGCATCTACCCGGCGGTGGACCCGCTGGCGTCCTCGTCGCGGATCCTGGCTCCCGAGTTCGTCGGCCAGGAGCACTTCCAGGTGGCCAGTGAGGTGAAGCGGATCCTCCAGCGCTACAAGGACCTACAGGACATCATCGCCATCCTCGGTATCGAGGAGCTCTCCGAGGAAGACAAGATCACGGTCCAGCGGGCCCGTCGGATCGAGCGCTTCCTGTCGCAGAACACCTACGCGGCGGAGCAGTTCACCGGTGTGCCGGGCTCGACGGTCCCGATCAAGGAGACCATCGAGGCGTTCCGGAAGATCAGCGAGGGTGAGTACGACCACTTCCCCGAGCAGGCGTTCTTCATGTGCGGTGGGCTCGACGACCTGGAGAAGAAGGCCGCCGAGCTGATGAAGAGCTGACGTCCGGGTCCTCGACCCGACGCAGGAAGGCCGTCCCGGTGAACGCCGGGGCGGCCTTCCGCATTGTCGCGCCGAGCCACCCGGTGCCGTCGGCGACGGTTCGGTGCTCGGCGATCTGGTCGATCGCGAGATACCGTCTAGCCACGCTCTTTGCAAGTGGGCGGCGAGAATGTTCAACCAATCGGCTACGCGCGCACGTATCCCCCAGGGGGCGCGACGAAACGGAGATGCTCGTGGGCAAGGCCGGCAGGGGTGGCAGGCGCGGCAGGCGTGGCGGTAAACCGTCCGTGTGGCGGGGCGTGCCCCGCTGGGCGCAGCTCTGCACCATCTTCGGTGTCGTCCTGATGGTGCTCAGCGGCACGTCCCTGGTGGGTGCCGAGGCGCTGATGGCCCGCTACGAGGGCGCGGTCGGCAAGGCGGACCTCTTCGGCGATCAGGCGGCCGGTGCCAGCGAACGTAAGAGCGACATCAAGGGTCCGCTCAACATCCTGCTGGTCGGCATCGACCCGCGGGACGACGACACCCCGCCCCTGGCCGACGCGATCATGGTCCTGCATGTGCCCGAGGAGTTGGACCGGGCGTACCTCTTCTCGCTGCCGCGAGACCTCTACGTCGAGATCCCGCCGTTTCCCAAGGCGGGCTTCAACGGCACCACAAGCAAGCTGAACGACGCGATGTCGTTCGGCAGCCGGGTGCCCGACGGGAAGCCGGACCCGGCGCGCGGCTTCGAACTGCTCGCTCTCACCGCACAGAAGGTCACCGGGATCAAGCGCTTCGACGCTGGCGCGATCATCAACTTCGCCGGATTCAGGAAGATCGTCGACGCCATGGGTGGCGTCACCATGAACATCGAGCGGGAGGTCCGCTCCGAACACCGCGAACCGGACGGCAAGCATCGCAAGGGCAACCCCAACGGCGAGGGTTACATCGGGCCACAGGCGGTCTACCCGAAGGGTAAGCAGCACCTGAGCGGCTGGCAGGCGCTTGACTACGTCCGCCAGCGGTACCCGGAGAACGGGGTGCCCGACGGTGACTACGGACGGCAGCGGCACCAGCAGCAGTTCGTCAAGGCGATGGCCGGCCAGGCGTTCAGCGCCGACGTGGTGACCAACCCGGTGAAGCTGGACCGGGTGCTCCGGGCGGCCGGCGAGTCGCTGATCTTCAGCGGTCGGGGCCACAGCGTGGTCGACTTCGGCCTCGCACTCAAGGACATCCGTCCCGGAAACATCCAGATGATCAAGCTACCGGGCGGTGGCGTCTTCGAGAACGGGAAGTACCGCGGTGAGCGGTTCGAGCCCGAGGTCGAGGATTTCTTCGTCGCCCTGGAACGGAATCTGCTGGATCACTTCCTGCTGGAACATCCCAAGCTGGTGAACAAGGGCTGATCGTGGCGCAGGTCTCGGCACCCGCATGATGAACAGGTCCGAGGCGCGACTAGAATTTCCCCAATCCGCCGCTCAGCAAGGAGACAGCGTGGCAGAGCCGCTTAACGTCCAGCTCGTGGCCGTCGAGGAGAAGGTCTGGTCCGGCAAGGCCGAGTTGGTCACCGCCCGGACGACCGAGGGTGAGCTGGGCGTGCTGCCGGGTCACGCGCCCATGCTCGGTCAACTCGCCGAGCCCGGTCAGGTACGCATCAAGCTTCCCGGTGGCGAGCAGATCGCCTACGAGGTGGCCGGCGGTTTCCTGTCGGTGAGCGACCGGGGTGTCACGGTGCTGGCCGAGACCGCGACCCCGACCTCCGCTGCGGGCAACTGAGCCGACCCGCCGATGGAGATCGTCGAAGGAATCGGAATCGGATTCGCCGTAGTCCTCGGCGCGATCCTGTTCCTCTTCATTCGGCGGGCCCTGGTCACGCGTAGCGGGGGCATCATCCGGCTCAGCGTCCGTACCACCACCGTGCTCGACGGTCGTGGCTGGGCGCCCGGCTTCGGCCGGTTCGTCGGCGACGAACTCCGCTGGTACCGGATGTTCAGTTTCGCGGTACGCCCCCGGCGGGTGCTGTCCCGCGACACGCTCGCCGTGGAGCGACGGCGACTGCCCGAGGGGCAGGAACGGATGTCCATGCCGGCTGACTGGATCATCCTCCGCTGTACCAGTCGACACGCTCCGGTCGAGATCGCCATGGCGCGGTCCACGGTCACCGGATTCCTCTCCTGGCTTGAGGCCGCCCCTCCGGGGGCGGTCTCGCCACGTGTGGCCTCCCAGGACTGGCCGGCGGCCTGATCTCCACCGCTTGAGGGGTGTGGCCCGCCGTGCCCGGCTCCGGGCGGTCAGGCGTGATCCCTCCGCCGGGCACGGCGGGCCAGACCGCGCGCTGCGTGCGCTCTGCCCGGATGTGCCAGGTGTCCGCCTTCGCTCGACCGGGGTCTTCGCGTGGTATGTCAGATGCCCTGCCGGCTGTCGTATCCCGCTGTGACCGGCGGCATCCTGGGCGCGGAATCGGCGGGGTGGCCGGGGCGTTGTAACCGGGTGACCGACCGCAGCAGGCCCCTGGGATGTGCCCCGGGTCGTGGGGCCCGGAATGATGGCGGGCCGGCGGTGGTTATACCTGGTCCCGGCGTCGCGAAGTGGCTTTCTGGCCCCGCGTGCTGGATCTCTGATCTTTCCCTTGTTTGTGAGCGCCGGACGGTGCTTGCGTGCGCCCGGCATCCCCCGTGTCGTCGGTGTGTGCGCCAACCCCCGAATGGAGCCTTTGTCATGAACACGATGCTGCGTAAGAGTGTGTTGGGTATTGCTGGTCTGGCTTTTGCCGGTGGCATGGTCGCCGGTCCGGTCGCGGCGCACGTCGATGGTGGCGCGCTGGCTGCCGGTAAGCCGGTGGGTGTGGTGCAGGCCGACAAGCCCGACAACAGCAAGCTGATTCCGCATGGTGTGCAGGGTGAGCAGTCGCGGATCGAGTTGACCGATGAGCAGACCGAGAACGTGAAGGCGATCATCGCGGCGACGAAGAAGGCCGGTATGGACGAGCGGGCCGCGGTGGTGTCGATCGCGACCGCGTTGCAGGAGTCGAAGCTGGAGAACCTGGGTCACCTCGGTGACCGCAACGACCACGACTCGCAGGGCCTGTTCCAGCAGCGTCCGTCCTCGGGTTGGGGCACGGTGGAGCAGATCACCGATCCGCAGTACTCGACCACGGCGTTCCTGAAGGGTCTGAAGCAGGTCGACGGGTGGCAGGAGATGCCGTTGACCGAGGCCGCGCAGACGGTGCAGGTGTCGGCGCACCCGTTCCTGTACGCCCAGTGGGAGCAGCAGGCCGCTGACCTGGTCGCCGAACACTGGAACAGCTGACCACAGACGAACGGAAAGCCGGCACCCGGGAGCGGGTGCCGGCTTTCCGGCGTCTTCGGGTCAGGTCAGCTCGTATCGAGTGCGCGGTCGGTGCTCATCGGCGTACCGCAGCCGCCACGGCCGCCGCGTCGTCGACACCGACGACCAGTGCCTCGTACCGCTGGCCGGTCAGGGTGATGCGCACGGCCGGTTGGTTAGCGCGGACGCTGACGAACTCCTTTCCGGCCCGGCCGCACCGTCCTGCTCCCGGCCGAGCCCGCTCAGCGCGACGGGCCGGGCGGCTCGCCATCGGATGCCACCAGTTCCACCTCGTAACCCTGCCCGTCGGTCAGGTACGCGGCGTAGGTGTCGATGCCGCCGGCGTACGGGTGGCGGTCGGGAAAGAGCAACTCCCAGCCGTACGCTGGGGCCTGCTCGACCAGCCGGTCCACCGCGGCGGGTGGACCGGCGTGAAAGGCCAGGTGGTTCAGGCCGGGCGCGAGCCGGTCATGCCGCCGACCGGAGAGTGCGGGGGATTTCTCCAGTACCAGGTAGGTCGGGCCGAGCCGCCAGGAGCGACCGGCCGGCCACTCCTGGAAGGGCGTCCAGCCCAATTCACCGAGCAGCCAGCCCCAACTGTGCATTGCGGCGCCCAGGTCGGGTACCCAGAGCTCCACGTGGTGCAGCGAACCGACCGTCACCGGCCTCCGCCGGGTACCCATAGCACATCTCCGGCGGGATTTGCCGTTCTTGACAGGATAAAGAGCAGATCCGAGAGCCGGTTGAGATACTTTGCCGGAAGGGTGCTGGTCCGGTCGGGGTCGTGTGCGACGAGGGCCCAGGCCGACCGCTCGGCGCGCCGGGCGATCGTCCGCGCCGCGTGCAGCAGTGCCGCGCCCGGGGTGCCGCCGGGCAGGATGAAGGAGTCGAGCTTGCTCAGGCGCCCGTTGTACTCGTCGCACCAGCCCTCAAGGCGCTCGACGTATCCCTCAGTGACCCGCAGTGGTGGGTACTTCGGCTCGGGTTCGACCGGGGTGGACAGGTCGGCCCCGACGTCGAACAGGTCGTTCTGGACCTGCCCGAGCAGCGCGCGTAGTTCGTCGTCGAGTTGGCCCAGGGCGAGGGCCACGCCGAGCGCCGCGTTGCACTCGTCGACGTCCGCGTACGCGGCGATCCGGGGATCGGTCTTCGGCACCTGCTCGTTGTTGCTCAGCCTGGTCATGCCGGCATCGCCGGCCTTGGTGTAGATGCGCGTGAGGTGGACGGCCATGACGCACAGCCTACGGATACCGGACCTGACCATCCCCGCGCGACCGGAGCCTGGCCCGGGCCGCGTCGTCGGAGTAGGGCCGGGTGACGCGGGTGATCCCGGGATCGCCGACGTCGACGTCATCCGGGTCTCCGGCGGAGCCCGGCTCGCCGGCACCGTACACGTGGTGGGGGCGAAGAACTCGGCGTTGAAGCTGATGGCCGCCGCGCTGCTCGCCCCCGGCCGAAGCATGATCACCAACGTGCCGCGGATCACCGACATCGCCATCATGGGTGAGGTGCTGCGCCGGCTGGGCTGCGACGTACGGTTCGACGCGGACGACCCGGTCGATCCGATGGTTGCCGGCGGCGGGGTGGCCCGATCCCGCTCGGTCACCATCGACGTGCCCGAACGGCCGGGCGTCGAGGCCGACTACGACCTGGTCCGCCGGCTGCGCGCGTCAATCTGCGTGCTCGGCCCGCTGCTGGCCCGGCGCGGCTACGTGCGGGTGGCCCACCCCGGTGGCGACGCGATCGGCTCGCGCGGGTTGGACATGCACGTCTCCGGGCTGACCCGGATGGGTGCCGACATCTCCGGCGAGCACGGCTTCGTGATCGCGTCCGCGCCCGACGGCCTGCACGGCGCGGAGATCACCCTGGATTTTCCCAGCGTCGGGGCGACCGAGAACCTGCTGATGGCGGCGGTGCTGGCCGACGGCACCACCGTGATCGACAACGCCGCCCGCGAGCCGGAGATCGTGGACATCTGCACCATGCTCATCCGGATGGGTGCGCTGATCGAGGGGGAGGGCACCTCCACCATCACGGTCGTCGGCGTACCCCGGCTGCAACCGGTCCGACACGCGACGGTGGGCGACCGGATCGTCGCCGGGACCTGGGCCTTCGGTGCGGCGATGACCCGCGGCGACGTCACGGTGACCGGCGTGGACCCGGCGTTTCTGGAGGTTGCGCTGGACAAGGTGGTCGCGGCCGGCGGGTTGGTGGAGACCCGGGCGGACGCCTTCCGGGTACGCATGGACGACCGACCCACCGCAGTCGACGTCGTGACGCTGCCCTATCCGGGCTTCGCCACCGACCTGCTGCCGATGGCGATCGGGCTCGCCGCACTCAGCGACGGCGCCTCCCTGATCACCGAGAACATCTTCGACGGCCGGTTCATGTTCGCAAACGAGATGATGCGGCTGGGCGCGGACATCAAGACCGACGGGCATCATGCGGTGGTACGCGGCCGGCAGCGGCTCTCCGGCGCGCCGGTACGGGCCACCGACATCCGGGCCGGCGCCGGGCTGATCATCGCCGGGCTCTGCGCAGACGGGATGACCGAGGTTTCCCACGTCCATCACGTCGACCGGGGCTATCCCGACTTCGTCGCCGACCTGCGGGCGCTCGGCATCGAGGTCGAACGGGCCACCGCGCCCGAGGAACCCGACCTGGCCATCTGACCCGCCGTCCGTCGCCGGGCCGGTGCTGGCGGCTCCGCCTCGACATGGCCGTCGACGGTGCCGCCTTAGCCTCCGTTCAGGCTCGCCGACTAGGGTGCAGGTAGACACTCGATCAGCAGCGAGGGAGAGGCAGATGGCGGGTCGACTTGCGGTCGTCGGTGCCGGACTGATGGGCTCGGGCATCGCCCAGGTGGCGGCGCAGGCAGGCTGGCAGGTGACCCTGCGGGACCTGGACGACGCCGCGACGCGCCGCGGCGTGGACGGCATCCGGAAGTCGCTGGAGAAGTTCGCCGAAAAGGGGAAAATCTCCCCGGACGACGTCGAGGCGACGATCGGGCGAATCACCCCGACGACCGAACTGGAAGCGGCGGCCGACGCGGACATCGTGGTGGAGGCGGTCTTCGAGCGGCTGGACCTCAAGCACGAGGTGTTCCGCGCGCTGGACAAGATCTGCAAGGCGGACGCGATCCTGGCCACCAACACCTCGGCCATCCCGGTGACCCAGATCGCGGCGGCCACCGACCGTCCCGAGGCGGTCGTCGGCACTCACTTCTTCTCGCCGGTGCCGATGATGAAGCTCTGCGAACTGGTCCGCGGTTACAAGACCAGCGACGCCACCCTGGCCACGGCGAAGTCGTTCGCCGAGGAGATCGGCAAGACGGTCGTGGTGGTCAACCGGGACATCGCCGGCTTCGTCACCACCCGGCTGATCTGCGCCCTGGCGATGGAGGCGGTCAAGCTGGTCGAGGCAGGTGTGATCTCCGCCGAGGACCTGGACACCGCCTGCAAGCTCGGCTTCGGGCACGCGATGGGCCCGCTCGCCACCGTGGACCTGACCGGCGTCGACGTGCTGCTCAACGCCACCCGCAACATCTACACCGACACCGCCGACGAGAAGTTCTTCCCGCCCGAGTTGCTCCAGCGCATGGCCGCCGCCGGCGACCTGGGCCGCAAGACCGGCCAGGGCTTCTACTCCTACTGAGGGTGGGGTGCAAGGAAGGGCCCCCTGTTAACGCCTGGTGTATAGCAGGGGCCCCCTTTTAACAACGCGTGATGCCGGCACGGGTGGATTGTTAATAAGGGGCCCTTCCTCTACCCGAGGCGTTAATAAGGGGCCCCTCCTTACACCAGCACCCCCCTCGAACGGGGGGTAGGAGCAGGTCGCACACTTGAGGGCATGAGTGACGAGGTCGCGATCCGGGTCCGGGGGTTGCGCAAGGCGTACGGCGCGAACGTCGCGGTGGCGGGGCTGGACCTGGACGTCCATCGGGGCGAGGTGTTCGCCCTGCTCGGGCCGAACGGCGCGGGCAAGACCACCACGGTGGAGATCCTGGAAGGCTACCGTCGCCGGGACGACGGCGAGGTGCAGGTGCTGGGCCTGGACCCGGACCTGGTCTTCGGTTCGCGCCCGCGAGGCTCGCAGGGGTGCTCGGCGGCGGACTGGCGGAGCCGGGTCGGCATCGTGTTGCAGGGCACCGGCGAGTTCGACGAGTTGACCGTCGCCGAGGTGGTCAGCCACTTCGCCGGTTTCTACCCGGGCGGTGACGATCCGGACAAGGTGATCGAGCGGGTCGGACTGACTGGCAAGGCCCGCGCCCGTACGCACAGCCTCTCCGGCGGACAGAAGCGGCGGCTGGACGTGGCGCTGGGCATCATCGGCCGCCCCGAGTTGCTCTTCCTGGACGAGCCGACCACCGGCTTCGACCCGGAGGCCCGGCGGGAGTTCTGGGAGCTGATCCGGGATCTTTCCGCCGCCGGCACCACAATCGTGCTCACCACGCACTACCTGGACGAGGCCGAGGCGCTAGCCGACCGGGTCGGCGTGATCGCCGGTGGTCGGCTGATCGAGGTGGCCACCCCGGCCAGCCTGGGCAACCGGCAGGATGCGTTGGCCACGGTCTCCTGGCGTACGCCGGAAGGTCGGGTCGAGAGCGCGCAGAGCGCGACGCCGACGGCGCTGGTGACCGAGTTGGCCACGCGCTTCGGTGGCGAGGTGCCGGGCCTGACCGTCACCCGGCCCACCCTGGAAGACATCTACCTGCGGATGATCGGACACCGATGACCACCACGACGAATCCGGCGACGCCGGTCACCGCCCCGGCGTCCCGTCGGCTCGGTCCGGCCAGCCTGGCGCTGCGGCAGGGGCGGCTGGAGATCCGGCAGTTCCTGCGCAGCCGGGAATCCGTGGTGTTCACCCTGGGCTTCCCGATCATCATGGTGCTGATCTTCGCGTCGATCTTCAACGACGAGATCGCGCCGGGGGTGAGCTACACGCAGTACTTCGTCACCGGCATGATCGCGACCGGTCTGATGACCGTCAGCTTCCAGAACCTCGGCATCTGGATCCCGATCGAGCGGGACCGTGGCGTGCTCAAGCGCTACCGGGGTACGCCGATGCCGAAGTGGGTGTGGTTCGCCGGCAAGGTGATCATGGTGTTGGTGACCGGCGTGGTGATGACGGCCCTGTTGCTTGCCGTCTCGGTCGTCCTGTTCGACCTGGACCTGCCGGGCACCGCGACCGCCTGGTTGACCTTCGGTTGGGTCAGCGCCCTGGGTATCACCGCCTGCACCCTCTGCGGCATCGCGATCTCGTCGCTGGCCCGTACCGCCCGCAGTGGCTCGGCCGTGGTCACCCCGGTGGCGCTGGTGCTTCAGTTCATCTCGGGGGTCTTCTTCGTCTTCACCAACCTGCCGACCTGGATGCAGCAGGTGGCGGCGATCTTCCCGCTCAAGTGGATGTGCCAGGGGCTGCGCGCGGTCTTCCTGCCGGAGAGCTTCGGCGCCCAGGAACCCGGCGGCTCGTTCGAGTTGACCCGGGTCGCCCTGGTCCTGGCGGCCTGGTGCGTGATCGGCCTGGTGCTCTGTGTCACCACCTTCCGCTGGACCGCCCGCCGCGACGGCTGACGGCCAGGGAAGGACGGCGCCGTCAGCGGCTCGTCGGGCGCGGCCTCAGCGGCTGGCGTACGTCATGCAGTCCGCCATGTCTGCGTCCGGGCCGACCCGGATGGACGGGGCGTGGCACTCCAGCTGTTCGTTGTGGCGGCAGTCGGCGCGCTGGCACGCGCCCACCTGGGCGACCTGCCCGTCCGCGCCCGCGCGGACGGTGGGCATCTCGATGAAGGTGTGGCAGTGGGCGTGGTCCATGCTGCCGATCGTGATGGCGAAGGCGTGGCAGTCGCCGGTGTGGTTGTACGCGCAGGCGGCCACCACACATTCCTGGACCCGGGGCATCTCCATCGCTGCGGTCATCGCGACCTCCTCTAGGCTGTTGCCTGATTTTAGGCATTTGACGGAGTCGGCTGACCTGGTTCGCCCGATTGTTCGCTACCTGGCTGGCGCGACCGCCGGGGCGCCGAGGACCTCGGAGAGCGGTGCCGGTTCGAGGCCGCGTTCGGCGAGTCCGGCCAGGATGTGCGGCAGCGCCTCGTCGGTCATCGGCGCGTTGGCCTCCGTCACGTGCAGGACGATCACCGAGCCGGGTCGTACTCCGTCCAGTACGGCCCGCACGATCGGTCGCCAGGCGGTCGCGAAGGGATCTCCGCTCACCACGTCGCCGTCGACGACCGTGAGGCCGAGCGGGGCCAGTTCGGTGAGCGCGGTCCGGTCGTGGCAGAGCCCGGGGAAGCGGAAGTAGCGGGTCTGCCGACCGCCGTACGCGGCCACGATGTCGAAGGTGCGAGCCACGTCGTCGGTCATCTTCCGCCGCGCGATCCGGGGCAGCCCGTAGCAGTCCCCGGTGAAGGCCAGGTGCCCGTAGGTGTGGTTGGCCAACTCGAAGCGGGGATTGTCGGCGATCCGCCGGGTCACCTCCGGGTACTGCTCGACCCACTTGCCGGTCAGGAAGAAGGTGGCCGGCACCGCGTCCTGCTCCAGCCGTTCGATGATCTTCAGATTCGCGTACGACCGGACGGCACCGCTGCGCAGTTGGTACCGCATGGCGTCGGTCATGTCCGCGTCGAAGGTGAGCGCCACCTTGTTGCCGGTACGCGGGCCGTGGTCGACCACCGGCGGCAGGGTTCCCGGCGGGGTCGCCCCGGGCGGGGTGTCGGTCGGCGGGGCCGACGTGTCCGCCGGACCCGCCCCGGCGGGGGTCGGAGTGCCAGTCGTCGCGGACCCGTCCGGCCCCTGGCTCTGGTCGACGAGAGCCGCCCGGTCTCCGGCGGCGGGGTCGACGAAGGCGCCGACGCCGTCGGGCTGCCTAAGTGGATTCGTGACGACCAGCAGGGCCACCGCACTGATCACGGCGGCGGCGGTCGCGATGAGCGGACCGCGGGAGATTCTTCCGGACACCGCGAGATTTTCTCAACGTCGTTCGGCGGGTGGCGACCGCCGAGCGGTTGGTTACCGCGGCCGGCATGGTGCAGACGGCTGGCGCGTACCGTCGATCAGACCCGGAAGCCGGCGTCCCGGGCGGCCTGGCGCTCCCGGCGGCGGTCCGCCCGCCGCCTGAGGAACCAGGGCAGGAAGAGGACGAAGCCGACCAGAAACGCCAGCACCAGCACCGGCAGGATGATCGCGACGAGCGACATCAGCACGCTTGTGGCGTCCTCGGCGGTGCTGGCCACCGGGGCGCCGAAGCCGGCCGTGGTTGCATTGATCACCGGTCGGGCGGCGGACTTGAGCAGGTGTACGCCGAGCGCGATGAGCACCCCGACCAGCACCGGCAGCCACTGGCCGGTGCTGCCGAAGAAGCTGTCCGGGTCGGTCACCGTCACCGTTTCGGCGGCGGAACCCGCGCCGAACGCCAGTCCGCCGGCGGTCGGTCGGACCACGGTCTGCACCACGTCGTTGATGTGGTCGACGACCGGCACCTTGTCCGCGACGACCTCCACGGCGAGCAGCACGGCGAGGATGCCCAGCACCCACTCGTTGCCGAGCCACTGCCAGCCGCCGGGCAGGTCGATCACGCTTGTGTAGCGGGCCAGCAGACCCGTCACCAGCAGGGGAACGTACGCGTTGAGTCCCGCCGAGGCGGCGAGGCCGGTACCGGTGAGCAATTCGAGCACGATCTCAGCATCGCACCGGCACGCCAGCGGTGCTCGGTGGCGATTCCCGCCGGCTCCGCTACCCTCGTCGGGTGCGGTTGGTGATTGCGAAGTGCTCGGTGGACTATGTCGGACGACTCTCGGCCCACCTGCCGCCGGCCACCCGGCTGTTGATGGTGAAGGCGGACGGGTCGGTCTCCATCCACGCCGACGACCGGGCGTACAAGCCGTTGAACTGGATGAGTCCGCCGTGCCGGCTGGAGGAGGCGCCCGGGGTCTGGCGGGTGGTGAACAAGGCCGGCGAGGAACTGCGGATCACCCTGGAGGAGATCTTCCAGGACACCTCGTACGACCTGGGTGTCGATCCCGGGCTGCGCAAGGACGGCGTCGAGGCGCACCTACAGGAACTGCTGGCGGCCAACCCGGAGACCCTGGGCGAGGGGTTCACCCTCATCCGGCGCGAGTACATGACCGCCATCGGCCCGGTCGACCTGCTCTGCCGGGACGCCAACCAGGGCACCGTCGCGGTCGAGGTGAAGCGCCGCGGTGAGATCGACGGCGTGGAGCAGCTCACCCGCTACCTGGAACTGCTCAACCGGGACCCGCTGCTCGCCCCGGTGACCGGCATCTTCGCCGCGCAGGAGATCAAACCGCAGGCTCGGGTGCTCGCCACGGACCGCGGCATCCGCTGCGTGGTGCTGGACTACCACCGGCTACGCGGCATCGAGCGCGACGAACTCACCCTCTTCTAGCCCGCCCGCGCTGCCGGGCCGTCGCTGCCCGAACCGGGCAACGGTACGGGTCACCTGCCGTACAGCGTCTTGATCACCCTGACCAGGCGGGCGACGTCGGTCGGGGTCCGCTCGAAGGTCGTCGAGGGCAGCAGCGACCGGGCCCGGCGGCGGGTGACCGCCTTGGCGCGGGCGAACTCGCGCAGCCCGTCCTCGCCGTGGATCCGGCCGAAACCGGACTCGCCGACCCCGCCGAACGGCAGGGTGGACATCCCGGCGAAGGTGAGGGTCGAGTTGACCGAGGCCATCCCGGAGCGCAAGCGCCGCGCGATGGCCACCGCGCGGCGTCGACCGAAGACGGAGCCACCCAGACCGTACGGCAGGGCGTTGGCGCGGGCGATCGCCTCGTCCGGGTCGCGGACCCGGTTGACGGTGAGGGTGGGCCCGAAGGTCTCCTCGCGGACCGCGGCGGAGTCCTCGGGCACGTCCACAAGCACGGTGGGGTGCGCGTACGGCGGCTGCACCGCCTCCGGCCCGCCCAGGGCCGCCCGACCGCCCCGGGCCAGGGCGTCGGAGATGTGCCGGCGGATGACGTCGAGTTGGCTCGGCATGGTGATCGGGCCGATGTCGGCACCCTCCGCACCGACGGTGAGCCGCCCGGCGCGTTCGACGACCTTCTCGACGAAGGCGTCGAAGACCGGCTCGACGGCGTAGACCCGCTCGATGCCGATGCAGGTCTGGCCGGCGTTGGTCATCGCGCCCCAGACGCACGCCTCGGCGGCGGCGTCCAGGTCGGCGTCGGCGTCCACGATCATCGCGTCCTTGCCGCCGGCCTCCACGAGCACCGGAGTCAGGGTCTCGGCGCAGGCCGCCATCACCTTCTTCGCGGTCGCCGTCGAACCGGTGAAGGCGAGCTTGTCGAGACCGGCCCGGCACAGTGCCGCGCCGACGTCGCCGAGCCCGTGTACCGCGGTGAACACCGGCTGCTCGGGCACCACCTCGGCGAAGGTGTCGACAAGCCACTGCCCGACGACCGGGGTGTACTCGCTGGGTTTGAAGACCACCGTGTTGCCGGCGGCAAGCGCGTACGCGGCGGAGCCGATCGGGGTGAAAACGGGGTAGTTCCAGGGGCCGATGACCCCGACCACCCCGTACGGCTGGTACTCCAGGTGGGCCGAGAACTCGGCCAGGACCAGCCGGGAGCGGACCCGGCGGGGACCGAGCACCCGACGTGCGTTGCGCGCCGCCCAGTCGACGTGCTCCACCGAGGTGACGATCTCGACGAGCGCGTCCGGGATCGGCTTGCCGCCCTCGGCGTGCACCAGCTCCGCCAGTTGCTCCATCCGCTGGGCGAGCAGGCGTCGCCAGCGCATGAGCCGTTCGCGCCGGCCGGTGAAGCCGAGCCCCGCCCACCACTGACCTGCGGCGCGGGCCTGCTCGACGGCGCGTACGACCTCGGCCGTGTCGGCGATCGGGACCCGTCCCGCCTCGCCGCCCGTCGCCGGGCTGGTCGAAACCAGCTGGTTGCCCTCGATCACCACGCTGCCGGCCAGCTGCACAGCCTTCATGGCGGAAGTCTAGACCCGGATGCTACCGGCCGGTAGGGGAGTGGGTGGGCGGGGCGGCACCCGGTCGGTGCCGAGCCTGAGCACCGCAAGGGTCGAACGGAAAGTGCCCGCCCGGTCACTTATGGGTAGCCGGGCGGCGGTGCAGGTGATCATCTGGTGATGGCACCCTGACGCAGGGTGATCGTACGGTGTTGGGGGAGTTGAACTGTCCATGAAGGAGAATCCGCAGCTATCGCCGCTGCTGACAGTATCGAAGGGCCCGATGCGCGGGGTCGGGTTCCGATTGAGCCGGCAGCCGCAGGTGATCGGCCGGGACCCGAGGGTCGACATCGTCATGCGCGACCCGCACCTGAGCCGGCGGCACGTCGAGATCCGGCTCACCGACGAAGGGGTGGCGCTGAAGGATCTGGGCTCCACGAATGGCACCTGGGTGAACGGCGACCGGAGCACCGGCGTGACCCGACTCAGCGACGGTGACGTGATCCGGCTCGGCCGTACCGAGCTGCGGTTCCATGATCCGGGGGTGGCGCGGACCGATCCGGTGGGGCTGAGCTTCGGTGCGGCCCGGACGACTCGACAACAGACCCTGATGCTTCCCCTGACCACGGCCGACGCGACCGCCGGGCCGGACGTCGACGAGCGGTACCCATCCGCTGCCGGCGACCGGGCACCCGCTTCGGCGGTCACCTCCTAGCCGGTGACGTGACCCACCACGCCGCACCAACCAGCTGCCACGTGGCAGACTCGCGCGCATGACCTTAGCGGCCGTTCAATTCCGGCCGATGTCGAGCGGACAGGGGAGGCCGGGGCATGGCACGTGAGTTCACAAGCGTGGGTGTGGTGGGTCTGGGCACCATGGGTGCCGGGATCGTCGAGGTCTTCGCGCGCAACGGCGTGAACGTGGTCGCGGTGGAGATCTCCGAGGCGGCCCTGGACCGCGGGCGGAGCAACCTGACCGGCTCCACGGACCGGGCGGTGGCCCGGGGCAAGCTCACCGAGGCCGATCGGGATGCGCTGCTGGGCCGGATCACCTTCGCCGTCGGGCTGGACGCGCTGCGCCCGGTGGATCTGGTGATCGAGGCGGTGCCCGAGCGCCTCGACATCAAGCAGCGGCTCTTCGCCGAGCTGGACCGGGTCTGCCGACCGGAGGCCGTCCTCGCCACCAACACCTCGTCGCTAAGCGTCACCGAGATCTCCGTGGCCACCGCCCGACCCAGCCAGGTCGTCGGGCTGCACTTCTTCAACCCGGCACCGGTGATGAAGCTGGTCGAGGTCGTGCGTACGGTGGTCACCTCCGCCGACGTGGTGGCCGACGTGGAGGCGCTCTGCGGGCGTCTCGGCAAGGTCGACGTGACCATCAGCGACCGGGCCGGGTTCATCGCCAACGCGCTGCTGTTCGGCTACCTCAACCATGCCGTCGACATGGTCGAGGCCCGGTACGCCAGCCGCGAGGACATCGACGCGGCGATGAAGCTCGGTGCCGGGCTGCCGATGGGGCCGCTCGCCCTGCTCGACCTGATCGGCCTGGACACCGCGTACGAAATCCTGGACACCATGTACCGGCGCGGCGGGCGCGACCGCCGCCACGCCCCCGTGCCGCTGCTCAGGCAGATGGTCACCGCCGGGCTGCTCGGCCGCAAGTCCGGCCGGGGCTTCTACACCTACGAACGGCCCGGCTCGCCGAAGGTCGTACCGGACGAGCAGACGCCGAACCCGGCGCAGGCGGCGGCAGCCGAGGCGCGCGGCATCGCGAAGGTGGGCGTGGTCGGCTCCGGCGCGCGAGCCGCCGGCCTCATCGAGGTCTTCACCAAGGCCGGTTACGAGGTCGTCTCGGTCGCGCCGGAGGCGACGCTGGAGCCGTTGGCCGACGTCGACCTGGTGATCGAGGCGGTGGCCGAGGAGTTGGCTGCCAAGAAGGCGCTGTTCGCCAGCCTGGACGAGACCTGCAAGCCGGGCGTCGTGCTGGCCACCACCACCTCGTCGCTGCCGGTGATCGAGGTGGCGATGGCCACCCAGCGTCCGGCGGACGTGCTGGGCCTGCACTTCCTCGATCCCGCGCCGACCACGCCGCTGGTGGAGATCGTGCGGACCATCCGTACCTCGGCGCAGACCGCCGCCACCGCTCGGGCGGTCTGTGCCGCCCTCGGCAAGACCGGCGTGACCTGCGGCGACCGGGCCGGGTTCATCGTCAACGCGCTGCTGTTCCCCTACCTCAACGACGCGGTGCGGATGCTGGAGGCCAACTACTCGACCGTCGACGACATCGACCACGCGATGAAGCTCGGCTGCGCCTACCCGACGGGCCCGTTCGAGCTGCTCGACGCGGTCGGCCTGGACGTGGCGCTGGACATCCAACGCAAGCTCTACCTGGAATCACGCGAACCCGGCCTGGCCCCGGCACCGCTGCTGGAGCATCTGGTCACCGCCGGCCACCTCGGCCAGAAAACCGGCCGCGGCTTCCGCTGAGGTGTAAGGAAGGGCCCCCTATTAACGCCTGCGGTATAGGAAGGGCCCCTTCTTAACACTCAGCTGGCCGGCTTGACCCTCGGCCGGTCGGCCGGCGCCGCCGACCGGGCCCGGATCGATGCTGGAGCCCGCGCCGGGGCGTCGCCGCCCCGGTCGTACGCTGGATGTTGTGAGCCCCCGTCGTAACCGCCCCCGCCGCGAGGACGCCGAAGGCCTGGACGTCGAACGGGCCCGGCACGGCGTGGCCGCGGTGCAGCGCTGGCGCGACGGCGACTGGCAGGTACGCGGGATCAGCGGCGGGGCGTCGGTGAAGACGTACCGCTGTCCCGGCTGCGACCAGGAGATTCGCCCCGGCGTGGCGCATGTGGTGGCGTGGCCGGCGGACGACCGGGGCGACCTCACCGACCGGCGGCACTGGCACAGTGGGTGCTGGCGGGCCCGCGACCGGCGTGCTCCGCTCATCCAACGCGGTCGTGGTGCACCCCGGCACGGCTGACCCGGCAGTGCCCTTCCTTACACCTCGGTGGCTCGGCGGGCGGCACAGCGGGACAGACGGGAGACTGTGGGGATGAGCAGAACCATCCGCGCGTCCTCGATACTGCCCGGCCACCGTGAGGATATCGAGCTGCACACCGCGGACGGCCTGCGTCTGGTCGGTGAGCTGGCCCGACCGGTCGACCGGGAGCCGGCGGCCACCCTGGTCTGCCTGCACCCGCTGCCCACCCATGGCGGGATGATGGACAGCCACGTCTTCCGCAAGGCGGCCTGGCGGCTGCCCGCCCTGGCCGACGTGGCGGTGCTCCGGTTCAACACGCGCGGCACCAGCAGCGTGCGCGGCACCAGCGAGGGTGCCTTCGACTCGGCCGTCGGTGAGCGCTTCGACGTGGCCGCCGCCATCGAGTACGCCGAGTTCCACGAGTTGCCCGACATCTGGCTGCTCGGCTGGTCGTTCGGCACCGACCTGGTGCTCAAGTACGGCTGCGACCCGGCGGTGACCGGGGCGATCCTGCTCTCTCCGCCGCTGCGCTTCTCCGCGCCGGCCGACCTGACCCACTGGGCGGAGTCCGGCAAGCCGCTGACCGCGCTGGTGCCGGAGTTCGACGACTACCTGCGCCCGGAGCAGGCCCGTGAGCGGTTCGCCGCGGTGCCGCAGGCCGAGGTGGTCGGGGTGCCGGGCGCGAAGCACCTCTGGGTGGGCGATGCCGAGACCGTACTCGACGAGGTGGTCCGGCGGATCAACCCGGCGGTGCCGGTGCCGCTCCCCACCACCTGGGACGGCCCGATGGAGACCGGCGACGCCAGCGCGTACGCCGACCGCACGGTGGCCGCCTTCGCGGACGTCCCGGTGACCGGCCCGCAACAGCGTCAGGCCGAGTAGCGCGGCTCAGCGGGCGTCCTGACGGGGGATCACCACCTCGCGCAGAATGAGCTGGATGGCGGCCACGGTCGGGATGGCGATGAGCGCGCCGATCACGCCCAGCAGGGAGACCCCGAGCAGCGCGGCGACAAGCGCGGCGACCTCGTTGACCTGCACCGACCTTCTCATGATCTTGGGGTAGACGAGGTAGTTCTCGATCTGCTGGTAGACCACGAAGAAGGCCACGCAGGCGATGCCGACGGACGGGCTGGTGGCGAAGCCGACCAGGCTGACGACCACCGCGCCGAGCGTCGCGCCGATCTGCGGGATGAGGTCGGTCACCGCGACCACCACCGCCAGCGCGAACGGGTACGGCAGGCCGACCGCGAGCGCGAAGACGAACGCGACCGCGCCGGCCAGCACCGCGATGGTAAGCGCCCCGACCATGTACGCCCCGACCTTGGTGAGGATCTCGTCGCCGATCAGTTGCACCCGCTCGCGCCGGGACCGGGGGACCAGCGCGTAGCCGAGATCGCGCATCCGATCGAAGTAGACCAGGAAGTAGATGGTCAGCACCAGCACGGTCAGCACCCGGAACACCGTGCCGAACACCAACTGGGCGCCGCCGAGCACGCCCCCCAGCGCGCGGCCGACCACGTCCGCGCTTGCCGCCTCCTGCGCACGGCGCATCAGGTCGAAGCGTACGACCAGGTCGTTGATGGTCTCGTTGCGCCGCAGCGTCTCCAGGTAGCTCGGCAGTTGTTCGATGAACTGCCCGGTCTGCGTCACGATCGGCGGCACCAGAGCCAGCACCCCGGCGCAGAGCAGCGCCAGCATGATCAGCACGACGACCGTCACGGCCAGCCCGCGCGGCAGCCCCAAGGACCGCAGCCGGACCACCGCCGGGTGCAGGCCCACCGCGAGGAACAACGCGATGACCACCAGGACCAGGATCCCGGCCGCGTTACGCAGGCCCAGATAGACGGCGTACGCGAGCAGTACGCCCAGCGCACCGGTGAAGCCGACCAGAAAGCTGTTGCGCCGCAGCGGACGCCCGGGAGTGCCGAACCGGCCGGCGTCCCCGCCCACCGTGCTCTCCTCGGCACCCGGGCGCTGTGCCGGCACTGCCGGGGCGGCTGCCGCAGGCGCCGAGGTGGCCTGCTCCGCCTTCTCGTCGCTGCCGGCCGCGTCCGGCGCCGACTGCTTCGCCTCGTCCTGAACCATTGAGCCTCCCCGTTCGCGTCCGGTGGCTCAGTGCCCGTCGCGCCACCGCCCCGCACCGCGCCGACAGGGTAGCGAGATCGCCGCCGTCGACCGGGTCACCGAGCCGGGGTGTCGGCGAGTGGGCCGTCCGGATCAGTCCGAGGTGACCTTGCTCGGTTTGGCGCTGCGCTCGTCGGTGGTCGGCTTGGTGCGGCGTTTGCCGTTCTCACCGGTGCTGGTGATCTTCGTCGGGGTGGCGCCCCGGCCACCCTCGCCCGGCATGGCCGCGACCGTCGGTTCGCCGTCCACCCCGGCGCTCGCGGCGCTGCCATCGACGGTGGTCGGTTCGGCGGCCGGCTTCGTCACCGGTGCGTCCTCGACCGTGGTGACCGGCTCCGCGACCGGCTTCGTCGCCGGGACGGCATCCGTGCCAGGTCCGGTGCCGTTGGCGGAGGCACCAGCGGGAACGGTGACCGGCGCGGCCGAGTCGGGCCGCCCGCCGTCGGCCGACGTGTCGCCGACGGTCGCGGCGGCAGCGGCCAGGGCGGTCGCACCGGCGGACAACGGCGTACCCGGGCCCGCACCAGCGGGCGAGGTCGGAGCCGGCGGCGTGGTGGCCGTCTCCAGACGTAGTTCGAGCAGCTTGCGCTGCAACTCGTCGGACTCCTGGCGGGACTTCCAGGTCTCCTGGCGCAGATCGGCCAACTGCTGCTGGGCCTTGGCGATCTCCAGCATCACCTGGGCGAGCTGCTGGCGGCTGGCCGCCGCTTCCTGCTGCGTCGCGGCCAGGTGCTGCTGGGTGGTGGCCAGGTGCTGCTGCGTGGTGGCCGCGTACTCCTCGAACTGGCGGCGGGAGGAGGCCACGTACTCGTCGGCCTCGCGGCGGGTGGTCGCGGCGTACTCCTCGGCCTCGCGTCGGGTGCTGGTGACGTACTCGTCGGCCTCCCGGCGGGTGGTGGCGGCGTACTCCTCGGCCTCTTCGCGCAGCGCGACGGCATCCTGCTCGGCGGCCTGCCGGACCTGGTCGGCACCCTGCTCGATCTCGTTCTTCCGGGTGGTGTAATCCGCCTCCAGCTCCGCCCGGCGGTTCTCGAACCCGGACTCCAGCTCGGCGGTGCGGGTACGCAGCTGTGCCTCGAACTCGGTGGTGCGGGTGCGGATCTGTTCGTCGAGCTCCGCCGTGCGGGCAGCGATCCGCTGATCCAGTTCGGCGTTACGGTTCTTGTACTGCTTCTCCAACTCGTCGCGGCGGCTGGTGAACTCGCGTTCGGCGGTCGCCTTGCGCTCGGTCAGTTCGCGGTCGGCCGCCTCGCGTCGGGCGTTCACCTCCTTCTCCACCCCGGCCCGCCAGGCACCCAACTCCTGCTGCGCCTGCGCCCGCGCGTGCTGCACGTACGCCTCGGTCTCGCCGCGCATGCGCTGGGCGTACGCCTCGGTTTCGGAACGGGTGCGCTTGGCCGCCTCGGTGGACTGGAGGGTCAGCCGCTCCGCCTCCTGGCGGGCCTTGTCGCGGGTTGCCCGCCCGGCCGCTGCGGCGTCGTCGATGATCTGCTTGGCCTCCTGGCGCGCCTTGGCGTGGGTGGCCCGACCCGCCTCGGTGGCCTGGTCGACCAGCCGTTTCGCCTCCTGCTGGGCGCTGGCGTGCACCTCCTTGGCCGCGTCGCGCAGCTGGGTCGCCTCCTGCTGGGCGGTGGCCAGCGCGGTGCGTGCGGCCTCGCGGAGCTTTGTCGACTCCTGCTGGGCGCGGGCGTGGATCTCCTTGGCGGCGTCGCGTAGCTGGGTGGCTTCCTGCTCGGCTCGGGCCAGCGCCTCCTGGGCGGCCTTGCGCAGCCGGGCGGCTTCCTCCTTGGCCGAGCGGGCGGCGGCCTCCGACTCGGCCCGTCGCGCCGCGGCCTGCCGCTCCTCCTCGGCCCGGCGGGCGGCAAGCGCGATCTCGAAGTCCTTGAGTGCCTTCGCGGCCTCGCCCCGGGCCTCCTCGATGATGTGTTCGGCGGCGGCTCGGCGGGCCTCGATCTCCTCGTTGGCGGCGGCGAGAATGTCCTCGGCCTGCTCCTCGGCCAGCCCGAGGATCTGCTCGACCCGCGGGCCCAGGTGTCGGAACGCGGCCCGGTCGACCACCCCGACCTGCTTGCGTACCTGGGCCAGGTCACGTTGCAGCACCTCGACCTGGCCGGCCAGCTTGTGAATCTGGGTGTACGCCTGCTCCCGCTCGGCCGCGAGCGCCGCGATTTCGTGCTCCGCCCGAGCGACGTACCGGTCCACCTGCCGTTTCTCGTACCCCCGCAGGGCGGACTCGAAGCTGGGCTCCGTGGTCACATCCCCGCCGAGGGCGAACAGTTCCTCGCCGTGCGACATACACCCATCCTCACACGCATCCGACCCGGCTGGGGCGATACGGACGCCCAGGATTGGCGAGCTGTTTCACGCCTCGGGACAGGTGCTCGGACGGCAGTTCGGCAGCGGTCGATCATCAGGTCGGCGTGCCCGTCGGCAACGGCAGGGCGGCGCGGGGCGACACCGGTCGACCGGTGTCACCCCGCGCCGTGGATCATGCCCCGGTGGGTTCTGGTCAGCTGGAGGTTTCCGCAGTCACCTTCTCGTCGGCGTCATCCGCCTTCTTGGCCGGCGCCTTCTCCGCGGCGGCTGCGTTCGAGTTGGGCACGCCCGGCACGATGCCGGCCAGGCCGGAGAGCATCTGCCCGAGCTGGGAGGTGACGGCGTCCTTCTGCCGGGTGAGGTCCTCGACCTCGCGGCGAGCGGCCTGGGTGGTCAGCTCGGCCTCGGTGCGGGCCTCGTTGAGCAGGCGCTGGGACTCGGCCCGGGCCTCGTTCAACGTCCGGTCGGCCAGCGCCTTGGCCTTTTCCACGGTCTCGGTGGCGGTGCGCTCCGACTCGACCCGACGGGCCTCGGCGCGCTGCTCGATCTCCTTGGCCCGCTCCTGCGCGGCCCGGGCCCGCTGCTCGGCCTCGTTGACCAGCTTCTGGGTCTGCGCCACCTGGGCGGCGTGCCGCTCCGACTCCTCGCGCTCGGCCTTCTCCCGCCGCTCGGCGAGCTGAAGCTCAAGGGCCTGGAGGTCCTTGTCGCGCTTGTCCCGGGCGTCGGTGAGCAGCTTGGTCGCCTCGGCGCGCTTCTCCTCCGCCTCGCGGGCGGCCTTGGCCCGCTGCTGAGTGATCTCCCGCTCGGCGGTGGCCCGCAGGGTGGCCACCTCCCGCTCGACCGTGGACTTCAGCTCGGCGACCTCGTGTGCGGTCACCGTGCGCAGCTGCTTCGTCTCCCGCTCCGCGTCGGCGCGCAGGGTGTCGGCCTCACGGCGGGCCTGCACCCGGACCTCGGCGGCCTCCCGCTCGGCGGCGGTGCGGACGTTGCCCGCCTCCCGCTCGGCGGTGGCCTTCATCGCCGCAGCCTCGGCGCGTGCCTTGTCGGTGATCTCCCGCGCCTCCAGGCGGGCGGCGGAGAGGATGCCCTCCGACTCACGCTTGGCCTCGTTGCGGTGGTCGTTGGCCTGCTCCTCGGCGAGCCGGAGGATCTGCTCCACCCGGGTGCCGAGGCCGGACAGCGTGGGCCGGCTGTTCTCCTCCAGCTGCTTGCTGGTGTCGGTGAGCTTCTGCTCCAGGGCGGTGAGCCGCTGCTCGGACTGCCGGAGCCGGCGCTGCGCGTCGTTGAGCGCCTGCTCGGCGTCGGCGCGGTCCTTGTTGGCCTGGCTCAGCGCGGCGTTCAGCCGGCCGATGAAGTCGTCGACCTGACCGGTGTTGTATCCGCGCAGGCCAACCGTGAAATCGGGCTGCGAGTTCGCGTTATCGAAGAACGCGAGAGGGGAGGACGGTTGCTGGGGCATTGGGACATACTGGCAGACCCCCCGGGGTGCTTCGCAAGAGCGGGCCGTCCTCATTACATGGTCAACACGACGAGCCGTCGCGGGGTCGTGTCGAGGGGCGATCTTGCCAGCTCCGGGGCGAGCAGGGTGGCACGGAGCGTGACGTGGAATAGGACAGTGCGGGCCGCCGGCCCGGCCCATTGTTCTCCATCCCACGAATGGGTGTCCGGTCGCGTGAGTGAAAGCCAATCGGGTTCGCCGAATGGCCATCGCCGACTCGGCCGTCAGGCCAGCGTCCGCAGAACCCGGTCGATGCTGTCGCGGTGCCCGGCGGAGTCTGCGTCGGAGCCGGGCAGCGTGGCGAGCAGGGCCTTGTTAAAAGGGGGCCCTTCCTATGCACGAGGCGTTAGGAAGGGCCCCTTCCTTACAGTGCACGAGGCGTTAGGAAGGGCCCCTTCCTTACAGCTGGACGAGTTCGATGAGGACGCCGCCGGCGTCCTTGGGGTGGACGAAGTTGATTCGCGAGCCGGCCGTGCCCCGCCGCGGTGTCTCGTAGAGCAGCCGGAGACCGCGGGCACGCAGCGCGGTGCAGGCGACGTCGAGATCCGCCACGGTGTAGGCGACCTGCTGTACGCCCGGACCGTTGCGGTCGAGGAACTTCGCGATTGTCGACTCGGGGGTCAGCGGGGCGAGCAGCTGTACGCAGCCGCCCTCGGCGGTCGGCCCGACCGCCAGCATCGCCTCGCGTACGCCCTGCTCGGTGTTGGTCTCGGTGTGCACACAGCGCATGCCGAACGTCCGCTGATAGAAGTCGATCGCGGCGTCCAGGTCCGCGACCGCGATCCCGACATGGTCGATGCGGAGCAGGCCGATGTCTGTGACATAGTCGGCAGCAGGCTCGACGGGGGAGTTCTCAGGCATGACGTTAGTCTGGCCGAATAGTCGTTAAGGCGTACAGGTCGGCACCCCCTCGGAGGCAGGTATGGCTTCGGTGATCGTCAGCGGCGCGCGGACCCCGATGGGCCGCCTGCTGGGCAACCTCAAGGACCTCCCGGCGACCAAGCTGGGTGGGATTGCCATCTCCGCGGCGCTGGAGCGGGCCGGGGTCGCCCCGGACCAGGTGCAGTACGTGATCATGGGGCAGGTGCTACAGGCCGGCGCCGGCCAGATCCCGGCGCGCCAGGCGGCGGTGGCGGCGGGCATTCCGATGTCGGTACCGGCCCTGACGATCAACAAGGTCTGCCTCTCCGGCCTGGACGCGATCGCCCTGGCCGACCAGCTCATCCGGGCCGGCGAGTTCGACATCGTGGTGGCCGGCGGCATGGAGTCGATGACAAACGCCCCGCACCTGCTGCTCGGCCAGCGTGGCGGCTACAAGTACGGCGACGTGACGCTCAAGGACCACATGGCGCTCGACGGCCTGAGTGACGCCTGGGACTGCTGCTCGATGGGTGAGTCCACCGAGCGGCACGGCAGTGCCCGTGGCATCAGCCGGCAGGAGCAGGACGAGTTCGCCGCGGCCAGCCACCAGCGGGCCGCCGCCGCGCAGAAGAACGGTCACTTCGCCGACGAGATCACCCCGGTGGTCATCCCGCAGCGCAAGGGTGACCCGCTGGTGATCAGCGAGGACGAGGGCATCCGGCCGGACACCACCGTCGATTCCCTGGCCAAGCTCCGCCCGGCCTTCAGCGCCGACGGCACCATCACCGCCGGCAGCTCGTCGCCGATCTCCGACGGCGCCGCCGCGGTGGTCGTGATGAGCAAGGCGAAGGCCAAGGAACTCGGCCTGGCCTGGCTGGCCGAGGTGGGGGCGCACGGCAACGTCGCGGGACCGGACAATTCCCTGCACTCGCAGCCGTCCAACGCCATCCAGCACGCCCTGCGCAAGGGTGGGCTGAGCGTCTCCGACCTCGACCTGATCGAGATCAACGAGGCGTTCGCCCAGGTCGGCATCCAGTCCATGCGTGACCTCGGGGTCAGCCCGGACAAGGTCAACGTCAACGGCGGCGCGATCGCGCTGGGCCACCCGATCGGCATGTCCGGTGCCCGGTTGGTGCTCACCCTCGCGATGGAACTCAAGCGGCGCGGCGGTGGCACCGGGGCGGCGGCGCTCTGCGGCGGCGGTGGCCAGGGCGACGCCCTGATCATCCACGTGCCCGCCCCCGCCGAGGGTGGTCAGTGACCGCGAGGAGTATGAGCCGGTCCGACGGCGGCGGGCCGGGCGCGGCCACCGGTTCGGTGCGGCGCAGCCGGGACGTACCGATGCTTGTGGCGCGGGCCCGCGAGGGTGACGCGCGCGCGGTGGCCCGGCTGATCACCCTGGTCGAGTCCGGCGACGAGACGCTGCCGGCGATCGCCGCCGCGCTCGCCCCCTACACCGGTCACGCCCAGGTGGTCGGCCTGACCGGCTCGCCGGGCGTGGGCAAGTCGACCACCACGAACGAGTTGGTGCGCGCCCTGCGGGCGCGGGGTCACCGGGTCGGTGTGCTGGCCATCGACCCGTCCAGCCCGTTCACCGGCGGGGCGATCCTCGGTGACCGGGTGCGGATGCAGGACCACGCCACCGACCCGGGCGTCTACATCCGCTCGATGTCCAGCCGGGGGCATCTCGGCGGACTGTCGGCGGCCACCCCGCAGGCGGTCCGGGTGCTGGAGGGCGCCGGCTGCGACGTGGTGCTTGTGGAGACCGTCGGAGTCGGGCAGGCCGAGGTCGAGGTGGCCTCGCTTGCCGACACCACGCTGGTGCTGCTGGCGCCCGGGATGGGCGACGCGATCCAGGCGGTGAAGGCCGGCATCCTGGAGATCGCGGACATCTTCGTGGTCAACAAGGCCGACCGGGACGGCGCCGACGCCACCGTCCGGGACATCCAGGGCATGATCGCCCTCGGCGAGCGCGGCCCGGGCCAGTGGCGTCCGCAGGTGGTGCGGGCGGTGGCGGTCCGGGGCGAGGGAATCGACGACGTCGCCGCCGCGATCGACAAGCACCGTGGCTGGCTGATGGAGCACGACGAGCTGCGCCGCCGCCGCGAGACGCGGGCCGCCGCCGAGATCGAGGCGATCGCGCTCGGCGCGCTGCGTGCTCGGATCGGCTCGCTGCGCGACGGTACGCAGCTGTCGGCGCTCGCCGCCGAGGTGGCCACTGGCGCCACCGATCCGTACACCGCCGCCGACGCATTGCTCGCCTCGCTCTGAGCGGGTCCGACGTCCACTGCGGACCGGCGTTGGCGGTTACGCTCGCACCGCCGGCGCAGCCGCGCGGGTGGGGTGACGGTCGCTGGGGAGAGCATGGACCACGAGATGACGCAGGAGTTGGCGATGACGCCGGACGCGGTGGCGGGTGGGCGTACGCACATCTCGGACGAGGTGGTGGAGAAGATCGCGGTGGCTGCGGCGAAGGCCGTGCCCGGCGTGGTCGAGCTGGGTGGGGACATCGCCCGGTTCTTCAACGCGGTGCTCGACCGGGTCGGGCTGGACCAGGTGGGTGACGCCCGGCGCGGCTGCTCCGCCCATGTCACAAACGGTGGCGCGGTGATCAACCTGGTGATCGTGATCGACGCCGGGCATCCGGTGCCGGAGGTGACCACGGCGGTGCGGGCCGGGGTGACCCAGGCGGTCGAGGCGTACGGGCTGCGGGTCGACGAGATCAACATCCGGGTCGACGACGTGGCCATCGACGGGCCGGCCGGCTGAGCCGACCCAGCTCGGTTACCGCCCGGTACGAACTTCCTTAGCGATCGTTCAGGTGGGGCTCTAGACTCGACGTCAGTCGAGGACTCGAGGAGGAGCCCCGGGATGAACGCCGACGAGATCGCTGCCGGACGGGCCCGCTGGCAGGCCCGGTACGACGCCGCCCGGAAGCGGGACGCCGACTTCACCACGCTCTCCGGGATGCCCGTGGAGCCGGTCTACGGGCCCCCGGAGGGTGCCGCGTACCCGGGCTTCGAGCGGATCGGCTGGCCGGGTGAGTTCCCCTACACCCGAGGTCTCCACCCGACCGGCTACCGTGGCCGGACCTGGACCATCCGGCAGTTCGCCGGGTTCGGCAACGCCCGGCAGACAAACGAGCGCTACCGGATGATCCTCGGTGCCGGCGGTGGTGGCCTCTCGGTCGCCTTCGACATGCCCACCCTGATGGGGCGCGACTCCGACGACCCGCAGTCGCTCGGCGAGGTGGGGCACTGCGGGGTGGCGGTGGACAGCGCCGCCGACATGGAGGTGCTCTTCGACGGCATCGACCTGGCCGACGTCACCACCAGCATGACCATCTCCGGTCCGGCCGTGCCGGTGTTCTGCATGTACCTGGTCGCCGCCGAGCGGCAGGGCGCCGACCTGTCCACCCTCGACGGCACCCTACAGACCGACATCTTCAAGGAGTACATCGCGCAGAAGGAGTGGCTCTTCGACCCCGAGCCGCACCTGCGCCTGATCGGCGACCTGATGGCGTACTGCGCGGCCGAGATCCCGCGCTACAAGCCGCTCTCGGTCTCCGGCTACCACATCCGCGAGGCCGGCTCGACCGCCGCGCAGGAGTTGGCGTACACCCTCGCCGACGGCTTCGGCTACGTCGAGCTGGGGTTGTCGCGCGGCCTGGACGTCAACGTCTTCGCGCCCGGGCTGAGCTTCTTCTTCGACTCGCACGTCGACTTCTTCGAGGAGATCGCCAAGTTCCGGGCCGCCCGCCGGATCTGGGCCCGCTGGCTGCGCGACGTCTACGGCGCCACCAGCGAGAAGGCCCTCTGGCTGCGGTTCCACACGCAGACCGCCGGGGTGTCGCTGACCGCGCAGCAGCCGGTGAACAACGTGGTCCGGACCGCCGTCGAGGCACTCGCCGCGGTGCTCGGCGGGACCAACTCGCTGCACACCAACGCGCTCGACGAGACCCTCGCGCTGCCCACCGACTCCTCCGCCGAGATCGCCCTGCGTACCCAGCAGGTGCTGATGGAGGAGACCGGGGTGACAAACGTGGCCGACCCGCTCGGCGGCTCGTGGTACGTCGAGGCGCTCACCGACCGGATCGAGGCCGAGGCGGAGGAGATCTTCGCCCGGATCCGTGCGCTGGGCGGCGAGGGGCCGCACGCCATCGGCCCGATGACCGCAGGCATCCTGCGCGGCATCGAGGACGGCTGGTTCACCGGCCAGATCGCCGAGTCGGCGTTCGTCTACCAGCAGGCGCTGGAGAAGGGCGACAAGAAGATCGTCGGGGTCAACTGCCACACCGGGACGGTCGCCAAGGATCTGGAGATCCTGCGCATCTCGCACGAGGTGGAGGTGGAGCAGCGGCGGGTGCTCGCCGAGCGGAAGGCCGGCCGCGACGACGCCCGGGTACGCGCTGCGATCGAGGCCATGGTGGCGGTCAGCCGGACCGGGGAGAACATGATCCCGGCGATGCTCGACGCGGTCCGGGCCGAGGCCACCCTCGGCGAGATCTGTGACGCATTGCGCGCCGAATGGGGCGTTTACCGCGAGCCCGCGCGGTTCTGACATCCGCCCCATCAGGGCGGCTGGGCAGCGGTGACGGGCGTAACTGCGCGGGCCGCGGTTGATCTGAGTTCGGCAAATCGCGTGCGAGACTAGATAACCATGAGCGACCCACGGATCACCTCGTCGATCTTCACCCGCGGCGCGGTCGACCTCAGCGCGCTGCGCAGCCCTGCCCCCAGTTCCGCCCCGGCCCCGGCACAGGCGGGTCCACCCGCCGGTGCGCCCGGCGGCGCCGTCGGCGGCGTCACCGTCATCGACGTGACCGAAGCGACCTTCCAGTCCGAGGTGCTGGAGCGCTCGCTGACGACACCAGTGGTGGTGGACTTCTGGGCGGAGTGGTGCGAGCCCTGCAAGCAGCTCTCGCCGGTGCTGGAGCGGCTGGCGGTGGAGGGCGGCGGCGCCTGGGTGCTCGCCAAGGTCGATGTGGACGCCAATCCGCGGCTCGCGCAGATGTTCCGGGTGCAGGGCATCCCGATGGTGTACGCGGTGGTCGGCGGGCAGCCGGTCGACGCCTTCTCCGGAGTGGTGCCCGAGCAGCAGCTGCGGCAGTGGATCCAGGCCGTGCTCAAGGCCGGTGGGGTGGCCGTGGCGGCACCCGAGGACCCGCGCCTGAACGAGGCGGACGACGCCCTGATGAGCGGCGACCTGGACGCGGCCGAGCAGGCGTACCGCAAGATTCTGGCGGAGACCCCGGCGGACGCCGCGGCGGAGGCCGGGCTGGCGCAGGTCGGGCTGGCCCGCCGGGTGGCCGGCACCGACCCGCAGGCGGCGCTCACCGCCGCGGCGACCGCGCCGGACGATGTCGACGCCCAGCTGCTGGCGGCCGACATCGAGGTGCTCAGTGGCCTGGCCGAGCAGGCGTACCAGCGGCTGGTCGGGTTGGTCCGGCGCACCGCGGGCGACGACCGGGAGAAGGTACGCCAGCACCTCGTCGGCCTCTTCAGCATCGCCGGCCCGGAGGATCCCGCGGTCGCCTCGGCTCGCCGGGCCCTGGCCAGCGCCCTGTTCTGAAAGCACTGCCACGCCAGCGCGGGCCGGCGTAGCGCCGCCGGCCCGCCCCAGAACACACCGAGGACGGGAGCCCAGGTGAGTGCGCCGAGGAGTGAGCTTGCGAGCCCCGCAGTCGCGAACGACAGCAGCCCATGATGCGCCGGATCGCCGTCCTCGACGCGCCGAGCAACCTCGGCCTGCGCCCACCCACGCCGACCTCGGTGCCGGGCTGTGGGAAGGCCCCCGGTGCCCTACGCGACCAGGGTCTGCTGCCCCGGCTGCGGGCGCGTGACGCCGGCTGCCTGACGCCGCCCCGCTACGACGCCGGTGACTGGCGGCCGGGCGACGGGGTGTGCCACGCGCGGGAGATCGCCGACTACTCGGTGGCACTGGCCGACCGGATCGGCGAGATCATCGACCGCAGCGAGTTTCCCGTGGTCCTCGGCGGCGACTGTTCGATCCTGCTCGGCTCGGCGCTGGCCATGCACCGGCTCGGCGAGGCGGTCGGCGGCCGGATCGGGCTGGTCTTCGTCGACGGCCACTCCGACTTCCGGCACCCGGGCAACGCCTCGTACGTGGGCGCGGCGGCCGGTGAGGACCTCGCCCTGGTCACCGGCCGAGGTCAGGCCGACCTGGCGGCCATCGAGGGCCGGCGGCCCTACTTCCGCGACATCGACGTGGTGGTGCTCGGCATCCGCGCCCAGGACGAGTACCGGCTCGACCTGCAAGCCGCCGGGATCATCACCAGACCGGTGCCGGCGCTGCGGGCCGAGGGTGCGGCGCGCACCGCGCAGTGGGCGCACGAGCAGCTCGCCGACTGCGCCGGCTACTGGGTGCACGTCGACGTGGACGTGCTCGACCCGGCGGTGATGCCGGCGGTCGACGCCCCCGACCCCGGCGGCATCGCCTTCGCCGAGCTGGAGATCCTGCTCGCCGGCCTGGTGGACACCCCACACTGCCTCGGCGTCGAGCTGACCGTCTTCGACCCCGACTACGACCCGGACGGCGCGTACGCCGCCGAGATCGTCAACACCGTGGTCGCCGGTCTGCGCCCGGTCACCGCCCCCGGCTCGGTGCCGCCCCGGCTGCGCCCCGAGACCGCCGACCGGGCCGCCCCGCCGCCCCGCCGTCCCGCCGACCGCACCGGCCCGCCGGTCACACCGGGCGCGGTCGGCGTCGAGGTGCCGACGGAACTGCTCCCGCCGCCGACCTTCGACGAGCCACCGAGGTTCGAGGAGCCGCCGGCGTTCGAGGAGCCGCCGGCGTTCGAGGAGCCGCCGGCGTTCGAGGAGCCGTCGCGGTTCGACGAGCAGGAGCGGCCGGTGCAGGCGAGCCCGGACGAATGGAGCCCGGCACTGGGCGGCCACGATCCGGTTGACGACGAGTCGGGCCTGGGCGGCACCGGTGACCCCGCCGAGGAGATCCGTTCCGCGTCCACTCCCGGCGGCCTGACCGCCTGAGCTGGTTCTTGCTGGCGGCCGGACCGGCCGGTCCCGGTTGAACCGCCGGATCAGGACAGGGCGCGCAGGAAACGGGCGGCGATGGGTGCGGCGGTGCCGCTGCCGGAGCCGCCCTGCTCGACGAAGACCGCGAACGCGATGTCGCCCTGCCAACCGACGAACCAGGCATGGGTGTTCTTCGGATTGTCGTCGTACTCGGCGGTGCCGGTCTTGCCGTGCACCGGCTCGCCCGGCACGTTCCGCAAGGCGCTGCCGGTGCCGCTGGTGACCACCTCGCGCATCATCGCCCGTACCGCCGCCACCGCCTCGGGGTTGAGCTCCGGGCCCGGCTCGGCCGCCGGCTCGGGAGCCGGGTCGAGGATCAGCTTCGGCGGGATGAAACCGCCCTTGGCCACCGCCGCCGTCGCCGCGGCCATGGCCAGCGGACTGACCAGGGTGGTGCCCTGCCCGATCGCGGCGGCGGCCTGCTCGGTGGCGCCACCGTTCGCGGAGACCTTGCCGGTGAAGGCGTCCAGGCCCACCTGCCACTGCCCCTCCAGCCCCAGCGTCCGGCCGGTGGCGGCGAGCCCGTCGGGGCCGAGCTGCGGGGCCAGCGTGGCGAAGGCGGTGTTGCAGGACTTGGCGAAGATGGTGCGGAACGGCACCTTGCCGAGGGCGAAGTCGTCGGAGTTCTTGAACGAGCGGCCGTCCACGGTGGCGGTCTTGGGGCAGTCGACAGTGGTGTCCGGGGTGACGGCGTCGCGCTCCACCAGCCCGAGCGCACTTACCATCTTGAAGGTGGAGCCCGGCGGCACCTGCGCGGTGAAGGCCAGGTTCTCCCCGGCGGCGCCGGGACCGTTCGCGGCGGCGAGCACCGCGCCGTCGCTGATCCGTACGGCCACCAGGGCGGAGCGTCGGCGTTCCCCGCGCAGGGCCTGGTCGGCAGCTTTCTGGGTGGCCACGTCGAGGGTGGACCGGACCGGCTCGCCGGCCTGCGGCTCGCGGCGGAACACCTCGGTGCCGGTGGCCTCCAGGGTCCCGTCCTGCTTCGGTCGCTTGATGATCACGCTCAGCCCCGGTACGCCGCGCAGCCGCTCGTCCCACCGGCCCTGCAATCCGCCGTGCCCCACCATGTCGCCGGGGGAGTAGCGGTCGGGGAACTTGGCCAGGTCGTCGGCCTGGGCCGGGTCGACGGTGCCGAGCACCGCGCGGGCGAACTCGCGGGTCGGGGCGAGATCCAACTCGTCGGTGACGAACTTCGTGCCGGACAGGCCGTGGATCCGCGGTTTGATCTGCCGGTACGCCTCGTCGCGCAGGGTTACCACCTCGACGAACGCGGTCGGTTGCGCCTCGTCGACCCGCTTGGCCAGGCCGGACAGGTCCACCGGTGGGGTGATCGCCGGCTTGATCGCGCGGAACGCGCTGTCCAGTTGGCGGGTCAACGCCTTGAGGTCGGTCACCTGGTTCGGCTGCACGCCCACCCGGACCACCGGGCGCGCCGTGACGAGTTGCTCGCCGGCACCGTCGAGCACGCCGGCCCGGGCGGCCGGCACCCGCCGCAGGCCGAGCCGGTCGCCGCTGGTGAGCTGTTCGTGCACGAGCGAGGGCTCCCAGATCACCTGCCACTCGTCGTCGCGGCCCTGAGCGAGCCGCACCGGGCGGTCGTACGCCCAGCTCGTCTCGCCCGGCAGCGCCCACTCGATCCGGATGGTTGCGGTGGCGGTGTTCTGGACCACCTTCGGGTCGCCCTGCCGGGTCAGTTTGGGCGGCGTTTCGACAAGCTCGCCGGAGAGCGTCTTGATCTCCCGCACGACGTCCGCTGCCGCGATCTTGGCACCGGTCGGGTCCACGAAGCCGACCGCGTTCAGGTCGCCCGAGTGCCAGCCGGCCAGGAAGGCGTCCACGCTGCGCTGCGGGCCGTCCTCGCCGGAGCAGGCGACCAGGGTGGTCGAGGCCAGCAGACCGACGGTGGCGGCGGCGAGTCGTGACAGGGGGTGACGAGGCCGGTGCATCGGGTGGTTTCCTCCTGGTCGGGTGACTTGCACGCTAGTACGTGTCGGCGCCCCGCATCGCCCCGGTCGGCCCGCGACGGGGGAAAAGACGAGCCAGCGGGTTGTGATGAACAACATCAGGCGGGGTACTCCGGAGCCGGCCGAGTACTCCGGAGCCGGCCGAACCTCGTACCGCAACGGGTGAAAGGACGACCGTCTCGAACCGGAAGTCCGGCCGGGGTCCGCCGACGTGGGAACCGGTCGGTCGGCCTAGGCTTGGCGGCAGAGTGACCCACAACGCGGTGGGTCGAGGGGAGTGGCACCGATGGACCGGCGTCCGGCGATAAAACCGGAACCCGACCTCCGGCAGGCTGATACCGGCCGGGACGACAGCTTCGACACGGCGACCGACGGGGACGGCTTCGGCCGGCTCGACTCAGGAGTGACCGGCATGACCGGTTCGAGCATGGACACCCTCTACGATCTGGGCCTGCCGCCGGATGCGCTGGCGGACGACGTGGAGGACGCCGAGCTCGACGAGCCGGTACCGAACGCCGAGCGGCTGGTGGCCCAGGCGGTGGCGCTGGCCGGCGACGACCACGACGCGGCGACCCTGGTCAGCCGGTTCTGGCGGTTCGCGCCGGACGAGGAGCTGATCGGGTTCACCGCCGAGGAGATGCTCGACGCCGCCCGGGCCCACCGGGAGCTGGCCCTTCAGCGGGTGCCGGGAGAGCTGAAGCTGCGGATCCACTCACCCGACGCGGAACAGCACCACAGCGTCATAGAGATCGTCACCGACGACATGCCCTTCCTGGTCGACTCGGTGACCGCCCTGCTCAACACCCACCACCTGGACGTGCACCTGCTGGTGCACCCGCTGGTCGTGGTGCGCCGGGAGCCGCTGGGCCGGCTGGTCGAGGTGGCCGCCGACGTGGAGCCGGACGATGCGATCTCCGGTGACCTGGTCGAGAGCTGGATGCACATCGAGATCGACCCGGTCCGCGACCCGGAGGAACGGGACCGGCTGCGCCGGGAGTTGCAGCGGGTGCTCACCGACGTGCGGGAGGCCGTGGAGGACTGGCCGAAGATGCGCCAGCGGGCCCTCGCGCTCGCCGAGGAGTTGGCCACCGCACGGACCGGCGACAACCGACCGCCGGTGCCGGAGAAGGACATCACCGACTCGGTGGAGCTGCTGCGCTGGCTCGCCCACGACCATTTCACCTTCCTCGGCTACCGGGAGTACCGGCTGGTGCCGGACTCGGCCCAGGGTGGGCCGGCGCTGGAGGCGGTGCTCGGCACCGGGTTGGGCATCCTGCGGCAGGACTCGCCGGAGGCCCGCGCGTTGTCGTCGATGACGCCGGAGGCGCACGAGAAGGTCACCGAGAAGCGCCTGCTGATCATCACCAAGGCCAACTCGCGGGCCACCGTGCACCGCTCGGCCTACCTGGACTACATCGGCTTCAAGATTTTCGACGCCAACGGCGACGTGGTGGGGGAGCGGCGTTTTCTCGGCCTCTTCTCCACCGCCGCGTACCGGACCAGCGTGCAGGAGCTGCCGGTGGTCCGGCGCAAGGTCGCCGAGGTGCTGGACCGGTCGGGCCTGAGCCTGCGCAGCCACTCCGGCAAGGACCTGTTGCAGATCCTGGAGACGTACCCGCGCGACGAGCTGTTCCAGATCAAGACCGACGACCTGTACCACGCGGTGATCGGCGTACTGCGGATGGCCGGGCGCCGGCAGTTGCGGGTCTTCCTGCGCCGGGACGCGTACGGGCGGTTCATCTCCTGCCTGATCTACCTGCCCCGGGACCGGTTCACCACCCAGAACCGGCTGCGCATGCAGGACATCCTGCTCCGTGAGCTGAACGGCGTCGGGGTCGACTACACCACAAGGGTGACCGAGTCGATGCTGGCCCGGGTGCACTTCATCGTGCGTACCGACCCGACCCGGCCGCCCGGCGACATCGATGCCGATCTGCTCGCCGAGGAGCTGGCCGACGCCACCCGGCTCTGGGACGACGACTACCGGCTGGTGCTGGAGCGCAAGCTCGGCGACGAGCAGGCCAAGCACCTGTTCGGTCGGTACGCCGACGCCTTCCCGGAGGGCTACAAGGACACTCACACGCCGTACGAGGCGATGAAGGACCTGGCCAAGCTGGAGTTGCTGGAGGAGCCTGGCCAGCTGGAGATGCACCTGTTCCGCAAGCAGCTGACGCCGCGTGCCGGCGGCCGGGGCCCGGATGTCGACGAGTCGATGGACGTCCGGTTCAAGGTCTACCGGTACGGCGAGCCGATGATGCTCTCGGCGGTGCTGCCGGTGCTGCACTCGCTCGGCGTACGGGTGGTCGACGAGCACCCGTACGAGGTGGAACGGGTGGACGGCCGGATCTGGCTGTACGACTTCGGGCTGCAACTGCCCGAGGGACACCAGGAACTGTCCGAGGTACGTCCGCACGTGGAGAACGCCTTCGCCGCGGCGTGGCGGGCCGAGGCCGAAGTGGACGGCTTCAACGAGCTGGTGCTGCGCGCCGGGCTGACCTGGCGGCAGGTGGTGGTGCTGCGGGCGTACGCGAAGTACCTGCGCCAGACCGGCACCGTCTTCTCCCAGGACTACATGGAGTCGACATTCATCGCGTACCCGCGCCTGGCCACCCTGCTGGTGCAGCTTTTCGAGGCGCGGTTCCAGCCGGGGTCGCTCACCGACGAACAGCGTGCGCAGCGCAGCGCCGAGCTGGTCGACGAGTTGCAGGCCGCGCTGGACGACGTGGCCAGCCTCGACCAGGACCGCATCCTGCGGTCGTACCTGTCGCTGATCCAGGCCACCCTGCGGACCAGCTTCTATCAGAAGCCGGTCGGCGGACGGCCCAAGCCGTACGTGGCGTTCAAGCTGGATCCGCAGGCGATCCCGGAGCTGCCGGCGCCCCGCCCGAAGTTCGAGATCTTCGTGTACTCGCCCCGGTTCGAGGGCGTACACCTGCGGTTCGGTCCGGTGGCCCGGGGTGGCCTGCGCTGGTCCGACCGGCGGGAGGACTTCCGTACCGAGGTGCTCGGCCTGGTCAAGGCGCAGATGGTGAAGAACGCCGTGATCGTGCCGGTGGGCGCCAAGGGTGGCTTCGTGCTCAAGCAGAAGCCCGGTGACCGGGACGAGGCCGTCGCCTGCTACCAGCAGTTCGTCGGCGCCCTGCTCGACGTCACCGACAACATCGTGGCCGGTGAGATCGTGCCGCCCGAGGACGTGGTCCGGCACGACGGCGACGACCCGTACATGGTGGTGGCGGCGGACAAGGGCACCGCGAGCTTCTCCGACATCGCCAACGAGATCTCCATCGCGCACGAGTTCTGGATGGGCGACGCCTTCGCCTCCGGCGGTTCGGCCGGCTACGACCACAAGAAGATGGGCATCACCGCCCGGGGCGCCTGGGAGTCGGTCAAGCGGCACTTCCGCGAGCTGGGCCACGACACCCAGAGCCAGGACTTCACCGTGGTCGGCGTCGGTGACATGTCCGGTGACGTGTTCGGCAACGGCATGCTGCTGTCGAAGCACATCCGGCTGGTGGGCGCCTTCGACCACCGGCACATCTTCCTGGACCCGGATCCGGACGCGGCCACCTCGTACGCCGAGCGGAAGCGGCTGTTCGAGCTGCCCCGTTCGAGCTGGGAGGACTACAACGCCGAGCTGATCTCGGCCGGCGGCGGGGTCTATTCGCGTACGGCCAAGTCGGTGCCGGTGTCGCCGCAGGTCCGCGCGGTACTCGGACTGCCCGACGAGGTCGAGCAGTTGAGCCCGCAGGAGCTGATGAAGGCGATCCTGACCGCGCCGGTCGATCTGTTCTGGAACGGCGGCATCGGCACGTACGTGAAGGCGTCCAGCGAGACGAACGCGCAGGTGGGTGACAAGTCCAACGACGCGATCCGGGTGGACGGCCGCCACCTGCGCTGCCGGGTGGTAGGCGAGGGTGGCAACCTGGGCTTCACCCAGCATGGCCGGATCGAGTACGCCCAGTCGGGCGGTCGGATGTACACCGACTTCATCGACAACGCGGCCGGGGTGGACTGCTCCGACCACGAGGTGAACATCAAGATCCTGCTGAACACCGCGGTCGCCGACGGTGAACTGACCGTCCCCGAACGGGACGAGCTGCTCGCCCAGATGACCGAAGAGGTCGCCGAGCTGGTGCTGCGGGACAACTACGACCAGGCTCGGGCGATCAACAACTCGCAGGCCCAGGCCGCCTCGTTGCTCCCGGTGCACCGCCGGATGATCATCGAGCTGGAGCGTTCCGGGACGCTGAACCGGGCGCTTGAGGGGCTGCCCGCGGACGAGGAACTGGCGGTACGGGCCGAGGCCGGGCTGACCGCGCCGGAGTTCGCGGTGCTGCTGGCGTACGTGAAGATCGCGTTGGAGAAGGAGATCCTCGGCGAGGGGCTGGCCGACGAGGAGTGGACCAACGAGGTCCTGACCAACTACTTCCCGACGCCGATGCGCGAGCGCTTCGCCGAGCGGATGGGCCGGCACCGGCTGCGCCGTGACATCGTCACCACGGTGCTGGTCAACGAGGCGATCAACCGGGGCGGCATCTCGTTCGTCTTCCGGGTGGTGGAGGAGACCGCCGCGTCGGCGGCCGACGTGATCCGGGCGTACGTGGTGGTCCGCGACGTGTTCAGGCTGCGTGAGCTCTGGGACGCGGTCGAGGCGCTGGACAACAAGGTCGACCCGCAGTTGCAGACCGACGTCTACCTGGACACCCGTCGGCTGCTCGACCGGGCGGTGCGCTGGCTGGTGACCAACCGGCGTTCGCCGCTGAACGTGCCGGCGGAGATCGATCGGCTGCGTGCCGGCGTGGCTCAGCTGCTACCTGACCTGGAGACGCTCTTCTTCGGCGACGAGCGGGCGGCCATCGCGGCGCACATCGACTCGATGACCGAGCGCGGTCTGCCCCGCGAGCTCGCCGAGCAGAGCACCCGCCTGATGTACAGCTTCGGTCTGCTCGACGTGGTGGAGACCGCCGCCGGGACCGGGCGCGACGTGAGCGAGGTGGCCTCGGTCTACTTCGTACTCTCGGACCGGTTCCGGGTGGACGCGCTGCTGTCGAAGATCTCGCTGTTGCCGCGCGAGGACCGCTGGCAGACCCTCGCCCGGATGGCGCTGCGCTACGACCTGTACGCCGCGCTGGCCGCGCTCACTGCGGAGGTGCTCGACTCGACGCCGGTCGACCTGCCGCCGCAGGAGCGGGTGCAGCAGTGGGAACAGTCGAACGCGACCTCGATCCACCGTGCCGAACGGGCGATGGACGAGTTCGACGAGTCCCGCGCCGACCTCGCGGCCCTGTCGGTCCTGCTTCGCCAGATCCGCACCCTGGTCCGCACCTCCGCAGCCAGTTGACGGCCGGGTGGCCCGGCGGCAAAGCCGCCGGGCCACCGTCGTGGGGGGTTCGCTCAGTCGAGCAGCGAGGCGAAAACGATCACGTTGTCGGGGTAGTCGCCGCTCGCCTCGTCGAACTGGCCGCCGCAGGTGATCACCCGCAGTCCGGGCCGGTCGCTCGGGCCGTACACCTGCTCGGTGGGGAAGTCGTCCTTCGGGTGGGCGGAGACCGAGTCGACCCGGAAGCTCGCCGAGCTGCCGTCCTGCCGGCTGACCGTGATGGTGTCACCGGGTTGCAGGGCACCGAGGGAGTAGAAGACCGCCGGTCCGATCGCGGCCGAGTCGACGTGTCCGACGATCACCGCGTTGCCCACTTCGCCCGGGCTCGGTCCTGGCTCGTACCAGCCGGCGAGCAGGGCCTGCTGTAGCGGGGGAACCTGCACCGTGCCGTCCGGGTTGGTGCCCAGCGACATGATGTCCGCGTCGACGCCGATGCGAGGGATGCTGATCTTGACGGGGGCGGAGCGGGACAGCCCCAGCGGGCCCTGCCCGGCGTCGCCGGGTTCGGCGTGCGCCCTCGGGTCGGCGGGTCGGGGATCGGGCAGCCCGGTCCCGGCGTGTGCGATCGGCTGCGGCGGCGGTGCGGTGCCGTTCAGTGCGGCGCCGACCAGTCCGGAGCCGACCATGGCCAGTAGGACGACGACGGCGGCGCCGGCGGCGCGCCACGGGTTGCCGTGACGGCCGCCGGCCCGTCTCGCCGTCGGGTCAGGCCGCGAACTCATCGGCCCGACGCCGGCGCAGCAGCACGAGGCCACCGAGGGCGGCCGCGCCGACCAGGCTCACCCCGGCGGTGGCCAGGCCCCGGTCGGCTCCGGTGGCACCGCCGTCGCCGGCATGCACGCCACCGCGCGGCAGGACTACCAGTTCGCCCTCGCCGCAGGAGCCCTTGAGCTTGTACGTCCCGGGCTCGGCGTGCTCGGCGACCCGGGCCTCGCCGTAGTAGACGAAGTCCTTCTTGTGCTCCCAGCGGTCGCTCTCGCCGTACTCCCCGGACTTCTCGTCCTCCCAGCCACCGTCGGCCCACCGGCCGCCCTCGTAGCCCGACTTCTCGCCGCGCTCGTAGCTCTCGCGCTCGGTGTAGTCGCGGCCCTCGGGGTCCTGGCCGTGCTCCTCGCCCCTCCAGTCGCGGTCGCCATCGGCCATGGCACCGCCACCGGCACCGTCCTTCGGCTTCGGCTTGGCGGCGTCCTCGCCGGGCTTCGCGCCGTCCTTGCCCTCCTCGGGGCCGTGGCCTTCCTCGGGTCCGCGGCCTTCCTCGGGTCCGCGGCCTTCCTCGGGGCCGTGGCCTTCCTCGCGGCCCTCGCCGCCCTGCCAGTCCTTGTCTTCCCCCTTCCAGTCCTTTTCTTCGCCCTTGTCGCCCTGCCAGTCCTTGTCGCCCTGCCAGTCCTTCTCCTCGCCCGGCCAGCCCTGGTCGCCCTTGCCGTGCTCGTAGGCGCCGTCCTCGCCGTGCTCGTAGAAGTCCTTCCGGTGCTCGTAGAAGTCCCTCTTGCCGTGCTCGTACGAGTCCTCCTCGCCCCGGCTGTTGCGGTCCGCACCCCGCTCATGGCCGTCGCGGGCCGGTTCGAGCTTGACCTTGCCGGTGACCTTGGACCAGACGAAGGCGTTCTCCTGCGGCTCCGCGCAGATCTCCACCAGCTTGACCTCTTCGCCGGGCTTGACCGCGTGCGGCTTGGCGAAGACCTTGCCCTCATCCTCGTGTGGCTGGCCGTCGGCGTACGCGACCCCCGGCGCGAACACCAGCAGGGAGGCGCCGCCGAGGGCGGCCCCCGCTACCACCTTCCCAAGCATCTTCTTAGCCATGACCTGCGTCACTCCATCCCTGGTTTGTCCTGCGGCCGGCAACAACCGAGCCAGAACCGACGTTAGACCGATTCATGACTTATGCAGGGAAAGATTCGTGTTTTGGTATTAGTCCGCTCTTGCGGCCATAAGGGCTGTTGGTCGCGCCTGTGGCGTCCGGTGGGATGGCTGCGCCCGGTGCGCGGGCTGCGCGAGGTGGGCCGTTTGTCCGGTAGAGTTTCGAAAATATCGAACCATTGCCATGGAAGCGCTCCCATGCAAGAATCGCTGCACGCGGTTGGGGAGCTGACACCGCGCAGGCGGAGGTCGAGGGCACCGGGTTGACCGGACGACCACTCGCCGTACCGGCCGGCACGTCCGGCCGTCGCACCACCACCAACGCCCGTCCGGGTCGGGCGTCTCCGAAAATCCCGTTGGCACCGGCGGTAGTCCATACAGGACGGACGCCCTGGCGCCACGTGCCGGGCCGTACGCGGATCCGGTCTCGCCCAAGGAGATCAGTGGCATGAATGTGTGGAGAAAACTGTCCGGCCCACGCCGGGCCGTCGCGCTAGCCGGCGCGAGCGCGCTGGTCGCGGGCGGGTTGGTGACGATTCCGGTCACTGCGGCGCACGCGGCTACGCAGTGCAGCGTGACCTACTCCGCAAACCAGTGGCAGGGCGGCTTCACCGCCAACATCACCATCAGGAACGTGGGCGACCCGCTGAACGGGTGGACCCTCGGCTTCACCTTCCCGGACGCCAACCAGCGCGTCCAGCAGGGCTGGTCGGCTCGGTGGAGCCAGTCGGGCCGGAACGTGACGGCGCAGAACGAGTCCTACAACGGCTCGCTCGCCACCGGCGCCAGCACGAACATCGGGTTCAACGGCAGCTGGAGCGGTAGCAACCCGAGCCCCACCGCGTTCACGATCAACGGGGTGGCCTGCAACGGTGCCAACCCGACCACGGCCCCGCCGCCGCCCACCACGACCGCGCCGCCGCCGCCCACGACCACGGCCCCGCCGCCGCCCACCACGACCGCGCCGCCGCCGCCCACCACGACTCCGCCGCCTCCTGGCCAGCGGGTGGACAACCCGTACGTCAACGCCCAGGGGTACGTGAACCCGGAGTGGAAGGCCAAGGCCGAGTCGGTAAGCGGCGGTAACCGGGTGTCGAGCATCTCGACCGCCGTCTGGATCGACCGGATCGCCGCGATCGAGGGTACCGAGGACAGCCAGTCCAACGGCCCGATGGGCATTCGGGACCACCTGGACGAGGCGCTGCGGCAGAACGCGCAGTACATCCAGTTCGTCATCTACAACCTGCCCGGCCGCGACTGCGCGGCGCTCGCCTCCAACGGTGAGCTGAAGGCCGACGAGCTGCCGAGGTACAAGGCCGAGTACATCGACCCGATCTCGGCGATTCAGGGTGACGCGAAGTACCGCAACCTGCGGATCATCAACGTCATCGAGGTCGACTCGCTGCCGAACCTGGTCACCAACACCTCGAACAACCCGGGTGGCACCGCGATGTGCGACACGGTGAAGGCCAACGGGGCCTACGTGCAGGGTGTCGGCTACGCCCTGGCCAAGCTGGGCGCGATCCCGAACGTCTACAACTACGTCGACGCCGGGCACCACGGCTGGCTCGGCTGGGACAGCAACTTCACCCCGACCGCCCAGGTCCTGAAGGAGGCCGCGACCGCCTCCGGTAGCACCGTGAACAACGTGCACGGCTTCATCACCAACACGGCGAACTACTCCGCCCTGATCGAGCCGTACGCGAAGGTCACCGACTCGGTGAACGGGCAGACGGTGCGCCAGGCGAAGTGGATCGACTGGAACCAGTACAACGACGAGCAGAGCTTCGCTCAGGCGTTCCGTCAGGAACTGGTCCGGCAGGGCTTCCCCAGCGGCATCGGCATGCTTATCGACACCTCCCGTAACGGCTGGGGTGGCCCGAACCGGCCCACCGCCGCCGGCCCGACGACCAGCGTGGACGCCTACGTGGACGGCGGCCGGGTGGACCGTCGTATCCACAAGGGCAACTGGTGCAACCAGGCCGGTGCGGGTATGGGCGAGCGGCCGAAGGCCGCGCCGGCGTCGGGCATCGACGCGTACGTCTGGATCAAGCCCCCGGGTGAGTCGGACGGCTCCAGCCGCGAGATCCCCAACACCGACGGCAAGGGCTTCGACCGGATGTGCGACCCGACCTACACCGGCAACGACCGCAACGGCAACAGCCGCAGCGGTGCCCTGGCCGACGCCCCGATCTCGGGCGCCTGGTTCCCGGCGCAGTTCGCCGAGCTGATGCGCAACGCCTACCCGCCGCTGTCCTGACAGCCAGGCACACCCGCCGCCACAGTAGGTGAGGCACTGCGGCGGCAGGTTCCCCGGGCCCCTGGTCCGACCGCACCGGTCGGACCAGGGCCCTCGCGCCGCCTACCGCTGGCGCCCGCGCCGCGTGGCGGTGGCGCCCGCGCCGCGTGGCGGTGGCGCCCGCGCCGCGTGGCGGTGGCGCCCGCGCCGCGTGGCGGTGGCGCCCGCGCCGCGTGGCGGTGGCGCCCGCCGCGCTGCGGTGGCGCCCGCGCCGCGTGGCGGATGTTAGGAAGGGGCCCTTCCTATACACCAGGCGTTAATAAGGGGCCCTTCCTTACGGGACGGTCCGTTCGATTGCGGCTTGACCGTTTTCGGTCAGGTCACGGCGGGCCCGCTCGATGTTCTCCGGTGTCGGGTCCTGGCCCCGGGCCAGCACCAGGTCCTCCGGGTCCCAGGGCTGCTCCGCGCCGGTACGGATGTTGTCTCCGCCGGCACCGGTGCCGGTCCCCGTCGCCCCGGTGCCGGCGGCGTACGGGTCGCCGATGATGTCCTCGGTCCCAGCACCGTCGGGCTGTTCGCCCGGCTCGGCGAAGGCCGGGTTGTTCCGGCCGGGTCCACCTTCGGCCATCAGCTCCGGAATGCCGGTGTCGTCGTCCACCGCCGCGGCCACCTCGGGGCGCTCCTCCAGCGGCCGTTGCCGGTCCCGATCCGTCATCGTTGCTGCCCTCCTGTCCGCAGCCGGTCTCCGCGGCTGCTTGCGCGTACCCGGCTGACCGCTCGACATGCCTGCCGCCGGTAGCGGCAGCGGGCCGGCCATCGGCTGCGGTGGCGAACCTGCGGCCGGCACGACGAGGGCGGGCGTCCGCTCCCGAACGCCCGCCCTGGTGTGCGCGGTATCAGCGCCCGAGTACCCGGTCGAGGAAGTCGCGGTACCCGCGTACGGCCACCCGCAGCTGCTCGGTGTCGGTCGAGCCGGCCTCCTGCCAGCCGCCGAGCTTCTTCTTGTGCTCCGCCAGCGCAGCGGAGAGGGCCTGCATCGCCTCGTCGACAAGCGACTGCGCCTCACCGGCGGCGGCCCGCGGATCGTCCACGAAGCGCAGCTGGACATCGCGCCAGCGGTCCCGGAAGCCCTGCGCGGTCGTCTCGTCGAACAGGGTCGCGGCACCGGCCGGCACGGTCGCCGGGGTGTCGGAGGTGTCGTCGCTCGCCGGCCGGGTGTCCGGGTCCACCATCGACGGGGCGGCACTGCCGTAGCCGGCGCCGCCGGCCGTCTCCGCCGCGACCGGGTCGACTACTGCGGTCCGCTCCGATGCGTCCTCGGTGGCGTCCGGCGTACCGGCGCGCCGGTCCAGGTCGTCTGCTGCCACCTCGTCGCCGCTGAGGTCCGCGTCCACCTCCCGGGTGTCACCGGTCGCGTCGACGTCGTGCTCCGTCCGCTCGTCCCGGCGGCCGAACTCGGCCTCGGGGTCGGCCCGCAGGCCCTCGCGCTCGCCGTCGAGGGCGCCGTCACCGGGCTGCGCGGTGCGTTCCTCGCGGGGGGCGGGCTCGTCCTCGGGACGCGGACTGGCCAGCGCCGAGGCGGCCACCGCGCCGCCGACGGTGGTCGCACCGAAGGCCGTCGGCACGGGCGCGGGCTCGTGGAACTCGGGCCGCTCGCCGTCTTCGCCGGGACGGCCGTCCCACGGGCGGGCCCGGTCGGCGTCAGTCTCCGACCGGTCGCGGTCGGTCGGCTCGTCGACGTCGTCGGCGAGGTCCCGGTCGTCGACCGGTGGCACCGCTACCGGGGCGGACCGGACGGCCTCGGGGTGGTCGTTGTTGAGCTGCTGCTCTTGCTGCCGCATGGTGGTCTCCTCAGCGGTTGGTGGCGTCCTGGGTGGCGTCGGCGTGGCGCTGCTCCGGCGTCCGGACGGGCTCGTCCGGCGTACGGGTCGCGACCGGCTCGTCCGGTGTGCGGGTCACGGTCGGCTCGTCCGGTGTACGGGTCGCGACCGGCTCGTCGCCCAGCAGGTCGGCGAAGAGTGCGCGGTAGTGGACGACGGCCTGGCGGAGGTCCTCGGTACTGGCCTCGCCCCGGGAGTTGCGCAGGTGGATCTCGTGGGCGTCCCGGTAGTGGCTGAGCGTGCGGGCGTGCTCGACGGAGAGATGGGCGATCTGGTCGGAGAAGTCACCCGTGGGGTAGCCGCGTTCGGCGATGAGTCGGGTGACCAGTTCGTCGGCCTGGCCGACGGTCTCGGCGGGGGAATCGACGAAACGGACCTGGAGTTCCTCCCAGGCCTCGGCGTACCGGGCGCGGGATTCGGGGGCGAGCGGAACCAGCTGGAGTTCGGCGTGCCGGCGTTCCCGCTCGCGCAGTTCCCGCTCGGCTTCGCTGCGGCTGTCCCGCTCGGCGACCACGTGGTCGTACTCGGGGCCGAACCGCTGCCGCAGCGAGCGGCGGCGAGCCGCGACGACGACGGCCGCGACGATGGCGGCGACGAGCAGGATGACGAGGACGGTGACGACTATCTGCGTGGGCGACATGGCTCCTCCTTCGCCTGCAGGTATTCCCTCCGGCCACTGATCGCCAATCCCGTTCCGGAGCACTTTCCTCGCCCGGCTTGGGTGGCGGCGGGCGGATCTCGGGTACCGGCTGCCGTACCCACCAGACGAACCGGCCAAAAAGGTGTGATCCATCCGAAAGAGCGTGGCCGGGTGGCGAGACGGACGAAGGCCGTGGCGGCGACACCCCGGCCAGCCTTCCGGATGGCCGGAGCGAGACAGCGCGGGTCGCAATCCGGCCGGGTCGGGGCGGTCGGGACGTTCGTCAACGTACCGGTAGTCTCGACGGACGGTAGTGCGCTCGGCGCGGATTACGTATCCTGCCCAAGGCGCCCGAGCCGGCGTCCCGGCGGGGCAACCGGGGTGCGCACCGGCGATGGCGCTGCCCGGCCGTGCCGGAGCCCTTCCAGCCACCCCTTCCGGGCGAGGTCCGATTGAACACCCGCGACTGGCCGATCCGCTCCAAGCTGACCGCCCTGGTCGTCGTGCCGGTGACCGCGCTGCTGGCACTGTGGATATTCGCCACCACCCTCACCTTCGGACCGGCGCTCGACCTGCTCGCCGCCCGGACCCTCCTCTATGACCTGGGCCGGCCGGGCGAGACGGTGGTGGCCGAGCTGCAACGGGAGCGGCGGCTCTCGGTGGTGCAGCTCGCCACGACCCGCTCGGCGTGTGCGCAGTCAGCGGCAGGGTGTGTGCTTCCCGCGCTGGCGGAGCAGCGGACCCGTACCGACTCGGCAGTGGCCGAGCTGCGCCGACGGGTCGGTGGAGAAAAGCTGCGGGACGCCGCCGGTGAACTGCTCGAAGCCCGGCTGGACCGGCTGCTCCAGCAACTGGAGACGCTGCCGACGGGCCGGGACTCCATCGACCGCCGGGAGTTGGACCGGGTCGGTGTGCTCGACCTCTACAGCGGCATGGTCGGTGCCGCGTTCCAGACCTTCGAGGCGCTTGCCAACCTGCCGGACCAGGATCTCAACCGGGAGGCGCTGGCCCTGACCGACCTCGGCCGGTCGCGGGAGTTGCTCGGGCAGACCGACGCGTTGCTGGCCGGGGCGCTGGCCAGCGGCCGGTTCGCCGAGGGGGAGCACACGTTGCTCGTCCGGAGCATCGGTAACCAGTGGTTCCTCGCCGAGTCCGCAGTGGCCGACCTGCCCGAACCGGACCAGGCGGCCTACCAGCGGTTGACCGGGCAGACAGCGTTCGACCGGCTGCGGACGATGCAGGACGAGCTGATCGCGGGCGGCCCCGCCGCCCGGCCCAGCGTCGACCCGCAGGCGTGGCAGGCGAGCTATGACACCGTCCAGCAGTCGTTGCGGGACTTCGAACTGACCCAGGCCGACGGGCTGGCCGACCGGTCGGTGCCGATGGCGGTACGCACCCTGGCGCGGTTGGCCGGTTCCGGCCTGCTCGGCCTGATCGCCGTCGTGGTCTCGGTGGTGGTGGCGCTGCGGGTCGGTCGCTCCCTCGCGCAGCGGCTCACCCTGGTACGCGGAACGCTGAAGGAGACCGCCGAACGGCGGCTGCCGGACGTGGTGGAGCGGTTGCGACGGGGCGAGCAGGTGGACGTCGCCCGGGAGACGTCGCTGGCCGACCGGGGGGCCGACGAGATCGGCCAGGTGGCGCAGGCGTTCACGGAGGTGCAGAAGGTCGCGATCCAGGCCGCCATGGTCGAGGTCTCGCTGCGCCGAGGGCTCAACGAGGTCTTCCTGAACATCGCCCGCCGTAGCCAGGGGCTGGTGCATCGTCAGCTCGCCCTGCTCGACCGGCTTGAACGCGACGCGGAGGACCCGGACCACCTGGCCGAGTTGTTCCGGGTCGACCACCTGGCCACCCGACAACGACGGCACGCGGAGGACCTGGTCATCCTCGCCGGAGCCGCACCGGGGCGCGGTTGGCGCAACCCGGTCGCGATTGTGGATCTCATCCGGGGAGCGATCTCCGAGGTCGAGTCGTACGACCGGGTGGACATCACCACCGTGCAGGCCGCCGGCGCGCTCGGCCGGGTGGTGGGCGACATCATCCACCTGCTCGCCGAGTTGATCGAGAACGCCACCGCGTTCTCGCCGCCCGACTCCCGGGTGGAGGTCTCCGGCGAACACGTCGCGCACGGGTACGCGCTCTCCGTCTCCGATCAGGGGCTCGGCATGAGTCCGGCCGCCATCGAGGAGGCCAACCGCAAGCTCGCCCGGTCGCCGGAGTTCGACCCCGCCGAGACCGCCCGGCTGGGACTGTTCGTGGTGGCGAGGTTGGCCGCGCGACACAACGTACGGGTGCGGCTGCGCGCCTCGGACGGGGCCGGCCTGACCGCGGTCGTGCTGATCCCCACCGAGCTGATCACCGCCGAGCCCTCGCCGCTGCCCGAGCCGGAGGTACCACCGGCGGAGGAGGCCGGCGGCACCCTCCAGCAGCGACGGCTGGCCCGGGCGACGCGGCTGACCACGGTGCCCCGGCAGCGGTCCCGCTCGGGGAGCCGGCCGCAACGTGCGTCCGCTGATCCGCAACGCTCGCCCGGCCAATCCGCAGCGCAGTGGGGTGGCCCGGACCAGAACTCGACGGTCGAGGCGGCGGAGGTCGACGGGCTGCCCCGCCGGATCCGGCGGCACCGCCGGACCGGGGCCGCCGATCCGTCGTCCGCCGTGTCGGGTCCGGCCGGCGCTGCGGAGCCGGCAGCCGAATCGGAGCCGACTGCCGTCGCGGAGCCGACCACCGATCCCACGCGGACCACCGATCCCATGCGGACCATCGATCCCACGGGGACCACCGATCCCACGCGGACCACAGATCCCACGCCGGCTGCCGATTCCACGCCGGTTGCCGGGTCGGACCCGGACGGCGTGCTGGAATCGGCAGCCGGGCCGGACCCCGCCCCGGCGGGGTCGGCGCGCACGGCAGGTTCGACCGGCGGGGCGAACCGGCGAGCGGTGCCGCCCGGCACCGACGACGCTTACGGTTCGGTGGACGCGCCGACGGTCCGGTTGCCGGCACTGACCGCACGAACGGCACGGCGGACGACGTTTGACGAACCGACCGTGCGGCAGCCCGTGGTGGCGCCCCGGACGATGCCGGTCCGCGACCCGGCACCGCGCAGCCCGGAGGAGGCGCGCCGGGTCATGTCGGCCCTACAGGCCGGCACTGCGCGCGGCAGACTGGCCGCCGCCGACCGCGAGGCGACCGCTGCTGGCCGGGAGGCGACCGCTGCTGGCCGGGAGGCGACCGCCGCTGGCCGGGAGGCGACCGCTGCCGGGCAGCAGAAGCAGCGGACCGACGACCCGGACCCAGCGGACCGGGGTGCCGATGATGCCCCGAGCCCAGCGGACCGGGGCACCGATGATGACCGGGGCAGAGCGGACCGGGGCACCGAGCAGACCCGCCGGCCGGCTGGCGGCCCGGTGACCGCGCAATCGCCGACCACGACTGAGAGGGACGCCTGATGCGATCGACGAGGCAGAGTGCCGATCTCGACTGGTTGCTCGACGACCTGCTGGAGCGGGTGCCGGCCGCGCGGCAGGCGGTGGTGCTCTCGGCGGACGGCCTGCTGCTCGGCTGCTCCGCGGAGCTGGACCGGGCCGACGCCGAACACCTGTGCGCCCTGGCCTCCGGCCTGGCCAGCCTGGCCCGGGGTGCCAGCCGGCAGCTCGCCGGTGGGCCGGTTCGGCAGACGGTGGTGGAGATGGAGTCCGCGTACCTCTTCGTCACCGCGGCCGGCCAGGGCACCTGCCTGGCGGTGGCCAGCGACACCGACGCGGACATCGGCCTGGTGGCGTACGAGATGGCAATGCTTGTGACCCGGGTGGGTGAGAACCTGCAAGCGCCGGCCCGTGCGTCGGTGGGTGTCGCCGATGCGGACTGACTTACCCGGGCACCAGCACGAGTGGCTCGACGACGACGCCGGCCCGGTGGTGCGGCCGTACACCCTGACCGGCGGCCGGGTGTGGCCCGACGCGGACGGCTTCGACCTGGTGGCCTATGTGCTGGCCCGGCCGGAGCCGGATCTCGCCGCGTACCCGGAGCTGCACCCGGAGCACCGGCTGCTGGTGGAGCTGGCCGGTCGGGGAACGCCATTGGTGGAACTCGCCGCCGATCTGGATCTTGCCGTCGGTGTGGTCCGGGTGTTACTCGGTGATCTGCTGTCCCGGGGGCTGGTGTCCGTGCACCAGCCGCCGCGTGCCACGTACCTGCCCGACAACGACATCCTCAAGGCGGTGGTCGATGGACTCCGTGCGTTATGACGCCGAGCGGCGGGGCCACCACGTCCCGATCGCGCTGAAGATACTCATCGCCGGTGGCTTCGGCGCCGGCAAGACGACGCTGGTGAGCGCGTTGAGCGAGGTCCGGCCGTTGCAGACCGAGGAGATCCTGACCGGTGCCGGCATCGACACCGACGATCTCTCCGGGGTGGAGACCAAGTCGACCACCACGGTGGCGATGGACTTCGGGCGGATCACCATCAACGATGATCTACAGCTGTACCTCTTCGGTACGCCGGGACAGGACCGGTTCTGGTTCCTCTGGGACGAACTGGCCTTCGGTGCTCTCGGCGCGGTGGTGCTTGCCGACACCCGCCGGCTCGCCGACTGCTTCCCCTCGATCGACTACTTCGAGCAGCGGGGTATCCCGTTCGTGGTCGGTGTGAACTGTTTCGACGATTCGCGCCGGTTCAGCCTGGAGGCGGTGCGCCGGGCCCTGGATCTCGACCCCGAGGTGCCGATGGTGCTCTGCGACGCCCGCGACCGGCAGTCCGGAAAGACCGTGCTGATCTCCCTGGTGGAGCACGTGGCCCGGCAGCGCGGTGAGCCGGTTCCGGCGGCCTGACCGGCGGTCCGTGGCGGCACCGGCGGGATACCAGGTCTAACCCACAGGTGTCGGGGGAAGGGATCTGGTGGGATCGACGCAGGATCGGGGAAAGGCGGAAGCAGTGGCAGGTCGAGGCGAGGTCGTGTACATCGGCGGGTACACCGCGCAGAGCGGAGGGCGGGCCACCGGCATCGTGGCAGCCCGGCGCGACCCGGGAAGCGGCGAACTGACCTCGCTGGGCACGGTCGCGGCCACCGCGTCGCCGTCCTTCCTCGCCCGCCATCCGAGCCGACCCGTCCTGTACGCGGTAAACGAGCTGCCCGGCGGCGAGATCAGCGCGTGGCGGATGGCGGACGACGGCGGGCTGACGGCGCTCGGCTCGTGGCCCACCGGCGGCGCGGAGCCGTGTCACCTGGCGGTCGCCGCGGACGGCGGGTACCTGTTCGTGGCCAACTACGGCGGCGGCAGCGTGGCGGTCCTCCCGTTGGCTGCCGACGGCGTACCCGGCGAACGCACCGACCTGGTGGAGCACCAGGGGCACGGCGCCGACCCCGAGCGTCAGGAGCGGGCGCACGCGCACATGGTCTCGCCGGGGACCGGGCACCAGCCGTTGCTCGCGGTCGACCTGGGCACCGACTCGATCTACCGGTACGACCTGGACGCCGCCACCGGCCGGTTGGTGCCCCGCGCGCCCCGGGTGCGTACGGCGTCGGGTGTCGGGCCACGGCATCTGGCCCGGCATCCGGACGGGCGGCGCTGCTACGTCTCCGGTGAGTTGGACGGTTCGGTGCTGGCCTACGACCTGACCGACGACGGTGCCCTGCACCAGCGGGGTCGTGTCGACGCCAGCCAGCGGGCCGGGCATGTGCAGCCGTCGGAGATCGCCGTGGGTGCCGACGGTCGTTTCCTCTACGTGGCGAACCGGGGAGTGGGCACGTTGGCCGTCTTCGCGCTGGGGTCCGGTCTGCCGGAACTTGTCGACGAGGTGGCGACCGGCGGTGAGTGGCCCCGGCACTTCGCCTTGATCGGCGAGCACCTCTACGTAGCCGACGAGCGGGCGGACATGGTGCGTACCTTCCGGGTCGACCGGACCACCGGCGTGCCGGCTCCGGTCGGCGAGCCGTTGGAGATTCCGAGCCCTACTTGCGTTCTGCCCTGATCGTGGGCGTTGGACATTGATGCGCCTACATTGTGGCGCTGGCACATTACTCAGAGTTACTAAATCGGGGTGAACTGTTTCTCCTCTGTAACTTTCGACCGAACGGCCATGGCAGTCGCTCAATCAGGTACGCAAGATGGTCAGCGTGTCAGCAGGCCGCCATCGCATGCGTTCAGGTATTCACGGTGCCGCCGCCGCAGCCGCGGTCGGCGTGCTCGTCGTCACCGCCGGAGGGTGGGTGGGCTACCGTCAACTAGCTGGACCCGACTGCTCTGGCAAGATCGAACTGTCGGTGGCGGTGGCGAGCGAACTCGCGCCGGCGGTCGACGAGGCCGCTTCCGACTGGGAGGAAAAGGGCGCGTTCGTCGACGGCACCTGCATCGACGTGACCGTGGCAGCCTCCGACCCGGTCGAGGTGGCCGCGGTGGTGGCGGCCAAGCACGGTGCGACCCTGGCCGGGGTGGGCCAGGCCAGCGGCACGGCGGTGAGCCCCGACGTCTGGATTCCGGACTCGTCGACCTGGTTGCTGCGGCTCAAGACCGGTGGTGCCGCGGCCTTCGAACCGGGCAACGGCGCGTCCATCGCGAGCAGCCCGGTGGTCGTCGCCATGCCGGAGCCGATCGCCGCCCGGCTCGGCTGGCCGCAGAAGGAACTGGGCTGGACCGACCTGTTGACCCGGGTCAACAGCGACCGGCCGCTCAAGACCGGCATCGTCGAGCCGACCCGGGACGCCGCCGGCCTGTCCGGCCTGCTCTCGCTGATGACGGCCGCCGCGTCCACCGGCGGTGCCACCGCCGAACAGGACCGCATCGGTGCGCTGCGCGCCCTGGCCTCGGGGGCCTCGGCGCTGCGGCAGGACCTGCTCGCCAAGTTCCCCACCGCCACGGACGGCACCACGCTGGCCAGCGCGCTCGGCGCGGCTGCCCTGTCCGAGGAAGACGTCATCGAGTACAACGCCAAGAAGCCGCCCGTGCCGTTGGCGGCGCTCTACCTGAAGCCGGCCCCGTTGCCGTTGGACTACCCGTACGCGGTGCTGCCCGGCATCGAGCCGGCCAAGGCCTCGGCGGCGCGGGTGCTGTTCGAGGCGCTCACCACGCCCTCGTTCAAGAACCGGCTGGCTGCGCAGTCGTTGCGGGCGCCGGACGGCAACTGGGGCGACGGCTTCAGCCCGCCGCAGGGCGCACCGAGCCCGGCGGGCGGGGACGCCTCCGCCGCGCCGCCGCCGCAGGGCGGGGTCGCCGCCGGCGGACTGGCACCGGACGCGGTGGAGCGTGCTGTCTCCAGTTGGTCCATCGCCACCCTCTCCGGCCGGATGCTCTGCATCATCGACGTCTCCGGTTCGATGAAGAAGCCGGTGCCGACCGCCAACGGCGCGACCCGTCAGCAGGTCACCACGGAGGCGGCCCGGCGCGGTCTGAACCTCTTCGACGACTCCTGGTCGATCGGTCTCTGGACCTTCTCCACCAAGCTCGAAGGCTCCCGTGACTACCGCGAGTTGGTGCCCATCGGGCCGCTGTCGCGCCAGCGCGGCACCCTGGAACGCTCACTGGACACGGTCGTCTCCTCAAGCGGCGACACCGGCCTGTACGACACGCTGCTGGCTGCGTACAAGGACGTGCAGCAGAGCTGGGAGCCAGGCAAGGTCAACTCGATCGTGCTCTTCACCGACGGCAAGAACGAGGACGACGACGGCATCTCGCAGCGGCAACTGCTCGCCGAGCTGGAGCAACTCAAGGATCCGGACCAGCCGATCCAGGTGATCATCATCGGCATCGGCACCGAGGTCAGCAAGGCGGAGCTGGACACCATCGCGGAGAGCGCCGGTGGTGGTGCCTTCATCGCCGCCGACCCCACCAAGATCAGCGACATCTTCCTCCGGGCCATCGCGCTGCGGAAGGCGCCTGCCTGAGCTGATCGTGCCGGCAATGGGCCGGTGGTACCGGAAATCCGGTACCACCGGTCCTTTTTGGGTTGTCCGCCGCCTCGGAAAGTGACGGCAATAAGTCGGACGCAATCGGTGGCCATAGTTGTCAGGGCAGGATGTCGTCGTGCACCGGTGGATCCGCCCCGGGTTCGGGGCGGGTTCCTGCCGTCGGCGAGCGATGTGGGAGGCCTGGTGACCTCGACGACGCTATTGACCCCCGCCAGATCGTCATCGCGGCCGGAGGGCGTCTCGTCCTTCGCGTCCGTGCGCGGCGATCTGCGCAGCTACGTCCGCAGCCTGGTCGTGCTGGACACCAGCGTGCTTACCGTCGCGGTGCTGATCGGCTACGCGGCCCGGTTCGGTGACTCCACCCCGAGCGGCGTGCCGTACGTCCTGTTCGCCCCCGGGCTCGTCCTGGCCTGGCTGGTCAGCCTCAAGGTCATGCGCTGCTACGACAACCGGGTGATCGGCTACGGCGCGGACGAGTACCGCCGGGTCAGCATGGCCAGTCTCCGGCTGGCCGGCGCAGTCGCCATCGCCGGTTACGTGGCCGACCTCGGTGTCTCCCGGGGCTTCCTGGCGATCTCGTTCGCCGTCGGCATCATCGGTCTCGAAGCGGCCCGGTTCGTCGCCCGCAAGCGCCTGCACCGGGCCCGGTCCCGGGGCAGCGGCTGGTCCCGGCGGGTGCTGGTGGTCGGCGACGCCACGCATGTGCTGGATCTGGTGCACACCCTGCGGCGCGAGCCGTACGCGGGCTATCACGTGGTGGGCGCGTGCATCCCGGACGGCCTGCTGGCTCCGGTGGCCCAGCGGCTCGGCGACGTACCGGTGGTCGGCTCGTTCCGGGGCATCCCGGAGGCGGCGGACACGATCGGCGCGGACACGGTGGCCGTCACCGCCTCCGGTGAACTCACCGCCACCCGACTGCGCCGTCTCGGCTGGCAACTGGAGGGCACCGGCATCGACCTGGTGCTGGCCCCGGCGCTGACCGACGTCGCGGGTCCCCGCATCCACACCCGCCCGGTCGCCGGTCTGCCGCTGATCCACGTGGAGGCGCCGGAGTTCCGCGGGCCGCGTCAGCTGGTCAAGGGCTTCGTGGACCGGCTGGGCTCGCTGCTGGCGCTCGCCCTGCTGCTGCCGTTGCTGCTGGTCATCGCGCTCGCGGTCCGGCTGGACAGCCGAGGGCCGGTGCTGTTCCGGCAGGTCCGGGTCGGGCAGGGCGGCCGGGAGTTCGCGGTCTTCAAGTTCCGGACCATGGTGACGAACGCCGACGCGCTCCTGGCGGAACTGGTCTCCCGCAACGAGACCGACGGTCTGATGTTCAAGATGCGCGACGATCCGCGAGTCACCCGGGTCGGCCGGCTGCTGCGCAAGTGGTCACTTGACGAGCTTCCGCAGTTGCTCAACGTGGTGCGGGGCCAGATGAGCCTGGTCGGCCCCCGGCCGCCACTGCCTTCCGAGGTCGCCCGTTACGACGGCGACGTGGCCCGCCGGCTGCTGGTCAAGCCCGGCATGACCGGGCTCTGGCAGGTCAGTGGCCGGTCCGACCTCAGCTGGGAGGACGGCATCCGGCTGGACCTCTACTACGTGGAGAACTGGTCGCTGGCGGCTGACCTGAGCATCCTCTGGAAGACCGTCGGCGCGGTGGTCAACGGACGGGGCGCGTACTGAGCACGCTCGGCGGGGCCGTCGACGGTCAGGCCGACCCGTGCTTCGGGCCGGCCTGCGGTCCGAACCAGTCCAGGCAGACCACCACGGCGTCGTCGGTCAGATCGCCGGAGACGAACGCCCGCAGATCGCCGAGGACGGAGCGCACCGCGTCCAGCGGGCTCATCGGTGCGGTACGCCGCAACATCCGGTCCAGCGCGGTCTCGCCGTACCGCACGTTCCTGCCGGTCGCCTCGAGCACGCCGTCGCTGATCATGAAGAGTCGGTCGGCGGGCTCAAGCTGGATGTACTGCTCACGGTAGTGCGTCCCCTCGAACATGCCGAGCGGGAACTGCGCCTCCAGCGCCTGCACGCTCACCTCGCCGTCGCGGAGCAGGACGAGTCGGGGCGAGCCGGCGTCGATGGCGGTGAGCAGTCCGCTGTGCAGGTCGAGTCGGAGCAGCAGCGTGGCGACGTACTGCTCGCCCCGATGCAGGTCGTAGATCGCCTGATCGGCCAGCGCAGCCTGGTCGGCCAGCGAGATGCCGGCCCGGCGGGCGTTGCGCAGCGCGCAGGTGGCGAGGGTGGTGAGCATCGACGCGACGACCCCTTCGCCCATGCCGTTGATCGTCGCGGTCCAGACCTGCGTGCCGTCGTCGGACCAGTCGAAACTGTCGCCGCGCACCGCGTACGCCGGTTCCAGCTGCCCGGCCAGGCTGAACGAGGGCCGGGTCCGGCTGCGCCCGGGTAGCAACTCCCACTGCATCTCGGCGGCGAGCGTGAGCCGCCGGCTGCGCCGGGCGACCCGGTACACGTCGGTGCCGGGGTCGACAGCGGTGATTTCGTGCGCCAACGCGGTGGCAATCCCCACCAGGCCGGTCAGCCGGCCCTCGTCGGCGACCGGGGCCACCCGGAGTACCCCACGCCGTTCCCCGCGCATGCTGACCGGCAGGTAGCCGGTGCCGTCGGCGTACACCGGTTGCTGATGGTCGAAGCAGCGCCAGGCGGGATGTCCGGGGGCGCGCAACTCCTCGCCGCCGCCGAGCGGAAGCAACGCCGCCAGCCGGTAGTCGACCTGGAGGAGTTCGGTCTCGGTGATGCCGTGTTCCCGCTCCAACAGCGTCGCGACCCGTTTGGTCAGGAGGTCCACCGGGGCGGTGAGCAGGGCGGACCGGGCCCGGTCGACCGACTCGCTCATGGTCTCTCCTTGATCACAAGCCCATTGACCGACAGAATCGGAGTACGCTCAGGCCCACCATGGCGGAACTGCAAGGTCCACCAGGACCCGAGATGAGTATGGCTGCCGAGCTGGACACTGCGGCAGGCGCCCTGCTGACCGTCTGGGACGGTGCCCGGGAGCGGACGGCGAACCGGATCTCCACCGCCCAGCTTCGTGCCGTCATGCTCGTCGAACGGCAGGACGGGATCAACCTGCGCCGATTGGCCGCCGGGTTGGACATGCTGCTCTCCTCGGCCAGCCGGCTCTGTGACCGGTTGGTCGCTGCCGGGATGCTGGAGCGCGAGCCCGGCCGGGCCGACCGGCGGGAGATCTCGCTGCACCTGACCGCCGAGGCCCGTCGACTCCTCGCCGAGTTGCGCGACGATCGCCGGCAGCATCTGGCGAAGATCCTCGGTGACATGACGCCCGAGGGGCGTCAGGCGCTGCTGCGCGGGCTCCGCGAGTTCGACGAGGCGGCTCGCGCCCGGGTCGTCCGCCCGGTGTCACCGTTGGTGCCACAGCCCGACGAGCAACCGGACCACCCGACGCCGCTGCCGGAGGCCCGCAGCGGCACCGACCAGCCGCTGCGGAGCTGGTCGGCAGGGGAGACCGCGGTGTCCCGGACGGCCTGACCGACCACCCGCCGGTAGCCGGCCCACGACCGGCCCGGCATTGCGACGTGTGGCCGGGCTCAGGCGCGTGCGGCCTGACCGACCGCCGGGCTCAGGCGCGTGCGGCCTGACCGACCGCCGGCCTCAGGCGCGTGCGGCCGGGCCCACCGCCAGCATTGCGACGTCGTCGTGCCGATGCCCGCCGCACCACTCGTCGAGCAGGTGGAGGATCCGGTCGACAAGGGCGGCCGGGGCCAGCCCGGCGGCCGAGGTGAGCGCCTGGTGCAGGCGCCGCTCACCGAACATCTCCGTGCCCTGCGGGCCGCCCCAGGCCCCGATGACGCCGTCGGTGTGGGCGAACAGCACGTCATCCCCGGACAGTCGCAGCGTGGCCTCGGTGAACCGGGCCGCGGGCAGCGCGCCGACCGGCATGCCGCCGACCCGCACCGCGGTCACCGTGCCGTCGCTGCCGAGCACGACGGGGTCCGGGTGCCCGCCACCGGCGATCCGGACCTGCAACCCGCCGTCCGGTTCCGGATGCAGCGTGCCGAGGAGCAGGGTGGTGAACTGGCTGCGCCGGGCGGCGTCCGGCATGCCCAGCAGCGCCCGGTCGAGCAACTCCAGCAGTTTCCGTGGGCGTTGCTCGACCAGCCGCAGGGTCTGCAATGACTGGCGGACCCGCCCGGTGAGCACGGCTGCGGCCACCCCCTTGCCGGCGACGTCGCCGAGGGCGAACAGCGCGCCGCCGGTGGTCGGTAGGACGTCGTAGAAGTCGCCGCCGATGCGCAGGCTGTCACCGGCCGCGCGGTAGCCGCCGGCGAAATCCATGCCGGTGAGTCGGGGCAGTCGCGGCGGTAGCAGGCTGGTCTGCAACACCCGGGTCAGCTGGGCCTGCTCGTCGTACAGTTCGGCGAGGGCCAGCGCGGCACCGGCCCGGGCGGCGAACTCCCGGGCCAGCTCGACGTCGCGCGGCTCGAACCCGGCCCGCCCGGCGCGTCGCAGCAGCACCAGGGCGCCGGCCACCTGCCCGGCGCCGGGCATCGGGCTGACCAGCAGCGTCGCGGCCGGATCGAAGCCCGCCGGAATGATCGTCAGGCCGTCTCCCGCCGCGGGCAGCCAGGACATCGGCGGCGTGGCCTGCCCGTCGAGCGCCTCGGCGAGCCCGGGTACGGCGGTGGTCAGCGCCCAGTCGGCGACCTCCTCCACCGGCTCCGGCTGCTTGTCGGTGTGCCGGATCCAGTGCGGCCGGTGATCCCCGGGGAGTACCGGCAGGTGCACGATCAGGGCGAGGTCGGCCAGGAACGGCACGGGCAGCGTCACGGCGGCCCGGAGGGCCTGGGCCCGGTGCAGCGTCAACCCGAGCCGGTGACCCGCACGGGCCAGGAAGGCGGTGCGCCGTCGCTCGGCCAGCAGCGCCTCGACGCGGCCGTGTTCGTCGGTCACGTCGCGCACGTACCAGGCCGAGCCGCCGCCGGAGAGGGGACGGCGGAAGCCGCGCAGCCGCCGCTGACGGTGCTCTGCCTCGAAGACGCCGACTCCGTCGACGACCGCCGCCGCCAGGGCAGGTACCGAGCAGCCGGCCAGGTCGGTGCCGGCGTTGAGTTCGGGGAGCAACGCCGCGGCCGACGCGTTGCGCAGCACCACCAACCCGGCCTCGTCGGTGGTCAGCACCGCGTCGGCGAGCCCGTCGAGAAGTTCCCGCGCCAGGTCCGCGTCAACGGGCTCCGTCGTACGGGACGACCGGGTGCCCGTCCGCCCGCTGCCGGTGGGCCCGGCGACTGTGCCCTCCCGGGTGCCGGTCACCGGCGGTCGCCGTACGCCCTGCGCTGTCGGCCTCTGCGCATGCCGGTACCGCACTCCTCGAATTCGACGGTTGGTTGCTCCCGGGCAAGAGTACCGAGGCGCCTCAGGGTATGCCCGCCGAGCCGGACCTGCGTACGGGCGCGGGGTCCGAAGGCGGTCAGCCGGCCCGGGTCAGCCAGCCGGCGGGACGCGCGATGATCCGGCGTACCACCGATCCGGCCGCGCCCACCGCGGCGGCGGTGGCACCGAGGGTGGCCGGCCGGACGGTGACCGGTGACCAGGCCGCCGTGAGCACCCGGCGGTCGATCTCGGCGAGCATCGGCGGGCGTAGCCAGGGGGTGAGCGGGGCGTATCCGCCGCCGAGTACCACGGTGTCCAGGTCCAGCAGGTTGACCACGCTTGCCGCGGTGACGCCGAGCGCCGTACCCGCCTCGTGCAGTGCGTCAAGCACGGCGACCGTGCCGGCCTCGGCGAGCTCGACCAGCCGGGTGGGCGCGGTGTCGGCCGGGAGGTCGGCGCCGACCAGGCCGGCGGCCGAGAGGATCGCCTCCTGCCCGGCGTAGCGTTCGAGACAACCCCGCCCGCCGCAGCGGCAGGGCGGGCCGTCCGGGCGGACCGGGATGTGGCCGATCTCGCCGCTCCAACCGCGGCTGCCCCGGTAGAGCGCCCCGTCGAGCACGATCCCGGCGCCGATGCCGACCTCACCGGAGATGTGCAGGAAACTGCCCGGACCGGCACCGGCGTGCAACTCGGCCAGGGCGGCGAGGTTGGCCTCGTTCTCCACCACCAGCGCCGGCACGCCGGGCACGGACTCGGTGAGCGGTGGATGGTCGGCGAGCAGCTCCGGCACGGGTACGTCGCGCCAGCCCAGGTTCGGCGCGAGCCGGACCTGGCCGGCCGCGTCGACCAGCCCGGGTACCCCGAGGGCGGCACCGGCCAGGGTGAGGCCCTGCGCGTCGGCGGCGGCGCGGGCCTCGGCGGCGAGCCGGGCCAACCGGCCGAGTGCGTCGGCCGGGCTGACGGGCCGCAGATCGGCACGGTGCACCACGTGGTGGCGTACCGTGCCGGCCAGGTCGACGACGCAGGCGGCCAGGTAGTCGACATTGATCTCCAAGCCGAGCCCGGCCGGGCCGTCACCGGCGAGCACCAGCCCACGGGCCGGCCGGCCGGCACCGGCGCGGGGTGTCGGCTCCGCCTCGGTGACCAACCGGCCGGCGACGAGATCCTCCACCACGGCCGAGACGGTCGCCCGGGTCAGGCCGGTCTCGGTGGCCAGCGCGGCCCGCGACGGCGGGCGCGACGCGGCGGCGATCCGGCCGAGGACGAGGGCGAGATTCAGCTCGCGCAGGCTGCCCTGGCGCACTCCGCCGGCCGGGGCAGCGGTTGCGTTCACCCCTTGACACTGCCACATCGCGGCCATTTAATTCAACCACTGAACAAATAGCGGACGACACCACCGGAGGTCTGCCATGGCACCCCGTCCCACCCCTGCCGACAAGTTCTCCTTCGGGCTCTGGACGGTCGGCTGGCAGGGCCGAGACCCGTTCGGTCACGCCACCCGCCCGGCGTTGGACCCGGTGGAGTCGGTGCACCGGCTCGCCGAACTGGGCGCGTACGGCGTCACGTTCCACGACGACGACCTGGTGCCGTTCGGTGCCGACGCGGCCACCCGCGACGCCCAGATCGCCCGGTTCCGCAAGGCGCTCGACGAAACCGGCCTGGTGGTGCCGATGGTCACCACCGACCTGTTCCAGCAGCCTGTCTTCAAGGACGGCGGCTTCACCAGCAACGACCGCGACGTGCGGCGGTACGCGCTGCGCAAGGTGCTGCGCAACATCGACCTCGCCGCGGAACTGGGTGCCAAGACCTTCGTGATGTGGGGCGGCCGGGAGGGCGCCGAGTACGACCTGGCCAAGGACGTGCAGGCCGCGCTGGAGCGCTACCGCGAGGCGGTGGACCTGCTGTGCCAGTACGTCATCGACCGCGGCTACGACCTGCGCTTCGCGCTGGAGCCGAAGCCCAACGAGCCGCGTGGCGACATCCTGCTGCCCACCGTCGGACACGCGCTGGCCTTCATCTCCACCCTCGCCCACCCCGAGCGGGTAGGCGTCAACCCGGAGGTCGGCCACGAGCAGATGGCCGGCTTGAACTTCGCCCACGGCATCGCCCAGGCGCTCTGGCAGGGCAAGCTGTTCCACATCGACCTCAACGGTCAGCGTGGCATCAAGTACGACCAGGACCTGGTCTTCGGTCACGGTGACCTGCTCAACGCCTTCGCCCTGGTCGACCTGTTGGAGCACGGCGCACCGGGTGGCGGCCCGGCGTACGACGGGCCCCGGCACTTCGACTACAAGCCGTCCCGTACCGAGGACGTCGACGGGGTCTGGGTCTCGGCGGCGGCGAACATGCGTACCTACCTGCTGCTCAAGGAGCGGGCGGCGGCGTTCCGGGCCGACCCTGAGGTGGCCGAGGCGCTGGCCGCGAGCAAGGTCGCCGAGCTGGGCGTGCCGACCCTGGGTGACGGCGAGGGCTACTCCGAGTTGCTCGCCGACACCGCCGCGTTCGAGAACTTCGACGTCGAGGCGACCGCCGCCAAGGGCTTCGGCTTCGTCCGGCTCAACCAACTCGCCGTCGAGCACGTGCTCGGCGCACGCTGAGGCGGTCGGCATGCCGCTCGTCGCCGGGGTGGACTCCTCCACCCAGTCCTGCAAGGTGGTCGTCCGGGACGCGGAGACCGGTGCCCTGGTCCGGCAGGGCCGGGCCCCGCACCCGGACGGCACCGAGGTCGACCCCGCGGCCTGGTGGTCCGCCCTGGCGGCGGCGGTCGACGCCGCCGGCGGGCTGGCCGACGTCGCCGCGGTCTCCGTCGCCGGCCAGCAGCACGGCATGGTCTGCCTGGACGAGACGGGCGAGGTGGTCCGCCCGGCCCTGCTGTGGAACGACACCCGGTCCGCCGACGCCGCCGCCGACCTGGTGACCGAGGCCGGCGGTGGAGGGTACTGGGCCGACGCGGTAGGCAGCGTGCCGGTGGCCAGCTTCACCGTGACCAAGCTGCGCTGGCTGGCCCGGCACGAGCCGGCGAACGCCGACCGGGTCGCTGCCGTCTGCCTGCCGCACGACTGGCTCACCTGGCGGCTGGCCGGTGCACCCGGGCTCGCCGCGCTGCGTACCGACCGCAGCGACGCCAGCGGCACCGGTTACTGGTCACCGGCCACCGGCGAGTACCGCTTCGACCTGCTGGAGCAGGCATTCGGCCGGCAGCTGCGGGTGCCCACGGTGCTCGGCCCGGCCGAGGCCGCCGGCCACCTCGATCCGGCGGTGCTGGGCGGCGGGGCGGCGGCCGGCTCCGGCGGGGTGCTGCTCGGGCCGGGTGCCGGTGACAACGCCGCCGCCGGCTTCGGCGTCGGTGCCCGCCCCGGCGACGTGGTGGTCTCGATCGGCACCTCCGGCACCGTGTTCAGCGTCGCGGACGCCCCGGCGGCCGACCCGAGCGGCATCGTCGCCGGCTTCGCCGACGTGACCGGCCGGTTCCTGCCGCTGGTCTGCACGCTGAACGCGGCGCGGGTGCTGGACGCCGCCGCAGCAATGCTGCGGGTCGGGCTGGACGAGCTGGCGGAGCTGGCGCTCACCGCGCCGCCCGGCGCCGACGGGCTGGTCATGGTCCCGTACCTGGAGGGTGAACGCACCCCGAACCGGCCGGACGCGACCGGGTCGGTGCACGGACTGACCCTGCGCACCTCGACCCCGGCGCACCTGGCCCGCGCGGCGGTCGAGGGGATGCTCTGCGCCCTCGCGGACGGTCTGGACGCCCTCGTCGCGCAGGGGGCCGCCGCCCGCCGGGTGATCCTGGTCGGCGGCGGGGCCCGCTCCGCTGCGGTCCGCCGGATCGCCGCGCAGGTCTTCGGCTGCCCGGTGGTCGTCCCACCGCCCGGCGAGTACGTCGCCGACGGTGCCGCCCGCCAGGCCGCCTGGCTCGCCCTCGGCGGATCCGAGCCGCCGTCCTGGACACCGGCCGGCACCGAGGAGTACGCCGCCGCACCGGTGGGCGCCATCCGGGAGCGCTACGCGCAGGCCCGGGAACACCACCTGGACCGGCCGACCAAGGGGTGAGTTCACCCGGGCTTCGACACCGCGTCCGACCGGGCGCGGTGTCGACCCGGTGATCGGCTCGTTATCCGGCCCTGGTTGGCTGCCCGCATGACCTTGAGCAGGGGCAGACCCGCGCGGGCGTGGGGCGGGGGTGCCGCGCACCGGCTCTACAGCGTCGTGGTGTTCGTGCTGCTCGCCTCGCTGGACAACGTGGCGATCGGCCTGGTCCCGCCGTTGTACGGCGCGATCGCCGAGTCCTTCGCGGTGCCGCAGCGCCTGCTCGGCCTGGTCACGGCGGTCAGCTTCCTGGTCAGCGCGGTGGCGGCGGTCGGCTGGGCGTACTTCGGCGACCGCACCAACCGCAAGCCGCTGCTCATGATCGGCACCCTGCTCTGGGCGGCCGGCACCGGCGGCAGTGGCCTCGCCGGCAACTATCCGACCTTCCTGGCCGCGCAGCTGCTGGCGGCGATCGGACTGGGTGCGGTCGGCTCGGTCGGCTTCTCCGTCGTCACCGACCTGATCTCGCCCCGGCGGCGAGGGCTGGTGATGAGCTTCTGGGGGCTGTCCCAGGGCGCCGGCACGCTGGCCGGCACCCTGGTCGGCGGGCTGCTCGGCGCGACCGACTGGCGGCGGCCGTTCCTGCTGCTCACCGTCGTCGGCCTGGCCGCCACGGCGGCGTACCTGTTCACGTACGACATCCGGCGGGGCCAGAGCGAACCGGAACTGGCCGGCGCGATGGCCACCGGCGCCGAGTACGACTACCGGATCAGCCGCGCCGACCTGCCCGCCATCCTGCGCCGCCGGACCAACCGCTGGCTGATCCTCCAGGGCCTCACCGCGCAGGCCGCCTTCGGATCGCTTGTCTGGCTGCCGGTGCTCTTCGCCGAGCGGGCCCGCGACCAGGGATACTCCTCGGCGACGGCGATCGTGGTGGGCAGCGTCTTCGCCACCCTGTTCCAGCTCGGCGGGGTGCTCTCCATCGTCGGTGGACTGGTCGGCGACGCCCTGCAACGGCGTACGCCCTCGGGCCGGGCGCTGGTCGCGGCGGTCGGTGTGCTCGCCGCGTTGCCGTTCTACCTGGTGCTCTTCTTCGTGCCGATCCGCATCGACGTGCCCGACGGGGCCGGCACCGGCGCGGTGGTGGCAGCCGTACTCGGCAGCGTCTTCACCGAGCCCACGGTCGGGCTGAGCCTGCTCACCGCGCTGCTCGCACTGGCGCTGACCTCGGCCAACTCGCCGAACTGGTTCGCGTTGATCGCCGACGCGAACCCGCCCGAGCACCGGGGCACGGTCTACAGCCTGGGCAACCTGGTAAACGGGGTCGGCCGGGCCGCCGGCAACGGCCTGGTCGGGGTGGCCTTCCACGCGCTCCGGGCGGCGTTCCCGCCGCCGCTGAACTACGCGGTCGGGTTGGCCGCGTTCCAGCTCTTCTTCATCCCCACCGGCATCATGTACTGGCTGGCCGCCCGCAGCTCACCCAAGGACATCGCCGACGTACGCGACCTCCTGCACACCCGCGCCCAAAAGCTCTAGCCGGATGTAAGGAAGGGCCCCCTTTTAACGCCTGGTGTAGAGGAAGGGCCCCCTATTAACACACCACCACGTCCAACCCGGCGCGTTGTTAATAAGGGACCCTTCCTCTACCGGAGGCGTTAATAAGGGGCCCTTCCTTACACCTGGACCCAGATGGTGGTGTCGGTGGGGACGTGGCCGGACTCGTCGAGTGGGCCGCTGCTGTGCAGCAGCTTGCCGGCCGGCGCCGGTACGGCGGCGGTGCCGAAGTTGGTCAGTACGACCAGGTTGCCGTTGCGGAACGACAGCACCTCGTCGCCGGAGGAGAGCCACTCCAGGGTGCCCCGACCCAGCCCGTGCTCGCGTCGCAGGCGCAGTGCGGTCCGGTACATCTCGTACGTCGAACCGGGCACTGCGCGCTGGCGGTCCAGGGCGTACTCGGCCCAGATGGGGGGCTGCGGCAACCAGCTCGCGTCGGTCGGCCCGAAGCCGTACGACGGGGCGTCGGCCTCCCACGGGATCGGTACCCGGCAGCCGTCCCGGCCCCGCTGGGTGTGACCGCTGCGCTCCCAGGTGGGGTCCTGGCGGGCCTCGTCGGGCAGGGTGGTGTGCTCCGGCAGTCCGAGTTCCTCGCCCTGGTAGAGGTAGGCCGAACCGGGCAGGGCGAGCATCAGCAGGGTGGCCGCGCGGGCGCGGCGCAGGCCGATCGCCGGGTCCGGCTGTTCGTCGCCGACGCCGATGCCGTTGGGGCGGGTGGTGCCGATCGGCAGTCCCAGCCGGGAGGCGTGCCGCACCACGTCATGGTTGGACAGTACCCAGGTGGTCGGGGCGCCGACCGCGTCGGTGGCCGCCAACGACCGGGTGATCACCGCGTACTGGGCCGGGGCCGTCCACGAGGCGAGCAGGTACTCGAAGTTGAACGCCTGGTGCATCTCGTCGGGGCGGACGTACCGGGCCAGCCGCTCGGCCGGTTCCACCCAGGCCTCGGCCACCAGGATCCGGCCGCCGGGGTAGCCGTCCAGCAGCCGCCGCCACTCTCGGTAGATCTCGTGTACGCCGTCCTGGTCCCACATCGGCGGGCGCGGCTTGTCCACCTCCTGCCCGGAGAGGATCTCCTGCGGCTCCCGCCAGTCGGCCAGGTCGGCCTGCTTGATCAGGCCGTGTGCCACGTCGACCCGGAAGCCGTCCACGCCCCGGTCCAGCCAGAATCGCAGTACGTCCAGGAATTCCGCCCGCACCTCGAGGTTGTCCCAGTTCAGGTCGGGCTGTGCGGGGTCGAACAGGTGCAGGTACCACTGCCCGTCGGCGACCCGGGTCCAGGCGGGCCCGCCGAAGACGCTCTGCCAGTCGTTCGGCGGCTCGGCACCGTCCGGCCCCCGGCCGTCGCGGAAGATGTAGCGCTGCCGTTCGGCGCTGCCCGGTTCGGCGGTCAGCGCGGCCTGGAACCACCGGTGGGCGCTGGAGGTGTGGTTGGGCACCAGGTCGACGATGACCCGCAGGCCACGGGCTCGGGCCTGGGCGATCAGCTCGTCGGCGTCGGCGAGGGTGCCGAACAGCGGCTCGACGTCCCGGTAGTCGGCCACGTCGTAGCCGGCGTCGGCCTGTGGTGACGGGTAGAACGGGGAAAGCCAGATCGCGTCGACCCCCAGCTCCGCCAGGTGGTCGAGACGGGCGGTGATGCCCGGCAGGTCACCGATGCCGTCGCCGCCGGAGTCGGCGAACGAGCGCGGGTAGATCTGGTAGATCACCGCCTCGGTCCACCAGCGGGTGGTGCGGTCGGCGTGCTGTTCCTGGCGGGTCGCGATGTCGTTCAGGGCGTACTCCCGTGGTCGAGCCGGTGGGTCCTCCGGGCGACGGTGGTGACTGTCGTTCAGTGTGCCCGCGCAGGTCCGGTCGATTCACGCACGACAAGCCGAGTGGGCAGGATCACCGGCGTATCTGTAGTGATCATGCCGGTTCCGCCGGTCGGGCCGGCGAGCGGGTCCAGCAGCATCTTCGCGGCCAGCCGACCCTGCTCCGCCGCCGGCTGCGCGATGGTGCTCAGGCCGAGTACGCCGGAGAGGGCATGATCGTCGATCCCGATCACGCTGACGTCCTCCGGCACCCGCAGGCCGGCATCGCGCAGCGCGGTAAGCGCGCCCATCGCCATCTCGTCGCAGGCGGCGAAGATGGCCGTCGGCGGGTCGCCGCGGCGCAGCAGTTCCTCGGTGGCCCGGGTGCCGCCGGGGATGTCGAATGTGGATTCCACGTCGAGGCCCGGGTCCGGATGCAGCCCGGCCTCGCGTAACGCCTCCTGGTAGCCCCGACGCCGGTCCAGGTGCGCGGTGAAGGCGAGTTCGTCGTCGGGGTCGCCGGAGATGTGCGCGATCCGCCGGTGGCCGAGATCCAGCAGGTGCCGGGTGGCGGTCCGCGCCGCGGCCACATCATCGATGCGTACGCAGGGCCAGCCGGGCATCTGGGTGCCGGAGCTGATGGTGACGCCGGGCAGGTCGAGCGCGGTCAGGGCGTCCACCTCGGCATCGCGCAGCGGGGTGGCGACCAGGATGATCGCGTCCACCCGCTTGTGCAGGGCGGTGGTGCGCAGCACCCGCTGTCGGTTCTGCTCCCGCCCACCGAGGTTGTGCAGCAGCAGGTCGTAGCCGGACTCGTGCAGGAAGTCCTCGACCGACTCGACGACGACACCGAAGAACCATCGGGTGATCCGGGGGACCACCACGGCGACGCTACCGGTCCGGCCGCCAGCCAGCCGGGACGCGCTGGGCGACACGGCGTACTGCAACTGCTCGGCGGCTGCCAGCACTCGACGGCGGGTGGCCGCCGAGACCGTCGGCAGTCCGCGTAGCGCCCGGGAGACGGTGGCCGTGGAGACTCCGGCCAGCCGGGCGACGTCGTCGATCCTCGTCACGCTAACCCCGCTCATGTCGTCGTGGTGCCGCCGCCTCGGCGGCGGCACCACGACGGATCAGCCCTTGACGCTGCCGGCGAGCAGTCCACGAACGAAGTAGCGCTGCAACGACAGGAACACGATCAGCGGTACGACGATCGAGACGAACGCTCCGGCGGTCAACCGTTGCCACTCGTTGCCCCGGGTGCCGGCGAGTTCGGCCAGGCGGACGGTGAGTGGTGCGGTGACGTCGCTGCCACCGGCGAAGATGAGCGCGACCAGCAGGTCGTTCCAGACCCAGAGGAACTGGAAGATGCCGAGCGCGGCCAGCGCCGGGGCGACCAGGGGCAGGACGATGGTGCGGAAGATCTTGGGGTGGGTGGCCCCGTCGACCCGGGCCGCCTCCATCAGGTCCCTGGGTAGTTGCGACATGAAGTTGTGCAGCAGGAACACGGCGAACGGCAGGGCGAAGCAGGTGTGCGCGAACCACACCTGGGCGAAGTTCTGCGCGCCGTCGAGGTTCCAGGCGGGTAGCAGGGTGATGCCGCCCAGGCTGACCCCGCGCGAGAAGAAGCTCAGCAGCGGCACCAGGGCCATCTGCAACGGCACGATCTGGAGCGCGAAGATGCTGATGTACACCCAGTCCCGGCCCCGGAAGTTCATCCAGGCCAGCGCGTACGCGGCCAGGGACGCGAAGGCGATCGGGAAGAGCACCGACGGCACGGTGATCACCAGCGAGTTGATGAAGTAGTTGGCGAGCTGACCGGACGAGGCGGACTGCCCGAACAGCACGTCCTGGTAGTTGGCCAGGGTGAACTGGGGGTCGGTGAAGAAGTTCCACCAGCCCGTGGTCTTGATCTGCTCCTCCGGGCGGAACGAGGAGACGAAGAGACCGAAGGTCGGGATGGTCCAGACGACCGCGATCACGATCGCGGCCAGGGTGGCGATGCGACTGTTCAGTCGCTTGCCGACCCGTGCGGCCCGGGTGGGCCGCTTCTCGGTGGCCTGCGTCCCGACGGTGGCGGGGGGAGTGGTGGTGGTCATCTCAGCCCTCCCGGCGCTGCCGACGCAGGTTGCGAATCTGGAAGATCACGATCGGAATCACCAGTACGAACAGGAAGACCGCAAGTGCCGAGCCCTGCCCGTTCTGGCCGTACCGGAACGCCTGGTTGTACATCTCGTTGGCGATCACGCTGGTGTCGTAGTTGCCGTTGGTCGTGGTGCGGACGATGTCGAAGACCTTCAGCGTGGCGATCGAGATGGTCACCACCACCACGATCAGCGCGGGCCGGATGCTGGGCAGGGTGATCTGCCAGAACATCTGCCACGGGCTGACCCCGTCGAGGCGGGCCGCCTCGACGATGTCGGCCGGGATGGCCTTGATCGCCGCGGAGAGCACCACCATTGCGAAACCGGCCTGGATCCACACCATGATCACGATGAGCAGCAGCGTGTTCAGCGGCGAGTCGAGCAACCACTGCCGGGGTTCGCCGCCGAGGCTCACCACGATCTGGTTGAGCAGGCCGATCTGCTCCTGGTCTTCGCCGCGGTAGGCGTACACGAATCGCCAGATGATGCTGGCGCCGACGAACGAGATCGCCATCGGCATGAAGATCAGGGACTTCGCCACCACCTCCAACCGGGCCTTGTCGACCAGTACGGAGTAGAGCAGGCCCATGGTGGTGGCCACCAGCGGGACCAGGACCACCCAGATCAGCGTGTTGAGCAGCACCCGCTCGATCGCGTCCTCGGCGAACATCCAGCGGTAGTTGTCCAGGCCGACCCAGTTCTGGCTGCTGCCGTCCATGAATGACAGCAGGGTGGTCCGGATCGCCGGGACGACCAGGCCGATCAGCAGCAGCAACACCGTCGGCAGCAGGAAGAAGAGCGCGAACAGTCCTTCCCTGGGCTTGGTCCGGGCGGGCAGCGGGGCTCCGCTGGCGGACGCGGCGACGAGTTGCGCCTCGCGGCGCCGGGCGAAGAACGCCGGTACCGCGTCGAGTAGGACGAGCAGGCCGCCGATGACCACCGCGAAGGCGACCAGCCCCCACAGCAGCATCATGAATTTCGGCGACTGAGCGGCGAAGTCGAAGTTCATCAACCCTCCCAGGGGACGGAGCCGGTGGGCCGGCCCGCGTGCGCGGACCGGCCCCCCACTGGACTCACTTCCAGCTGCCCTCGATGCCCTGGAGCACGGCGGCGGTGTCCTTGCCGTTGATCCAGTCGACCATGCCCTTCCAGAAGGTCCCGGCGCCGACGGCGGCGGGCATCAGGTCGGAACCGTCGAACCGGAAGACCGAGTTCTCGTCCTGAAGGATCTCCACGGAGAGCTTGTCGATCGGGTTGGCGACGTTGGCCAGGTCGAGCTTGTTGTTCGCCGACACCCAGTCGCCGATCTTCGCGCGGCTGTTGGCGTACTCACCGGAGGCGAGGTACGTCTGCACCGCCTGCACCTCGGGACGGTCGTTGAAGACCGCGACGAACTCGCCGCCGCCGAGCACCGGCTTGCCCCGGGCCGGGTCGATGGCCGGGAAGTAGAAGGCGAAGACGTCGCCGTCCTCGGCCACCTTGGTGTTCTCCGGCCACTGGTTGGCGTAGAACGAGGCCTGCCGGTGCAGCGCGCACTTGCCCTGCGTGATCGGCACGCCGGCCTCCTGGAAGGCGGTGGTGGCGATGCTGCGGACCCCGCCGAAGCCACCGTTTACGTACTTCTCGTTCTTCAGGATGGTGCCGGCGCGGTCCAGCGCGTCAGCGATCCGGGGGTCGTTGAACGGGATCTCGTGCGTGGTCCACTGGTCGTAGACCTCGGGGGTCTGCGTCCGCAGCAGCACGTCCTCGATCCAGTCGGTGGCCGGCCAACCGGTGGCGTCACCGGACTCGATGCCGGCGCACCACGGCTTGATGCCGCTGTCGGCGATCGTGTCGCTGAGCTTGATCAGGTCGTCCCAGGTCTCCGGGACGGTCCAGCCCTTCTCCTGGAACATCTTCGGCGAGTACCAGACGAACGACTTCACGTTCGACCCGAGCGGCGCGCCGTAGAAGGTGCCGTCGACGGTGCTGTACTTCAGCCAGTCGGCCGGGTAGTTCTCCTCGGCCATCGCCTTGGTCTCGGCGCTGGCCGGCTTCAGCTGGCCGCGCTCGGCGAACCGCTGGAGCAGACCGGGCTGCGGGATGAAGGCGATGTCGGGGGCGTTGCCGCCGTCGGCGCGTACGGGCAGCTGGGCCTCGAACTCACCACTGCCTTCGTGGGTGATGTCGATCCCGGTGCACTCCTCGAACTGCTTCCAGGACTGGTCGAGCCGATCGGCCTCGATGTCCCGGATCGACGAGTAGATGCCGACCTTCTTGCCGTCGTGGCCCTGGTACTTCTCGTATGGCGCGCACTCTGCGGAACCGGCGTTGTTGTTGCCGCTGCTGTTGTCGCTGCTCCCGGTGCCGCAGGCGGCAGCGCTGAGCGCCAGCCCGATCGCGCCGGCGATCGCGAGGGCCTGGCGGGGCCTGGCGTGAAACGCCATGCCGTCCTCCTTCCTATCCGGCGCTGGCCGAGGGTCGCTCCAGTGACCTGGCGCCGGTCCGATGGGCGTTTCCACATGTAAGCGCTTGCATCGGGTGGGGTCCAGACCTTGGCGGGACACGACCGAGTAACAATCCAGAAACCTGCCCAGGAGCGGCTGGGCGCGCTCCCAGCAGGCCGAAATGGTTTCGTCGATGCCCCTGGCCAGCGCGCCGGCCAGGGGCATCGATGTATCAACTCAGGCAGGATCCGGTGACCGGAAGGGAAGTGGGCGAGAGCCGAGGGCTCAGCTGTTCAGCTGCCAGACGGCGAAATTGAGCGCGGCGGCGAAGGTGACCCAGGCCCAGTAGGGCAGCATCAGGAGCGCCGCCGGACGGCTGGCCCGCCAGAACAACAGCACGGTCGCGCCGATCGCCAGCCAGAGCAGGACGATCTCGGCAAAGGCCAGCCCGTAGCGGTTGGCCGCGAAGAAGAGCGGGGTCCAGGCGGCGTTGAGGACGAGTTGGACCACCCAGGCGACAAGCGCCGGGCCGAAGCCGACCCGTCGCCAGGCCAGCCAGCCGGCCACCGCGATCGCCACGTAGAGGATGGTCCAGACCGGCCCGAAGAGCCAGGACGGCGGCGCCCAGGCGGGCAGTTCGATGCGGGCGTACTCGGCCGAGGAGTTCGAGGCGGCCAGGTTGCCGACGAGGGCGGCGACGAGCACCGCCGCAGCGAATCCGGCAAGTGCCCACCACCGGCGGGCTCCCTGGGTGGGGCGCCGGGTGTGTTCCGCAGTCGTCGACATGGCTCTGGTTTCTCCACCGGCCGGGCCGGCAAACCTGCCATCCGGCCGCGTCTCACCCGCCGTCGGCGTGCGACAAACCGACGACAAACACGCCGAGGTCGCCGCGTCCGGTGGCTCCAGTCGGGAGGACGGAGTTCCGGTCGCGACGACCCCGGCGGGTCCGGTGTGCCGCGGCGCCCTGCGCCGCCGCGTCAACTGAAGATGCTGACACCACCCGGGCCGACCAACAGCCCGACCACGATGAGGACGATGCCCCAGAGAATCTGCCGGCGGAACAGCGCGAGAATGCCGGCAACCACCAGTACGACTGCGAGAATCCAGAGAATCAGCTCCATGGTTGCTGAGTACCCCCTGCCCCGATCCCGGAAACCTGCGGCTGATCGAGGTGATCACCCAGGTGGAAGATGCTGTACGCCTGCTTGATCACCGGGTGCGCCACGTTGCGTACCCGGACGCCACCGGGCGTGGTGCCCCGCTCCGAGCCGTGGTGTGCGTGGCCGTGCAGGGCCAGCGCGGTCGGCGCGGCGTCGATCGCCTGGCCCAACTGGTAGCAACCGAGGAACGGGTAGATCTCCAGCGGCTCACCGGCGAGCGTGTCCGGCACCGGCGAGTAGTGGGTCAGCGCCACCAGCACGTCGCAGTCCAGCGAGCGCAGCGCCTCGCCCAGTCGGTCGGCGCTGTCGGTCGTGGTCCGCACGAACGCCTTCATCTCCGGCTCACCGAAGTCGCTGGCACAGCGCCCGGCGAAACCGCCACCGAAGCCCTTGACGCCGGCCACTCCGAGCCGGCCGCCGGGACAGTCCAGCACCACACCGCTGCCCTCCAGCACAATGATGCCGGCCTCCTCCAGCGCGCCGATCACCTGCGGCACCTGGTCACACTGGTGATCGTGGTTGCCCAACACGGCAATCACCGGTACGCCCAGCCCGCCGAACTCCTGCGCCACGCACCGCGCCTCGGCCTCGGTGCCGTGCCGGGTCAGGTCACCGGCGAGCAGCAACACGTCGGCGTTGCCGGGCAGTTCCTCCAGGGCCGGCCGGAACCGGCCGACCACGTCCTGGTCCAGATGCACGTCGCCCACGGCGGCGATCCGGATAACCATCGAACCTCCCTCAGGGCAGTTGCTCGATCTCCGTGGGCGCCTGCTTGCGGATCACCCCGATGTCACTGGTGATCGGCACGTCGGGAAAGCGTTCGGACACCCGACGCAGGATCTCGTCCCGCCGGTGTGCGCTCTCCACCTCGCCGTACAACACGAGGGCACGCTCCGTGCGGACCACGGTGATGCCCTGTTCGGCGACGGCCGGATCCTCGGTGAGCAGCCGATGGATTTCCGCCTCGACGTACTCGTCAGGTGGCCCGGGGCCGAGGTCGCGGTCGGTGGTCACGGTAGTTCCCTCCCGTCGGCCGTGCCCGGTTGCGGCACGACGTCCAGCCTGTCCAGCAGCACCAGGAATGCCTCGGCGTACGGCGAGTGCTGCGTCTCCTTGCGTACCCGTTCCCAGTCGATCTGCTCCCGCAGCGACCGGGCCAACGGAAGCCCGCGGGCGAAGTCGCAGTAGTGCTGGGAGAAGCTGAGCAACTTGTGCACCATCAGTTGGGTGGCCGACAGCACCGGCATGTGGATGGCGTCGACCGGGCGGACCACCGTGTCGGTGAAGGTCTCCTCGGTCACCGGCGTCTCGATCGGCCGGTGGATCAGGTCGACCATCCGCCCGCCGTCGTAGACCTTGACCAGCCAGTCCTCCGGCGGTCGCTCGGCGGTGAAACCGGCCGCCACCAGCGCTTCCAGCGCGGCTTCCACGTCCGGCTCCCGGATCAGGAAGTCGACGTCGTGCTCGCTGGAGTGGCCGCCGTGGGCGTAGACGGCGAAGCTGCCGCCGAGCGCGAACGGGATGTCGGCCTGCTTGAGCACGGCGGCGACCTTCTTCAGGGTGTGTAGGAGAGTCTCGTCGTCGCGCTCGGCCATCTCGCCTCTCCCGTCGAATCGGCACCGGGTGGATGGCGGATCGGTACCCGGCATTCCGGTCGTCCACACCTGGGTAGCTTGCGGAAGGGCGCGAACGGTGTGGAACCGGGATCAACTACGCAGCGAGCATGCACGGGTCGGATAGTCTGTCGAGAGTGGCCAGATCAACGCGAGTCAGGCAACCGGTCCCACCAGCCACGGAAGGCCGCCGCCCCCGACTGCGCACAGTGGCTCTGATCGGCATCGACGGCTCGGGCAAGACCACTCAGGCCCAGCAACTCGCGGGGACACTCACCGCGGCCGGCCGGGCCGCCACCTATCACCGCAACGCCGGGGGACGGCGCTGGCTGGGGCGCGCGGCACACCGGCTGGGCCGGCCGGACGCCCAGGCGCTGCTCGGCCGGGACGGCCTGCTGGTGCTGGAGTCCGTGCTGCGCTGGCTGGCCATCGCGATCGCGCTGCTCGGCGGCCTGCTGACCGGCCGGGTGGCGGTGATGGACCGGTACGCCGTCTGCCAGTACGCCAGCCTGCGGGCGCACGGCGGTGGCCGGAGCTGGGAACGACTGGTCCGCGCCGGGTACCGGCTCTTTCCGCGACCCCAGGTGACCTTCCTGCTCGCGGTGGACCCGACGGAGGCGTACCGGCGGATCGAGCGGCGCGGCACCGACCACGAGAGCCTGGGTTACCTCACGGCGGCCGACCTCGCCTACCGCACCCTGCCGGAGTACCCCACCTTCGTGGTGGTCGACGCGGGTCGGCCGGCGGCCGACGTGGCCCGGGAGATCGAGGGGCATCTGGCCGGCTGGCTGACGGCCGGCGACGGGCCGACCGGCCGTCATTCCGGGCGGAAGAGGTCGCGGGTCGCCGCCCCGGCGCCCGGTCTGATCCCGGCTCAGGCCCGGCCGTAGACCGGCACGGCGGCACCGCTTGTCGGCGCGGACTCGTCCGAGGCCAGGAAACGGATCACCGCCGCGATCTCGGCCGGGTCCACCCAACGCGAGTGGTCGGCGTCGGGCATCGCGGCGCGGTTGCCCGGGGTGTCGATGACGCTCGGCAGCACGGTGTTGCAGCGCACCCGGGACGCCTTGTACTCCACCGCCACGGCGGCGGCGAAGGCGAGCACCGCGGCCTTCGCGGTCACGTAGCCGGCGACGCCCGGGAAGGGGCTCAGCGCGGCGCGGGCCGCCACGCAGACCACCGCACCGCCGCCGGCGGCGACCAGGTGCGGCAGCGTGGCCCGGGTGACCAGATGGGTGGGACGCAGGTTGAGGGTGAGCATCCGGTCGAACTCCTCGACCGGGGTCTCGTGCACCCGCCCGGTGTTGGCGTACCCGCCGACCAGGTTGACCACGGCGCGCAGTGGTGCCTCGGGATCACCGGCGGCCACCTCGGCCACCCGCGCCACATCGGCGGCGTCGGTGAGATCCGCGACCAGCCGGACCGGTGCGTTGGCACCCGGGTCCGGGATCGGGGCGGGCGATCGGCGCTGCGGTGCGATCACCCGCCAGCCCGCTGCCGCGAACACGGCGGTGACCGCCGTGCCGAGCCCGCCCGTGCCTCCCGTGATCAGCACACTGCGATCCGCCATGGGCCCACGCTAGTCCGCACAGCCGGTCGGCTGCTGACCCGCCCCGCCCATCGGTTCTGCCGGGGTGCGGGACCGGCTGGTCGAAAGCGGGCATAGGACCGGGTCGCCGATTGTTCATCAGGGCGTGGGGTAATACCACCAGCGTGGATGAACCAACCGGTCCGCCTGCGCGTATCTGGCAGTGACCAGGATCGCAGCACGGCGGTGACCCGGGTCGCTGTGCCGGTGGCCAGGCAGTGTTGCCATGGACCGGGAGGATCGGCGATCCGTCGATCCGTCCGCCTCACGGGGCACCTGTCAGCCAGCGGCGGGCAGGGTGCTGACAGCAAATATGGACCGTGCTCTCAGCTGATTATCAGGCATTCGTGACACTTTCGACCCATCACATGGAATCCCCGACACGTCTCATCTGTTGTGTAGGTGTCAGCACCGGTGGGCACAGCGGAGGTTACGGGGGAGGGCTGATGAGCGTGGAGACGGCAAGGAACCGGGCAACCGGCGCGAGCGAGGGGACCGTGGGCAACGTGGACAAGAACATCGGTATGCGAACTGATGAGGTCGCCGAGGAGCGCGACCTGGTCGGAGTCTACCTGCACGAGATCTCCCGGACGCCACTGCTGGACGCCGCCAAGGAGGTCGATCTTTCCAAGGCCATCGAGGCGGGCCTCTACGCCGAGCACCTGCTCAGCGAGGACCGCGTGCCCGCCGGCGCCACCCGGGAGGAACTGGGCCGGCTGGTGGCCGAGGGTGAGCGGGCCAAGGACCTGTTCATCCGGGCCAACCTGCGGCTGGTCGTGTCGATCGCGCGGCGCTACGTCCGCTCCGGCATGCCCATGCTGGACCTGATCCAGGAGGGCAACACCGGTCTGGTGCGGGCGGTCGAGAAGTTCGACTACGAGCGCGGCTACAAGTTCTCCACCTACGCGACCTGGTGGATCCGGCAGGCGATCAGCCGGGCCATCGCCCAGCAGGAGCGCACCGTGCGGCTGCCGGTGCACCTGGTGGAGGACGTCAACCGGATGCGGAACGTGGCCCGTCAGCTCACCCGCGAGTTGGGCAGCGACCCGGAGCCGGAGCAGATCGCGGCGGCGCTCGGGGTGACCGTCGAGCGGGTCAACGAACTGGTCCGCTGGTCGCAGGACACCGTGTCGCTGGACACACCCGTCGGCGACGACGGCGACACCAACCTCGGTGACCTGGTCGCCGACAGCGACGCGCCGTCGCCGGAGGAGATCGTGCTCACCGGCCTGGAGCGGCAGCGGATCGAGGGTCTGCTCAACCACCTGGACGACCGCTCCGCCGGCATCATGCGGGCCCGCTACGGCCTTGAGGACGGTCGGGAGCACTCGCTGACCGAGGTGGCGTCGCGGTTCTCGCTGTCCCGCGAGCGGATCCGGCAGTTGGAGATCCAGGCGCTCGGCCGGCTCCGGGAGTTGGCTCGCGCGGAGGGCCTACAGGCGGCCTGACCTGGCAGTGCAGGGCCGGTAAACGGCCTGGCCTGGTAGGAATGACGACGAACGGCCGGCGTCCGATAGGGGGACGCCGGCCGTTCGCGTCACCTAGCTCAGCGGACCCGGCCGTAGCCGTACGGCGGCATCAGGTCCACGCTCCGCTTCTCCACGTTGCGACCGAAGGTCGGCGCGTGGATCACCTGCCCGTCGCCGACGTAGATCGCCACGTGCCCGAGACTGCGATAGAAGACGAGGTCACCGGGGCGTAGCTGGCTGCGGCTGATGTGCGACACCACGCCCCACTGCATCTTGGTGTTGTGCGGCAGTTGCTTGCCCGCCGCCCGCCAGGCCGCCGAGGTCAGCCCGGAACAGTCGTAGCCGTTCGGCCCGTCCTGACCCCAGGCGTACGGCTTGCCCAGCGCCCCGTAGGCGTACCGCACGGCGGCACCTGCCTGGCCGGAGACCGCGGGTGCGTCATCGGCGCTGTTCGCGCGGCTGGCCGGACGTTCGGTGGCCCGGCCGTACGCCTGCCGCCGCATTTCATAGAGCTTGGCCAGGTCGCGCTCGATCCGTTGCTTCGTGGTGCTCAGTTCCTTGGACCGCGCCGCCTGCTGGCTGAGCGTCACGTCGAGCCGGGTCTTCTGGTCGAGCAGTTGCTGCTGGTCAGCGGTGTAGCTGGCGATGCTCGCCTGGCGCTGTCGGGTCAGGTGGTCAAGCGTGCCGAGCCGGTCGAGCACCGACGCCGGGTCGTCGGCGTGCATGAGTGCGTCCACGGCGCCGAGGTTGCCGGTCTTGTACGCGGTGGCGGCCATCTCGCCCACATCCGCGCGGCTCTGCGCGGCCTGCTGCTCCAGCGGGCCGATCTGCTTGCGCAGCCGGCTGACGGCAGCCCGGTTGTCCTTGATCTTTTCGCGTAGCTCGTTGTGGGCCTCCACCACCCGTTCCAACTCGGCGGAGGACTTCTCGATCCGCCGGGTCAGCTCGGCGGGCGAAGGCTCGGCCCGGGCCACCGTCGCGGGCGCCACCAGCGCCAGCGTGCAGGCGGCGACCGTCAGGGCGCGCAGCGTGTGGATCAGGGGCGACAAGAGCGGGTTGCTCCTCTCCCAGGCCGTCGCGGGGTTGCTGAGGCGCTGCGGACGGCACCGACCCGGTGCCGTCCGGATGGACGGCGGCCGACCGGGCCGACCCGCCCAAGGTAGTACGGGGCAGGTGTGATGCGCAGGGAAAGACGGGACCAATGGTGAGCCTGAGACGAAGCTCATTCACTTACGACGGGATGGGGCCGTTCTGGGAGGATTGTCCGGATGGTCGGTCTCGACGCATGACGTCGGCAAACGTGCTGCCCATAACCGACAACCCGGACTTGCTGCCCGCGATCCCGCCGACCTGGTCCCGGACCAACGCGTTGACCACCGGAAACGGTACGGCGCAGGTGGCGAACGCGGCACACAATGAATCGCACGGTCGCAATTCCCGCGAGCCTGCTGTCAATGGCCGGCGGCGGGGACCGGCCCGGCTACACCAGCCGTGAAGGGAGGGACCGTGAATCCTGACCGCACGACCACCCGACCGCTGCGCTCTCCGCACGCCACCACCGGCGCACCCCGACGCGCCGCTGGCCCGGAGCCGACGCTGCTCTACGCCCGACCCGGGATCATCGTCACGGCCGACCGGTTCACCGTCGGCAGCACCAGTTGGCGGATCGCCGAGCTGACCCACCTGCACACCACCCGGGGACCGCACGACCGACTGGCGACCCGGGCCGCACTGATCTCCGCAGCGGTGATCACCGGTGCCGGCCTGGTGCTCGGCTTCACCGGCGGACTGCAACGGCTCACCGCCGAGGCGTACCTGCTGCTCGGTGCCGTGTTCCTGGTGCCGGTGCTGCTCGCCGCAGCCGGCAACCGGTGGCGTCCGCCCCCGTACGAGCTGTGGGGCCGGCGCGCAGACGCGGAGGAGCTGCTGTTCAGCAGCGACAACGAGCAGCAGTTCGGCCAGGTCAGCCGGGCGGTGCGGCGGGCGCGGGAAATGCACAGCTACGGCGGCTGGGACGATCCGCTGCGCAGCACGCGCCCGTGGCGACCGCAGCGTTGACCGAGCCGGTCCGGTCGGTCGGCGCGGTGATCAGCCGGCCACCGGCTCCGGGGCCTGCTCGCCTTCCCGCTGCTCGGCCATGACCAGGGAACTCACCCGGCGCTCGGCCCAGAACGAGAGGAACGGCACGGTGCCGGCAAGCATCACCAGGATCATGCGCTTGAGCGGCCAGTTGGCCCGCCGGGACAGATCGAAGGCGGCGACCAGGTAGACCATGTAGAGGAAGCCGTGTGCCTGGCCCACGGTCTCCACCACGATCGGCTCGTCGAAGCCGTACTTCAGCGGCATGCCGATCACGACCAGCAGGATCAGCACCACACCGACGATCCAGGCGATCACTCGGTAGCGGGTGAGGGCAGCACGCACTTCTCGTCCGTCCTTCCGGGCCGGCTCAGCCGGGATAGTCACCGGGCTTCGCGCCCGGATTGGCGTTCAACCATGACAGGTAGCGGTTGTAGGCAGCCAGGTCGGCGTCCTCCCCGCCGTCGTCGACGACGGCGCGGGTGACCCGTACCGGCCGGCGGATCGCGGGTCGGGTCCGGACCGTACGGTCGGAATCCGCGGTGCGAGCGGCCGGCCCGGCGGTGCCCGGCGTGCTCGCGGTGGCCGTCGCACCGGCGTCCTCCGGCTGCCGAGCACCGGCCGGGCCGGATTCCCCGGTCCCCGACGCCCCACGCAGCGCGTGTCGGACCTCACGCCACCAGACGAACACCACGAACCCCGCGAAGATCGGCCACTCCACGGCGTAGCCCCAACTGATGGCGTTGCCCGCAGCGGCCCGGCTGACCTGCCACCAGCCCAGCCCGAGGAAGCACGTCACAAGCACGACCATGGCCACGTGGCGGGCTATCCACGCCGGGGTCCAGAGCCGCTTCATGCCACGAGGGTACCGGGACCGGCACCGCTCTCCGACGCGGTGTCGTAGTGGCGGCGGTGGTTTGGCCGCAGCCGGCGTGGGCAACCGTACAGACGCCAGCCCATGACGCACGAGGGGGCGCGAGATGACCGCATCGGGACAGCAGGACGGATTCCCCGCCGGTGGCACGGAAGTGAGCCCCGAGCAGCGGATCCCCGAGTGGAGCGACGACCGGGTCGCGACGCCGGCCCTCGACGCGGACCTGCCCGGCATCGACCCGGCCGAGTTGCCCGAGGAGGACCTCATCCGGGAGATGCAGAGCCTGCACCGCACCCGGCTGGACACGCTGCGGCACGCAACCGACTCGGCGCTCGCCACCCACCTGCGGCGCACCGCCGATCTGGAGACCGAGTACCTGGCCCGGCACCCCGGCCGGGAGGTCGACCCGAGCCGGCTGCGGGACGCCTGATGGCGTACGCGGAACGGGGCGTCTCCGCCCCACCCGAGGTCGTCTTCAACACGGCGACCGACCCGCAGCGGAGCCCGGCCTGGCTGCCCGAGCCGTTGCTGTCGGCGTCCCGCGACGGAAACGCCGAGCAGTTGTGGGCCCGCTGGGAAGCGTCGAGCACAGCCTGGTCGGCCGAGCTGACCGTGGAACCGGTCGATGCCGGCGGCGCCCGGCTCCGGCTCGACCTGGTCGGCGACGACCAGGGGACCGACCGGCTGGCCGAGGAGGCCCTGACCAACCTCGCCCGCGAGGTGGCCGACAACCTCCAGGCCGGCTGACCCGGCCCAGCCCGCCCCTGTTCCCCGGGGCGGTTGAGAAGTTCATGTGACCCGAAGGAGGCCGGGTGAGCGAACTCAAGCAGAAGGTGACACGACTACGCCAGGCGTACGCCCCGCACGAGCACCGCCCGCTCGGCGGTTACCTGGTGGCGATGGGCACCTACGCCGGGGTGGCCGGTGCCATCGCCGCCCTGGTCAAGGCGACCGGCCGGAGCGTGCCGGAGCGGCCCGCCACGTCCGACGTGGTGCTGCTCTCCATCGCCACCCACAAGCTCAGCCGACTGCTGTCCAAGGACGCGGTGACCAGCCCGCTGCGTGCGCCGTTCACCCGCTACGACCGGCCGATCGGCAGCGGCGAGGTGATGGAGCAGGTCCGGGACTCGGGCAGCGCCACCCGACACGCCATCGGCGAGCTGCTCAGCTGCCCGTTCTGCCTGGCGGTCTGGGTGGCCACCGGCTTCACCGGCGGCCTGGTGCTGGCTCCGAGACTGACCCGCCTGGTGGCCACCGCGCTCACCGCGGTCGCCGCGTCGGACTTCCTCCAGATGGCGTACGCGACGGCCCAGCAGAGCGCGGAGGGTGACAAGGACTGATCAGCAGTGCGATGCCGCCGGCCCGGGTTGTTCCGGCCGGCGGCATCGTCGTTTCCGCAAGCTGCCTGCCCGAGCCGCGGTCAGCGCTGCCTGCCCGAGCCGCGGTCAGCGCTGCATGCCGGACCAGCCGCGCGGCGACTCGGGCTCACGTTCGTCCTCGTCGGCGCCGGTGATGATGTCCCGGTCGACGGCGGTACGGTCGTGTTCGTTGGCGAAGTCCGCCTCGGGCAGGGTGTCCGTACCCTCCGGGGGCTGGCCGAGCGCGGGGACCGGCTCGTGGTGCTGTTCCTCAGGCTGCGACATTGCGCTCCTCTCGTCGCTGGCGGGCGGACCTTCCGCACGGCGGTGGCGGATCGGCTCATGCGCTGACTCAGCTCATCGAGCCACCCAGCAGATCGGTCAGCTCGTCCACCGCGTACTCGCCCTGTGGCAGCGCGTTCAGCCGGGAGAGCAGCTGTGCCGGCAGTTCCGCGGCGACCGCCCGGCGGTAGATGTCGACCTGGCTGATCCGCTCCTGACCGTGGTAGAGATCGTCGAGCAGTTCGTCAAGCGGTCGAGTGTCCACCTCCTCGGTCTGCACCTCGTCGGGCACGGCGGCGGCCGTACCCGGCAGGTCGGTGCTGGGTGGATCGATCGCGGCGGTGTCGACCACCGGCACGTCGGCCAGAATGGCGTCCGGCAGCCGCGCCTCGGTCGTGGGTGCCGTGGGTGCCGTAGGCGCCCTGGTCACGGGTACGTCGTCGGTCACCCCCGTCAGCTACCCGCACCCCCACCCACCAAACTCCCACCCCCTCCCCGGCTCCCTGCCCGCCCACTCCCTTCCGCGTCTCCCCGTCTCCGCCCCCGTCGATCATGAAGTTATGGCCACCGGAAGGCGCTTTCCGTAGCAGTAACTTCATGACCGGCGCGGCGGCAGGGCGGCGGTGATCAGGCCGGGGCGGGGGTGGGGGTGGGGTGGGTGGAGGTGGTTCGGCGGGCACGGACGGCGGTGGCGAGGTGGGTGAGCACCTCGTCGGTGGTGTCCCAGCCGATGCAGGCGTCGGTGATGGACTGGCCGTAGGTCAGCTCGCGGGTGGGGTCGAGGTCCTGGCGGCCAGCTTCGAGGAAGCTCTCCAGCATGATGCCGACGATGCCCCGCTGCCCGGCAGCGATCTGCCCCGCCACGTCGGCGGCCACCGCGGGCTGGTTGCGGTGGTCCTTGCCGCTGTTGGCGTGGCTGGCGTCCACCACCAGCCGTTCCGGCAGGCCCGCCGCGCGCAGCAGGTCCAGCGCGCCCGCCACCGAGGCCGCGTCGTAGTTCGGCCGGCCGCCACCACCGCGCAACACCAGGTGACCGTCGGCGTTGCCCCGGGTGTGCATGATCGCTGGCGTGCCGGAGACGTCGATGCCGGGGAAGACATGCGGTACGCCGGCCGCGCGGATCGCGTCCACCGCCGTGGCGATGCTGCCGTCGGGGCGGTTCTTCATGCCGATCGGCATGGACAGGCCGGAGGCGAGCTGGCGGTGCACCTGGCTCTCGACCGTACGCGCCCCGATCGCACCCCATGCCACGGTGTCGGCGATGTACTGCGGAGTGATCGGGTCGAGGAACTCGCAGCCCACCGGCAGGCCGAGGCGCAGCACGTCGAGCAGCAGCGCGCGGGCCTTGCGTAGCCCGGTGTTGACGTCACCGGAGCCGTCCAGCGCGGGATCGTTGATCAGGCCCTTCCAACCCACCGTGGAGCGCGGCTTCTCGAAGTAGACCCGCATCACCACAAGCAGGTCGTCGGCGACCCGCTCGGCCGCCTCGCGGAGCCGGTGGGCGTAGTCCAGGGCCGCGGCCGGGTCGTGGACCGAACAGGGTCCGACCACCACCAGCAGCCGGTCGTCCTGTCGGTCGAGTACCCGGCCGACGGCCCGTCGGCCGGCCAACACGGCCGAGGTCAGGTGGTCGTCCAGAGGAAGCTCGTGGTGCAGCAGCGCCGGGGTGGTCAGCGGCACGACACGGTCGATCCGCTGGTCGATGACCCGGTGATTGTCCGGGGTCGTCACGGTGGGCATCCTTTCGCCGACCGTTCCCGGGGCCGGTGCCCGGGTCGAGCCGGCTGCTCGTACGCGAAAGGGCAGGAACGAAAGCTCCTGCCCGGCCGGCTCGAAAACGGTGACGTCAGATCATGGTGAGGTCACCGGCCTGCGAGCCGGCTGCCTAAACCATCGATACGACCGTGTCACGGCGGTAAGCGTACCCGACCGTGGCCGAGCCATCACCCCCTGGTCGGCAGCGCCTCGTTCAGTGTTCACCCCCGTCGATGAGGGTCGCGGATAGGTCCGCTCGCGAACGTCATCGACCGGAGGTCCCGATGGATCGTCGTACTCTGCTGCGTGCCACCGTCGCCGGTGGCGCCGCCGCCTTCTCCGGCAGCCTGTGGGCCGGTGCCGCCCTGGCCGCTCCCGCCCAGCCCGGTCCCGGCCCGTACGGGCCGCTCGGTGCCGCCGACGCCAACGGCATCCGGCTGCCCGCCGGCTTCACCAGCCGGGTCGTGGCCCGGTCCCGCCAGGCAGTCGCCGGCACGTCGTACACCTGGCATGACGCGCCCGACGGCGGTGCCTGCTTCGCCGCCGGCACGGGTTGGATCTACGTCTCGAACTCTGAGATCACCCCGGGCGGCGGGGCGTCGGCGATCCGGTTCAACGCCGACGGCAGCATCGCCTCGGCGTACCGGATCCTCTCCGGCACCAACCAGAACTGCGCCGGCGGCGCCACCCCGTGGGCGACCTGGCTCTCCTGCGAGGAGGTCAGTCGCGGGTACGTCTACGAGACGTACCCGCAGGGCGGCACGTCGGCGGTGCGCCGGGACGCGATGGGCCGGTTCAAGCACGAGGCCGCCGCCTGCGACTCGGACCGCCGGGTGATCTACCTGACCGAGGACGAGAGCAACGGCTGCTTCTACCGGTTCCGCCCGACGAGTTGGGGCAACCTCGCCAGCGGCACGCTTGAGGTGCTGGTCGCCGGTACCGCCACCAGCGGCCCGGTGACCTGGGCACGGGTGCCCGACCCCGCGGCGGCGAGCACGCAGACCCGCAGCCAGGTCTCCGGCGCCAAGCGCTTCAACGGTGGGGAGGGCTGCTGGTACGCCGACGGCACCTGCTGGTTCACCACGAAGGGCGACAACCGGGTCTGGGCGTACGACGCGGTCAACCAGCGCATCGCCCTGGCGTACGACGACTCACTCGTCTCCGGCACCGCGCCGCTGACCGGAGTGGACAACATCACCGGTGCCCGGTCGGGCGACCTGTACGTCGCCGAGGACGGCGGCGACATGGAGATCTGTGTCATCACGCCCGACGAGGTGGTGGCACCCTTCCTGCGTATCACCGGCCAGTCCGCCTCGGAGATCTGCGGGCCGGCCTTCTCCCCGGACGGCACCCGCTTCTACTTCTCCTCACAGCGCGGCACCTCCGGCTCGTCGTCCGGCGGGATCACCTACGAGGTACGCGGCCCCTTCCGCTGAGGTACGCGGTCCGCTGGGATGGACGGCCGGTGCCGTCGAAAGTGTTAAGAGGGGGCCCGTTTACTACGCCAGGCGTTAACAAGGGGCCCTTCCTTTCTCGCGTGCGGGCGGGTGGGGTGGGGTATGAGGAGCGGCATGAGTGATGAACTGAGCGACCAGGAGCGGGTGCAGTCCCGTGCCCACCTGCTGCCCGAGGAGGCCGCTGCCGGCAGCGACGACGCGCAGGCACAGGCCGAGGCGATCCTCACCGAGTCCGACATGCGGGAGGCCGACCGGAACGCCGCCCCGGACACCGTGTTGGAGCGGCGTACCTCGGATCAGACCGTGACCCCCATCGAACCGCCGGACTGAGCGCCGGCACCGCGTCCCCGGCGGGAGCCCCGGTAGGAGTGCTGGCGCAGCCAGCGCAGCGGTCCGACCAGGCGCAGTTCCTCGGGCAGGTTGCCCACCGGATCGAAGGCCAGCGCGGCGTCCTCGCGGGCGTCGAGTTGGTCGCCGAGGATGACCTGCCCGAACGGTCGCCACGACCCGGTGGCGGAGGCGACCGCGAGGACCAGCCGGGGCGCGTCCGCCCGCGCCACCGAGGCCAGGTCGCGGCCCAGGTCGGGCGCGTCCGGGTCGGCCAGGGCGGCGAGCCAGAGCCGCCGCCGGCCGGCCCGGTAGGACATGATCGAGCTGTACGTCCCGGCGAAGCGCCGCCGGGGCAGGGGCAGCTGTCGCAACACCGGCGCGGCGGCGCTGGAGCTGACCAGCAGGTCGAACGGTCGCCCCGTCGGGCGGTGCACCCGCACGGCCAGCCCCAGCACGTCAGGCCAACTGCCCGGGGTGGGCGTGCCCTTGGAGAGGCGGATCGTGGCCGGGTAGCGATCCGGCAGGTCCAGCAACCGGACGCCGGTCGGCGGGCCCGGCGTATCCCAGACGACCACCTCACCGGCGAAGGAGCGACCGGCCGGATGCAGCAGGCGTCCCCGGCGCAGTCGGGCCAGCGCCCGAGCCGTGCGTTCGACGAGGTCGGCGGGGCGCGGCGGGGTGATGGTCGGCGGCATGACGTGCGGAGTACCCGGCCCGCATCCGTCGATGCCTGCCCGCCCGCGGGTTCGGCCGCAGGGCGGTGTCTCGGGGCGCACCCGGCTCGCCGGTGGACGTCTCGGAACGTGCCTGGGCGGGCGATCGGATAGCGTCGGAGCCATGCCCGACAGCGGTTACCCCTGGCCCATCTCGACGACTCGACTGGACAATGGCCTGCGCGTGGTGGTCAGCGAGGACCGCACCGCCCCGGCGGTCGCGGTCAACCTCTGGTACGACGTCGGCTCGCGGCACGAGCCGACCGGACAGAGTGGCTTCGCGCACCTCTTCGAGCACCTGATGTTCGAGGGCTCGAAGCATGTCGCGAAGACCGAGCACATGAAGCTGGTGCAGGGTGCGGGCGGATCGCTGAACGCGACCACCAACCCGGACCGCACCAACTACTTCGAGACGGTTCCGGCCGAGCACCTCGAACTGGCGCTCTGGCTGGAGGCCGACCGGATGGGCGGGCTGGTGCCGGCGCTGACCCAGGAGACGCTTGACAACCAGCGTGACGTGGTCAAGAACGAACGTCGGCAGCGCTACGAGAACGTGCCGTACGGCGATGCCTGGTTGCGGTTGCTGCCGCTGCTCTATCCGCCGGGGCACCCGTACCATCACCCCACGATCGGCTCCATGGCCGACCTGAACGCCGCCGACCTGGCCACCTTCCAGGCGTTCCACCAGACCTACTACGCGCCGAACAATGCGGTGCTGACCGTCGTCGGCGACACCGACACCGACGAGGTCGTGGCGCTGGCCGAGAAGTACTTCGGGGCCATCCCGGCCCGCTCGGAGATCCCGTCCGCACCCGACGGCCGGGTCGTGCCGGCAAGCGGTGTGCCGGTCCAGGAGACGGTGATCACCGACGTGCCGGCGCCCCGGGTGTACGTCGCGCACCGCACCCACCCGTACGGCAGCCCGGGGTACGACGTGGTGACCGTGCTCGCCACCGTGCTCGGCAGTGGCCGGGGCAGCCGGCTCTACCAGCGGCTCGCCGACGGTGAGCGGATCGCCCAGCCGGATCTGGTCGGCGCGTACGGGGTGGACCTGGCGCACGGGCCGGCGCCGCTTATCGCCACCGCCACCGCTCGGCCCGGGGTGAGTGGGCAGCGGCTGGCCGCCGGGCTGGCCGAGGTGGTCGACGAACTGGCCACGGTGCCGGTGACCGCCGCCGAGCTGGACCGCGCGAAGGCGCTGCTGACCACCGCCTGGTGGCGGCAGATGTCCACGGTGGACGGTCGGGCGGACGCGCTGGGCCGGTACGCCACGCAGTTCGGCGACCCGGCCACCGTGGCCGAGCGCCTGCCGGCCTGGCTGGCGGTGACCGCCGACCAGATCACCGAGGCGGCGGCCGAGTTGCTCGGCGCCGACGACCGGGTGACCCTGACCTACCAGCCCGAGGAGCAGCCGTGACTCTGATCGCCGATCGTCCCGGTCCGGGCGCGGCCCGCCCGTACCGCTTTCCCCAGGTGCTCCGGCGCAGCGTGGCGGGCGGCCAGGTCGTCGCCGCGCACCTGCCGGGGCAGAACCTCGCCGTGGCGTTGCTGCTGCTGGACGCGGGGGCCGGCCGGGAGCCGGTGGGCTCCGAGGGGCTCGGTGGGGTGCTGGCCAAGGCGCTGGAGGAGGGCACCGTCCAGCGCAACGCCACCGCGTACGCGCTGGCCATCGAGGCACTCGGCACGGAACTGGTGACCGGGCTGGACTGGGACACCTTCCAGGCCAGTGTGCAGGTGCCGGTGGACCGGTTGGGCGCCGCAGTGGAACTGCTCGCCGAGGCGGTCCGCACCCCGAAACTGGACCCGGAGGACGTCCGGCGGGTCCGCGACGACGAGGCGACCGCGCTGCGGATGGACTGGGCCAATCCCGGGCCGCGCGCCGACGCGGTGCTGCGCGCCGACCTGTTCGGTGCCGACAACCGGTGGGGCCGTCCGCTGTACGGCTCCCCGGACTCGGTGGCCGCGCTGGACGTGGAGGGCGTCACCGTCTTCCATTCCGAGTGGTTCATCCGGCCCGGGACCCTTGTGGTCGCCGGTGACCTGGATCGGATCGACCTGGACGGGCTGGCCGCGACGGCGTTCGCCGGCACCGTCGGCGGGCCGGTGGACCGGGGCGCGCCGATCGAGGTGCCGCTGCACACCACCCGCCGGATCATCCTGGTCGACCGGCCCGGCTCGGTGCAGTCCACGCTGCGCCTGGGCCATCCCGCGCCGCATCGCGCCCACCCGGACCACGTGCCGATCGCGCTGGCCGGCACGGTGCTCGGCGGCGCGTTCACCTCGCGGCTGAACCACCTGATTCGGGAGGTACGCGGCTACACGTACGGCATCCGGGGCGACTTCGCCTCGTCCCGCCGGTTCGGCCGGTTCGCGGTCAGTTCCGGCGTGCAGACCGCCGTCACCGCGCCGGCGCTCGTGGAGTCGGTCGGGGAGATCGCCCGTACCCAGGCCGGTGGGGTGACCGAGGACGAGCTTGCGGTGGCCCGGTCCTGGCGGGCGGGGCAGCTCTCCGTCGAGTTGCAGAGCCCGCGGGCGATCGCCGGGGCGCTCACCACGCTTGTGGTGCACGATCTGCCGGACGACTATCACGCCCGGCTGCGCGAGTCCCTGCTCGCCGCCGACGTCGCGCAGGTCTCCGCCGCCGCCGCCAGCCACCTGCATCCGGAGTCGCTGACCCTGGTGGTGGAGGGCGACGCCGCGGTGATCCGGGACGAGTTGGCCGCCACCGGTCTCGGCGATCTGATCGACCACGCTCCGCCGGACTGACCCGACCGCTCCGGCCCGCTCCCGGCCCGCTCCGCCGCCGTCGCTCCGCCCGTCGGGTCAGCCCGGCGGGCCGGGCCGGTGCGGCGCCGTCGAGGGCGGTTGCGGCACCGCCGGGTCGGGCCGGTGCGGCGCCGTCGAGGGCGGTTGCGGCACCGCCGGGTCGGGCCGGTGCGGCGCCGGACGTACGCCCGATCGCGGCCAGCAGGCGGCGACCGAGGCGAGACAGACCAGTACGCAGAGCACGGCGAGCACCGGGCCGGTGCCGATCAGCGGCTTGATCGCCGGAACGAACGTGTCGAAGAAGAGGCTGCTGTCGTCGTACCGGGTCGCGAGGGCGATGGCGGACCCGGCGGCGGCGAGCCCGGCCACCGCGCTTGTCGCGATCGGCAGTCGTCGTCGGGCCGCCGGTGCCAGCAGCGCCCAGACCGCCGCGACGTACAGCGCGGCGACGGCGGCGACGTGCCAACGCCAGCCGGGGAACCGGTCGAGGCGCATCTCGATGGCCCCGTAGGCGGACCAGGGCAGCGACACGATCGCCAGCAGGTTGCCGGCCGCGCCCACGGCGATGCCGCTGGCGGCGAGGATGGTCCGGATCTCCGGTCTCATGGCACCTCCATCGCCCGGGCCACGGTCGAGGCGGCTCGTCGGTTGTGCTTCCCGCCACGCTTGGGCAAGCCTACCGAGCGCTCGGGGTGTGATGTCGGTCGCGGCGGTCTGCTGGGACGGCTGAGATGTTGCGGTGGGGGAGGGCGGTGCGGCGTCGTTCTTCCGCCGGATCCGGCCGCCCACCGGGTGGCTGTCCGGCCAGCGGCAGGTCACGCCGCCGGTGTCGGGCCCGGGCGGTGGGAAAGCATTCCCGGTCGACCTGCCGCAATGGGTAGCCTCGCGGGCATGAGGATCGGCATTGTGGGGGCCACCGGCCAGGTCGGTGGCGTCATGCGGCAGGTGTTGGCGGCCCGGGAGTTCCCGGCGGAGCAGGTGCGGTTGTTCGCCTCGGCGCGGTCGGTCGGGCGTACCCTGCCGTGGCGCGGCGAGGAGGTCACCGTCGAGGACGCGGCCAGCGCCGACTACTCGGGGCTGGACATCGTGCTCTTCTCCGCGGGCAAGAGCACCGCGAAGGAGTTGGCGCCGCGGGTTGCCGCCGCCGGTCCGGTGGTCATCGACAACTCGTCGGCCTTCCGGATGGATCCGCAGGTGCCGCTTGTCGTCGCCGAGGTGAACCCGCACGCCGCCGCCGACCGGCCGAAGGGCATCATCGCCAACCCCAACTGCACCACGATGGCCGCGATGCCGGTGCTGCGCCCGCTACACGCCGAAGCCGGGCTGGTCAGCCTGGTCGTCTCGACGTACCAGGCGGTCTCCGGTGCCGGGCTCTCCGGCGTCGCCGAGTTGGACGAGCAGGTCCGCAAGGTCGCCGAGGGCGCGTCCGGGTTGACCTTCGACGGCAGTGCCGTGGAGTTTCCCGCCCCCCGCTCGTTCGCCCAGCCGATCGCGTTCAACGTGCTTCCGCTCGCCGGCTCGATCGTCGACGACGGGTCGGCGGAGACCGACGAGGAGCAGAAGCTGCGCAACGAGAGCCGCAAGATCCTTGAGATTCCGGACCTGAAGGTCTCCGGCACCTGCGTCCGGGTACCGGTCTTCACCGGGCACTCGCTCCAGATCAATGCCCGGTTCGCCCGGCCGATCAGCCCGCAGCGGGCCCACGAACTGCTTGCCGACGCGCCCGGGGTGACGCTTACCGACGTGCCGACCCCGTTGCAGGCCGCCGGGCAGGACCCGACCTTCGTCGGCCGGATCCGCGCCGACCAGACCGTCGAGCACGGGCTCGCGCTGTTCTGCTCCAACGACAACCTGCGCAAGGGTGCCGCCCTCAACGCCGTACAGCTGGCGGAGTTGGTGGCCGCCGAGCGCTGAGCACCGCCCCGCCCGTCGAGCGCCGCATCCGCCGCCGACCGTGCCCCGCGTCCGGGCCGGTCGGCGGCGGCGTTACTGGTCGCGGCGGTCGGGTAGACGCATGGTTGCCCTACACCGAGAGGGAGGCGCCATGACAACGGTCGGAGAGTTCATGACGACCCGGTTGGTGACCATGGACGGCAACGACACGCTTGCCGCAGCGGCCCAGGAAATGCGTGACTCGGCGATCGGCGACGTGGTGGTGACCGACGGCGACAACGTGGTCGGCATCGTCACGGACCGGGACATCGCGGTTCGGGCCGTGGCCGAGAACATGGACCCGAACACCACCCGGCTCAACCAGATCACCAGCAAGGACGTGGTGACGGTGAGCCAGTACGACGACGCCGTCGCCGCCGCCGACCTGATGCGGACGTACGCCGTACGGCGACTGCCGGTGATCGATGACGGCCGGCTGATCGGCCTCGTGTCAATGGGCGACCTGGCCGTCGAGCGTGAACCGCAGTCGGTGCTCGCCGACATCAGCGCCGACGAGCCAAACAACTGACCCGTACCGCAGGCGAAAGCCGGCTACCCCGACCCGGGGAGCCGGCTTTCCCCGCTTGCGAGTCCCCCGGTGCCGACCAGCCGGCGTCCCCGCGAACGGATCTCACCCGATCCGGGCGAGATTGACCGCGTACCGGGCGGGGACCCTCGTCGGACGCGAGAAGCCGGTCGGCGGGGGGAGCAGGACGCCCGCCCGCAGCCGGCCGGGACCGACGGGGAGGACAGGATCCGATGGCGGACGCGACCATGCGGTTCTTCGAGGATCTCGACCAGCGGGGGTACGACCCGTTGCTGGCGAAGTCCTCCGGAACCCTGCGCTTCGACCTGCACGAAGGGCCACAAACCACGCACTGGCTGGTACGCATCGATCGGGGGACGATCCAGGTCGACCGGCAGGACCTGGAGGCGGACACGGTGGTCGGCGTCAGTCCGGCGATCTTCGAGGATCTGGTCACCGGCCGGGAGAACGGGCTGGCGGCGCTGCTGCGCGGGGACATGACGGTGAGCGGTGACGCCCGCATACTCGTGCAGTTGGAACGGATCTTCCCCGGACCTGCGCACGCCCTCGGGCCGCGCCGCTACCGGACGGGGGTGCGCTGATGGCCCCCTCCCACACCGTCCGGATCCTGGACGGCAACACCTTCGTCGTCTGCGAGGCCACCGGCGACATCGAGGCCACGCCCACCGAACCCACCGGACTGTTCTCCCTCGACACCCGGTTTCTGTCGAAGTGGGTGCTCACGGTCAACGGCGAGCGGCTCAACGCCCTGTCCTACGACGACCTCCAGTACTACGAGTCGCGCTTCTTCCTGGTGCCCGGCCTGGCCACGCACTACGTCGACGCGAAGCTGTCGATCATCCGGGAGCGGGCCGTTGGCGGCAGTTTCCGGGAGGGCATCACCATCCTCAACCACGACGAGAAGGCGGTCGACCTGGAGATCAGGATCGACGCCGGCTGCGACTTCGCCGACCTGTTCGAGGTCAAGGACGAGATCCTGAACAAGAAGGGCGAGATCTACACCGAGGTGGAATCGGACCGGCTGCGCCTGGGCTACCGGCGCGGGAACTTCAACCGGGAGACCATCATCTCCTCCTCCGTGCCGGCGCGGTACGACCGCAACGGTTTCGCGTACTCCATCCACCTGGAGCCGAACGAACAGTGGCACACCGCCATCGACGTGCAGACCCGAGCGCTCGGCCCGGGGGGCCGGGACCTGCGGATGGGGCTGCGGGTGCACGGTGCGGAACGGCTCGCCCTGGAGCAGGACCTGGAGGAGTGGATCGCCAACGCGCCGAAGGTGAACAGCGAGCACGACCAACTCGCCGCCACCTACCGGCGATGCATGATCGACCTGGCCGCGCTGCGCTTCTCGCCGCTGTCGCTCGGCGGCCAGACGCTGCCCGCCGCCGGGCTGCCCTGGTTCATGACCATGTTCGGCCGGGACAGCATCCTGACCTGCCTACAGACCCTGCCGTTCACGCCCGATCTGAGCACCACCACGCTGCGGATCCTGGCCGCGCTCCAGGGCACCCGGTTCGACGACTTCCGGGAGGAGGATCCGGGCCGGATCCTGCACGAGATGCGCTACGGCGAGAGCGCCGCGTTCGAGGAACAACCGCACTCGCCGTACTACGGCTCGGTGGACGCGACGCCGCTGTTCGTGGTGCTGCTCGACGAGTACGAGCGGTGGACCGGCGACGTCGCGCTGGTCAAGGAGTTGGAGCAGGAGTGCCGCCGGGCGCTGCGTTGGATCGACGACTACGCCGACCTGGTCGGCAACGGCTACATCTGGTACGAACGCCGCAACACCGACACCGGCCTGGAGAACCAGTGCTGGAAGGACTCCTGGGACTCGATCTCGTACGCCGACGGCACGCTGCCGCCGTTTCCCCGGGCCACCTGCGAGGTGCAGGGGTACGCGTACGACGCGAAGATGCGCGCGGCCCGGATGGCCCGCGAGTTCTGGGACGACCCGGCGTACGCCGAGCAGTTGGAGCGGGAGGCCGCGGCGCTGAAGGAGCGGTTCAACCGGGACTGGTGGGTCGCCGACGGCGGCTACTACGCGCTCGCGCTCGACCCGGACGGGCGGCAGTGCGACGTGCTCAGCTCCAACATCGGCCACCTGCTCTGGAGCGGGATCGTCGACGCCGATCGGGCCGAGCAGGTCGCCCAGCACCTGGTCGGCGAGCGGCTCTTCTCCGGTTGGGGCGTGCGTACGCTGGCCGAGGGCGAGGTCCGGTACAACCCGATCGGCTACCACAACGGCACGGTGTGGCCCTTCGACACCTCCTTGTGCGCCTGGGGACTGCGCCGCTACGGCTTCGCCGAGGAGGCGGCCACCATCGCCAGCGGAATCCTGGACGCCGCCCGCTACTTCGACGGCCGGTTGCCGGAGGCGTTCGGCGGTTATCCGCGCGAGCAGACGAAGTTCCCGGTGGAGTATCCGACGGCGTGCAGCCCGCAGGCGTGGTCGACGGGTGCCCCGCTGTTGCTGCTGCGTACGATGCTCGGCCTGGAACCGCACGAGGGGCACCTGGCGGTCGAGCCTCGGCTGCCGATCGGCATGGGCCGGATCGAGGTGCTGGACATCCCGGGCCGATGGGGCCGGGTGGACGCCTTCGCCCGGGGCCGCATGGACCTGCACAAGCTCGCCGAGTGAGCCGGACCTACCCGGGATAAAGTCTCCGGCATGCCGGAACTCGTGTATCCACCCGTGATCGCCGCCGCCAAGACGATGTTCCGGGTGCTCGACCTGAAGCTCACCGTCGTGGGCTCCGACCACGTGCCGCGCTCCGGCGGGGCGGTGCTGGCCAGCAACCACGTCAGCTACCTGGACTTCATCTTCTGCGGGCTGGGGGCGCTGGAGTCCAAGCGGCTGGTCCGGTTCATGGCGAAGGACTCGGTGTTCCGGCACCGGGTGTCCGGGCCACTGATGCGCGGGATGCGGCACATTCCGGTGGATCGGCGCGCGGGTGCCGAGTCGTACGCCGCCGCGCTGGCCGCGCTGCGGGCCGGCGAGGTGGTCGGCGTCTTCCCGGAGGCGACGATCAGCCGTTCCTTCGTGGTGAAGGAACTCAAGAGCGGGGCCATCCGGATGGCCCGCGAGGCGGCCGTACCGGTGTTGCCGGTGGCGCTCTGGGGCACCCAGCGGCTCTGGACCAAGGGCCGCCCGCGCACCCTGACCCGCCGGCACACGCCGATCACCGTGCTGGTCGGCGAGCCGATGGAGCCCGCCGCGTTCCCGGACGCCGCCGCCATGAACGCGGAGCTGGCCAGTCGGCTGCACGCGCTTGTCGACCGGGCCCAGCGGGAGTACCCGGACCAGCCCGCCGGGCCGACGGACCGCTGGTGGCTGCCGGCACACCTCGGCGGCACCGCCCCGACGCCGGAGCAGGCCGCCGCGCTCGACGCCGAGGAGCGCCACTCCCGCACCGCCTGACCGGCGGCTACCGCTGCCCCGACGCCGCGCCGTACGGAATCTGGTCGGCGTGCCGTGGCCGGTAGTAGTCGTCCCGGGAATGGAACTCGACCGGCAGCGAGCCGGGCAGAACCACCCGCGCCTGGCCGGGACGCGGCGCGACGCGGGCGAGCCGGGACAGCGCGTCCCGCTCGGGCGGGGAGAGGTCCACCAGTTCGGGCCGGGTCAGCCGGAACGTGGCCACCGCCCGGCGGATCCGCTGGCCCAGCTCGGTGATCTGGGTCCCCGGGCCGATCAGCGCGAGCGCGGGCTGCTGGATGGTACGCAGTGCGTCGCAGACCACGAGCAGCCGTGCGGGCGTCTGTTCGGTGGCCGGCACCGACTCCAGCCGGGACGGCCACTGCCAGCGGATCTGCCCGCTCACCAGCGCCGGCATCCGCCGCCCTCGACGGTGTCCGGCATCGACGAGGGCCAGCTGCGAGCCGGTGCCGATGTAGACCATCCGACGGTCGGTGACGGTGAGGGTGACCGGAGCCGGCAGCGTCCACCGCAGCCAGGTCTCGGTCGGGCCGAGCAGGTAGCCCGCCACCTCCAGGCGGTGGCGCCCGAGCACCTGCTCACCGTTCTCCGGCACCAACTCGTGCCGCCGGTCGAACAGTGGGCCGGTGCCGTCGTCCTCCACATCGAACCGATGCGGTGTGATGAAGAAGGGGGACGCGTCATCGTGCATCGTCATGGACCTCCGGTGCAGACGGCAGCTGTGGACGAGCCTCGCCCAGGTCCGGCGGCGGTGTCATGACGCCTGTTAGGGGGTCGGCCAATCGGTCGCCGCGTGCGACCGGTAGATGCCGATCTCCTCCGGTCGGATGAGCCCGTCCTCGATCGCCCGCGCGAGCAACGCCGCCTTCGTCGCCGCCGGCCTGCCCACCCGGCTGTATTTGATCCTCGCCCGGTCGACGTACTGCTTGACCGTGTGTTCGCTGATCCGCATCCGGCGGGCCACCGACGCCTTCGACATCGACTGGAACCACAGCAGCAGGGCCTGGCGTTCCTTGTCGGAGAGCACCGGCCGGTCCGGCCGTGAGTCGCCGACCATCGCGCCGGCCAACGCGGGCGCCACGTACGGGCGGTCGGCCGCCGCGTCCAGGACCGTCGCCACGCAGTGTTCCCGTCCCTCGTGCTTGGCGAGGAAGGCCACCGCCCCGGCATCCAGGGCGGCGAGCATCGTCGGCGGGTCGGAGTGTTCCGAGTAGACCACCACCCGCCGGCCGGCGGCGCTGAGCTCGGCCAGTTTGTCCAGCACGAGCCGGCCGCGCAGCCGGAGATCGAGCAGGATGACGTCGGCGGTGGGGGCGGCTCGCAGCACCTCGTCGGGATCGTCACCGGTGGCCAGTACGGTCAGCCGCGGCTCGGTGGCCAGCCAGGCGCGTACCCCGTCGATGACCACCGGGTGGTCGTCCACGATCGCCACGCCGACGGGCCGCTCCGGCGTCACCGGTGCCAGCGCGTCTGCGTCCATGTGATCTTCCCGTCCCGTTCGTAGAGGTGCTCGACCTGTCCCTCACCATGCGCCGATGGAGGCCCATTGGCATCGTGGCCCGCCGCAGCGAAGGTCACCAGACCGCCACTGACGGTGGCCGGACCGCCGTCGGCGGCTACCGGAACGCCGTCCGGGGCGGCCGGACCGCCGTCGGTGGGGGCCCGACCGTCGTCGGGGGTGACCAGACCGACCTCCACCTCGTCCGAGCTGGAGACGACGGTCAGCCGGGCCCAGTCCCGCGCGTCGGCGAGCACGGCGATGAGCGGGTCGGTCAGCTTCCGGCGGATCCGCACCGGCAACGGCGGCGGGTTGCCGATGGTGACCAGGTCGATCCGCAAACCGTTGCGCTCGGCCAGATCGGCGGCGGCCCGCAACTCGTGCAGCAGAGGATGAGGCACATCGTCGGATTCCGCGATCAGCCGGCGTAGCCGGGCGGCGGCATGGGCGCAGCGTCGCTGCACCTGCGGGTCGGTCGGCTCGGCCCGTCCCTGCGCCAGCTCCGTCAGTACCTCTCCGGCGGCTGCGCTGACCAGTGCCAACCGCTCGTGCCGGTCCCGCCGGGCCCGCTCGGCGGCCTCGCGTTCGGCCACCATCGTGTTCGTGGTGGCGGCGGTGGCGGCCCGGTCCCGGGAGAGCGCCGCGAGGGTGGCGGCCCCGGCGAAGACGGCCGCCGGCAACGAGGACGTGCCGTACAGCGCCATCGTGGCGCGGGCCAGGTCGGCAGCCGCGATGGCGCCGTAACACACCACGGCGGTGATCCCGGTGCAGGCGTGGGCGGCCAGCAGGGCGAAGATCCAGCGCACCGGCTGTCGCCAGATAACCACCACGAAGAACCAGGCGAGCCCGCCCCACACCCAGTTGGCTGGGCCGAACAGCTGGGACCGGCCCACCGCGGCGAAGACCACCACGTCCACGGTGAGCAGGAGCGCGGCCAGCGGTGGTGCGGGTAGCGGAGCGTCACGCAGCAGCCGGCCGCCGGCGATCACCCCGAGCACCGCCACCAGCAGCCAGCCGCCGATCACGACCTGCGGCAGGGTCAACTCCGCCCGGTTGGCCAGCACCGCGGGCAGCCCGATGGCCAGGTGCCAGACCAGCGCGATGGTCACCACCACGATCCGGGCGCCCCGGTCGGAGATGCGGACCACCGCAGCGGCCGCCCGGCCCGCCCGGGTCGCCAGGACCAGTTCGGGGGTACGCGGTGCCGGCAGGCTCTGCGTCTGGCCGGCGAGGCCCGGGTCAGCCGACATCGGACCACTCCAGCCGGATCCGGGTGCCGCGACCGGGCGCGGAGTCGATGTCGGCCCGCCCGTCGACAGTCGCCATCCGACCGCGTACCGCCTCGCGTAGGCCGTACCGGTGGGCGGGGACGGTGGCCGGGTCGAAGCCGGGACCGTCGTCGATCACCTCGACCGAGACGGTGCCGGCGAGTTGCCGCAGGCGTAGCCGGGTCGCCGCGCCGGGCGCGTGCAGCGCCACGTTGGCCAGGGCGGCGTGGGTGCTCTCGGCGATCGCCTCGGCGACCGGCGGTGGCACCGTGCACGGCGGCAGGTCGGCGTTGACGGGCAGGCCGGGCAGGCGCTTCAGCACCGCCCGCAGCCGTTCGTCCACCCGGGACGTACCCGGCGTCGACCGGGCCTCGGCCAACGCGGCGAGGGTACGCAGATCGGCGGCGCAGCGCTCGCGCAGCGCCACGGACGGGCCGGCGACCGCGCCCTGCCCGACCATGGTGAGCGTGGCCAGGACGGTGTCGTGCAGGTCGCGGTTCTGCTGCCGTTCCGCCTCGCGGGCGGTACGCGCGATCAGCGCCTCCCGGTTGGCTCGCTGGTTGGCCAGGAAGGCGGTGTCGGCCCGGGCGATGCGCCGCCGCATCACCGTGCTCAGCAGTGCCGTGCAGCCGATCTGTCCGAGCAGGGTCGCCGCGTGGGCGCTGGCCTCGGTGCTGTCGCCGGCCGCGTGGGCGCCGATCACGTACCCGACGGTGACCAGCAGGCCCGCCGGGATCGACAAGCGCGCCGGTGCGGTCGCCTGCGCGTTGATCACGGTGGTGCTGGCGAGTACCGCGATCCAGCTGGCCTCGCCGGGCAGCACCTCGGGCGCGACCAGGACCGGGATCGCCAGACAGGCGGCGGTGGTCAGCGCCACGTCCCCGGCGATCAGTGCCGCGCCGATGCCGTGTCGCCAGGCACGTAGCGCGTACCAGACCGACCACGCGGTAAGCACCGCCACCGCCGGCACCAGCAACTCGGTCCGCACCGGCGGCGTACGCACGGCGAGCGACACCACCGCGCTGGCCAGGCCGCAGGTGAGCCGCAGCAGCGCCGGTAATCGGGTGAAGATGAACGCCAACGCACTGGCGGCCGGACGCTCGACTGTCTCGGGCGTCGACCAGCCCGGCAGCGCCGGTCCGACCGGTGGCGGCACGCTCAGGTTGGGCAAGGCCGGCATCGGGCAGGCGTCCTTTGCGACAAACGACCCGATCCGGGTCCGCGCTGCGGAGATCGACGTCGGAGAATAACACGGGGCAGGTGGCCCGGTGGCGCTGGGTGACGATCGGGTCGGCCGCGTCGCCCGTGCCGAGCCTCTCGCGCCACTCGATGTCGCCCGCCGGGCGCCCGACGCAGGTTCGACGTATTCTATTCAAAATTGTCGATATGTAAGGAGGTGGCATGAAGATCCGACTCGCGGTCGGTGCCGCACTCGCCGCCGGGCTGCTGGCCGGCGGCGTCGGTGTCGGCGGGCTGGCCGGCGCGGCACCGAGCACCGAAGGCCCACCCGCCGTCGGCGACCCGGCACCGGGTGCCGCAGCCGGCGGGCCACCCGGCGCACTCGCCGTCGGTGACTTCGACTTCACCCGGCCGGAGACCGTCGCCACCGGGCTCCAGGTGCCGTGGGGGATGGACTTCCTGCCCGACGGCAGCGCCCTGGTCGCCCAGCGTCCCACCGGCCAGGTGGTGCGGGTACGCCCCGGGCAGTCGCCCGAGCCGGTGGCCCAGATCGCCGGCGTGACCGCGACAAGCGAAGGTGGCCTGCTCGGCCTCGCCGTCTCACCGAGCTACGCGCAGGACGGCTGGATCTACGTCTACTTCACCACCGCGACCGACAACCGGATCGCCCGCTTCCGGCTCACCGCTCCGCAGAACCAGGAGCCCATCCTCACCGGGTTGGCCCGCGCCGCGATCCACAACGGCGGACGAATCGCCTTTGGACCCGACGGGCTGCTCTACGTCGGCGTCGGCGATGCCGGCCAGACCGCCACCGCCCAGGACCCGCAGAGCCGCAACGGCAAGATCCTGCGGATCCGGCCGGACGGCACGGTCCCGCCGGGCAACCCGATCGCCGGCTCGCCGGTCTACAGCCTCGGCCACCGGCACGTACAGGGCCTGGCCTGGGACGCCCAGGGCCGGCTGTACGCCACCGAGTTCGGCCAGAACACCTGGGACGAGATCAACCTGATCGTCGCGGGCGGCAACTACGGCTGGCCCACGGTCGAGGGACGTGCCGGTGACCCTCGCTTCCGTGACCCGCTGCTGGTCTGGACCCCGGCCGAGGCGTCGCCAAGCGGCGCCACCATCGCCGGCAATCGCCTCTTCGTGGCCAGCCTGCGCGGCAACCGCCTGTGGAACGTGCCGCTTACCGGTTCCGGTGGCGTCGGCACCCCCACCGCCGAACTGCTCGGCAGCTACGGACGGCTGCGCACAGTGGAGTACGGCCCGGACGGCTGGCTCTGGGTGACCACAAGCAACCGTGACGGCCGGGGCAACCCGGCGGCCACCGACGACCGCATCCTGCGCTTCCCGCCCCGCGACGGCAGCACGCAGTCGCCCACCCCGACCCCGCCCCCGACGTCCAGCCCGACCCCGACGCCGCCGCCGACCACCCCGGCGCCCACGACCGGCCCCGGCGCCTGCACGGTCAACTGGACGGTCAACCAGTGGAACAACGGCTTCACCGCCGAGGTCCGCGTCACCAACCGGGGAGCCGCCCTGACCAGTTGGACGCTCACCTGGTCGTTCACCGGCAACCAGCAGGTCACCGGCGCATGGAACGCCCAGGTCACCCAGTCCGGCCAGAACGTGACCGCCCGCAACGTGGCCTGGAACGGCAACCTGCCCACAAACGGCACGGCCAGCTTCGGCTTCCAGGCGACCTACTCCGGCACCAACAACCGCCCGACCGACTTCCGCCTCAACAACACCCCCTGCCAACCGGCCTGACCCGACCCGAAGCGCGGTAGATCTTGGTACGAAAGTGCCCCTCCAGGGGCGTTTTCGTACCAAGATTGGGTCACCCTTCCATCGACTACCGGCATAAGGTTGGGTGCGGGAGGGAGGCTGCGATGATTCCGACGCTGATCCTGTTCGGCCTGGTGTTCGGTCGTTGGTGGCGCTCCGCCCTCGCGGTGACCGCCATCGGCTGGCCCGCCCTGCTCGTGGCCACCAGCACGCTTGGCGTGGAGCCGAGACTGCTCATCGCGACCGGGTTCGCGCTCCTCAACACCGGCGTCGGCGTACTGATTCATCAGGGCGTCTGGTGGTTGTTCCGCAACCTGCGCAACCAGGGCCGGGCACCCGTCACACCAACCCGAGACTGAGCGCCAGCTCGGCGACCGCCGCCGGGGCCTTCGGGTCCCGAGCCACCTGGGCGAGGACGTTCCGCCCGGACGGCCGGCGGCGTACCTCGTACGGTGCCAGCCGCTGCGCAGCGAGCAGGACCCGCGCCGCGTTGGCCGGATCGTCGGCCTGAAGGTAGGCGCGGGCGGCGTCGATCAGGTGCGCCGCCCGGTGTTCGACCGGCAGCAACCGCCACCCGTCCCGCCGGATCGCCTGTCGGTGCCGGGCGACCGCTGCCGGCCCGTCAGCCAACTCCACCGCAGCGGCACACCGGGCCAACTCGACCGCCGTCGGCCCGAACGCCGTCCGATGAAAATCGAGCCCGTCACCCACCCGGGCCGCCAACTCCGCAGCCTCGTCCAGCAACTCGCCGCTCGCGCGTTCGGCACCGGACCGGGCCGCGACCAACGCCGCCTGCACCAGCAGCGCCCCACAGAGCGCCAACTCCGGCGGGCAGCCACCCGCAAGATCCGGCGGAGCAATCCGGTACGCGGCAGCCAGCAGCACCGACCGCGCCCGCGCCGAGCCCCGCAACACCTGCCCAAGCTGCACCGCCGCGCATGCCACCAACACCGGATCACCGGCAGCGGCAGACATCGCCCGATCGGCAGCCAGCCAGGCCAGATCCGCCTCGTCCAGCTTCATCAGCAGCGCTGCGGTCAACCGATGCGCCTCCACCACCGCTGCCCGGCCAGCCGCCGGTTCCCGGGCGTAGGTGCGCTGCACGCCGCCCAGCAGGCTCGGTAGCAGCTCCACCACCTGCGGATACCGAGCATGCTGAAATGCCGTCCAGGCGTACGCGACGTGCCGGGCCACCCGATCGACCGGCAGCACCGGCGCCGGCCGGTCACGCACCTCCTCGTACGCCGACAACGCCGCCCGGATCGACGCCACGTCCTCGTCCCGCTCGGCCGCGTCGGCGGGCTGGGCGTCCCGACCGAGCAGCGTCGCCGCGTCGACCCGCAGCACGGTAGCGATCTCCCGGATCGTCGACACCCGCTCCAGGCGGCGAACCCCACGCTCGACCTTGTCGACCCAACTCTTCGACTTGCCCAACCGGTCGGCAAGCGTCTGCTGCGACAACCGCCGCCGCGCCCGCAGATACGCCACCCGCCGACCGATCGGCACCCGGTCACCGGTCACGACGCCACCGTCGATCCGGCACCGCCCGAGTCGTCTCCTCAACCGGAACCCGCTCCGCCTCAGCCTGCGCAAGAAGCCGCTGCTTGGCTGCTTCCCGTTCCGCTTCTTGCACCCGCTCGCCAATGCTGTCGCGGGAACCGCTGTCGCTCATCCCTACCTCCGCAGTGCTTCCGGCCCTGCCTCGTACGGGATCTACTCTGGTAATCGCGCGACTACGCTCGGAAGTATCTCGATGCTTTCAAGACCTTTCACAGGGGCTCGGATGGATGACCTCGGTGCGCAATTGAGGCACGCTCGCGTTGAGGCTGGCGTAACGCTTGCCGCTATCGCGGCGCGCACCTGCTACTCGGCCTCGCACCTGAGCAACGTCGAAGCGGGACGCCGGACCGCGACGCCGGACATCGTGCTCGCCTATGCGCGAGCGTTGGGAGAAGCCGACGTGAGACGCAGAGACCTGCTAGCTGCTGCCACCATCGGCCCGATCGCGGCCAACGAGCTGATCCGGAGCGGTTTCACCGCCGCCCTCGCCGGACATCGCGACAGCCCCGATCGGTGGCGTGACCGCGTCGACCAGTACGGCCGCGACTACATGGAGATCGGCGCGGACTGCCTGCAAACCAGGCTCGCCAACGACCTCGTGGTCATGCAACAACAACTCGACAACCCCACCATGTGGGCCACCGCCGCCCGTGCCCTCACCACCTACGGCAAAACCACAAAGGACCCAACTGAGGCCGTCGGCTGGTACGACACCGCCCGCATCGCCGCCGACCGCTCCGACGACCTCGCCGTCCGAGTTTGGGTACGCGGTCGGGCCGCCATCGCCCTGGCCTACGAGGGTGCCGCACTTCCCGTCGCCCAGCGCTATGCCGACGAAGCACTCGCTCTGTCCGGCCGCCCGTCACTCGGTCGCCTTCAAGCGCTGATGGCCCGCGCGCACGTCGCCGCCGGGCGAGGCGATACCACCGCAGCCATCGCCGCCGACCAGGAAGCCCAACGAGTCTTCGACCAGACCGCCTCGCCCGACAACGAGATCTCCGACGCCGCCGTACCGGCCTGGCGCATGGCCACCTTTCGATCCATGCTCTACGCCCGCCTTGGCATCACCCGCGCTGGCGAACAAGCCCAGACCGACGCCGACCGCCTCCGACCACCGTCGCTTACCCGCTTCGCCACGCACATCGAACTTCACCGCGCACTCATGATGACCAAGGCCGGCGACCGAACCGCCGGACTGGCCTACGCCCGACGAGCCTGGACCGCGCTACCAGCAGACCGCCGCTCACAAACCCTCGGACTCGTCCTGCGAGAAGTCGAGAGAGCCGCCCGACGGCCACGCTGAACTCACAGACAGGCCCGCCCAAGGGCTCGCGATGCCTGAATGACGTCGACCGTTACGACACAGGAAGTGACATCCATGTCCACACCGACGCCAACGTCCGGGCCAGTCACGGCCCTCAGGTCATTCGAGGGTGTCTGGCTGAGCCGCTACCAGTACTACTCCAGCGGTCGGGGGGAGTCCTTCGCCGGGCAGCACTTCGTGGTTCTGCTTCAGCACGGCGACCGGCTGACCGCGCGCAGCCTGCCCGGCTCAGCGGCATCGTCGCTGTCACTCGATCTCACTGTGGACGGTTCCGTCATCACCGGCACGTGGGTGGAGCAGACCGAGCCGGCCGGCTACTACCGGGGCGCTCGCTATCACGGCGCAATCCAACTCCTGGCCGAGCCCACGGGGCGGCGGATGGCCGGAAAGTAGGTCGGGTTCGGCAAGGACATGGAGGTCAACACCGGCCCATGGGAACTGATCTTTCAGGATGCCTCGACGTCCAAGGCCACGCTCGACCGGTACCACACGCGGGAATGAAGCTCGGACCGCTCGCTACAGGCGCTTTGCCATCTGCTGGGCGGTGACCTCGTAGCCGCACGCCCGGTACAGCGAGATCGCGGGCGTGTTGTCGCCGAACACGTTGAGCCCCAGCCGATCTGCACCCGCTTCCCGGGCCACCGCCTCTACTGCCGCCAGGATCGCTCTCCCGTAGCCGGACCGCCGGTAGGGCTCTTCCACGCTGATGTCGTAGAGCCACGCGGTGTCGGTCGTCTTGGTTCGGGGTTCCTCCAACCCGACCCACGCGTAGCCGACAACCTGACCTTCGGTGTCTTCGGCCACCAGAATCCGCTGGCGCTCCGTCGCCAGTCCCCGGGGCAGGAACTGGGCTCGATCCTGTCGCGCCTTCTCCCGCGCCGCCTCGGCCGGCATCGTCTCGGCGAGGGCCTGGACATATTCCAGGTCACGTCGCGTCGTGTACTTTTCGTACTCGTCTTGACGCATCGGGCGCAGGGTGACAGTCGGTGAATTCACCCGAACATGCTGGCACGCCGTGCCGATACTCGTCTGCCGCCCATGGCGGTGCCTCCTACCGCCCGACCATGATCTTCCGTGGAGAGCAGCGGGTCAACGGATGCCAGCGGTGTGGAGCTGCCGGGTGGCGGTGGGGTCGATGCTGATCCGCACCAGCGAGCCGGCCAGTTGCCCGCCTCCGTTGTTGAAGGCGTTCAACATCGCCACGATGATCATTACCGGCAGGAAGAGCGTCCGGACCAGCATGGCCCACCATGCCTTGAGCCCGATTCGGCTGCCGTCCTTGACCCGGACGAGCTGCGTGCCGGTGAGGACCGCGCCGAGCGCCCGGCCGTTGCCGAAGCACAGGCTGTACAGCAGCGGGATCAGGACGAACATCGAGAGAAACAGTACGGTGACGATGTCGTCGGAGAGGTCCATCGCTCGGTCCGCCAAGGCCACCGCGACGAGACCCGCCCCGACGCCGAACAGGTAGACCGTGAAGTCGATGAGCCAGGCCAGGAACTGACGCCCCGAACCCGCCCCTACGTACAGGGCACCGTTGTCGAACATCGCGATCCGCTTGGCCGTTCGCGCTCCGAGCGCTCGCTCCGCCTGTGCTCTGGCGGCCTCCAGCCGGGTGATCGGCCGGCCCGTGGCGTGAACTGTCACAGCATCCCCCTGTCGCCTCGCCGGCATCGTAACGAGCGCCACCAACGGCGCGATCCTTCGGCAGGCACGGCGACGACATCCTTGCCCGCGCAGCTTAGCCATTACGGGGCGTCCGCCTCCTCGCGACGCGAGTTGGCCGCTCGGCGCGGACGTCGTACCCGCATCCGGAGCCCGCAGGGTGACTCGGAAGTGGGCGGTTTCCGCACGGACCAGGATGTGCGACCGGGCGGTCCTCTCGTGCTGTGGTGAGGGTGCGCCCGGCAGGATTCGAACCTGCGGCCTTGGGATTAGAAGTCCCCTGCTCTATCCGCTGAGCTACGGGCGCGTGGTACCGCGCGAGAAGGGTACCGCCGCCCGGGCCCGGCGTGCGGAAACGGGTGGCCGGGTCAGTTTCGTATGCCGGGGGTGTCGGGGTGGGTGGCGGTGGGGCCCGCGCAGAGGAACCCTTCGGCCCAGCGTCCGACCTCGGTGAAGACCTTTTCCCGTACGGCGGGGCCGGAGAGCGTCAGGTCGTGCAGGCCGCCGTCGAAGCGGGCCAGGGTGACGTGCCGGCCGAGGCGGGGCGCCCAGCGGACCATGTGCTCGACGTCGAGGACGGCGTCGGCGAGGGTGGCTGACTCGTGCCATTTGGTGCTCCGGTAGGAGCGGGTCGAGCAGGCGAGCAGCACCGGGACCGGGATGTCCAGGCCGGCACGTAGCCGGCGCTGGCCGGTGCGTACGGCGTTCAGCCAGCCGGCCCGGACGGGGAAGCCGGCGAGCGGCTTCCAGGTCAGGTCGTACGTCCACTCACCGCGATGATCGGCGTGGATGCTCTCGCCGTACACCGTGCCAAGCCCGAGCGGGAGGATGCGGTGCGGCGCGCGGCGGCCCAGGCGCGCGACGGCGGCGGCGATGGGTCTGCGCACGAACCAGGGGGCGTTGAGGTCGAAGAAGGGGCTGTTGAGGAAGATTCCGTCGATCAGGTTGGCGTCCCGGCGGGCGTGGGCCCAGAGCGAGACGATCAGGCCGCCGGTGGAGTGGCCCATGGCCAGCAGGGTGTCGTGCCCGTCCTCGTTGCGGACGATCTGTGCGGCGGCGTCCAGTTCGGGGAAGTAGTCGCCGAGGTCGCGGCAGAAGTTGGCGGTCTGGTGCGGCAGCAGGCTGCGACCGTACTTGCGCAGGTCGAGCGCGTAGAAGTCCCAGCCCCGGGCGGCGAAGAAGTCGGCCACGTGGGTCTGGAAGAAGTAGTCGACGAAGCCGTGCACGTAGAGCACGGCCCGTCGGGTGGGGCGCTCGGCTCGGCGGCGGACCAGGGTGGCGATCACCGGGCCCTCGTCGTCGCTGCCCAGGTCGATGGTGTGCCGCTCGTACGGCGGTCCCAGCAGATCCGGTTCCACCTCGCCGACGGTACGCCGGCAAGCTACCGGACGGTAGGCCGGCTCCTCGCATGTGGCGCGGGCGTCACCCGGTGGACCTGCGGCCCCCGTCGGCCGGGCGGCCCCCGCCCGCAGGTCGCAGCGGGCGGGGGCGTACGCGCTCAGTCGCCCTGGGTCTCGCGGCCGGTCGGCTCGTGCGAGGTCGTGGCCCGGCCCCGGTCGGGACCGTACGGGGAAATCTGGTCCACCGGCACCGAGCGGTGCTCCCGGCTGGCCGAGGTACCGCCGCCCTCGATCGGGCCGTCACTGTCCTGGACCAGTCGGGTCTCGCCGCTGCGGCGCATTTCCGGTTGCTGCACGTTTGGCATGCCGATCACCTCTTTCCTGGTCGGCGCGCCGGCCGGTCGGTCCCGGCCGGCGGCGTGGTCACCTCTCGTCGGTCGTCCCGACGCCGGCCAGGTCGTCGACCGGCGGCTCGGTCGGCGCTTCGGTCTGGCCGGGCGGGGTGCTGACCCGCAGGTGCTTGTTGTTGCGTGGCTCCTGCCGGGTCTTCGCGTCGTTGAGCTTGCGGCGCAGGTCGTCGCGGACGTCGTTGAGCGCGGCCCGCAGATCCTCCTCGCTCGACGTGGTGACGATCTTCGGCAGGCCGGCGACCCGGCATTCCAGCGTGACCCGCTGGCCCTTGGCCTCGCGGTCCTTGACCGAGAGTTCGAGGTCGGTGGCGTCGGCGTCGAAGGTGGCCAGCCGGGCATCGAGCGTGCCGAACAGCGGGACGATCCACTCCCGGTCGCCCTGGGAGAAGCCGGCGTTGAACCGGAGGCACTTCGCGGCGGTGGCCGGGTTCTCGGTCATCGCTGCACCTGACCGGGGACGTGGGCGGAACGGATGGCGGCCATCTTCATGATCGTTGACCTTTCGTTCGACGTCGTGTGCACAGGTGCGGTTGAAAGGATCTCTACCCAGGTCGGGTGCGTCCGGAACGTGAGTATTTCCGTTGCCTTTTGATCATCGAGCGTTGTCCGGCGGCGTCCCAGGGCCGTAGGCCCCTATCACACCGGGACCTTGATCAGGCGTTCGTCCACAGGCGGCCTGGTTGTCCACAGGCGTGGGGTCCGGGGCTGCGCCGCCGCGCCACCGGGACGCAGGCTCGGTCCCGAGTCGGCTCGCCGAGGCAGACCCGGACCCCCACTGGAGGGACGATGTTCGATACCCATGTAACAATTGTCGGAAATGTTCTGACGGCGCCCGAGTGGCGGCGTACCACCCAGAGCAACACGTTGGTGGCCAACTTCAAGGTCGCCTCGACCGCCCGGCGACTCGACCGGGACAGCGGGCGCTGGGTGGACGGCAACAGCCTGCGAGTACGCGTGAACTGCTGGCGCAAGCTCGCCGAGGGGGTGGCCGCCTCGGTGATGGTCGGCGATCCGGTGGTGGTCTGCGGGCGGCTCTACACCCGGGACTGGACGGACGACGCCGGCAACCACCGCACGCTGTACGAGCTGGAGGCGGTCGCGGTCGGCCACGACCTGTCCCGGGGGCGGGGCCGGTTTCTGCGCAACCGGCCCAGTCTCAGCACCAGCGTCGTCTCGGACGCCGAGGCCGAGCAGCGGGTGCACGGTGAGGCCACCGAGCCGGTGCCGGACGACGAGGCGCCCGCCCGGTTGGACGACGGTCGGTTGGACGACGAATTCGAGCTGCGCGGCTTCCTGCCGTCGCGGGGCGACGGGGCCCGGCGCCTCCCCGGTCACCCGCCGCACGATCCGTACGACGACATCGTCGGTCGCGGGCAGAACCGCGCCGACCAGCTGACCCGGGTCGACGCCGGGCCGACCTTCCCCGACGAGCTGGCGGTGCACGTCGAGGAGCAGCCGGCCGAGATCGCCGACGACCTGGCCGCGGTGCACGTCGAGGAGCAGTCGGCCGGGCCCGCCGACGACCTGGCCGCGGTGGACACCGACGGCCCGGACGCGGCGGCCGGCTTGGACTTCCGACCGGCCCCCGCCGACGAACTGGCGACATCGGCCGACGAGCCGGTATCCGCCGACGAACTGGCGACATCGGTCGACGCGCTGCCGGCATCCGCTGGCGGGCGGGCGACATCGGCCGACGAGCTGGCAGCGGCCGGCGAGATCAGCGTGACCGGCGACGAACCGGCGGGACGCCCGGAGGGATCGGGGGCGGGCGTCACCGGTCGCGGTCGACGGGGACGCGCACGCCAGCCCCAGCCGGCCTAACCAGGTGACCCACTCCGCCTGCCTCGGATCGAGTAGATCTTGGTCCGAAAGTGCCCCCGGAAGGGCGGTTTCGGACCAAGATCTACGGGCGGATCGCACCGGGACGTGATCAGTGCCGGGGCGGGTTAGGGTGGTTGGCCGATCGGGGGCGACGGGGGTGCGGGATGCGGGAGTGGCAGGCGGGCGCGGGGGCTGACGCGGCGGGATTGGTCGCCGGCTACGCGCTGGACGCGATCTTCGGTGACCCGCGTCGCGGTCATCCCGTCGCCGGCTTCGGTCGGGCCGCCGCCGCCCTGGAACGTCGCCTCTACCGGCCCGACCGGCGCTCCGGTGCCGCCTTCACCGCGCTCGCCGTCGGCGGGCCGGTGCTGATCGGGGCGGCTGCCGCGTTCGGGACCCGGCGTCGGCCGGTGGCTCGGGCGGTACTGGTCGCCGCCGGCACCTGGGCGGCGCTCGGCGGGCGCAGCCTGCGCCACGAGGCGGACGCGATGGGTCGGGCACTGCGCGACGGCGACGTGCCGGCCGCCCGGCAGCGGCTCGGAAACCTCTGCGGGCGGGACCCGTCGACGCTTGACGAGCCCGAATTGGCCCGGGCGACGGTCGAGTCGGTCGCGGAGAACACCTCCGACGCCGTGGTGGCCCCGCTGGTCTGGGGCGCGGTCGCCGGGCTGCCGGGTCTGCTCGGCTACCGCGCGGCGAACACCCTCGACGCGATGGTCGGGCACCGGTCGACCCGCTACGCCCGCTTCGGCACCCCGGCCGCCCGCCTGGACGACCTGCTCAATCTGGTGCCGGCGCGGCTGACCGGCCTGCTGACCGTCGCCGTGGCTCCGCTCGGGCGCGGCGACCGGGGACGGGCCTGGCGGGTGTGGCGGCGGGACCGGGCCGATCACCCCAGCCCGAACGCCGGGCAGTGCGAGGCCGCGATGGCCGGGGCGCTTGGCGTACGGCTGGGCGGGCGCAACGTCTACTTCGGCCGCTCCGAGGTGCGCCCGTTCCTCGGCGACGGTCCCCGGCCCGAGGCGCGGCACCTACCCCGGGCGGCCCGGATCTCTGGCGCGGTCGGGCTGGCGGCACTCGGGCTCGCCGCGGCGTACCCACTTACCGTCGGCCGCCTGGCCGGTGCCCTGACCCGCCGAGCCGCACGGGCCGGCGCCGCCGATGCGGTGGGCCGGTTGAGCGGCCGGTCCCGGGGCGGTGTGGCCGGTACGGTCGGCCGGTCGGCGATCGGTGCCGACGGGGGCGGGCAGCGGGGATGAGCGGGGGGCTGCTTGTCGCCGGGACCACCTCCGACGCCGGCAAGAGCGTGCTCACCGCCGGGATCTGCCGTTGGCTGTACCGCCAGGGTGTGAAGGTGGCGCCGTTCAAGGCGCAGAACATGTCCAACAACTCCGCCGTCGTGGTCGGGCCGGACGGTCGGGGCGGTGAACTCGGTCGGGCCCAGGCGATGCAGGCGGCAGCCTGCGGGCTCGCCCCGGACCTGCGGTTCAACCCGGTGCTGCTCAAGCCGGGCAGCGACCTGTCCAGCCAGGTGGTGCTGCTGGGCGAGGCGGTCGACACGATCACCGCCGACACGTTCCGGTCGCTGCGTCCCCGGCTTGCGGAGACGGCGTACGCCGCGCTGGCGGAGCTGCGGAAGGCGTACGACGTGGTGATCTGTGAAGGGGCCGGCAGCCCTGCGGAGATCAACCTGCGCGACGGCGACTACGTGAACATGGGCCTGGCGCGGCACGCCCGGCTGCCCACCGTCGTGGTGGGCGACATCGACCGGGGCGGTGTCTTCGCCGCCATGTTCGGCACCCTGGCCCTGCTCGACCCCGCCGACCAGGCGTTGATCGCCGGCTTCGTGGTCAACAAGTTCCGGGGTGACCGTGGCCTGCTCGCTCCCGGGCTGGAGATGCTGCGCCAGCTCACCGGGCGGCCGACGTACGGCGTGCTGCCCTGGGCGCTGGACCTGTGGCTGGACGCGGAAGACTCACTCGCCTACGGGCGGGTGCTCGGTCGCCCGGCCGCCCCGCACGGCACCGAGTGGCTGGACGTGGCAGTGGTCCGGTTGCCCCGGGTCAGCAACGCCACCGACGTCGAGGCGCTCGCCACCGAGCCGGGAGTACGGGTGCGGCTCACCGTCGAGCCGGCCGAACTGGCCGCCGCCGACCTGGTCGTACTGCCTGGCTCCAAGTCGACCGTGGCCGACCTGGCCTGGCTGCGCGCGACCGGCCTCGCCGACGCGATCGCCGCGCACGTGGCGGCCGGCCGGCCGGTGCTGGGCATCTGCGGCGGCTTCCAGATGCTGGCCCGGGCCATCCACGACGAGGTGGAGAGCCGCCAGGGCAGCGTGCCCGGCCTCGGCCTGCTCCCCATCGAGATCACCTTCGAGCCGCGCAAAACCGTCCGGTTGGCGCAGGGCAGCGCCGTCGACGGCCTCCCGGTGCGCGGCTACGAGATCCACCACGGGTACGTCTCGGCCACCGACCCGGACCTGTCCCCGCTGCTGCGGGCGACCGGCGGTGCCGGTGAGGGTGCGTTGCACGGCGTCGTGCACGGCACCCACTGGCACGGCACCTTCGAGTCCGACGAGTTCCGTCGCTGGTTCCTCACCCGGGTGGCCGGCCTCGCCGGGCGTACCGGCTTCCGGGTCGCGCCCGGCACCTCGTTCGCCGCCGCCCGCGAACGCACCCTCGACCTGCTCGGCGACCTGGTCGAGGAACACCTGGACACGACGGCGCTGTGGCGGCTGATCGAGTCCGGACCCCCCGCCGACCTACCTTTCGTCCCGCCCGGCGCGCCACCCCGATGAGTCCGTGAGCCGATCTGCTCCACCGCCGGGCAGCCAGGGCGCGAATCCGGGTGGTCACCATCTCGCGGTGATCGATGACCGTCGCCGGAGGAGGCCCGCCGAACAGAGCCTGGCCGGGTGAATCAGTAGCGGACGTCGGCGGGCTGGTCGGAGAAGGGCAGGCCCGCCGACCGCCAGGCGTCCACCCCGCCGATCATGTCGGTGGCCCGGTGCAGGCCGAGCGCACGCAGGCTCGCCGCCGCGAGGCTGGAACTGTAGCCCTGGCGGCACACCACCACGATCTCCAGGTCGTACCCGGTGGCCTCGGGGATACGCCAGTCGCTGGCCGGGTCGAGCCGCCACTCCAGCACCGTCCGGTCGATCACGATGACGCCGGGCAGGTCGCCCTGCTCCCGACGCTGCAATTCGGTACGGGTGTCGATCACGAGCGCACCCCGGGTGGCGGCCTGCACCGTCTCCTGTGGGGTCAACCGGTTCATGCCCGCGCGGGCCTGTTCCAGCAACGCCTCGACGCCGGGACTCATCACGGAATGGGACACGGCACGATCATGCCGCCCGCCTGAATGGTTGCGGTCCAAAGCGGTGCGGGACAACCCGATCGGTAACGTCGGTGCCCGTGGTGGCGGTCTTCGAGGCGTACACCGGACTGGCCCGACGGCTGCTGGTCCGGCCGGCCCGGTTGGGGCGTACCCGGCTGGTGGCGGTCGACGGGCCGAGCGGCGCGGGCAAGACGGCCTTCGCCGCCCGCCTGGCCGACGCCCTCGCCGCCGTCGGCAGCGGCCGGGTGCCGGTGGTGCACACCGATGACCTGCTCGACGGGTGGGACGACCAGCTCACCTTCTGGCCCCGGCTGGAGGAGTCGGTGCTGGCGCCGGTACGCGCCGGCCGGGCCGGGGCGTACCACCGTTACAGCTGGGTACGCCGCCGCTTCCTGCCCCAGCCGGTGCCGGTGCCGGCCGCGCCGGTGCTGATCCTGGAGGGGGTGAGCGCGGCCCGCGCCACCGCTGGTCCCGACCTGACCCTGGCGGTCTTCGTCACCGCCCCGGCACCGCTGCGGCTGACCCGGGCAGTGACCCGGGACGGCCCGTCGATCCTGCCGGAGCTGCGCCGCTGGCACGTCGGCGAGCAGGTCCACTTCGCCGCCGACGGCACCGAGGCCCGAGCCGACGTGGTGATCGACGGTGCCCCCACGCTGCCGCACGACGCCGACCGCTACTACCTGCGGATCGACCGCCCCGGCGCTCGCACCTCGCTGGGCTGACCTGCGGATGCCGGCGCTGCCTGCCGGTGAGCTCGGCATACGATGCCGGGCATGACCATACCGATCATGACCGAGGCTGACCTGCGGGCCGCCATCGCGCGGGAGTTGCCCGGCGTTCGGGCCGACCTGGAGCGGCTGGTCCGCATCCCCGGCATCGCCTTCGACGGCTTCGACCACGCGCACGTGGAACGGTCCGCCGAGGCGGTGGCCGAACTGCTGCGCGGCTGCGGGCTCGACGTGCAGATCGTGCGGGCCGGTGGCCAGCCGGCGGTGATCGGCCGCAAGGCGGCGCCGCCCGGCGCGCCGACGGTCATGCTCTACGCCCACCACGACGTACAGCCGGTCGGGGACCGGACGCTCTGGGACTCCGACCCGTTCGAGCCGGTCGAGCGGGACGGCCGGCTCTACGGGCGCGGTGCCGCCGACGACAAGGCCGGCATCATGGCCCACGTGGCGGCGCTGCGCGCGTTCGGTGACCGGTTGCCGGTCGGCGTGGTGGTCTTCGTCGAGGGTGAGGAGGAGTACGGCTCCGACTCGCTGGAGCAGTTGCTCGTCGAGCACCGGGACGCGATCGCCTCGGACGTCATCGTGATCGCCGACTCGGCCAACTGGGATGTCGGCGTACCGGCGCTGACCACCTCGCTGCGCGGCATCGTCAACTGCTTCGTCGAGGTACGCACCTTGGACCACGCGGTGCACAGCGGCATGTTCGGCGGTGCGGTGCCGGACGCGCTCACCACCCTGGTCCGGCTGCTCGCCACGCTGCACGACGACGCCGGCAACGTCGCCGTGGCGGGACTGGTCGGCGCGGAGACCGCCACCGTCGACTACCCCGAACTGCGGTTCCGCGCCGAGGCCGGGCTGGCTCCGGGCGTACAGCTGATCGGCACCGGCCGGATCACCGACCGGCTCTGGACCAAGCCGGCGCTCGCGGTGCTCGGGATCGACGCCCCGGCCACCGGGGAGGCACCGAACGCCCTGGTCCCGGCCGCCAAGGCCAAGTTGAGCGTACGGCTGGCGCCGGGCGACGAGCCGACCCGGGCGTACGCGGCGCTGCGCGACCACCTGGAGCGGTACGTCCCGTGGGGTGCCCAGGTGAGCGTCACCTTCGAGCACGACGGCGCCCCCTGCGTCATCGACGCGACCGGGCCGGTGTTCGACGTGGCCCGGTCGGCGTTCCGGGCCGCCTGGGACGGCACCGACCCGGTGGACATCGGCGTCGGCGGCTCGATCCCGTTCATCGCCACGTTCCAGGAGTTGTTCCCGCAGGCGGCGATCCTGGTGACCGGGGTGGAGGACCCGCACGCCCGGGCGCACGGGCCGAACGAGAGCCTGCACCTGGGCGAGTTCGCCCGGGTCTGCCTGGCCGAGGCGTTGTTGCTGGCCGCAGTGGCGCAGGCGGGTCGGGCAGCGCCTCAGGCGGGTCGCGCCGCAGCGGCGCAGGCCGGTCGCGCCGCAGGGGCCGAGACGGATCGCGGGTGAATCCGTAACTTCGCGGTTGAGGTGGGCGTTTCCGGTGTGTCGGACGTCAGGCTGTTGCAGCCTCTCGAACATGCGTACGAATGAGGTGATGGCCCGCCTGGAGGCCGCCGTCAGCGCACTGGGGGACGTCGATGTCTCCGCGTGGCCCGAGGACACGCTCAAGGAACAGCTCGGTGAGCTGTCCGCCGCCCTGGTCGCCCTGGACACGTCGCTGTCCCGCATCGCCGAGGAGGTCCGCGCCCGCGGCCTGCGCGTCGAGGAACCGGTGCCGGCCTGACCGACACCGCCACCCTGGACGACGTGGTGTGTGCAGCGGGTGCCGACCCGAGCCCGCTGCACAGCACTGGCCCAGCACCTGGTGTCCCACCCGGTGGTTAGGAGGGGTCCCCTGCTATACACCAGGCGTTAACCGGGGGCCCTTCCTTACGCTGGGGCGATGCGATTCCTCGATGTGGCTGCCACCTCTGCGGCCGTCGGCGCCACCAGCGGCCGGCGGGCCAAGGTCGAGCTGCTCGCCGACGCGCTCCGCCGGCTCGAACCGGCCGAGGTCGCGGCGGGATCCGGCTGGCTCGCCGGTGAGCTGCGGCAGCGGCAGACCGGGGTGGGCTGGGCCAGCCTGCGCGACCTGCCGCCGCCGGCAGCGGAGCCGACCCTGACCGTGGCTGCGGTCGACGCCGCCATCGACCGGATCGCGGCGGTGCGCGGCACCGGGTCGCAGGCCCGCCGCCGGGGGTTGGTGGACGCCCTCTACGCCGCCGCGACCGCCGACGAGCAGCGCCTGCTGACCGGGCTCTTCCTCGGCGAACTGCGACACGGTGCCCAGGCGGGGTTGCTCGCCGACGCGATCGCGCGGGCGGCCGGGGTTCCAGTCACTGCGGTGCGTCGGGCCCTGCTGCTCGCGGGTGACCTGCGGGAGGTGGCGGTGGCCGCGCTGACCGGCGGGGCCGCCGCGCTGGCCGGCTTCGGGCTACGGGTCGGTCGGCCGTTGGCGCCGATGCTTGCGCAGAGCGCGTCGTCGGTCGACGAGGCGCTCACCGCCACCGGCACACCGGCAGTGGTCGACGTCAAGCTCGACGGCATCCGCATCCAGGTGCATCGCAGCGGCCGGGACATCGCCGTCTTCACCCGCAGCCTGGACGAGATCACCACCCGGGTACCCGAGGTGGTCGCGGCCGTGCGCGCCCTGCCCGCCCGGGAACTGGTCCTGGATGGGGAGGCGATCGGGCTGGACGAGACCGGTCGGCCGCTGCCGTTCCAGCAGACCTCCAGCGCCGCGGCCCGCCGCTCCGGGTCGGCCGGCACCCGACCGGGTGAGCCGGACGGCACGGAACCCGACGACGGCGACACCGCGCCGGACGACACCGCGCCGGATGACACCGCGCCGGATGACACCGGGCCAGACGGCATCGGGTCGGGCAGCGGTGCCGAGGGCCCGCCGGTCGCTCCGGCGGTCCGCGCCGCCGCCGCACGCACCGGCGAGACGGTGCTCACGCCGTACTTCTTCGATCTGCTGCACCTCGACGGCACGGATCTGATCGACCTGCCCGGCCGGGACCGGTGGGCCGCCCTCGGCGGCACCGTGGACGCGTCGCTGCTGGTGGGGCGGGTGGAGGTGGACGGGCCGGAGCAGGCCGGGGCGGCGTTCGCCGCCGCGCTCGACGCCGGCCAGGAGGGCGTGGTGGTGAAGGCGCCCGACGCACCGTACGACGCGGGTCGGCGTGGTGCCGCCTGGGTCAAGGTGAAGCCCCGACACACCCTGGACCTGGTCGTGCTCGCCGTCGAGTGGGGCAGCGGGCGGCGTACCGGCTGGCTGTCCAACCTGCACCTGGGTGCCCGTGACCCGGCCACCGGCGGGTTCGTGATGCTCGGCAAGACCTTCAAGGGGCTCACCGACGAGTTGCTGCGCTGGCAGACCGAACGCTTCCTCGGCCTGGCCACCGAACGCGGCGACTGGGTGGTCCGGGTCCGTCCCGAGCAGGTCGTGGAAATCGCCTTCGACGGCGTGCAGCGCAGCTCGCGCTACCCGGGCGGGGTGGCCCTGCGCTTCGCCCGGGTGGTCCGCTACCGCGACGACAAGACCGCCGCCGAGGCCGACACCATCGACGCGGTCCGCGCCATCCACACCGCCCGCAGCGGCGGCTGACGACGCGGTTGGCGCGGGCCCGGTGGCGGGTGCCGGTGGTGCTGGCTGGCAACGGTCAGCTGGCGGAGGTCTCGGCAGCCCGGTCGCGGGGACGGTCGTCGGTCACACCGGCCAGCCGGCGGGCCTCGCGGCGGGCGATCCAGCCGTAGCCGAACAGGGTCATCGCGGCGAAGATCCACCACTGGACGACGTAGCCGAGGTTCTGCCAGTTGTTGGCGTGCCCGACCGGGATCGCCTTGAACACCGGGTCGGCGGCCGGGGTCTGCTCGTCGAGCAGCAGGTACGCCCCGTGCACCGGGTACGGCAGCTCCCGGGCGAGCTGGGAGACTGCGATCCGGCGGGTCTCCAACCGGCCGTCACGCCTGGTCACCGTGCCGGCGCCGCTCTCGCTCGCGTGCACCCGTCCCTCGACGGTCACCTCACCGGCCGGTGCCGCCGGCACCTCCGGCTGCGCCGTCGCCCCGCCGGGGGCCGGCGGGATCCAGCCCCGGTCCACCAGCACCGCCGTGCCGTCGGCCAGCACCAGCGGCGTGACCACCTCGAAGCCGACCTTGCTCTCGACCGTGCGGCCCCGGACCAGGACGACGTTTTCGGTGTCGTAGCGGCCGGTCACGGTGACCCGGGTGAAGGTCCGTTCCTCGGCCGGCGGCGGGCCGACCGTGCCCGGGCCGCCGGTCGGCGCGGGCAACGCCTCGCGCAGCGGTACCGGTGCCATCCGCAGGCCGGCGTCGATCCGTTCGTTTACCGCGGTACGGCCGTGGTAGCGGTCCAGCTGCCAGTTGCCGAGCAGCACCATCACCGTGGCGGCGACCAGCGTCAACGCGAGGATGCCCAGCCAGCGCGGCGTCAGCAGGAACCGGTACACCCCTGGAAGGCTACCGCTATGACCGCCGCCACTGTGCCGCGCCGCCAGGGGCGCGTCCGGTGGTTCGGGGGACGGGCCGCGCCGTCTCGCAGTGGGAGGGGCACCGGGCGGCGCGTGCGCCTCGCGGGTGTCGGCTATCGTCACGCGGGCGGAGCGCGCCGACGGTCGGCACGCCGTCCGCTCGCGAGGAGTCGATGATGACCGTCGTGCCGCGTCTGGTGCTCAGCGCTCCCTCCTCCGGACACGGCAAGAACGCCTTGGCGATCGGTTTGCTCGCCGCGCTCGCCGACCGGGGTCTGGAGGTGGCCGGGTTCAAGGTCGGTCCGGACCAGGTGGACGCCGCCTATCTCGGGCTGGCCACCGGTCGGGCCGGACGCAACCTGGATCCCCGACTGGTCGGCACCGAACGGCTCGCCCCGCTGCTGGCCCACGGGGCGGCGGGCACCGGCCTGGCGGTGGTGCAGGGCAGCATGGGCCTGTACGACAGCCTCACCGGGCGCTGCGAGACCGAGTCGACCGCCGCCGTGGCCACCGCGCTGCGCAGCCCGGTCGTGCTGGTGATCGACGTCGCCGCGATGGGCCAGTCGGTGGCCGCCCTGGTGCACGGCTTCCGGGCGTACGACGAGCAGCTGTGGATCGGCGGCGTGATCCTCAACCGGGTCGCCTCCGCCCGGCACGAGGCGCTGCTGCGCGAGGCGCTCGACGACATCGGCGTACCGGTCTACGGCGCGCTGCGCCGCCAGGACCTGCCCCCGGTGCTGCCGGCCCGCCGGCACGGGGTGATGCCCGTGCTCGCCGGGGGCGGCGAGGCCAGCAGGGCGGTACGTCGGCTGGGCGAGGCGGTGGCCGCGACGGTGGACCTGGAGCGGCTGCTCGGGATGGCCCGCTCCGCCCCGCCGCTGACCGCGCAGCCGTGGTCGCCGGAGCCACCGGCAGGGGCCGACGGGGTGCCGGCGGGCCGGCCGTCCGGAGCCGAGCGGCCGATCGTGGCGGTGGCCGGGGGACCGGGCGGCAGTTTCGGCCATGCCGAGGTGACCGAGTTGCTGCGGGCCGCCGGTGCGGAGGTGGTCACCCTCGACCCGTTCGTCGACGAGGGGCTGCCGGCCGGCACCCGGGCGCTGGTGATCGGCGGCGCGCTGCCCGAGTCGTACGCCGAGCAACTCTCCGCCAACCGCCGGCTCTGCATCGCGGTGGCCGAGCTGGCGCGGACCGGCCGGCCGGTGGTCGCCGAGGGCGCCGGCCTGCTCTGGCTGGCCCGGGAGGTGGACGGGCTGCCCATGTGCGGGGTGCTTGACGCGATCGGCAGCATCCGCGACGGGATGGTCGTCGGCTACCGGGAGGCGACCGCACAGAGCGACAGCGTGATCGTCAGTCGGGGTGAGGTGGTGGTCGGGCACAAGGAGCACCGTGCGGTGCTCGCCCCTCGGAGTGGGCAGCGGTCGGCGTGGAGCTGGCCGGGTGGGACGCCGGAGGGGTTCGTCTGGCGTGGCGTGCACGCCTCCCAACTCGTCCCGCACTGGGCCGCCTACCCGCAGTTCGCGGCGCGGCTGGTGGCCGCCGCAGCGACCGATCCGACCAGCCCACAAGCCAGCCCCGCCAACCCGCAGCCCGGCCCGGCCAGTCCGCCGGCTGGCCCGGCCAACCCGCAGCCCGGTCCGGCCAACCCGCAGCCCGGCCTGGTGAACCCGCAGCCCGGCCCGGCCAGTCCGGCGGCTGGTCCGGTCGGTCCGCCGGCTGGCCCGGGCAGCTCGCAGTCCGGCCCGGTCAGCCCACGATCCGGTCCGACGGCGGGGCAAAGTCCCGAACCGGTTTCCCCTTGAGCGCGTCGCGGAGCGTGTTCGCGACCGCCGCGATCGGCACCTCCGACTGGCCGTCACCCACCGCGTTGAACGGGTTGTCCGGGTCGGAGATGAAGCTCGCCGCCGCCAGTTCCGGCGTGTAGCCGACGAACCAGGCCGACCGGGTGCTGTCCGTGGTACCCGTCTTGCCGGCCACCGGGCGACCCACCGTGCCGCGGACGCTGTCCGCCGTCGACCAGCCGCCGCAGCCGCCCTTGGCCGGGCTGTCGCCGGTGGGGCAGCGGGCGGCGTCGGTCGCGGCCCGGGCGGCGTCCGCGCTGACCACCTGGCGGCAGCGCGGCTTGGCGACCTCCCGTTCGATGCCGCCGGCGGTCTTGAAGGTGGCCGGCTTGCCGGTGCGGTCGTAGATCGCGGAAACCGGCATCGCCTCGCAGTACCGCCCGTCGGCGGCGACGGCGGCGTACGCGTTTGCCATCTCCAGCGGGGTGGCGTCGGAGACGCCCAGGGTGAACGCGCCCCACTTGTTGGCCTTCGACGGGGCGGCGTGTTCCCGGTCCACGTCGGTACGCCAGCGCAGCCCCAACTGTTCGGCGAGCCGCACGGCCCGCTCCGCACCGACCTGCTCCTCCAGCCAGACGAAGTAGGTGTTCACCGACTTGCCGAAGCCCGACCACATGGTCTGCGGGCCGCTCATCGCGCCACTGGCGTTGGAGGGCTGCCAGCCGTCGTAGATCTCCGACCGGTAGGTGTGCGGCGCGTTGAAGGTGGTGCTCAGGGTCATCCCGGAGTCCAGCGCGGCCAGCATGGGGAACATCTTGAACGTCGAACCGGCCTGGTAACCGGGCAGGTCACCACCGCCCATCAGCGGGGCCACCGTGTTCGGGTAGTTGGCCTTCACCTTCGGGCCGGCCTCCGGGTTGGAGCTGAGCGGGTTCTCGTCCAGGTTCAGCGAGTAGGTACGGTTCACCGCCATCGCCTTCACCCGACCGGTGCCCGGTTCGGCGACCACGATGCCGTTGGCGAAGGGGCTGCCGGTGTTGCCCTTGGTGCCGACGTTCTTCTCCGCCGCGGCCTGGATCTTCGGGTCCATGCTGAGCACGATGCGGTAGCCGCCCCGGCGTAGCTTGTCCATCCGCTCCAACCGGTTGTCCCCGAACGCGGGCTGTGCGCTCCACCAGTTCTTCAGGTAGTCGCAGAGGAAGCCCCAGCTGTTCCACTTCTCCGGCACGGCGGCGCAGTCGTTTGGTGGGTAGCTCAGCTTCAGCCGGATCGGCTCGGTCTTCGCCGCCGCCGCCGAGTCCGGTGACAGGTAGCCGAGCCTGGTCATGTTGTCCAGCACGTAGTTGCGGCGTGCGGTGGCCCCCTTCTGGTCCGAGCTGGCCGGGTCGTACTGCGACGGCGACTTGACCAGCCCGGCGAGGGTGGCCGCCTCGACCGGGGTCAGTTCCTTCGGCGTCTTGGAGAAGAAGATCTCGCTGGCGGCGTAGATGCCGTACGCGCGGTGCCCGAAGTACGCCGAGTTGAGGTAGCGCTCCAGGACCTCCTCCTTGGTCAACTCCTTCTCCAGGTCGACCGCCATGCGCATCTCCTTGACCTTGCGGACCGGGGTCTGCGCGGTGGCCTCCTGCACCTCCCGTGGGGTGGTGGCGCTGTCCCGCAGGGCCATCCGGACGTACTGCATGGTGAGCGTGGAGGCGCCCTGGGAGACGCCGCTGGATCGGGCGTTGGCCACGAAGGCGCGGGCGACGCCCTTCGGGTCGACGCCGTGGTGCTGGTAGAACCGGTTGTCCTCGGCGGCGACGATGGCCTGCTGCATGTTCGGCGAGATGTCCGCCAGCTTGGTGTACTGCCGGTACTCCTCGTAGAACATGGTCAACACGGTCCGGCCGTCCGGCGCGTACAGGTAGGAGGTCTCGGCGGGCATGGCGTTTGCCAGCAGCCTGGTCTTGCTCTCCACGGCGTGCGCGGTGGCCTTGGCGCCGAGGCCGGTGAGGGCCACGACGGGGTACGCGACGGCGGCGACCACGATGCCGGCGATGAGCCCGGCACGGAGGAGAGGAACGAGACGACCAGCGGCGGCAAGGGGTCGGTTGCTCACACCGCTAAGTTATGACATTTCCGATTCTTCCATGAGAAATACTCATGAAGTGATGAGCGGTGATGCGGCCCACCCTCCGGGCGGCTGTCCCCGAGGCCGCCTTCCCGGCAGGATCGCGGACATGCACGCTCAGTTCACCGGAGCCTTCGCCGCGTCGCCGGCCGAGCCGGATCCGGCCCGCGACACCGAACGGGGTGCCGGACCGGTCGATCTCGGTCACCACGGCGACGCGGAGGTGGGCGAGGGGCTTGTCGATCTCGCCGTCAACGTGCGGCAGGCCCCGCTGCCGAGCTGGCTGGCCGAGCCGATCACCGCGTCGCTGGCCGACCTGGCGGCGTACCCGGATCCGGGTCCGGCACGGGCCGCCGTCGCCGCCCGACACGGCCGGGAGCCGGCCGAGGTACTGCTGACCGCCGGTGCCGCCGAAGGCTTCGTGCTGGTCGCTCAGGCGCTGCGCGGAGTCCGCCGGCCGGTGGTGGTGCACCCGCAGTTCACCGAACCGGAGGCCGCGCTGCGGGCGGCCGGGCACGACGTGCAGCGGGTGCTGCTCGACCCGGCGGACGGCTTCCGGCTGCACCCGCAGCGGATTCCCGCCGACGCCGACCTGGTCATGATCGGCAACCCGACCAACCCCACCTCGGTGCTGCACCGCGCCGCCGACCTGGCGGCCCTCGCCCGACCGGGCCGGGTACTCGTGGTCGACGAGGCATTCGCCGACACCACCGCCGCGCCCGGCGTACCGGGCGAACCCGAGTCGCTGGCGGCCCGCCGGGACCTGCCCGGACTGCTTGTCGTGCGTAGCCTCACCAAGACCTGGGGGCTGGCCGGGCTGCGGATCGGCTACCTGCTGGGCGAGGCCGCCCTCCTGCGTCGGCTGGCCGCCGTACAGCCGCTCTGGGCCGTCTCCACGCCGGCCCTGGCCGCCGCGACCGCCTGCGCCGGCCCCGCGGCGGTCCGGGCCGAGCGCGCCATCGCCGCGCAACTCGCGGCCGACCGCGACCACCTGATCACCCGACTCGCCGCCCTGCCCGGAGTACGCGTCGCGGGCCGCCCGGCCAGCGCGTTCGTGCTGATCCACCGGCCCGGTGCGGACCGGATCCGGGTCGAGCTGCGCCGCCGGGGCTGGGCGGTGCGCCGCGGCGACACCTTCCCGGGGCTGGGCCCGGACTGGCTGCGGATCGCGGTGCGGGACCGGGCGACCACCGACGCGTTCACCACAGTGCTGGCGGAGATCCTGGAGGCATGATGCTGGAAAGCACGATCGCGGCGATCGGCCCGCTCGACGAGCCGGCGATGACCGCCGCCCGGCAGTTGCAGGCCCGCCTGACCAAACCGGCCGGCTCGCTCGGTGCCCTGGAGGATCTCTCGGTACGCCTCGCCGGCCTGGCCGGTGCCTGCCCGCCGCCGCTGCCCACCCCGGCGGCCGTGGCCATCTTCGCGGGCGACCACGGCGTGCACGCCCAACGGGTCACCGGATGGCCGCAGGAGGTCACCGCGCAGATGGTCGCCAACTTCCTGGCCGGCGGCGCGGTGGTCAACGCGTTCGCCCGGCAGGCCGGCGCCACGGTGACCGTGGTCGACGTCGGCGTGGCCACCCCGCTGCCCGCCCCCGATGCCCCGATCGCCGCCGACCCGGCAACCGAGTCCGGCCCTGCGGCCGATCCGGCGGTGCCCCGGCTGGTGAGCGCCAACGTCCGCCGGGGTACCCGGGACCTGGCCGTCACCGCCGCGCTGACCCGCGACGAGGCACGCGCGGCGATCGAGGTCGGCATCCGGGTCGCCGGGGAACTGGTCGACGCCGGGGCCCGGGTCCTGCTCACCGGCGACATGGGCATCGCCAACACCACCCCCGCCGCCGCGTTGATCGCCGCGTTCGCCGGGGTCGACGCCGCCGAGGCGACCGGCCGGGGCACCGGGGTCGACGACCCGACGTACCAGCACAAGATCGAGGTGGTACGGAACGCGCTGCGCCGGCACGAGCCCGATCCGGCCGACCCGCTGGGCGTACTTGCCACGGTCGGCGGCCTGGAACATGCCGCGCTCACCGGGCTGCTCCTCGGCGCGGCTGCCCGTCGCGTACCGGTGCTGCTGGACGGGGTGATCGCGGTCGCCGCCGCGCTCGCCGCCGTGGCGTTCGCCCCCGACGCGGTCGGAGCGATGATCGCCGGCCACCGCTCCGCCGAACCCGGTGCCACCGTCGCGCTGCGGCGGCTCGGCCTCACCCCACTTGTCGACCTCGGGCTGCGGCTCGGCGAGGGCACCGGCGCGCTGCTCGCGCTGCCCGTGGTCGGCGGTGCGGTCCGGGTGCTGCACGAGGTGGCCACCTTCGACTCCGCCGGGGTGGCCGAGAAGTGACGGCGAACCCCTATCCCCTCGGGCTCCGGCTGGCCGGCCGACGGGTGGTCGTGGTCGGCGGCGGAGCCGTCGCCACCCGCCGGGTACCCGCCCTGCTCGACGCGGGCGCGGACGTGCTGCTGGTGGCACCGGAGATCAGCCCGGCGCTGCGGGCACACGCCGACGCCGGTCGACTGCGCTGGCAGCCCCGCCCGTTCACCCCCGACGACCTGGACAGCGCCTGGTTGGTGCACGTCGCGGTTGACGACCCGACCGTCGCCGCCTCGGTGAGCGCGATTGCCGACGAACGCCGCATCTTCTGCGTACGCGCCGACGACCGGGCGGCGGCGACCGCCTGGACCCCGGCGGTGACCCGGCACGGCCCGGTCACCGTGGCGGTCCTCGGCGGCGGTGACCCCCGCCGCGCGATGACCGTCCGCGACGCCATCCGCACCCTCCTTAGTGCAAGGAAGGGCCCCCTTTTAACGGATTCTGTAGAGGAAGGGCCCCTTCTTAACACCGCACCCGGCACGGCGGCCGGCGGCGCACCCGGCACCGCACCCGGCACGGCGGCCGGCGGCGCACCCGGCACCGCACCCGGCACGGCGGCTGGCGGCGCAACAAACGCGGCACCCGGCACGGCGGCCGGCGGCGCACCCGGCACCGCACCCGGCACGGCGGGCGGCGGCGCAACAAACGCGGCAACCGGCACGGCGGCCGGCGGCGCGACCGACGCCGGGACCGATGCGGCGGCTGGCGGCACGACCGGTGGCGCGGCTGGCGGGGTCGGCCGGGTCGCGCTTGTGGGCTCCGGCCCCGGTGATCCGGAGCTGATCACCGTCAAGGGCTGGCGGCTGCTCACCGAGGCGGACGTCGTGGTCGCCGACCGGCTCGTGCCGGGCCTGCTGCTCGACGAACTGCGGTCGGGCGTGGAACTGGTGGACGCCTCCAAGATCCCGTACGGCCCGTCCCGCACCCAGGATGAGATCAACCGGATTCTGGTCGACCGCGCGCAGGCCGGCGCCTTCGTGGTACGCCTCAAGGGAGGTGACCCGTACGTCTTCGGTCGGGGTGGTGAGGAGTTGCTGGCCTGCGCGCAGGCCGGCATACCGGTGACCGTGGTGCCGGGCGTGACCAGTTCGATCGCCGCCCCGGCTGCCGCCGGCATCCCAGTCACCCACCGCGCGGTGGCGCACGAGTTCACCGTGGTGTCCGGGCACGTCGCGCCCGATTCGCCGGCCTCGCTGGTGCGCTGGGAGGCCCTGGCTCAGTTGCGTGGCACGTTGGTGATCCTGATGGGACTGAAGAACCTGCCGGCGATCACCGACACGTTGCTGGCACACGGGCGGCCGGCGGACACCCCGACGGCGGTGGTGCAGGAGGCCACCACCGGCGCGCAGCGGATCGTCCGCTCGACGCTCGGCACCGTGGCCACCGACGTGGCCGCCGCGGGCCTGCGCCCACCGGCCGTGGTCGTGGTCGGCGACGTCGTCACCGCACTGCACGCACGCTGACCCACCGCAGGCAAACGCCGCTGGCCGGCACCCTTGTCGGGTGCCGGCCAGCGAGTGTTCGTCTGTGGTCAGCTGTTCCAGTGTTCGGCGACCAGGTCAGCGGCCTGCTGCTCCCACTGGGCGTACAGGAACGGGTGCGCCGAGACCTGCACCGTCTGGGCGGCCTCGGTCAGCGGCATCTCCTGCCACCCGTCGACCTGCTTCAGACCCTTCAGGAACGCCGTGGTCGAGTACTGCGGATCGGTGATCTGCTCCACCGTGCCCCAACCCGAGGACGGACGCTGCTGGAACAAGCCCTGCGAGTCGTGGTCGTTACGGTCACCCAGATGACCCAGGTTCTCCAGCTTCGACTCCTGCAACGCCGTCGCGATCGACACCACCGCGGCCCGCTCGTCCATACCGGCCTTCTTCGTCGCCGCGATGATCGCCTTCACGTTCTCGGTCTGCTCATCGGTCAACTCGATCCGCGACTGCTCACCCTGCACACCATGCGGAATCAGCTTGCTGTTGTCGGGCTTGTCGGCCTGCACCACACCCACCGGCTTACCGGCAGCCAGCGCGCCACCATCGACGTGCGCCGCGACCGGACCGGCGACCATGCCACCGGCAAAAGCCAGACCAGCAACACCCAACACACTCTTACGCAGCATCGTGTTCATGACAAAGGCTCCATTCGGGGGTTGGCGCACACACCGACGACACGGGGGATGCCGGGCGCACGCAAGCACCGTCCGGCGCTCACAAACAAGGGAAAGATCAGAGATCCAGCACGCGGGGCCAGAAAGCCACTTCGCGACGCCGGGACCAGGTACAACCACCGCCGGCCCGCCATCATTCCGGGCCCCGCAAACCCCGGGGCACATCCCAGGGGCCTGCTGCGGTCGGTCACCCGGTTACAACGCCGCGACCACCCCGCCGATTCCGGCTGCCGGCCGCCGACCGGACCCGAAAATCGGACATCCGGCGGTATACCCGACAGATCGCGGCAATGGCGAAGCGGCCGGAGGCGAAGCGCTCCGGCCGCTTGGGCGGTTTGTGCGGATGGCTACTGCTTGAGCATGTTGTCCAGCAGCAGTGCGCAGCGGATGACCCCGAGGTGGCTGTACGCCTGCGGGTGGTTGCCCAGGCCGCGCTCGGCGAGCGGGTCGTACTGCTCGGGCAACAGCCCGGTCGGGCCCGCCGTGTCGATCATCTGGGTGAACAGCTCCTCGGCGTCGGTACGCCGGCCGGTACGCAGGTACGCCTCGATCAGCCACGCGGTGCAGATGTGGAAGCCACCCTCGCGCCCGGGCAGACCGTCGTCCCAGTGGTAGCGGTAGACCACCGGGCCGCTGCGCAGGTCCGCCTCGATCTTCAGCACCGTGGAGAGGAAGCGCGGGTCGTCACCGGGCAACAGGCCGGACAGGCCGATCCACAACGACGAGGCGTCCATGTCCTCGTCGCCGTACGCGACGCTGTACGCCTCGGCGTGCTCGTGCCACCCGTATTCGAGCACGTTTGCGGCGATCCGGTCGCGTAGCTCCACCCACTCCACCCGGTCTCCGCCGCCGTGCTGGCGGGCCACGTGCAGCGCCCGGTCGACGGTCATCCAGCACATCACCTTCGAGAAGATGTGGTGCCGGGGCGGCAGCCGGGCCTCCCAGATGCCGTGGTCCGGCTCGTGCCAGCGGCGGCGGACCGCCTCGACCATGTTCTCCAGCACCCGCCACTCCTCGGCCCGTACCGAGCCGCGTACGTCGGCGGTGGCGGCGATCAGGTCGGCGATCGGGCCGAAGACGTCCAGTTGGAGCTGGTGGTTGGCGAGGTTGCCGACGCGGACCGGCCGGGACCCGGCGTAGCCGGGCAGGGTGTCGATCACGGCCTCGGCACCCAGCTCGTAGCCGTCCACCGTGTAGAGCGGGTGCAGCCGCTCGGGGTGCCCGCCGGTGCGTTCCACGCAGCCGTCCACCCAGCGCAGGAACGCCTCGGCCTCGCTTATCGAACCCAGGTCGACAAGGGCACGGGCGGTCATCGCGGCGTCGCGCAGCCAGCAGTAGCGGTAGTCCCAGTTGCGTACGCCGCCCAACTCCTCGGGAAGCGAGGTGGTCGCCGCCGCCAGGATGGAGCCGGTCGCCTCGTGGCAGAGGCCGCGCAACGTCAGCGCGCTGCGGGCGACCAGGTCCCGGGCGGTGGTGGGCAGCCGCAACGTGGCGACCCAATCCTTCCAGGGTCGCTCCGCCGCGGCCTGCCGCTCGTGGATCGGTAGCCGGTGGTGTTCCAGGCTGTGCGTACCGAAGCGCAGTTCCAGCACCACCTGCCCGCCGAGCGCGGCGAGATCCACCACCGCCTTGGCGCTGGCGTACCCGCCGTCGTTGCCCACCTCCCACTGCACGCCGGGGGAGTAGAGCGCGGCCGGCTCGTTGGAACCGAGCACGAGCAGGCCGTCGCCGAGCGGTTGGAGCTGCACCGCGACCTGGGCGAACTCCGGCCGTGGCGCGAATTCCAGCCGTACCCGGCCGGTACCGGTGAGGACCCGGATCAGGGTGGAGTCTCCGGCGATGATCGCCGGACCGTCCGGGGTGGCCTTCGGGTCCGGCTTGTCGAGCCAGTCCGTGACGGTAAGCCCCGACCAGCGGGTCTCCACGGTCATCGTGCCCGACCGGTAGCGCTGACCGAGCGGAATGCCGCCGCGCTCCGGTGCGACGCTGAAGTGCCCGGCCGGGCTGCCGCCGACCAGGTCGGCGAAGATCGCGGCCGAGTCGGGCTTGGGGTGGCAGAGCCAGGTCACCTTCGCGTCGGGCGTGAGCAGCGCGACCGTACGCCCGTTGGCAAGCATCGAGTGCCGTTCGATCGGCACCGCCCGCTCGCCGAAGAGCCAGTGCCGGCGGGTCTCCAGCAGCAGGCCGAGTGCCCGGGCGGCCTCGATCGGCTCGGCCACCCGGTAGTCGGCCTTGGTCTCGCCCGGCCCGATCTTGATGCCGACGTCGGGGCCGCTCAGGTTGCCGAAGGCGTTCTCGTCGGTGACGTCGTCGCCGATGAAGAGCACCGCGCTGGCCGAGAGCTGGGTACGCAGTTGGTCGACCGCGGTGCCCTTGTGGGTGGCCACCACGGACAGCTCGATTACCTCCTTGCCCTGGGTGACGGTGACGTCCGGCCAGGTGGCGGGGCCGTTGCGGACCGCCTCGATGGCTGCGGCGGCGATCTGGGGGGCGACCCCACGGGTGTGTACCGCGACGCTTGCCGGCTTGCGTTCGAGCCGTACACCCGGGTGGGCCGAGGCGATCTCGCGCAGCGACTCCCGCAGCCGGGTGCGTACGGCGATCAGTTCGGGGGAGAGCCGTTCGACGAAGCCGATGTCGAACTCGGAGCCGTGGCTGCCGACCAGGTGAACCTCGCTTGGCAGCCGGGAGAGCGCGGCCAGGTCACGCAGCGCACGCCCGGAGACCACGGCGACCGTGGTCTGCGGCAGCGCGGCAAGTGCGCGCACCGCGGCAACCGACTCCGGCAACGGTACGGCCTTGCTCGGGTCCGCCACGATCGGCGCGAGGGTGCCGTCGTAGTCGCAGGCGACCAGGAGCTGAGGTACCCGGGCGATTCGCCCGATGGCGGCCCGGAGTTCCGGTGCCATGGTGCCCGCAGGGGGCATGACGATCTCGGCTGCGGCGGCGTTCACGCCGCCTCCATGTCGGGGACACCGAGTTCGGTGAGGAAGGACTTCGCCCAGTGCCCCACATCATGGGTGCGCAGATGGCGTTGCATGGTCCGCATACGGCGACGAGCCTCCGGCTTCTCCACATGCACGGCCCGGAGTAGAGCGTCCTTGACCGCGTCCGGGTCGTGCGGGTTGCACAGGAACGCCTGACGCAGCTCGGTGGCCGCGCCGGCGAACTCACTGAGTACGAGTGCGCCCCCGTGGTCCGCTCGCGACGCGACGTACTCCTTGGCCACCAGGTTCATGCCGTCTCGCAGTGGAGTCACCATCATCACATCGGCAGCGGCGTACATCGCAGCCAGTTCGGTCCGACTGTACGACTGATGGAGATAGTGCACTGCCGGGACTCCCACCCGTCCGAATTCGCCATTAATCCGACCAACCTCGCGCTCCACCTTGACGCGAAGCGCCTGGTAGTGCTCCACCCGCTCCCGGCTGGGGGTGGCGACCTGCACCATAACGGCGTCCGGAACTGTCAACTTTCCGTCAGCAAGCAATTCGCGGAAAGCCTTGAGTCGCAGCTCGATGCCCTTGGTGTAGTCGAGCCGGTCCACGCCAAGGATGATCGTCCGCGGGTTGCCCAGCTCCTCGCGGATCTCCTTGGCCCGCGCCTGGATCGCCGGGTCCGCCGCCAGCCGCTCCATCTCCTTGGTGTCGATCGAGATGGGGAACGCGCCGGCCTTCACCCGGCGGCCGTCCACCTGGATCATCTGCCCCTCGTAGCGCAGACCGAGCAGGTGCCGGGCCAGCCGGACGAAGTTCTGTGCGGCCAGCCGCTGCTGGAAGCCGACCAGGTCGGCCCCGAGCAGCCCGCGCAGGATCTCGGTCCGGAACGGCATCTGCATGAACAGCTCGATCGGCGGGAACGGGATGTGCAGGAAGAAACCGATCCGCAGGTCAGGACGGAGTTCCCGGAGCATCGCCGGCACCAGCTGGAGCTGGTAGTCCTGCACCCACACCGTGGCGCCCTCGGCCGCCACGTCCGCCGCGGCCTCCGCGAACCGGGCATTGACCAGGCGGTACGCCTCGCGCCAGCGGCGCTTGAAGGCGGGCGTCTCGACGGCGTCGTGGTAGAGCGGCCAGATCGTGGCGTTGGACTGACCCTCGTAGTAGCGCTCCAACTCCTCGGCGCTCAGCGGCACCGGATGCAGTCGGATGCCCTCCAGATCGAACGGCTCGGGCGCCGGGCCGGTGCCACCGGCCCAGCCGACCCAGGTGCCGTGGTGCTCGGCGAGGACGGGATGCAGCGCGGTGACCAGCCCACCCGGGCTGCGTCGCCACTGCCGCCCCTCTGGTGTGCTCACCTCGTCGACCGGTAGGCGGTTCGCCACTACGACAAAGGAGCTACGGACGGTCACGATCGGCCACCTCCGGGTGCTGACGGGTCCACCGCGATGAGCGTACTGAGCGTAGCTGCGGTGTCTGTTCCCCCGTGCCGGAGTCACGTACCCGTCCCAGACTGGCCGAACCGCCGGCGTGATCATGGTGACAGGTCGTCCGGCCGAGGGCGTGACCGCCCCGCCGCGAGCCGTTGTCCGGGCGGGGCGATGTGGGCGCGGGCCCGCGTACCTGTCAGGATTGAGGATGGCGTGCGCGCGGCCGGCCCCGGCCGGCAGGCACGGGTGGCGGCGCGGCCCGCGCCCCGCACCACGCAATTCGGCGAACGCAATCGACGGAGGTAGCCCGCACCGTGGCCCAGTACATCTACGTCCTGGAAAAGGCGCGCAAGGCGCACGGCGACAAGGTCGTGCTCGACAACGTGACGCTTAGCTTCCTGCCGGGGGCCAAGATCGGTGTGGTCGGCCCGAACGGTGCTGGTAAGTCCAGCCTGCTCAAGATCATGGCAGGCTTGGACCGGCCGAGCAACGGCGAGGCCCGGCTGATGCCCGGCTACACCGTCGGACTGCTGGCCCAGGAGCCGCCACTCAACGACGCCAAGACCGTCCTCGGCAACATCGAGGAGGCGGTGGCCGACACCAAGGCCAAACTGGAGCGGTTCAACAAGATCGCCGAGCAGATGGCCACCGACTACTCCGACGAGTTGATGGAGGAGATGGGCAAGCTCCAGGAGGAGCTGGACCACGCCGACGCCTGGGACATCGACTCCAAGCTCGAGCTGGCCATGGACGCGCTGCGCTGCCCGCCGCCGGACGCCGACGTCACCACGCTCTCCGGTGGCGAGCGGCGCCGGGTGGCGCTCTGCAAGCTCCTGCTGGAGGCGCCCGACCTGCTGCTGCTCGACGAGCCCACAAACCACCTGGACGCGGAGAGCGTGCAGTGGCTGGAGCAGCACCTGGCCAAGTACGCCGGCACCGTGCTGGCCATCACCCACGACCGGTACTTCCTGGACAACGTGGCCGGCTGGATCCTGGAGCTGGACCGGGGCCGGGCCGTCGGCTACGAGGGCAACTACTCCACCTACCTGGAGAAGAAGGCCGCCCGGCTCTCCGTGGAGGGCCGCCGCGACGCCAAGATGAAGAAGCGCCTCGCCGACGAGCTGGAATGGGTCCGCTCCAACGCCAAGGCCCGGCAGACCAAGTCCAAGGCCCGTCTCGACCGGTACGACGAGATGGCCGCCGAGGCGGAGAAGACCCGCAAGCTGGACTTCGAGGAGATCCAGATCCCGCCGGGCCCGCGCCTGGGCAACACCGTCATCGAGGCGCAGAACCTGACCAAGGCCTTCGGTGACCGGGTGCTTATCGACAACCTGTCCTTCTCGCTGCCCCGCAACGGCATCGTCGGCATCATCGGCCCGAACGGCGTCGGCAAGACCACCCTGTTCAAGACGATCGTCGGGCTGGAGCAGCCGACCGCCGGCTCGGTAAAGGTCGGCGACACCGTCTCGCTGTCGTACGTCGACCAGAACCGGCAGGGCCTGGCCGGCGACAAGACCGTCTGGGAGGTCGTCTCGGACGGGCTGGACCACCTGATGGTGGGCAAGGTCGAGATGCCGTCCCGGGCGTACATCGCCGCCTTCGGGTTCAAGGGACCGGATCAGCAGAAGCCGACAAAGGTGCTCTCCGGTGGCGAGCGCAACCGGCTCAACCTGGCGCTCACGCTCAAGATCGGCGGGAACGTGATCCTGCTCGACGAGCCCACCAACGACCTGGACGTGGAGACGCTCTCCAGCCTGGAGAACGCGCTGCTGGAGTTCCCCGGCTGCGCCGTGGTGATCTCCCACGACCGGATGTTCCTGGACCGGGTCGCCACGCACATCCTGGCCTGGGAGGGCGACGAGGAGAACCCGGCGAAGTGGTTCTGGTTCGAGGGCAACTTCGAGGCGTACGAGAAGAACAAGATCGACCGGCTCGGCGCCGAGGCGGCCCGGCCGCACCGGGTGACCTACCGCAAGCTGACCCGCGACTGATCGGGGCCGGTACCCGTGGCTGACCGGTTTGTCTACGAGTGCACCCTGCGGTGGTCCGACCTGGACGCCTACGGGCACGTCAACAACGCCCGCTTCCTCACCCTCTACGAGGAGGCCCGGGTGGCGTTGATGTTCGTCGGTGCCCGGGCACAGGGCGTCGACTCGTTCGCCGACGGAGTGGTGATCCGCCGGCACGAGGTCGACTACCTGCGCCCGGTCGACTACGCCCTGGGCCGGGCCACCGCGGAGGCGGCCCCGACGGTACGGATCGAGCTCTGGGTGGAGCAGGTCCGGGCCGGTTCCTTCACCATCGGCTACGAGATGTACGACGGTGAGCTGCTGGTCAGCCGGGCGCGCTCGGTGCTGGTGCCGTTCGACCTGACCCGGCAGCTGCCTCGGCGACTCACCGAGTCGGAGCGCACCTTCCTGCTCGGGTACGCCACGTGACCGGCGTCGGCCCGCAGCACGGCATCGAGGGCGTCGCCGACGCCGAGGCATTCCTGGCCCGGCTGGTCCGGCTGGAGCGCGACGCCCTGGTCCGACTGCGTCCGGCCGGTACGCCCGGGCGTACCGCCCTCTGGGCCCGGCTGCCGTGGGGGGTGCTGGCGGTTCGCACCGTGGCCGGCGCGGCCGGCGCGGACGCCACAGTCGTGGCCGGACAGTTGCTCGCCGAGTTGGCGGCCGGCGGCACCGCGCTGCCGGATCGGCAGGATGCCCGGTGGCGGTGGCCGCTCCCGCCGCCGGCCAGCCAACGGGTCGAGACGCTGCCCGGCGGTGAGCTGCGCCGGCTCGCCGAGGCGGCGGCGGACACCCTGCGGACGGCGGGCGCGCACGGGGTCGGCGGCCGGGCGGTCGGCCAGCGGGCGCTGCGGGACGCGCTGCTGGACCACGTCGCCGTGGTGGTGACTCCGGACGACGAGCCGGGCCGCCCGGTACGGGTGACCCAGCGGATGGTGCAGGGAGTGATCCGGATGGGGTTCCTCGGGCCCGAGGATTCCCCCGGGCCGGACGGGGTACAGGTCCGGGCGGCTGGCCGATGGGTCGGCCTGGTGGGACCGTACGGAGCCGTGTGGTCGCAGAAGGCCACGGATCTTGTCGTAAAGCCCGTCGCGACTCATCCGTTCGGGTGACCACCTATCGTAAATCCGGGTTGGGGCTGGCGTTGGGGGGATGCTTCGTACCGGCTGTCCGGGTACCGTCCATCCTCGGATCCCAACCCACCGTAGGCGACTGGATCCGCTGGGGAGTGAGGTGCGCGAGCGATGCCGTGGTGGTCATGGCGCCCTGGTCCCGCCAGTGGCGGCGACTCGGAAACTCGAAGCAGGATCACGGTGGAGGGTGCCGTCCGGGTTGGACCGCCGGCGCCCCGTAAGCCGGGGGACGACTGTCCAGGCGGTGATCATTCCTTGATCGCCGACATGCCGGCCACCGTCGAACCGGTCACCCTGCGCCGGATCTGCGATGCGCTCGACCTGCTCGACGTGCGCTATCTCGCCGACGGCGACGGCAATCTGCTGGCCATGTGGGAACGGCACGCCGTGCTGGTCACCCTCGAAGGCCCGGAGGACGAGATCCTCGTGCTTCGGGCGCGGCCACACGCGACCGTGCCGCCGGACTGGGCGGACCGGGCGTACCGGGTGGTCAACGAGTGGAACCACACCCGACGCTTCTGCAAGGCGTACGTGGGTGACGCCACCGAGCGGGGCCAGTTGCCGATCTACGCCGAGTTGCAGGTGCCGCTCGCCGCCGGCACCCACGACGCGCTCCTGGTCGAGTTGCTCGATTGCGGGGCCGCCGTGGCGACGAGCTTCGTCGACTGGCTGCACGACGAGGGCGCCCTGCTCTGACGCCGCCGCCCAGGGCGGCCGGGCCACGTGCGTCGGCCGCCCAGGGCGGCCGGGCCACGTGCCTGGGCGGTCGGGCGTACGTGCGTCGGCCGCGCTCTGGGTGGCCGGGCCACGTGCCTGGGCGGTCGGGCGTACGTGCGTCGGCCGCGCTCTGGGTGGCCGGGCCACGTGCCTGGGCGGTCGGGCCGGGGCCCGCCGGTGGCGGCAGGGCCGCCGGGGCCGCCGGTGGCGGCAGTGCCGCCGGGGCCGCCGTCGAGCAGGGTCACGCGGGGGCGGCCGGGTCCTCCATCGTGTTCACCATGAAGTACGCCGCCCGTTCGAGGTAGTTCCAGAGTTCGGTGGCGGTCGCCGGTGGCAGGTCGAGGCTGGCGACGGCCCGGCGCATGTGGCGTAGCCAGGCGTCGCGCTCGGCAGCGCCGATCCGGAACGGCGCGTGCCGCATCCGCAGCCGGGGATGTCCCCGCTGGGCGGAGTAGGTGCTCGGGCCGCCCCAGTACTGGATCAGGAAGAGCCGCATCCGCTCGTTGGCCGGACCCAGGTCCTCCTCCGGGTACATCGGGCGCAGCAGCGGGTCGGTGGCGATGCCGGCGTAGAACTCGTCGACCAGCTTGCGGAACGTGGGCTCGCCGCCGACGGCGTCGAAGAGCGTGACCGCCTCGCCGCGGGGTTCGGACTCAGCTGCGGAATTCACCGTTCCATCCTGCCAGGCTTCCCCCGTCGGCCGCCCGGGCCGGGGCGGGCGCAGCCGGTGGTTCAGGTCACCCGGACGGTCGGCGGCCGGTGGGTCAGGTCACCCGGACGGCCGGTGGTCAGGTCACCGCGTGTCGCGGCCGGCCCGGTCCCACGTGCCCGGGGCCCGGATCGTCGGACGGCGGCTGCGCCTCGGCACCGCCGGGGGAATCCCGCCCGGCGGCGGCGATGGCGGCGGCGACGGTCTGTGGGTCCGGAAAACGCCGGGCGACGAACGCCATCAGCACCACCCCGGCGGCGCTCCACACCCCCACCACCAGTGGGATCGGGAACCGCTCGGCGAGCAGGCCGGTGATCAGCACCGAGACACCCTGGATCACCTGTATGCCCGACCCCATCACGCCGAACGCCCGGGCCCGGAAGCCGTCGGGGAGGGCCTGGACGAACAGACCGTTGGCCACCGGGATGATGCCGGCGACCGCGAACCCGCAGACCGCGGCGAGCAGCGCCACCACTACCGGCGGCGGGTCGAACAGCGCCGGCACCAGCGCCAACGGGGCGAGCACGGCCAACGGTCGCAGCAGGCTCTGCTGGCGCGCCTGAGTGAGGGTCCGCCCGACCAGCAGACCGCCGAGCACGAAGCCCACCGGGTTGGCGGCCATGATCAGCGCCTGGGCCGCCCCGGCCTGCAACTCGTCGTCGACGTGCTCGTTGGCCCAGGCCGCCGCCAGCCCCTCGGGCACGATGGAGAAGAGCACCGCGCTGAAGACGAGTACGGCGATCGCCCGCAACACCGGGGTACGGAAGATCAGTCCGAACCCGGCGGCGGTTTCCCGGAGCAGATGGCTGCGGTGCGAGCTGTCCATCGCCGGCGGCCGGTCGCGTACGCCGAACCGGACGAGCAGGGCCGACATCGCCAGCGCGCCCGCGTTCAACAGCAGCGCGGCGGAGGGGTTGACCGTCGCCACGGCGGCGCCGAGCAGGTAGCCGACGACCTGGGCCGCCTGCCCCGCGCTGGCGAAGAGCGAGAGCCCGAGGACGAGCCGCTCCTTCGACAGGATCTGCGGCGTCAACGCGGAGCGTGCCGACTGGCTCGGAGGATTGGCCAGGGTGGTGAGGAAGATCAGCGCCAGGACCGCCGCCACCGGCATTCCCGGGATGGCGATGAGCAGCATGAACGCCATGCGGATGAGGTCGCAGATGACCATGACCTGCCGGTAGCGGTGCCGCTCGGCGATGGCCGCGAGCAGTGGGCCGCCGATCAGCCAGGGCAGGAAGCTGACCGCGAACGCGGTGGCGGAGAGAGCGACGGACTCGGTGGCCCGGTAGACGAGGAGGGTGACCGCCGCCTTGGCGACGTAGTCGCCGAGCCAGGTCAGCGTGGTGGCCGCGAGGACGGCGCGGTACTCACTCTGGGCGAAAACCTCCCGGAAGGTGGTGGGTCCTTCCCGACGAGGTTGCTCGTCCGACACCATCGCCTCCATCGCCCCGGCAGCGCGCCACTCGTGATGGCAGCCCCGGGACCATCGTCAGATCTGCGGATCAGCGAGGACGTGACCACGCTCGGGGAGCGCGTGCACCGGATTCTGCCCGATTGTCTGACAACTGGCTAGGGCGAACGGCTTGATCGTCACATCCCCGACTGAACCGAACGGACGATACCTGAGGGGCCGCTCAGTCGCGACCCCCCGTCGGACGGCCTGTCGAGACCGGCCTCGCCTCCATCGCCCGATCGCCGGTAGCGCTCATCCGGAAGCACCCCGGCCGGTTTCGGTGCCCCCTGGAGTAGGTGCGCCGGGGAAGCCGCGCCCGGCCATCAGCCGTGCCGTGATGCCGGAGTTCTCAAGTGCCTCGGCGAGCCGTCGCCGCAGCTCCCGGGCCACGGCGGCCTGCCCGTCGGCGGTGGTCTTGACCACGGTCCGGATCACGGTGCCCTCCATCGTGACCTGCTCGATGCCGAGCACCTGCGGTGGCTCGACCACCGACGGTTCGAGTTCCGGATCCACCGCGATCGAGGCGGCGGCCGTCCGCAGCACCGCGGTGGCCTCCTCGGTGCTGGCGAAGCCGATCGGCAGGTCGACCACTGCCAGCGCCCAGCCCTGGCTCTTGTTGCCCACCCGGACGACCTCACCGTTGCGGATGTACCAGAGCACGCCTCGCCCGTCACGGACGGTGGTGACCCGCAGGCCGACCGCTTCGACCACCCCGGTCGCCTCGCCGAGGTCGACCGTGTCGCCGACGCCGTACTGGTCCTCGATCAGCATGAACAGCCCGGCGATCAGGTCCTTCACCAGGCTCTGCGCGCCGAAACCGAGGGCGACGCCGGCGATGCCCGCGCTGGCCAGCAGCGGCGCCAGGTCGAAGCTGAATTCCTTGAGCACCATCAGCAGGGCGATGCCGAAGATGAAGGCGGTACTCAGGCTGCGCAGCACCGAACCGATCGCTTCGGCCCGCTGCCGGCGGCGCTCCGGGACGAATTCGCCGGGCTCGGCGGTGGCGGACGGGATGCGCTCGCGCAGCGGACGCAGCATCGTGGGTACGCCGGCGTCGCTGGTGGTCCGCACGAGCCGCCGGATGGTCCGGTGCACCAGCCACCGGGCGGACACCGCCAGCAGCAGGATCAGGATGATCCGCAGCGGCTTGATCAGAATCCAGTAACTGCCCTCGGCGAACCACACCGAGCCGGTCAGGTCCCACGCCCAGCGGCACAGGCTCAGGCTCTCGGTGAGGCACTCCGGACTTGGCACCTCGGGTGTCTCGGACGGAGCCGGGCTCGGCGTGACTGGTGCGGGGCTGGGCATGCGGAGGGTCACCCTGATTTCGTACCGCAAGTCCCCGCCGGGCCCACCATCGACCCACCGGCGGGTGGCGCGGACCGCGCCGGAGCCACCGGCGGGCGAAAGCTCCGCCAGGTACCCGGGATTAGTGCGTGCATTCGCGGGTCCGATCAGGGACGATTGGCGCAACGGACGTCGGTGATTCGGCCGGCGTGGAGGTGGTGTAGGGCTGTGTCCGGCACCGGTCGGCGGTGGCGTGTTGGCAGCCGCCTGACCGGGAGGGTGACGCGATGCCTGACATACGACCCGCAGTGGGCTCCGGCGCGCTGGTCCTCAACGCCACCTACGAGCCGCTGTGTGTCGTGTCGGTCCGTCGAGCCGCGATCCTCGTGCTCTCCGCCAAGGCGGTCTGCGTCGCCGACGGCGAGGGAATCCTGCACAGCGCCCGCAGCGCGCTTCCGGTGCCCTCGGTCGTTCGCCTCACCCGGTTCGTCCGGGTTCCGTACCGGACCCACGTGGGTCTGTCCCGCCGGGCGATCTTCGCCCGGGACGGTTGGCGGTGCGCCTACTGCCGTGGGCCGGCCGAGACGATCGACCACGTCTTCCCGCGCAGTCGCGGCGGGCGGCACGCGTGGGAGAACGTGGTCGCCGCCTGCGCCAGGTGCAACCACACGAAGGGCGACAAGACCCCTGCCGAGTTGGGTTGGCGGCTCACCGCGCCACCCACCGCGCCGAAGGGGATCGCCTGGCGGGTGCTCGGCCACCGGGCCCCCGATCCACGCTGGGCCGACTGGCTGGACCTGCGCGAACCCGAGGCCGCCTGACCGCACCGGGACCCCGCCGGCCGCCGGGTCGGCGGGCAGTCACCGCGCCTCCACCAGCGAGGCGAAGACGATCACGTTGTCCGCGTAGCCGGTCTCGCCGCCCACCCAACGACCGCCGCAGGTGATCAGCCGCAACTGGGGTCGGCTGAAGTCGCCGAAGACCTCGCCCGCAGGCAGTTTCTCCTTGTCGTACCGGCCGACCCGGTCCACCTCGAAGATCGCCACCGAGCCGTCCGAGCGGGCCACCTCCACCCGGTCGCCGGCTCGCAGCTCCCGCAGGTGCGCGAAGACGGCCGGGCCGGTGTGGGTGTCGACGTGTCCGACGATGACGGCCGGACCGTACTGACCGGGGGTCGGACCCTGGTCGTACCAGCCCGCCTCCTGGGCCCGCTCCGTCGTCGGTGCGGCGATGCTGCCGTCCGGGGCGATGCCCACGCTGTGCACGGGGGCCTCGAGCTCGATCGAGCTGATTTCGAGGCCGAGCGGCTGGCTCGCCGGCAGCACCGGAAACTCCTTGGGCGGGGGTACCAACCCGGCGATGAAGCGGTCCGGCAGGACGCTCATCCCGGTCACCCGCTCGACGCCGAGCATCGTGATGATCAGCAGCATCAGCGCGCCGACCGCAAGCGCGGGCAGGCCCGGCCCGGAACGCCGCCGGTACCCCGTCGACCCGACCCGGCGCGCTCTCGCCGCCACCGGCGCGGCCGACGGATCGGGTGTGGCGACGCTGGCCGTACCCATCTGGGCGGCGGTCCGGCGCAGCCGGCGGGCCGCCGCGGCCATCCGCCGCCGCCAGGCCCTGCGTCGGCGTACGGCGGTCCGGCGCGAGCCCGGACCCGGTTCCGGCGTGGGTACGCGGGAGCCGATCATGGCCGTGATGAGGTCAGGAGCCGGTCCGGCGACGGCTGCTGAACAGCCCGAAGACCACCGCCGCAGCCACCGTCGCGGCCCCGCCGAGCAGCAGCATCGAGCCGGTGCTCCGGCCAGCGGTGCCACCGCCACCGGTCGCCGGGCCCTTGGTGGGCTGCTCCATGTTCAGGACGGTGAGCGTGGTGCTGGCGGTCTGGCCGTTGTTGCAGCGCAGATGCACCGGATAGTCCCCGGCCGCCTTGTTGCCGGGCACCGTGACGTCGCCGGTGAGGAAGCCGTTGTCCGGCCGCAGAAAGACCCGGTTGAAGGCGTCCGAGGTCACCTCGGCCTGCCGGTTGTTGGCGTTGTCGCAGCTGGCCCGGATGTGCACCCGGGAGCCGGCCTGCACGCTGTTCGGCGTGACCTCGACGAAGGTGTTGTCACCCGCTCGGGCGGGTGCCGCGCCGATCAGGACGAACGCCCCGATCAGGACGAACGCGCCGAGCAGCCGGACGATTGTGGACGAAGCGTGCAGCACGCCTCCGTACGGTCGCAGACCCCGCATGATCCTCCCTCCCGGCACCGGTGCACCGGTCCTGCTGGGGCGACCCGCGGTGCTTTCCCCCTGCCCGCTCGGCTAACCGGGAGGCGGATGTTAAGAAGGGGCCCTTCCTCTACCGGAGGCGTTAGTAGGGGGCCCTTCCTTCTCCCGGGTCAGGGGGCGCCAGCCGAGGGGGGTGGAGAGGACCATGGTGCTGGAGGGCTGGCCGTACGGGGCGAGTCGGTCGATTACCGCCTCGAACTCGCCGATCGAACCGGCCGCCACCTTCAGCACGCTGCACGCGTCACCGGTGATCCGGTGGATCTCCAGGATCTCCGGCCAACCGGCGACGTCGGGGTCGTGCAGGATGCACCGGGAGCCGTAACAGGACATCCGGATCAGCGCGACCACCGTGCGGCCGGCGCGGGTCAGGTCGACGTGGGCGTGGTAGCCGGTGATCACACCGGTTTCCTCAAGCCGGCGGACCCGCTCCGCCACGGCCGGCGGGGAGAGGTGCACCCGGCGGGACAGCTCGCTGAACGACAGCCGCGCGTCGGCCTGCAACTCGCGGAGCAGGGCCCAGTCCATCTCGTCCACCGCTCAACTTTACGCCTGGCAAGTCAACCAGGTCGAGCGCCTTTTGTTCGGCAGGTTGATCCTGCAAAGCGCCGTTGAACAGGCATTCCATCCGGCGTGACGGACGGGAGATCATGAGGAATCGTGAGCCCAGGAAGGAGCGGACGGATGGAGCAGACCGAGCTGCGCCCTCGGACGGTGGTGCGTCCGGTCACACCCCGGCAGCGCGCGGCCCGGGCCGCCCGCAACGGCGGCGAACCGACGCTTGACTTCACCGAGCGGGTGCCCTACGACGCCTACGTGCAGGCCAGTACGCTGCACCGGTTGCAGGAGCCGCTGAGCGACGACCCGGGCGAGATGTCCTTCCTGATGGTCAGCCAGATCATGGAGCTGTACTTCGGGCTGACCTGCCACGAGTTGCGGGACACCGCCCGGCTGCTGCGCCAGGACCAGGTGTGGGCGGCGCTGGCCCCGCTGCGCCGGGCCGCGCTGCACCTGGAGGGCCTCAACGCCGCCTGGCGCGGCCTGCGCTGGATGACCCCGGCCGACTTCAACCGCTTCCGTAACCTGCTCGGCGAGGGCTCCGGCTTCCAGTCGGCCATGTACCGGCACCTGGAGTTCCTGCTCGGGCTGCGGGACCCCGCGCTGATCCGGCCGTTCCGCCGGCAGACCGAGGTGTACGCCGAACTGACCCAGGCGCTGGCCACGCCGAGCGTCTGGGACGAGGTGCTCGCCCTGCTCGACCGGCACGGACACGGCCTGCCCGCCGAACTGCTGGAGCGGGACGTGGCAATCGAGCACGAGGCGCACCCGGCCGTCGAGGCGGCCTGGGTGCGGATCTACGCCGACCCCGGCCCGGATAACCACCTGCGCCTGCTCGGCGAGGCGCTCACCGAGGTGGCCGAGCAGTTCGGCGACTGGCGGCACCACCACATCAAGGCGGTGCAGCGGACCATGGGTGCCAAGGTCGGCAGCGGTGGCTCGGCCGGGCTGGCGTGGCTGCAACGGAGCATGGCCCGGGTGGTCTTCCCCGAGCTGTGGTCGGCCCGGACGGCGATGTGAGGCGGGAGGCGCAGATGACCACGAGGACCGACCAGACCGAGCCGCCCCGCCCCGGTGAGGCGGAAGCTCTCCGGCTCGACGCCGCCGATCCGGGCCACCGGCACCTGTTCCACGTGCCGCCGGCCGACGGCGGACGCTATCCCGAGACGGCGTACCTGGCCGGCAACTCGCTCGGCCTGCAACCGAAGGCGACCCGCGCCGAGCTGCTGGCCGACCTGGACGACTGGAGCCGGCTCGGGGTCGAGGGCCACCTGGAGGCGCAACGCCCCTGGCTGCCGTACCACGAACTGCTGACGGCGCCCGCGGCGCGACTGGTCGGCGCCCGGCCCACCGAGACCGTGGTGATGAACTCGCTTACGGTGAACCTGCACCTGCTGATGGTCAGCTTCTACCGGCCGGCCGGCGAACGGACCCGGATCGTCATCGAGGACACCGCCTTCCCGTCGGACAGCTACGCGGTGCGCAGCCAGGCCCGGTTCCACGGGCTCGACCCGGACACCACGGTGGTCCGGCTGAAGCCCCGCCCCGGCGAGGAGAACCTGCGGACCGAGGACGTCACCGAGTTCCTGGCGGCCGAGGGGCACACCGTCGCGCTGGTCCTGCTCGGTGGGGTCAACTACCTGACCGGCGAGCTGATGGACATTCCGACGATCACCGCCGCCGGCCGGGCCGCCGGTGCGGTCGTCGGCTGGGACCTGGCGCACGCGGCGGGCAACGTGCCGCTGGCACTGCACGACTGGGACGTCGACTTCGCCGCCTGGTGCTCGTACAAGTACCTCAACTCCGGTCCCGGCGCGCTGGCCGGGGTCTTCGTGCACGAGCGGCACCACGGCGACCCCACGCTGCCCCGCTTCGAGGGCTGGTGGAGCACGGCGGCGCAGACCCGTTTCGAGATGACCCCGGTCTCCCGGCCGCCGGCCACCGTCGAGGCGTGGCAGATCTCCAACCCGCCGATCTTCGCGATGGGTCCGGTACGCACCTCGCTTGAGATCTTCGACGCCGTCGGCATGCCGGCGCTGCGCGAGCGCAGCCAGCGCCTGACCGGCTACCTTGAGCGGCTGCTGGACGAGGTCACCGCCGACCGGCCGCTGACCGTGGTCACCCCGCGCGAGGCGAGCCAGCGCGGCTGCCAGCTCTCGGTTCGCATCGGCACCGGCAGCGCCAACGAGTTGACCAAGCGGCTGCGGCACGAACACGGCGTGGTCGCCGATGCCCGGGAACCCGACATCGTCCGGTTCGCCCCGGTGCCGCTCTACTCGACGTACCACGACTGCTGGCGGGTCGCCGACGCGCTGGCCGCGACCGTGGCAGCCACCTCATGAACGCGGGACGCGACGAGATGAACGCACTGCACGACAAGGCGGACGAGATCGCCGTGGTCGGCGCCGGACTCGCCGGTTGCCTGCTGGCCTGCTTCCTGGCCCGGCGGGGCTATCCGGTGGCGCTCTACGAGCGGCGGCCGGATCCGCGTACCGGCACGCCCGAGCGGGGCCGCTCGATCAACCTGGCGCTCTCCGACCGGGGCCTGGACGCGCTGCGCCGGATCGGGCTGGACGGGCAGGTGATGGCGGACGCGTTGCCGATGCGCGGCCGGATGGTGCACCCGGTGGTCGGTGAGCCGGGGTTGCAGCCGTACAGCGCCGACGGTGACCGGGCGATCAACTCGATCAGCCGGGGCGCGTTGAACAACGCCCTGCTGGAGGCCGCCGCCAAGCTCCCCGGGGTGCGGATCGCCTTCGAGCACCGGCTGGTCGGGCTCGACCCGGGCACCGGCGGGATGACCTTCGAGACTCCGTCCGGCCCGGTCACCGAGACCGCCCGGGTGGTCCTCGGCGCCGACGGCGCCGGTTCGGCGGTACGCGGGCAGCTGCTCGAACACGACCTGCTCACCGAGAGCGTCGACTTCCTCGACTACGGCTACAAGGAACTCACCATCCCGCCGCTCGGTGGCGACTTCGCCCTGGACCCCGGCGCGCTGCACATCTGGCCGCGCGGCACCTCGATGATGATCGCCCTGCCGAACCCGGACCGCTCCTTCACCTGCACGCTGTTCTGGCCCACCCACGGCACCGCCAGCTTCGCCTCGCTCGGCAGCCCGGCGGCGATCCGACGGCACTTCGCCCAGCACTACCCGGACCTGCTGCCGCTCGCCCCCAACCTGGTGGACGACTACCAGCACAACCCGGTCGGCGTGCTCGGCACGGTGCGTTGCGACCCGTGGCAGGTCAACGGACGGGTGGCCCTGCTCGGCGACGCGGCGCACGCCATCGTGCCGTTCTACGGCCAGGGCGCGAACTGTGCCTTCGAGGACGTGGTGGAGTTGGACCGCTGCCTCGACGAGTGCGCCGACGACTGGGCGGCGGCGCTGCCGCTGTTCCAGCAGCGCCGGCAGGACAACGCCGAGGCGATCGCCCGGATGGCGCTTGCCAACTTCGTGGAGATGCGGGACAAGGTGGCCTCACCGGTCTTCCGGACCCGCAGGAAGATCGAGCACGCCCTGGAACGGGCGCTGCCGGGCCGCTACGTCTCCCAGTACGAACTCGTCTCCTTCTCCACCGTCCCGTACGCCCAGGTGCGTCGGCGGGTCCGCCGGCAGTACCAGGTGGTCGGCGCGGTGGCTGCCGGCGTGCTGGCGGCGCTGGCCGGGGCGGCGGTGGCGCTCGGGCGCGGGAGGCGCGGATGACGCTCTGGGATTCCCGGCTGATGAGCGGGCGGGCACCGGACGGGCCCGGCCTGCTGCGCAACTTCGTCGGCGGCGAGTTCGTCGAGGCCGGCAGTCGGTTCACCAAGCGCTCCCCGGTGACCGGCGAGCCGGTGTTCGAGGTGGTCGAGGCATCGGAGTCGGTGGTGGACGACGCGGTGGCCGCCGCTCGGGCGGCGCTGCGCGGCCCGTGGGGCCGGCTCGGGGAGCGGGGCCGCGCCGAGGTGCTGCGGCGGGTCGCCGACGAGTTGGAACGCCGCTTCGACGACCTGGTCGCCGCCGAGGTCGCCGATACCGGCAAGGCCATCTCGCAGGCCCGGAGCCTGGACATCCCGCGCGGCGCGGCCAACTTCCGGGCCTTCGCCGAGATCGTGGCGACCGCGCCGACCGAGTCGTTCACCACGGTCACCCCGACCGGCGGCCGGGCACTCAACTACGCGGTCCGCAAACCGGTGGGCGTGGTCGCGGTGATCGTGCCGTGGAACCTGCCGCTGCTGCTGCTCACCTGGAAGGTCGCCCCGGCCCTGGCCTGCGGCAACGCGGTGGTGGTCAAGCCCAGCGAGGAGACTCCGGCCTCGGCCACGCTGCTCGCCGAGGTGATGGCTGCGGCCGGCGTACCGGAGGGGGTGTTCAACCTGGTGCACGGCTTCGGGCCCGGCTCGGCCGGGGAGTTCCTCACCCGGCACCCGGGCGTCGACGCGATCACCTTCACCGGCGAGTCGGCCACCGGCGGCGCCATCATGCGGGCCGCCGCCGACGGGGTGAAGGCGGTCAGCTTCGAGCTAGGCGGCAAGAACGCCGGGCTGGTCTTCGCCGACGCCGACCTGGACGCGGCGATCGCCGGCTCGGTGCGCTCCAGCTTCACCAACGGCGGCCAGGTCTGCCTCTGCACCGAGCGGATCTACGTGCAGCGACCGGTCTTCGAGGAGTTCACCGCCCGGCTGGCCAAGCGCGCCGAGGAGTTGGCGTACGGCTGGCCGGCCGACGAGGCGACGGTGAACATGCCGCTGATCTCGCACGGTCACCGGGACAAGGTGCTCGGCCACTACGACCTGGCCCGCACCGAGGGCGCGCAGGTGCTCGCCGGTGGCGGGACACCGCGCTTCGGTGACGCCCGTGACGGCGGCGCGTACGTGCAGCCGACGGTGCTGACCGGGCTCGGCCCGAAGGCCCGCACCAACACCGAGGAGATCTTCGGCCCGGTGGTGCACGTGGCGCCCTTCGACACCGAGGACGAGGCGTACGCGCTGGCCAACGGCACCGAGTACGGCCTGGCGGCGACGGTCTGGACCCGGGACGTGGGCCGGGCGCACCGGGCCGGGGCCCGGCTGGACGCCGGCATCGTCTGGGTCAACACCTGGTTCCTGCGCGACCTGCGTACCCCGTTCGGCGGGGTGAAAGCCTCCGGCATCGGCCGCGAGGGAGGCGTGCACTCGCTCGATTTCTACTCCGAACTCACAAACGTCTGCGTGGACCTGTCATGAGCGATATCGAGTTGGCGGCCCGGGAACTGACCGAGGCGCGCCAGAGCGGCAAGCCGTGCCCGCCGGTACGCGGGCGGCTGCTGCCGGAGGGGGACGTCGAGGCCGCGTACCGGGTGCAGCAGCGCCAGGTGGGCGAGTGGCTGGCGGCCGGGCAGCGCCGGGTGGGCGCGAAGATCGGCCTGACCTCCCGGGTGGTGCAGGAGAGCTTCGGGGTCTTCGAGCCCGACTTCGGGGTGCTCACCGACGCGATGGCGGTGCCCGACGGCGCCGAGGTGGCCCTCGACCGGCTGCTTGCGCCCCGGGTCGAGGCGGAGGTCGCCTTCGTGCTCGGTGCCGACCTGCCGGACGGCCGGGTGACCACCGCCGATCTGGTGCGCGCCGTGGACCACCTGCTGCCGGCGATCGAGATCGTCGACTCGCGGGTGGCCGGCTGGGACATCTCCATCGTGGACACGGTGGCGGACAACGCCTCAAGCGGGCTGTTCGTGCTCGGCACATCGCCGCGTCGGCTGGCCGACGTGGACCTGCGGCTGTGCGGGATGGTGCTGGAACACGCCGGTGAGCCGGTGTCGGTCGGCGCCGGCGCGGCCTGTCTCGGCAACCCGCTGCACGCCCTGGCCTGGCTCGCCGACACCATGGCCCGCGCCGGTGACCCGCTGCGCGCCGGTGACGTGGTGCTCTCCGGCGCGCTCGGCCCGATGGTGCCGGTCACGCCGGGCGCGGCGTACGAGGCCCGGATCTCCGGCCTCGGCTCGGTCCGGACGTGTTTTTCCAGGGAGGTCGCCTCATGACCGGCGTGGCGGTGATCGGGTCGGGCAACATCGGCACCGACCTGATGATCAAGGTGCTTCGGCTGTCGGACCCGCTGCGGATGGTGGCCATGGCCGGCATCGACCCGGCCTCCGACGGGCTGGCCCGGGCCCGCCGGCTCGGCGTGGCCACCACCGCCGAGGGCGTCGACGGCCTGGTGGCGATGCCCGAGTTCGCCGACGTCGAGCTGGTCTTCGACGCCACCTCGGCCGGCGCGCACCGGCACAACGACGCGGTGCTGCGGGCGCACGGCCGGATCGTGGTGGACCTGACCCCGGCCGCGCTCGGCCCGTACGTGGTGCCGCCGGTCAACCTGGACGAGCACCTGGCCGAGCCGAACGTCAACATGGTCACCTGCGGCGGCCAGGCGACGGTGCCGATCGTCGCCGCGGTACGCCGGGTCACCCCGGTGGCGTACGGCGAGATCGTCGCCTCGATCGCCTCCCGCTCGGCCGGTCCGGGCACCCGCGCCAACATCGACGAGTTCACCGAGACCACGGCCCGGGCCATCGAGGTGGTCGGCGGCGCCGACCGGGGCAAGGCGATCATCGTGCTCAACCCGGCCGAGCCGCCGCTGCTGATGCGCGACACGGTCTACTGCCTCTGCCCCGACCCGGACGCCGACCGGGCCGCGATCGCCGAATCGGTCGCGGCGATGGTCGCCGACGTGCAGGAGTACGTCCCGGGCTACCGGCTCAAGCAGGACGTGCAGTTCGACCGGGTCGACACGTACGTGCCGACGCTCGGCCGCCACCTCACCGGGTTGCAGGTCTCGGTCTTCCTGGAGGTCTCCGGTGCCGGGCACTATCTGCCCGCGTACGCCGGCAACCTGGACATCATGACCTCGGCCGCGCTGCGCACCGCCGAGCGGCTGGTCGCCCTGCGCCCGAAGGGAGCGCTGGCATGACGGAGCTGTACATCCAGGACGTGACGCTGCGCGACGGCATGCACGCCATCGCCCACCGGTACACGGTCGACCAGGTCCGCACGATCGCCGCCGCGCTGGACGCCGCGGGGGTGGCCGCGATCGAGGTGGCGCACGGCGACGGGCTGGCCGGCTCAAGCGTCAACTACGGCCACGGCGCGGCCAGCGACGCGGAGTGGATCTCGGCGGCGGCCGAGGTGCTGACGAACGCCAAGCTGACCACCCTGCTGCTGCCGGGGATCGGCACCATCGCCGACCTGAAGGCGGCCAAGGCGCTCGGGGTGACAAGCGTTCGGATCGCCACCCACTGCACCGAGGCGGACATCTCCGCCCAGCACATCTCCTGGGCCCGGTCCAACGGCATGGACGTGGCCGGTTTCCTGATGATGTCGCACATGAACGATCCGGCCGGGCTGGCCGCCCAGGCCAAGCTGATGGAGTCGTACGGCGCGCACTGCGTCTACGTGACCGACTCCGGCGGCCGGCTGCTGACGTCCGACGTGGCGCAGCGGGTCGACGCGTACCGGCAGGTCCTCGAACCGAGCACGCAGATCGGCATCCACGCGCACCACAACCTCTCGCTCGGCGTGGCCAACAGCGTGGTCGCCGTCGAGCACGGTCGGGTCGCCGGTGACGGCCCGGTCGGTGCCGCCAGCGGCCGGACGGTCCGGGTGGACGCCTCCCTGGCCGGGATGGGCGCCGGGGCCGGCAACGCGCCGCTGGAGGTCTTCGTCGCGGTCGCCGAGCTGCACGGCTGGAAACACGGCTGCGACGTGTTCGCGCTGATGGACGCCGCCGACGACATCGTCCGCCCGTTGCAGGACCGGCCGGTCCAGGTCGACCGGGAAACCCTCTCCCTCGGCTACGCCGGGGTCTACTCCAGCTTCCTGCGGCACGCCGAACGCGCCTCGGCCCGCTACGGGGTCGACGTCCGGTCGATCCTGGTGGAGCTGGGCCGACGCCGGATGGTCGGCGGCCAGGAGGACATGATCGTCGATGTGGCGCTGGACCTCAAGGAGCAGCAGTGAACAAGCCGGACATCGCGGCCATCGCCGAGCGGCTGGGCGAGGCGGCGCAGCATGCCGCCGCGATCCCGCAACTCGCCGCCGAGGTCGGCCTCGACGTCGACACCGCGTACGCGGTGCAGGGCGCCCTCGTTCAGCGTCGCCTCGACTCCGGCGAGCGGCTGGTCGGGCTGAAGATGGGGCTGACCAGCAAGGCGAAGATGGCCCAGGTCGGCGTGGACGAGGTGATCTGGGGGCGGCTCACCGACGCGATGCGGGTGCCCGACGGCGGCACGGTCGACGTGGCCGACTTCATCCATCCCCGGGTCGAGCCGGAGGTGGCGTTCCTGCTGGACCGGCTGCCGGAGCCGGGCGAGGCGGTCGGCGACTTCCGCGACGCGGTTCGCGCGGTCGCCCCGGCGATCGAGCTGATCGACTCCCGGTACGCCAACTTCACCTTCTCCCTGCCGGACGTCATCGCCGACAACACCTCGGCCGCCGCGTTCGTGGTCGGGCCGTGGTCCCCGGTGCCGGACGGGCTGGCGAACCTCGGTGTGCTGCTTGAGGTCGACGGGCGGGTGGCGCAGGTCGGCTCGACCGCGGCGATCCTCGGCGATCCTCGGCGGGCGCTGGACGAGGGGCTCCGGCTGGCCGGGCGGTACGGGGTCCGGTTGCGCGAGGGCTGGGTGTTCCTGGCCGGTGCCGCCACGGCCGCGGTGCCGCTGCGGCGTGGCGCGCAGGTCCGTGCGGTGGTCGAGCAGCTCGGCACCGCGTCCCTCAAGGCTGCGGCGTGATCGGGGTCGGGGGTTCCGGGCAGCCCACCCGGCTCCGGGCGGTCAGGCTTGATCCCTCCGCCGGGCGGGCTGCCCGGAACCTCGCCGTGGTCGTGGTCCGCGCGTCGGTGCAGCGGGGTGGTCTGTCGTGAGTGGTGAGGGTGCCCGGGTGGTGGCGGGGAAGGCGGTGCCTCGGGGAGCGTTTCCGCACGTCAAGGTGGCGGGTGGGTTTGTCTTCGTGTCGGGCACCTCGTCGCGGCGGCCGGACAACACCTTCGCTGGCGTGTCGGTGGACGAGTTCGGTACCACGGACCTGGACATCCGGGTGCAGACGCGGGCCGTGATCGAGAACATCGGCGATCTGCTGCGCTCGGTCGGCGCCGAGCTGTCCGACCTGGTGCAGGTGACGTCGTACCTGGTCAACATGAATGACTTCGGTGGGTACAACGAGGTGTGGGCGGAGTTCTTCGACGCCACCGGGCCGACCCGGACGACCGTGGCGGTGCACCAGCTGCCGCATCCGCACCTGTTGATCGAGATGCAGGCCGTGGCCCTTCTTCCGTCAGGAGGCAGTCGTGAGTGAGATCGCCGAGCCGTTCAGCTTTCCCGGCTGGATCGCCGAGAACCAGCACCTGCTCAAGCCCCCGGTGGGCAACAAGGAGATGTTTCCCGGCTCCGACGACTTCATCGTCATGGTGGTCGGTGGGCCGAACCAGCGCACCGACTTTCACGTCGACCCGTACGAGGAGTTCTTCTACCAGGTCAAGGGCAACATGCACATCAACCTGATGACCCCGCAGGGGCCGCGTACGGTGCACGTGCGCGAGGGGCAGATGTGGATGCTGCCGCGCAACGTGCCGCACTCGCCGCAGCGACCCGAGCCCGGCTCGATCGGCATGGTGGTCGAGCGGGTACGTCCGGAGGGGACGCTGGAGAAGTTCCAGTGGTACTGCCCCGAGTGCGGACACCGGGTGCACGAGGTCGAGTTGCAGGTCCGCGACATCGCCGCCGACCTGCCCCCGGTATTCGGCGCGTTCTACGCCGACGAGTCGGCGCGTACCTGCGGCAACTGCGGCGCCCTGCACCCGGGCAAGGGCTGATGGCGCAGCTCGCTGACCAGCCGGTGGTGGACGTGCACACGCACGTCGTACCGAAGGGTTGGCCGGATCTGGCCGCGGCGTGCGGCGGGTCCGGCTGGCCCTGGCTGCGGGTCGACTCGGAACGCGCCGCCATGATCATGGTCGGCGAGACCGAGTTCCGGCCGATCGGCGCGGAGTGCTGGGACGCGCCGACCCGGCTGGCCGACATGGCCACCGATGGCGTGGACGTGCAGGTGGTCTCGCCCACCCCGGTCTTCTTCGGCTACGACCGCCCGGCCGACCAGGCGGTGCGGGTGGCCCGGATCTTCAACGACCTCACCCTGGAGGTCACCGCGGCCGGCGGTGACCGGCTGCTGCCGTTCTGCCAGGTCCCGTTGCAGGACCCGGACGCGGCCTGCGCCGAGCTGGACCGCTGCCTGGCGGCCGGGCACGTCGGCGTGGAGATCGGCAACCACGTCGGCGACCGGGACCTGGACGACGCCGGAATCGTGACCTTCCTGACCCACTGCGCCGAGGTGGGCGCGCCGGTCTTCGTGCACCCGTGGGACATGCCCGGCGGCCCCCGGCTCGACCGCTGGATGGCCCGTTGGCTTACCGGAATGCCGGCGGAGACCCACCTCTCGGTGCTGTCGATGATCCTCGGTGGGGTCTTCGACCGGGTGCCACCGAGCCTGCGGATCTGCTTCGCGCACGGCGGCGGCAGCTTCCCGTTCTGGCTGGGGCGCGCCGACAACGCCTGGCACCGCCGGGGCGACCTGGTACGCGGCGCCTCCGCCGCCCCGCCCAGCTCCTACGTCGACCGCTTCTACGTCGACTCCGTGGTCTTCGCCACCCCCGCGCTGCGCCTGCTTGTGGACACCATGGGCGCCGACCGGGTGCTGCTCGGCAGCGACTACCCGTACCCGCTGGGCGAGCGCCCGGTGGGCCGGGTGGTGCACGAGGCCGACTTCCTCACCGACTCCCAACGCGCCGACCTGCTCTCCCACAACGCCCTACGCTTCCTGAAAGGAAGGGCCCCCTTTTAATGCCTCGTGCATAGGAAGGGCCCCCTGTTAACGCGTCGGAACGGGTGCAACCGGCGTACTCGGGGCAGGATGGCGGCATGGCCGAGCCGCACGAGCTGACCGCCCTGGAACAGGCCGCCGCCATCACCCGCGCCGAGCTGTCCAGCCTGGAGTTGGTCGAGCACCACCTGCGGCGGGTCGACGCGCTAGGCGACACCGTCGGTGCGTTCGTCACGGTCACCGCGGAGCTGGCCCGTGCGGCAGCCCGGACGGCCGACGCGACCCCCGCCGGGCAACGCGGTCCGCTGCACGGCGTACCGACCGCGATCAAGGACCTGACGTTGACGGCCGGGGTCCGCACCACCTTCGGCTCGGCCGCGTTCGCCGACTTCGTACCGCCCATCGACGCCGACGTGGTGCGGTTCATCCGCGCCGCCGGCCTGATCAGCCTCGGCAAGACCACCACCTCCGAGCTGGGCTGCTCGCTCTACTCCGAGGGGCTGGTCGCCCCGCCGGCCCGCAATCCGTGGAATCTGGCGTACACCGCTGGTGGTTCCAGCGGTGGCGCGGCGGCTGCGGTGGCCGCGGGCCTGGTGCCGGTGGCCCAGGGCTCCGACGGCGGCGGCTCGCTGCGTATCCCGGCGTCGCTCTGCGGCCTGATCGGCTTCAAGCCCAGCCGGGGCGTGGTCTCCGGCGGCCCGCTCGGCTTCGGCGCCTTCGGCCTGCCCACCAGCGGCCCGATCGGCCGGACCGTCGCCGACGTCGCCGCGCTGCTCGACGTCCTGGCCGAGCCCATGCCGGGCGAGCCGTACCTGCCGCCCGCGCCGCCGGCCGGCGGCTACCTGGCCGCCGCCCGCGCCGCCGCGCCGGGCCGGCTGCGGGTCGGCCGGTTCACCACCCCGATGCTCGCCGACGAACCGGTCCACCCGGACTGCGTCGCGGCGGTGGACCGGGCCGCAGCCCTGCTCACCGCCGCCGGTCACGAGGTGGTCGAGGTGTCGCCGCCGCTCGGGCCAGCGGTCTGGCCGCTGTTCGAGATCATCTGGTACGTCCTGGCGCTCGCGCCGGTGCCGCCGGAGCGGGAGCACGAACTGTTGCCGTTGACCCGCTTCATGCGGTCCAGGGCGGCCGGGATCTCCGCCGGCACCCTCACCGCCACCCTTGGCGAGATCCAGGCACAGGTACGCCTCGGTGCCCGCCGTACCGCCGGCTGTGACCTGCTGCTCTGCCCGACCCTGGCGGCGCCGCAGGCCCCGATCGGCTGGTTCACGCAGGGACGTACCCCGGAGGAGGATTTCGACCGGCAACGGAGGTTCTCGCCGTACTGCGCGGTGTTCAACGTCACGGGTGAGCCGTCCGTCTCGTTGCCGGTCGGGGTGACCGCCGAGGGGTTGCCGGTCGGGGCGCTGCTGAGCGGGCGGTACGGCGACGACGCGAGACTTCTCGCGACCGCTGCGCAACTGGAGCGCTCCAGTGGCGGTTGGGATCGCCACCCCGCAGTCTGGCGGGGCGTGGGCTCCGCTAACGTGAGTAACAGCGGAGTCGGGAGGTCACCGCGGTGACCAGCCACCCGACCCGGTCGAAGGTCTCTCTTTCCGCCTGGGGGCGTTGGGATTGTCTGTAACCGACACGTTGCTGGTCTTCGTCGGCATCCCGGCAGCCGTCGTGCTGGTGATCGCTGGCCTTGTCTACGCGGGTAGCCACGGGCGTGGCGGCGGTGCGAAGCGTTACCGCCCGGGCCGGCCGTTCGACTTCACGCCGGTCTGGTTTCTCGGCCGACCGGAGGAACTGGCCGACTCGGCCGGTGCCGCGCTGGCAGCGGGGGCACAGGCGCCGGCCCTGACCAGCCACAAGCAGCAGCAGGCCGGCGTGGAGGCGCCGGCCGGTGGAACCGGAGGCGCAAGTGACCGTTGGTGAGAAGCAGGCCGAGGCCGGGACGGACACCCTGCCCGACGTGCTCGACGGGCCGTTCTCGACCCGCCAGCTGCTGCGCATCGATGAGGCGCTGCGCCTGGCCGACCGGACGACCGGGCTGGTCTTCTCGGTCTTCGTGGGCGGCCTCGACGAGCCGGTCCGGGAGCACGCCGAGCGGCTGCACCGGCAGCTCGCCGAGCCCGACCGGTCGGTGCTGATCGCGCTCTCGCCCAACCAGCGGCAGCTCGAGATCGTCACCGGACGGTACGCCCGCAAGCGCATCCCGGACACGTACGCCAAACTCGCCGCGCTGTCGATGGTGGCCTCGTTCGGCGGCGGTGACCTGGCCGGCGGCATCATCCAGGGGCTCGATCAGCTTTCCCGCTACGCCGGCAAGGGCTGACGCCCGCAGGTACGACGAACAGGCCGGCTCCGCGACGCGGAGCCGGCCTCGTCGGTGTCTGCCGGGCCTTTCGGTGTCGGTCGGCGGGGCCGGCGTGAAGGCTGTTCGCCTGCGCCGGCCCCGAGCTTCGTCGGTCAGGCGCTGCGGGCGTCCCGGGCCCGGGCCTTGAGCGCGCGGAGGACGCCGTCGCGGCCCTCGGCGACCAGCCGCCGCAGCGGGGCCGGGTGGCCCTCCCGCGCCAGCCAGGCGTCGGTGGCGTCGATCGTCTCCTCCTCGACCAGGTACGCCGGGTACGCCAACATGGCGAACTCCTGCGCCGGCTCGCTGTCCCGGCTGGCCCAGACCTGCCCCACCGAGGCGAAGTAGCGCTCCCGGTACGGCGCGGTCAGCTCGACCTGCGCCGGGTGGCTGAAGCCCTGCAACAACGCCCGGTTGCGCCAGTTCGGCAGCGAATCGGGACCGGTGAGCTGGGCCCAGACCGTCGCCTTGTTCGCCTCGGTCGGCAGCAGCGCGTGCGCGTACGCGGCCTCCCGTTCGCCGCTGGAGGTCTTGTCGTTGGCCAGCTCGGCCTCGATCTCCGCGGTGCCGGCCGCACCGTTTGCCACCAGCGCCTGCACCACGCTCCAGCGCAGCTCGGTGTCGATGGTCAGCCCGTCCGTCACCTGCGTCCCGTCCAACCAGCCCCGCAGCATCGCCAGGTCCTCCGGCGAACGGGCGGCGGAGACGAGAGCCCGGGCCCAGGCCAGCTGGAAGCCGCTGCCCGGCTCGGCCGCGGCGAGGGCGGTCTTCGCGGTGCGGGCCAGCTCGGCCCAGCCGGTCGGCGCCCAGGCCGGATCGGCGTAGAAGGTGAGCGCGCTGCTGGCCTGGCGCAGGGTGGCGGTGACCAGGTTGATGTCGGCCTCGGCGGGCAGCCCGGCCAGCACCAGCGCCACGTAGTCGCGGGCGGCCAGCTCGGCGTCGCGGGTCATGTCCCACGCGGCGGTCCAGCACAGGGCCCGCGCCAGCGACGACTCGAAGCCGGCGATGTGCTGCACCACGGTCGCCATCGACCGCTCGTCCAGCCGCAGCTTCGTGTAGGTGAGGTCGTCGTCGTTGAGCAGCAGCACGTCGGCAGCGCGTACGCCGACGAGCTCGGGCAGCTCGGTCAGCTCACCGTCGATGTCGACCTCGTACCGTTCGCGGCGGACCAGCCGGCCGTCGGCGAGGTCGTACAGGCCGACGCCGATGCGGTGGGTCCGCATCGTGGGGTGCTGCTCCGGCGCCTCCTGGCGGACCGACACCCGCTCGTACGTGCCGTCCGGGCCGATCGTCAGCTCCGGTCGCAGAGTGTTCACCTGCGCGGTCTCCAGCCACTGCGTGGCGAACGTACGCAGCTTGCGGCCGGAGGCCGTCTCCAGCTCGGTGAGCAGGTCGTCGAAGGTGGCGTTGCCCCATGCGTGCTGGGCGAAATAGGCCCGCAGACCGGCCAGGAACGGCTCCTCGCCCACGTACGCGACCAGCTGCTTGAGCACGCTGGCACCCTTGGCGTACGTGATGCCGTCGAAGTTGACCTCGACCGCCTCCAGGTCGGGCATCTCGCAGTAGACCGGGTGGGTGGAGGAGAGCTGGTCCTGCCGGTAGCCCCAGTTCTTCCGGACGGACAGGAACGTCGTCCACGCCTCGGTGAACCGGGTGGCGTGCGTGTTGCACCAGTGGCTGGCCCACTCGGCGAACGACTCGTTCAGCCACAGGTCGTTCCACCAGCGCATGGTGACCAGGTCACCGAACCACATGTGGGCCAGCTCGTGCAGGATGGTGTTGGCCCGCTGCTCGTACTCGAAGTCGGTGACCTGCGAGCGGAACAGGTAGTGCGACTCGGCGTGCGTGACGCAGCCGAAGTTCTCCATCGCGCCGGCGTTGAAGTCCGGCACCCACAGCTGGTCGTACTTGGCCAGCGGGTAGCGCACCCCGAACTGCTCGTGGAAGAAGTCGAAGCCCTGCTTGGTGACCAGGAACAGATCGTCGCTGTCCAGGTACTGCGCCATCGAGGCCCGGCAGAAGACCCCCAGGTCGATGCCGTCGTGACTGTCCCGGACCTCGTGGTACGGCCCGGCGCAGAGCGCGGTGATGTAGGTGCTCATCCGCACCGACTCGGCGAAGTGGACGGTTTTCAACGCCTCGCCGGCCGGCTCCTCCCGCTCCACCGGCATGTTGGAGACCACCGTCCAGTGCTCCGCGACGGTGGCGTGCCAGGTGTAGACACTCTTCAGATCAGGCTGGTCGAAGCAGGCGAAGACCCGCTGCGCGTCCGCCGTCTCGAACTGGCTGTAGAGGTACGTCTCACCGTCGACGGGGTCCACCGAGCGGTGCAGCCCCTGCCCCGAGTTGGAGTACGCGAAATCCGCGTCGACGACCAGAGTGTTCTCGCTGGCCAGCCCAGTCAGCGTCAACCCCTTCTCGGCCGACCAGTCGGTCAGGTCGACCGGGGCGCCGTTGAGCGTCGCCGAGCGAACCGAGTCCGCGGCCACCTCGATGAAGGTGCTGGCCCCCGGCTCGATGCAGCGGAAGCGCACCTCCGTGGTCGATCGGAAGGTCCGACCTCCGGCCGCTTGCACGGCGCTGGACAGGTCCAGACTGATGTCATACCCGATCACGTCGAGCAGGCGGGCCCGCTCGGTCGCCTCGACCTGCGTCAGGTTGCGCACTCCCGGCACTGTTCGTCTCCATCCCACTCTCGCCGTACGCCTCGGTCGCGTCGTTCGTTGACCGCTCGTCGCGGCCGGTCCCCCGCCTGAGTCTTCCATGTGTGGACCGCCAACGGTGGGCGAGGTCACGCCTCCGTTCTCACCCCCACGTGCCGGCGCGGAGCAAAGATCGGAGACACGCCGGTTGAGTCGGTGTCATCGTCGTGAAGGGAACGCATCGTGAACGAGCGAGTCGCTGTCGACATGTGGTTCGATCCGATCTGCCCGTGGGCCTGGATCACGTCCCGCTGGCTGCTGGAGGTGGAGCAGGTCCGTGCGCTCGAAATCCGCTTCCACGTGATGAGCCTCTCGGTGCTCAACGAGGGTCGGGAACTGCCCGAGGAGTACCAGGACATCATGCGGAAGGGATGGGGCCCGGTCCGCGTCTGCATCGCGGTGCAGCAACGGTACGGCGCGGCGGCCGTCGGCCGGCTCTACACCGCCCTGGGCACCCGGATCCACCTCGGCCAGGAGCAGCTCGGGCCGGAACTGTACGCCGCGGCGCTCACCGACGCCGGGCTCGACCCGGAGCTGGCCGCAGCGGCCGACGACACCGGGCTCGACACCGCGCTGCGGGAGAGCCACGAGGCAGGCATGCGGCCGGTCGGCACCGAGGTCGGCACCCCGGTCATCCACGCGCCCGGCCCGGACGGCCAGCAGGTGGCCTTCTTCGGTCCGGTGGTCACCCCGGCACCCAAGGGCGAGGCCGCCGGCCGCCTCTGGGACGGCGTACTGCTGGTCGCCGGCACCCCCGGCTTCTTCGAACTGAAGCGCAGCCGCAACCTCGACCCCATCTTCGACTGAGGTGTAAGGAAGGGCCCCCTTTTAACGCCTGCGGTAGAGGAAGGGCCCCTTATTAACACCGCCTAACACCGCACTCGCGATTAACCCCGCACTCGCGCTGGTGCGCCGTACCGCTGCTTGATCGTGCCCCGGCCGGGCAACGCGGGGGTGCCGCGCCGCGCCGGGCCGGCAGCCATGGCCTGTCCGGCGCGGCTCCGCGTTGCCCGGCGGCTCCGCGTTGCCCGGCGGCTCCGTGCTGCCCGGCGGCTCCGTGCTGCCCGGCGGCTCCGTGCTGCCCGGCGGCTCCGCGTTGCCCGGCGGCTCCGCGTTGCCCGGCGGCTCCGCGTTGCCCGGCGGCTCCGTGCTGCCCGGCGGCGGCGCGGCCCGGGTCGGTGGTAGCGCGCCCCCCGGTAGACCCGCCGGCACGAGCGCAGCGTCACCGGTCGATTCGCGGACTCGTTTGCATGGTTGTCCGCGGCGATCCGGCGGGTCGCATCGCTGCCCGCTGCTCGCTGCCCGCAGTCCGCAACTCGTGGAGGTGCCGGATGGCCAAGCATCGTGCGCCGGTCGACGATCTACTCAGCCAGGAGGAGGGACGCAGCCAGGAGGAGAGGACGGACGTCGCCGGGTACCGGTTGGCGGACCGCTCGCGCTGGCCGACGGCCTGGCCGGAGCGGTCTCCGTACGATCCGGAGGAGCCGCCGGCGCGACCGAGCGTGGTGGGCGTTGCCCGGGTGCCGGCCACCTCCCAGCTGACTCCACCCGGCCGGGAGCTGCGCAACCAGGGCCCGCGAGCGATCCCACCGCGCGGCCCCGCCGCAGCGCCCAGGCCCGTTGGCCGCCATCGCCGAGCCGGAGCGTACGGCAGTTAGCGCCGAACCGGCGAGTGCGGCTGTTAATAAGGGGCCCTTCCTCTACCGCAGGCGTTAATAGGGGGCCCTTCCTTTCACCCAGTGGGCGGGGTGAGGGTCCGGCGGCGGGGGAGTGTCGGGCGGCGGTAGCGTCAGTGGTCATGACGGTCGTGCATCCGATCACCCGGGCCTGGATCACCACAGGCGGCACGGGTGCGCAGAATTACGACGAGTTCGCCGACGACGCGGAGATCACCGCGATCATCGAGGCGAACCCGCACAGTGCCCTCGGCATCGAGATGCCGCACCGGGCTCCCGAGAGCCTCGGCAAGTCTTTCAGTGACGCTCTTCCGGATGCGGTGAGCCGGCTGGCCGAGGCGAAGGCCGACGGCAGCTACACGCCGGCCGAGCGGGTGGTGGTGCTGTACCGGATCAGCGCCCCGGGCGAGGAGTCGGCCTACGGGCTGTTCGCCATGGTCGACACCGATCAGATCTCCACCCGCGCCGACGAGCCGGGCCTGGTCATCCGCAACGAGGACGTGTTCATCGCCAAGGTGCGTGAGCGGGTCGCCCTGGCCGAGGCGCTGGGTCATCTGCTCTCGCCGGTGCTGCTGTTGCAGACCGGGCGGGGCGATGAACTTCATGCCGCGCTGGCTGCGGCCACCGACGCGGCCGGTGTGCCCGCCGCGACCGACACCGACCAGGCTGGGCGTACCCACGCCATCTGGCCGATCGGCCCCGGGCCGGCACAGGACGAGCTGACTGCGCTGGCGGGTGGCGGCGAGCTGGTCGTCGCCGACGGCAACCACCGCAGCCTGGCCGCGCAGACCGGCGGGCTGCCTCGTTTCCTGGCGGTGGTCACCACGCCCGCCTCGGTGGCGATCCAGCCGTACAACCGCCTGGTCAGCGAGCTGCCGACCACGCCGCAGGAGCTGCTGGACCGGCTGCGCGCGGTCGGTGCGCAGCTCACCCCGGTCGAGGGTCCGGTCGAGGTCCCGGCGGCCGGCGGCACCGTCGTGCTCCAGCTGCCCGGTCAGGCGTACGCGATGACGCTGCCGCACACCGGCGCGAGCCGGTTGGAGAACCTCGATCATGCTCTGGTCGAGCGGTTGCTGCTGCGCGACGCTCTCGGGTTGGATCCGGGCGACAAGCGGATCACCTATGTCGGCGGTGACTACCCGGCGAGCTGGTTGACCGGTGAGGTCGGGGCTGGGCGGGCCGAGCTGGCCGTGCTCATCGCGCCGGTGACCGTCGACGATTTCGTCGCGGTGAACCTGGCTCGGGAGAAGATGCCACGCAAGAGCACCTGGTTCACCCCGAAGGCGCGTGGCGGCCTGGTGGTCGCCGAGCTGCCGGACGGGGTGTGATCTGGCGCCCGTCCGGTCTGGCGCCGCCCCGGCGGTGGCGGGCTGGGCGGGCCTGACAGACTGCCCGGTATGCGCGTCTACCTGGGATCCGATCACGCCGGTTTCGAGTTGAAGGTGCACCTGGCCAACCACCTGGCCAAGCAGGGGTACGAGGTGGTCGACGTCGGCCCGCACGGTTACGACCCCGACGACGACTACCCGGCCTTCTGCCTGCACACCGGCACCCGTGTGGTGGCCGACGCGGGCAGCCTGGGTGTGGTCATCGGCGGCTCGGGCAACGGTGAGCAGATCGCCGCCAACAAGGTCGCCGGGGTCCGGGCGGCGCTGGCCTGGAGCGTGGAGACCGCACAGCTCGGCCGGCAGCACAACGACGCCAACGTGGTCGCGGTCGGTGCCCGCCAGCACACTCTCGACGAGGCCACCGCCATCGTGGAGGCGTTCCTGACCACCGGGTTCTCTGGCAGCGACCGGCACGCCCGGCGGATCGCCCAGGTGACGGAGTACGAGAAGACCGGGCAGCTGCCCGACCTGCCCTGACCGCGGCCCGGGGCAGCTGCCCGACCTGCCCTGACCGCGGCCCGGGGCAGCAGCTACCGACCGGCGGGCGGGCGCGGTCCCGCATCTGCGGGAGCGGTTGGCCGGGCGGGCGAGGCTGCTGCCCTGGCGTACCCGTGGTGCCGTCAGCGCCGTCGGGAGCCGCCCGTCGGGTCAGCGGCGGGGTAGTTCGTCGCGGGGGGTCCAGTTGCGGCGGACGATGACGAGCCGGGCCGCGGCCTCGGCGAGGTCGTCCTCGCTGGGGCGGGCGGCGTCCCGGGCCCGCATCGCCGCCGTCACGCTCACCTGTGACGAGCCGGAGCCGACCAGCCCGCGCAGCCCTCGTTCGCCTTCCTCGGCGGTGCCGGTACGGCGGCCACGTGGCGGTTCACCACCGTCGTGCACGCCCGGGGTCGTCGCGCGGACACCCTCGTCGGTGCCCGTCTCCTGCCCGCCGTGGTGTCGGTGCCGTCGCCGCCGCCGCTCCGCCTCCGCCATCCCCCGACCGTACCTCCCACCCCACCCCACCCCACCTCGCTCGCCCACCCCGCCCACCCACCCCACCCCACCCCGCCCGCCCCACCCCGCCCCCGCGATCATGCACTTACCGTCTGGGCAAAAGCGGCGAATGCTGACATTCAAGCGACCAAAAGTGCAAGATCGCCGGGCCGGGGTGGGGCGGGGTGGGTGGGGCGAGGTGGGGTGGGGTGGGGTGGGGTGGGCGGGGTGGGTTAGAAGACTTCCATGGCGGAGGGGGCGCGGTGCCAGGTGAAGGCGGGGGTGGTTTCGGCGAGGGCACCGGAGCGCAGTTCGCGTACCCGGCCGGCGGCGGCCAGCGTGGTGAGGCTGGCACCACCGAGGAACAGCTCGCCGAGGCAGCGTACGTCGCAGGCCAGGTCGGCCGGTCCGGTCGCCGGGGTGCAACTGGCGGTCTTCGGCCCGCCGACCAGGCGCCACCGACCGGTGTTCTCCGGCAGCAGGTCGTCGGTCACCTCGATGACCACGTCGAGGTCGGTGGCGTAGCGTCGGGCGGCCAGCGCGGCCGGTACGTCCACCACGCGTACCCAGAGGGCGTCGATCTGCCGGACGCCGAGCCGGCGTGGCTCGTCGACAAGCCAGAGCAGCGGCTCGTCCACCGCTGCCCGGTTGGAGGTCAGCCGCCGGGTCAGGTCGATCGACAGCAGCATCCGCCAGATCGCCCGGTACGCCGCCGGGCTGGTCGCCACCACCTCGTCGACGGTGGTGGTGGACTTCGGGCCGCCACTGTCCCACTCGGCCTTGGTGCGGAACAGTCCGTACCCGTCGACGCCGTCGGGGCCCTCGTGCAGCACCACCCGCCGTTCGGTGGCACCGCCGCGCTGTGACTCCGGGTCGACCAGCACGTACCGCCACCACCTGTCGTCCCGGGCGGACCAGCCGGGCCGGTCCAGCCGCGCCTGGTCGTACACCCGGGCGAGGTCGGGCCGGCGATTGGCCGGCAGGTCCAGCCGTAGCCGGCCCTCGTCGGGGGTCGGGGCGGGCAGCCGCAGCTCGGCGGTGACACTGTCGATCTCGAGGCGCTGCGACGCCAACCCGTAGCCGAAGCGGGGGTAGATCCGGCCCTCACTGGCCCAGAGCACCGCCACCGGCTCCCGGCCGGCGTCGCGGATGTCCCGTAGCTGCCTGTGCATCATGGCGGTGAGCAGGCCCCGGCGCCGATGGGTGGGGGCGACCCCGACCATGCTGACGTGTGCCGCCGGTACCTCGCCGCCGGGTACGGCCAGGTCCCGGGTGAAGGCCGTGGCGGTGGCCACCAGCTCCGCACCGTCGCGCACCACGAGCGCCCGCGCCGGTTCGAAGATCGCCTTCTCGGCCTCGTAGGCCTCGGGTTCGAGGGCGTGATGGAAGAGAGTGTTGAGGAACCGGTTCATCTCGTCGAAGTCTTCGACGCGGGCGGTCTCGATGGGCAGCGAAGAGGTTGTCACACCGGTTGTGTCTAACCGATCGGTGCGGCGACGGCGACCCATTTGCCGGCTGGCTACCCTCGAAGTCACAAGCGGTGGTCGGGGGCGCGCCGCCGGCCAAGGGGAGGGGACGAGATGGCCGACCAGAAGCAGCCGTGGGCGGAACGGACCGTGGAGGTGCCGCCGCAGCCGGATGGCGCAGTGCCGACGCAGCGCGATCCGTTCCGGCGCGGCGTGGCCTCGGTCGGGCCCCGGACGTCGCCCACCGAGCCGTTCCCGACCATGGAACACGAGCCGACCGGCACCGGTTGGCCGGGTGAGCCGGCGCCGCGCCGGCCGTTGAGCTGGCACGTGGCGCAGCTGAAGCGGGGCGGCGAGTGGAGCATGGCGGGGGTGCTGTTCGCCTTCGTGTGCTGGGGCATCTGGGCGATCTCCGGCGGCGGTGACCTGGCCGGGCAGTTTCTGATCTTCGTGCTGAGCCTGCTGGTGGCGGCCGGGCTCTTCGCGCTCGCCCGGCTGCTGGGCCGGTTGGTGCTGGAACGGCAACTGGGCCGGATCCGGCGCAGCGCCCGGGGCGCCCACCTGGTCACCGCCGTCTTCCTGACCGGCCTGGGCATCGCCTACCTGCAACAGACCCAGTGGATCGTGGACGCCTGGAACTGGCTGACCACCTGACCCCGCCGCCGGGCGGGTCATGCCGACCCGCCCGGCCGGGCCGGTCGCGGCACCGCGACCGGGAGGTCGTCACTCCACCAGGACGGGCCTACATACCCGGCCGCCGCCGGTTCATCCGTGGCCGCGACCCGATCCACCCGACCCCACCGATCGGGTTGACCTGAACCGAACTTCAAGTCCTGGCGTCGCCGCTGCGCGATCCGGTGCGTACCGGCGACTGGCTGGACTACTTCGATCGGGAGTTGGCCGACGCGCCGTGGCGGGAGGCGCTCGGCCGTTTGGTGGCCGCGCCTGCTGCCCGGCATCGCGGCCGGTGCCACCCATGGCGTGATCCGGGTCGGTCACGCCGTGCGCACTGCTCGACTGGGAGAGCACCCCACGTGTCACCGAACTCGGGCAGGGGCTGGCCTACTGGGCGGCCCGCTGGCAGCCGCTGGCGCCGGACCGTACCCGATCACCGACCCGCGTACCGCGCTCGACGCGGTGCCCCGGGTGCCCGACCAGCGCGCCGGCATCCGGGCCCGCCCCGCCGGTCCGGCCCCGGCGGGACGTCGCCGAGGTGATACGGCGCGCGGTGGACTCCGGCGACGCCCACACGATCAAGTTCGCGGACGCCGCCATCGAGGCGTACGCCCGGTGCGGCGACGACGCCCTGCTCGCCGCGTCGGTACGCGCGACGGAGCAGATCGCGGCCTGACGGACGCCGGCCGGAGCGCAACCGCCGCACCGCCTCGGGCGGACCCCCGGGCCTGCGTGCCGCCGGCCTGCGCCGTACCGTCGTCTCATGCAGGTGCGCTCGGTGAACGTCGGCAGGCCGCGACCCAACCCCTGGAAGGCCGGGCCCGAGCTGACCGGCATCGACAAGCGGCCGGTCGAGGGTCCGGTGGCCGTGGTCGTGCCCGGTGCCAAGGGCACCGGCGAGGTAGGTCTGGTGGGCGACCGGGTCTACGACGTCAAGCACCACGGCGGTGTCGACCAGGCCGTCTACGCCTACGCGCGGGAAGATCTCGACCGCTGGGCGGCGGAGTTGGGTCGCACCCTCGGCGACGGCTCCTTCGGGGAGAACCTGACGACCGTCGGAGTCGACGTCAACCGCGCGCTGATCGGCGAGCGCTGGCGGATCGGGTCGGACGTCGTCCTGGAGATCTCCTGCCCACGGATCCCGTGCGGGACGTTCCAGGGCTGGCTCCAGGAGCGCGGCTGGATCAAGCGGTTCACGCAGGCGGCAGTGCCCGGCGCGTACCTGCGGGTGATCGAGCCCGGCGAGGTCCGCGCCACCGACCCGATCGAGGTGCTGCACCGGCCCGACCACCAGGTCACCGTCGAGTTCGCCTTCCGCGCGTTGACCATCGAGCCGGAGCTGTTGCCGCAGCTGTTGGTCGCCGACGCCCTGCCCGCCGAGGACCGGGCCCAGATCCGTCGGCGGGTTGCCGCCGGATAACCCGATCCACCGGCCCGGCAGCAGATCCGCTGCCCTCCTTCGCAGTGGGGATGGAGGACCGATGGAACCAGCACTGACCGCGCCGGCACCCCCGGCTCCGCCGCAGCCGGTACGCCGCTGGCCCGTCGCCCTGGTCCTGGCCAGCGTCATGTTCCTGGTGCTTTTCGACAGCCTCGCCGTGGCCACCGCCCTGCCGCAGATCGCGACGCAGTTCGACATCGCGCCCGACCGGCTGCAATGGGTGATCACCCTGTACTCGCTGAGCATCGGCGGTTTCCTGTTGCTCGGCGGGCGGGTCTGCGACCTCTGGGGACAGCGGCGGCTGATCATCATCAGCCTGGTGGTCAACACCCTCGGCCTGGTCCTCGCTGGCCTGGCCTCGGCGCTCATCCCGCTGCTCGCCGGCCGGGTCCTCCAGGGCCTCGGTGCCGCCTTCGCCATCCCCGCTGCCCTGGCGTCGGCAGCCGCCCTCTTTCCCGACGAGCCCTGGCGCAGCCGGGTCTTCGCGGTGGTCGCCGCCGCGGCCAACACGGCCGGCCTCGCGGGTGCCGTTTGCGGCGGCCTGATCACCTCGTACTGGGGCTGGCGCTGGATCTTCCTCGCCGTCGTCCCGGTGGGGATCGTGGCGGTGATCGCCACCCGGCGACTGCTGCCGCCGGATCCGCCCGTGGCCACCGACCGGCGGTCGCTGGATGTCGCCGGAGCCGTCCTGGCCACCGGCGGGCTGCTCGCCCTGATCTACGGCGCTAGCCGAATCTCCGAGCCGGGAGCGCCCTGGCCCGCGCTGTCCTTCCTCGGCACCGGCCTGTTCCTGCTGGCCGTCCTCGTCCCGCTCGAACGCCGGATGCGCAACCCGCTGCTCAAGCCCGGCCTGCTGCGGTCGCGGTCGCTGATGGCCAGTTGCCTGGCGTTCGCGGCGCACTCGGCGTCGTACGCGGCGGTCGTCGTCGTGGGCAGCCTCTACCTCCAGCAGGTCCACGGGCTCTCCGCCGCGCAGACCGGCCTCGTGCTCGCCCCGGTCCTGCTTGGCGCGCTGCTCAGCGCCGTGCCGGCCGGAAACCTCATCCGACGGTACGGTCCCCGCACCGTCGCGGTGGTGGCGCTCGCGCTCTGCGCCGGCACTCTCGTCGGGGTGGCGGTGGGCACCGGCGGATCCCTGCCCGTCGTGGTCGCCTGGCTGGTCGGCTGGGGCATCAGCGCCGGCCCCATCTACGTGGCGCTGACCCGGGAAAGCGTCGGCAACGCGGCTCCCGACGACCGGGGTACCGCCTCCGCGCTCTTCGAGTCGACAAGCCACGTCGGGGGAGCCCTCTCGGTGGCGGTGTTCCTCACCATGCTCGGCGCGGGCGCGGCCTACGGCACCGTGCAACTGCTCGGCGCCGCGGTGGCGGCCCTCGGCATCGTCGCCACCATCACGCTGATGCCCGGCAACAACCGGGCAGCCGACACGTGAGCGGCAGTCATTGCGCCAGATAACCGGTGGCGGGATCAATCTCGGCGAGAAAGTCGCGGATGGCCTGCTCCAACTCCGGCCGGCTCGGCGTCCACCCAGCCGACCCGGACAGCCCGAAACCGCATGGCTCCCTTCTCGACCGGCCGCTCCCGTCCCGGACCGGCCGGTACGCGGGACGGCGCTGCGCCGACCCGGGCGGCGTCGAGGTGGGGTCGGTGCCTTGCCGGAGCGCTGGCCTGCCCGTTACGGTCAAGGTATCCGGGCGAGAGGCGCTGCGACGGACGGGATCCGCCACGCTCGCCCGAATCCACTGAACCAAGGGCGCCTTCTCGACCGGGAAGGCGGATTCGTGGTTTCTCTGACGACGTGGGGCATCGGCGACTACCCGGCCATGGCGCGCCGGCTGGAACCGGTCGCGGAGTCGGTGACGGAGGCCGCCGCGATCGAGGCCGGTGACCGGGTGCTCGACGTGGCCACCGGGACCGGCAACGCCGCCTTGCTCGCCGCGCAGCGCGGCGCCCGTGTCACGGCGGTGGACTTCGAGCCAACGCTACTGCGGCTGGCCCGACAACGGGCCACCGCCGCCGGCCTGCCGGTGACCTGGACGGTGGGTGACGTCGGCGCGCTGCCGGTACCCGACGGCTGCGTCGACACCGTGCTCTCCGTGTTCGGCGTGATGTACGCCCCGGACCACGACGGGGCGGCGCGGGAGTTGGCCCGGGTCTGCGTACCTGGGGGGCGGCTCGTGCTGGCCGCCTGGACACCGGGGAGCTTCCTGCCGGCGATGGGCCAGGTCCTCGCCGAGCACCTGCCGCCGCCACCGCCGGCCAGCGGTCCGCCGAGCCGGTGGGGGGACCCGGAGGCGCTCGTGGCCCTGCTGGGCGACGCCGGGCTACGGCTGACCACCGCCTGTACGCGCGAGCTTGAGCTGACCTTCGCCGACGCCGACGCGGCGGTCACCTTCCTGATCGGTACGGCCGGTCACGTGCTCGCCGAGCGGCAACGGTTGATTGCCGAGGGCCGGTGGGACAACCTCCTGACCGACCTGCGCCGCTTCGTCGACGAGCGTGGGTCCACCCGGGACGGTGCGTTCGCTCTGCCGCTTACCCACCTGCTGGCAACCGCCGTACGCTTGCCGCACGCCGGGCGGCGGTAGCCTGCGCTGTCTCGGCAACCGGGCCGTCCGTGAAATTGACGGATAGTGCTGACTGCGTCGCTGCGGCTCGCGCGTCCCCGGCTGGGCCCGGGCCGGTCCTACACTCGGCTGTCGACCGCTGGACACCCGGGTCGATCCTGAGTAGAGACACCCGGAGCGAGGGAGACCGTCATGGCGGAAAACGCGGTGCAGGAGTACATCACGGCGACGGCAGTGCGGTTGGCCGCCGACGGCTGCGACGTGCAGACCGAAAACTGGCACGGCACTGCGGTGCTCATCGGCTACCGCTCGGATTTCCGCGTCCAATGGATGGCGACCAAGCTGCACCTGTTCACGATCGTGGCCCCCGCCACCGACGTCACCAGGACCGACGCGGAATCCTTCACGACGATGGCCTTCGAGTACGCGGAGGCCCGCAAGGGACAGTGGCGCGGCTTCCAGTCCGGTGTCGCCGTCCTTCCGGCCCTTGTCGGCACCCGCGTCGACCCGGCCGCGACAGCGTGGGTGCAGCAGAAGCAGTTGCTGCACTTCGCCAGCATGGCCCGCCCGGTGGTGGTGGACGTGACGGCCGGCACCGTCGGCTGCTACCGGCGCACCCCGGCCCTCGGTTTCGTCTACGCGGCACACCTGCGCCGCAAACTCGACACGTACTTTCCCGCGCCGGGCCGGCAAGCTGACCGCCGTGACGACAGTCGAGCAGCCTGAGCGGGACGTACGGCCGGCCCGGCCGACATCTCCCTCGGCCGCCGCGCAGGCAGTTGGGCCGTTCCGCTGCGGTAGCGGTGTCAGGGGGAGACCCCCAGCAACTCGGCCAGGTTGATCCCGGGAATCGCGTCGGCGTTCGACCTGATCGCGTCCCGGAGCACCGGCTCGACGTTGTCCCGCACCATGTCGTCGATCATGCGATGTGCGGCCTGGTCGTGTGCGGTGAGGTCGTCCCGGATCTGCCCGGCGGCCAACGGGTTCTCCTGCACTGCCGCTACTGCGAGAAATTGCAAGAGGGCCGTCCCGATATCTTCGTGGATGATGCGGTAGTGGGCGGAGAGCCGGCCGCCCGCAGCCATGGTCACCGACGAGAGTCGGATGACCGGCCAGTCCTGGCCCAGCGCACGCAGATTGAGTGTCGCGCCCGGGCCGGACGCGTCGAGCTGGATCCGGGCGATGCGTACGCGCGCCGCGCTGTTCGGCACGTTCCCGGCGAGGAAGGCGGTGGCCGACAAGCGGGTGCCGGACGGGACCGCCATGGTGACGCCCTGGCCGAGGTCGCGGGTCAGTTCGCCGCTGACGGCGAAGTCGCCTTGAAGCTGAGCGCCGGAGATCCGAGGCAGGCTCCCCGAGCCGCCCGCACTTGCCAGTCTGCCCACCAACTCGGTCAGGTCACCTGGCAGGTTCTCGTCGGTGAACGGGTTGTAGCCGGCTTCCCGGGTCCGGGCAGGCAACTGTCCCAACGCCTGTCGGAACGGCCCGAGGAGTTGCTCGCCCACTCCACCGAACCAGTTGACCGCGTTGGCCGCGGTCCACTCCGCGTGCAACATCTGCGTGCCGAAATCCCAGCTCAGCCGATGCAGGTCGATGTCGACATCGAGCCAGCCGATCGCGTCTTCCTTCGTGATGACGAGTGACGGGCCGAAGTCGATGGAGAGCCCTCGGGTGGTGACCGATACCCGTACGGTCGTGTCGCCCACGGTGTGGATGTGCGTACCGTCGCTGTTGGACAGGGTCTGCCCGCCGGCGATGGTCCCGGACGCGGTCAACGAATGCCTGACGGTATTGGCGCCAGCGGCTGCATCGACCTGACCGGCAACCGAGCCGGGCGGGCCGTCCCGCTGAACGGTGAGTGCCGACGTGACAGCCCGGTTGCCGGCGAGTCGTTGCAGTGCGAAAACGTTTCCGGTGGCCGGGAGCCGGCCGTCCCGCAGCGCACCGATGGCCACGCTTGCGCCAGGCAAATCCGATTTATCTGATCGAGTGCCGGACGATCCCGGCTGGCCGTACCGCTCGCGAACCCGAATCCTGTCATGGCCCGGCATAGCTGCACCGTAGCAACCTGACGCACCCGATACCGCGAGGAAGATTCCGCATTCCTGACTGAGGTGAAATCACGCCTAATGATGGCGGTCGGCGGCCGACGGAACCCGCCGGTGGCAAGCCGCAGAGCGGCCAGCACGCCAATGGCACGCACGATCATCCAGGGCTGGAACGAGACCGGCCCAGGTGCGGCGATCATGCCGCTGACCCGGGCCGTAGTGCTGTGGAGCGGGCGACGGGAATCGAACCCGCACCGTCAGTTTGGAAGACTGAAGCTCTGCCATTGAGCTACGCCCGCGTACGCCCAGGCAAGCTGGCCGCGCCCGACAGCCTACCCAATGCCGGGCGGCGCTCGCACGGCCGTATCCCGGCGGCGCGTCGTTCATGATCCACCCAAGTACGGCGATGTTGCGGCATCCGCCGCGACAGGACACCGCAACATCGCCGTACTTGCGCCGCTACGCCCCACCCGGTGGCCGTCACCGGCGAGCGTGGGCGGTTTGTCCTCGTTCGGCGCGTTGGGTGCCGCCCCGGCACCCGGGTGTCGGGGGGACGGCATAGACTGCTGGTCGCCACGGGGTGTGGCGCAGCTTGGTAGCGCACTCGCTTTGGGAGCGAGGGGCCGTGGGTTCAAATCCCGCCACCCCGACTGCCGCAAGCGTGCGACAGCGCGCACCTGGGCGGCGGCACGTGGGCCGAGAGCGCCGCGTGCCGCCCCCGGGTGCTGCTGGCCGTTCCCGCTGGCTCGCCTACACTCGATGGGCCGAAAGAGCGCCCAGACTCAACCGAGATCCGTCAAGGAGTACGCCTGTGAAGAGCACCGTCGAGACTCTGAGCCCGACGCGCGTGCGGCTCGCCATCGAGGTGCCGTTCGTCGAGCTCGAGCCGAGCCTCAAGAAGGCGTACCGGGAGATCGGCCAGCAGATCCAGATTCCCGGCTTCCGTAAGGGGAAGGTGCCGCCGCAGGTCATCGACCAGCGGGTGGGCCGGGGCACCGTGCTCAACGAGGCGGTGCAGGAGGCGATCCCGCAGAACATTCTCTCGGCCGTCCGTGAGCACGACCTGAAGACGCTGGGTCGCCCCGAGGTGGAGATCACCGAATTCAACGACGGAGACTCGCTCAACTTCACCGCCGAGGTCGACGTCCGGCCGGAGATCACCCTGCCCGACCTGTCGACGATCGAGGTCACCGTCGACGAGCTCCAGATCGACGAGAGCGAGATCGACGAGCAGGTGAAGAACCTGCGCGAGCGCTTCGCCACCCTGAAGACCGTCGAGCGGGCCGCGGCCGAAGGCGACTACGTCCAGATCGACCTGCGGGCGACCGTGGACGGCGAGGAGGTGCCGGGCGGCTCGGCCACCAACATCTCCCACGAGGTGGGCAGCAAGCAGCTGCTGCCGGGCCTGGACGAGGCGGTCGTCGGCCTCGCCGCCGGCGAGGACGCCACCTTCACCACCCAGCTCGTCGGCGGCGACTTCGCCGGCCGGGACGCCGATGTCGTGGTGACCGTGCGGACGGTGAAGGAGAAGGAGCTGCCCGAGCTGGACGACGAGTTCGCCCAGCTGGCCAGCGAGTTCGACACCATCGAGGAGCTGCGCAACGACCTGCGCGAGCGGGTCACCCGGGGCAAGCGGGTCGAGCAGATCTACGCCGCCCGGGACAAGGCCCTGGAGCAGCTGGTCGAGGCCGCCGACGTGCCCGCGCCGGAAGGCGTGATCCGCGACGAGGTGGAGAGCCGCAAGCAGGCGATGGCCGACCAGCTGGAGCGCATCGGCGCCTCGATGGAGGACTACCTCGCCGCTGAGGAGAAGACCGAGGAGCAGATCGACACGGAGCTGACCGAGGCCGCCACCCAGGGCGTCAAGGTCCAGCTGCTGCTCGACACCCTCGCCGACGCCGAGGACGTGCAGGTCTCCGACGACGAGTTCGGCCACGAGATCGTCCACCGCGCCCAGCGCGCCGGCATGGCGCCGCAGCAGTACTACGACCAGCTGGTCCGCTCGGGTGCGGCCGGCGCGGTCTACGGCGACGTCCGTCGGGGCAAGGCGCTGGCCGCGATCATGGAACGCATCACGATCAAGGACGCGGCGGGCAATGTGGTCAGCCTGGACGCGCTGCGTGAGGCGAGCGAGGCGGAGCACGGCCACGAGCACTGATCGTCGGGGTGGGGCCACCGTCCGCCGGTCGCGGTGGGTGGTGGCCCAATCCCTTTCCGGGTACGCCTTCGGGTGGTCTGCGCTGAGAGCGAACAGTGCCCGGAGCGGGCTTCTGGCCCCCCGCGCAACGGTTAGTGTCGGACACGACGGTACGGAGAGCGAAGGGCTGCCATGACCGACATGCACATCCCAGCGAAGCCGCTGCGGGCGCTCGACGCCCGAGGTGGCGACTCAATTGGCAACCTCGACGACTCGGTCTACAACCGGTTGCTCAAGGAACGGATCATCTTCCTTGGCAGCGAGGTGAACGACCAGGTGGCCAACCGCATCTGCGCGCAGCTGCTGCTGCTCGCGGCGGAGGACCCGGACCGGGACATCTTCCTCTGGATCAACTCGCCGGGTGGCTCGGTCTACTCCGGCATGGCGATCTACGACACCATGCAGTACATCGACAACGACGTGTCGACCGTGGCGATGGGCATGGCGGCCTCGATGGGCCAGCTGCTGCTCTGCGCGGGCACCAAGGGCAAGCGTTACGCCCTGCCGCACGCCCGGATCATGATGCACCAGCCGTCCGGTGGCATGGGCGGCACCGCGGCCGACATCGCCATCCAGGCCGAGCAGATGCTCTACACCAAGCGGATGTTCCAGGAGCGGGTCGCCTTCCACACCGGCCAGTCCCCGGCACAGATCGAGGCGGACTCGGACCGGGACCGCTGGTTCACCGCCCAGGAGGCCGTGGACTACGGCTTCATCGACAAGGTGATCACGGGGGCCGCTCAGGTTCCCGAGGGCGCCGGGACCCTGAGCTGATCGAGGAGCAGACGATGACCGACCTGAGCCTGCCGCCGCAGTTCGCGGCCGTGCACAACCGTTACGTCCTGCCGTCCTTCGTCGAGCGCACCTCGTACGGGGTCAAGGAGTCCAACCCGTACAACAAGCTCTTCGAGGACCGGATCATCTTCCTCGGGGTCCAGGTGGACGACGCGTCGGCAAACGACGTGATGGCCCAGCTGCTCACCCTGGAGGGGACGGACCCCGACCGGGACATCATCATGTACATCAACTCGCCGGGCGGCTCGTTCACCGCCATGACGGCGATCTACGACACCATGCAGTACGTCCGGCCGGACATCCAGACCGTCTGCCTCGGCCAGGCCGCGTCGGCGGCGGCGGTGCTGCTCGCGGCGGGCACCCCGGGCAAGCGGATGGCGCTGCCGAACTCGCGGATCATCATCCACCAGCCGGCCACCGAGGGTGGCTACGGGCAGGGCTCGGACATCGAGATCCAGGCCCGGGAGATCCTGCGGATGCGTACGCAGCTGGAGGAGATGCTCGCCCGGCACTGCAATCAGCCGGTCGAGAAGGTCCGCAAGGACATCGACCGTGACAAGATCATGACGGCCGAGGAGTCCCGCGAGTACGGGATGGTCGACACGATTCTCACCAGCCGTAAGAAGGGGCTGCTGGCCGCGAACGCTGCCAGCTGACCAGTACCGGGTCAGGGGTCGGCCGGGTCTGACGCCGGCCGACCTCTGACACACCCGTTTTGGGGGTCGGAGAAACCTCCGACAGCGGGTAACGTCGGGTCCGTACCACTTGGTCGGGCGACCGGCGAGGTGGGTAGTAGACGGGCGGAACGCAGCGTCCGCAGGTCGTGGCCGGGGCTCCGGCCGATGAGTGCAGGGAGAACGTAGGTGGCACGGATCGGTGACGGCGGCGACCTACTCAAGTGCTCCTTCTGCGGCAAGTCGCAGAAGCAGGTCAAGAAGCTCATCGCAGGCCCCGGGGTCTACATCTGCGACGAGTGCATCGATCTCTGTAACGAGATCATCGAAGAGGAGTTGGCCGAGTCCGGCGAGGTGAAGTGGGAAGAGCTTCCCAAGCCGATGGAGATCTGCCAGTTCCTCGACAACTACGTCGTGGGCCAGGAGCAGGCCAAGAAGGCGCTCGCGGTAGCGGTCTACAACCACTACAAGCGGATCCAGGCCGAGGCGGCCAACGCGCCGGGTGCCGGTAACGACGGCGTCGAGCTCGCCAAGTCGAACATCCTGCTGCTGGGCCCGACCGGGTGTGGCAAGACCCACCTGGCGCAGACCCTCGCGCGGATGCTCAACGTCCCCTTCGCCGTCGCCGACGCCACCGCCCTGACCGAAGCCGGCTACGTCGGCGAGGACGTGGAGAACATCCTCCTCAAGCTGATCCAGGCCGCCGACTACGACATCAAGCGGGCCGAGACCGGCATCATCTACATCGACGAGATCGACAAGATCGCCCGCAAGTCGGAGAACCCGTCGATCACCCGGGACGTCTCCGGTGAGGGTGTCCAGCAGGCGCTGCTGAAGATGCTCGAAGGCACCGTGGCGAACGTCCCACCGCAGGGCGGCCGGAAACACCCGCACCAGGAGTTCATCCAGATCGACACCACAAACGTGCTGTTCATCTGCGGTGGTGCCTTCGCCGGTCTGGATCAGATCATCGAGGCCCGGACGGGCCACGGCGGCACCGGCTTCGGTGCCCGGCTCCGGGCCGTCTCCGAGCGCTCCACCGACGACATCTTCAGCCAGGTGATGCCGGAGGACATGCTCAAGTTCGGGCTGATCCCGGAGTTCATCGGTCGGCTGCCGGTGATCACCAGCGTCCGCAGCCTCGACCGGACCGCGCTGGTCCGGATCCTCACCGAGCCCCGCAACGCTCTGGTCCGGCAGTACCAGCGCCTCTTCGAGCTGGACGGCGTCGAGCTGGAGTTCGAGCGGCCGGCGCTGGAGGCCATTGCCGACCAGGCGATGCTGCGCGGCACCGGCGCCCGTGGCCTGCGCGCCATCATGGAGGAGGTGCTGCTCTCCGTGATGTACGAGGTGCCCAGTAACCCCGACGCAGCCCGGGTGCTGATCAGCCGCGAAGCGGTGTTGGAGAACGTGAACCCGACGATCGTGCCGCGCGAGTTCACCGGCCGTCGCGCCCGGCGCGAGCGCGAGGAGAAGTCGGCCTGAGTCGCCGAACGCCGGCTCGCACTGCACCGGACCCTCTTCCGCCCGTACGCTGACAGCCATGCGCGTCGCCGTCTGCCAGCTGAACTCCCGCGACGACCGGAAGGCAAACCTCGCCGCCGCCGAAGCCCTGATCGACCGCGCGGCGGACGCCGGCGCGGACCTGGTGCTCCTTCCGGAGTATGTCGACTACCTCGGGCCTGGCGCGGGCATGCCTGCGCCGGAGCCGGTCGACGGCGAGGTCGGCTCCTTCTTCGCCGTCGCCGCACGACGACGCGGTGTCTGGTTGATCGCCGGCTCCTTCCACGAGGCCGGCCCCGACCCCGAGCACACCTGGAACACCATGCTGGTCTTCGACCGCTCCGGTGCGCTCGCGGCCAGCTACCGCAAGATCCACCTGTACGACGTGGAGATCCCCGGTCGGGTCTCGTACCGCGAGTCGGCGACGGTGGCCCCGGGCGACCGGACGGTGGTGGTCGACGTCGAGGGGCTTCGGGTCGGCCTGTCGATCTGTTACGACCTGCGTTTTCCCGAGTTGTACCGGGAACTCGCCACCGACGGCGGCGCCCACC